>CAMTVO010000016.1:0-38443 GCA_947085205.1 uncultured Nitrospiraceae bacterium
AGCAGTAGAGCAACAGAGCAACAGACCGGCAGTTACATTATGGAATAAAATTTTCTTTAAAAAGCTGCTGCGCTACTGTTCTGCTGTTCTACTGCTCTGCTGGTCTATCGCTCCGCCTTCTTCATACGCAGCGGATGTTTCTATTCACGGCTTCTTTCAGGGCAATTATTCTTTCAGCAGCCGCTCATCCAATCCGGACGGCGGCGATTTAAAATGGGCAGAGGAAAGGTTTCAATTGAAACTTGATGCCACAAAAGAACCATTCAGATTATTCATAAAGACAGATGCCATCTATGATCATATCGATGAAGAGCCTGAATTAGAATTAAGGGAAGGTTATATAGATTGCACAGCTAAAAAATGGGATTTAAGGTTAGGCAGACAGGTGATCACATGGGGTCTTGGGGATTTAATCTTCATAAACGACATTTCCCCAAAGGATTATGAGGCATTTTTTTCCGGAAGGCCGATGGAGTATTTGAAGAAGGGAATTGACGGAGTAAAACTCGGGGCATATCCTGCCTTTGCCTCGTTTGAGTTTATTGCGATACCTATATTTGAGCCTAACAATTATCCTAATACAAAAAGATTTTACATGTTTGACCCTATGCCGAATGTTACAAACAGGGAGGAAAAAGACCCCGCATCAAATTTCAAAAACACCGAACTCGCCTTGAGAATTTACAGGGACATAGCAGGCTTTGATGCATCCGTATATTTCTACCGCGGCTTTTTCCGCAAGCCGTATTTAATACCTGATGACCTCAATAACACGACAAAGATTACCCTCCATTACCCAAAACTCTCTGTTTATGGTGCAAGCCTTCAGGGAAGGGCATTGGATGGAGTCTTGAGCCTTGAGGCAGGCTATTATGATTCAAGGCAGGACAGGTCTGGAAAAGATTACACAATACCAAATTCCCAGACAAAATTTCTTATTGGTTATCAAAGGCAACTGTGGGAAGACTTTACAATCGGGTTGCAATACTACAATGAATACATGCACGACTATTCAGAATATGTAAAGAATCAGCCGTCTGGGCTGCCAAAAGACAGAAAGCTGTATCAACTTGCAACCGTAAGATTGACGCAACTGCTCATGCACCAGGCATTAAAGCTTTCCTTCTTTTCCTTCTACAGCACATCAGACGGAGACTATATGTTAAATCCAGAGGTTAAATACAAATTCACCGATAGTGTATGGGGCGCGGTTGGAGCAAACATCTTCGGCGGCGGTGAAAAATGGAGCCAATTTGGACAACTGGATAAAAACGACAACGTTTATTTACAATTAAGGTATGAGTTTTAGACGTGTTCTCATTTCTTTTCTGGTAGTCTTTGTTTCAATCCTTACTGTAAAACCAGCTGCATGTGACGAAAAAGTTAAGGAATCTAAAAAAGAAGTTGTCTATTTCAGCGCAATAACGCTTTATCATCCTATCGTAATGTACCAGAGATACCAGCCCCTTATGGACTATCTTACAAAAAATAATACACCATACAGGTTTGAATTAAAGTTAAGCCAAGATTATAGGGATATAATAAATTTTCTTAAAAACAATAGAGTTCAGGTTGCATTGCTTGGCGGTGTCACATATACGATAGCAAAGAAGGAATTCGGTGTGATCCCTATCTTGAGGCCTATTGGTGAGGATGGCAGGCCTTTTTACAGAGGTGTGTTTGTCACAAGAGAGACGAACAAGGAGATAAACACGCTGTCGGACCTTAAAGGTAAATCTGTTGCCTTTGCCTCAAAACTATCAACAGCGGGGAATCTCGCCCCCCTCTATCACCTTTATTTGAAAGGCAACTTAAGGCTTGAGGATTTTTCAGAGTATGTGAACTTGAAATATCACGATTCTGTTGCGAGAGAAGTTTTGAGGGGGAATTTTGATGCAGGAGCTGTTATAGATTCTGTTGCAAACAAGTTTAAAAATAGAGGGCTGAAGGTAATAGCTGTTTCTGACCCCATACCGGGGCTTCCGATAGTGGTGCGTGCAGACGTATCGCCCGAGATTGTAAATGCCATAAAAAAAGCGCTCCTCGCCTTAGACTACAATAATCCTGAACACCGGAAGATAATGGAACAATGGGATGAAGAATTTAGATATGGTTTTGCCGAGGCAAAGGATTCTGATTATGATTCCATTCGCAAAATGATTGATTATCTGGGCAAAAAGGGCGTGAAAATACCGTGATGTTCTTAAGGGACTTATGATTAAGAGGCTCAAGAAATGGGTATTTAGTCTTCAGGGGAAGTTTATAATAGTTGCATCCCTCTGCATTTTAGTATTCACTACCATTGGAAGTTTCATTATTATTTCACGGGAAGAAAACCTTTACAGAAAGGACATAATTAATCAGGGCAAGGTGCTTTCTGAAATAAGCAGAGTGATGCTCACAAATGTCATGGTTTATAACGAATTAGGCATGATGAGCAATCAGGACTTGATTGACTATCTTGACTACTTTATTGTGAATCTCATGGAGCGCGATAAGAGAATCAGATATGCTGCAATTATTGACAACAGCGGGATGGTTATTGCACAGAGCGACCTCGGAGAATATGGGCAGAAGTGTAAAGATGAGCCGACCTTGAGGGCTATTGCTACACTCAAGACAAACATTACAGACGGCGATTTTTATGGCCAGCCTATTATAAATATTGCAACGCCGTTAAATATCAGCACGAAGAACTGGGGAGCGCTCCGCATCGGACTTTCAACAAAAGAGGTTAATCTGTCCATCGCTTCTCTTAAGAGAGAAATTGCCGCCCTCGTTGTCATATTTTCTGCCATGTCACTCATCATAATAAGCATTGGCGCACGCATTCTTTCAAGACCTGTAACAAGGCTTTCAAAAATCATGGACAATATCAAAACACACGGAGATATTGAGCCGCAAAATGTAGAACTAAGAGACAGAAGGGATGAAATCGGCGATCTCCAAAAGAGCTTTCTATGGATTCTCCAGAGGTTGAGAACGGCAGACAGGGAACATAAAAATACCGTAGAGCTTCTTGCCCGGACAGAAAAGATGGTTTCAATTGGACGACTTGCATCAGGCGTTGCCCATGAAGTAAACAATCCATTAAGCGGCATAACCCTCTGCTTTAAAAATCTCATGGAAGGCAATAAGGATAATCTAATGAGAGAAAAGCTGATACTTGCAATCAATGACGGACTTCAGAAGATTAAAAATATCGTTGAGCAGCTTCTTGATTTCTCAAGGATGACCGTTACAGAAAAGACACCCGTTAATATCAATAACCTTATAAACAAGCTGCTCGTTCTGATTAATTATCCTGCCTCAAAAAAGAACATAAAGATTGTTAGTGAGCTTTTTGAAGACATTCCAGAAATATCCATTGATGAAAACAAGATGTCGCAAGTGTTCATGAATATAATGATAAATGCCATTCAGGCAATGGATGGAGGCGGCGCGCTTACAATCAGGACAGTAGTGGAAAATGGATTTTATGTGGTTTCCATCGAGGATACAGGGGTCGGCATTTCGCCTGATATAATGCCCAGCATATTTGACCCTTTCTTTACGACAAAGGGAGTTGGAGAGGGGACAGGCCTGGGGCTCTCTGTGAGCAAGGGAATAGTGGAACAGCATGGCGGTATAATTGAGATTGAAAGTGAGGTTGGCAGGGGAACGACCTTCAGGGTTAAGATGCCATTTACGTTATGAAGATACTCGTAATAGAAGACGAACTTTCTGTAAGACTCGGGATTGCCTGTACCCTGGAAGGTGCTGGATATAAGGTTAAGACTGCTGAAAACGGGATTGACGGCATCAGCCTTTTTGAGAAAGAGAATTTTGATATTGTTATCACAGACCTGAAACTCCCCGGCGCTGACGGCATAGAGGTTTTAAAGGCAGTAAAAAATATCTCTCCTGATACAGGCGTAATCATTATCACTGCCTTTGCAGAAATTAAAACCGCTGTTGAGGCAATGAGGCAAGGCGCTTATGATTATCTCTCAAAACCTTTTGATCCCGCTGAGTTGCTTATCGTCATAGAGAGGTTCACAAAGCAGAGGGGACTTGAGCTTGAGAATATACGATTAAAAGAAAAGATAAGGGACAAAAAACAGTTTGAGCAGCTTATCGGCGCAAGCCCTTCAATGCAGGCAATATTTCAAATGATTGAGGCAGTTGCAAAAACAGATTCATCAGTGATTATTTATGGAGAAAGCGGGACAGGAAAGGAGTTGGTTGCAAACGCCATCCATAATCTTTCACCGAGAAAAGAAAAAACCTTTATCAAGATAAACTGTGCCGCTATACCAGAGACCCTCCTTGAGACAGAATTATTCGGACATGAAAAGGGGGCATTTACAGGCGCTGTTCAGAGAAGAAAGGGCAAGTTTGAGATTGCAGACGGAGGAACAATATTTTTTGATGAAGTAGGAGATATGGCCCTGCCGCTTCAGGCAAAGCTTTTGAGGGTTCTCGAAAATCATACATTTGAAAGGGTGGGCGGGAATGAAGCAATCACTGCAAATGTGAGAACCATTTATGCAACAAGAAAGAATCTGAAAGAGGAAGTAAAAGCAGATAGATTCAGGGAAGACCTTTACTACAGGATCAATGTCTTACCTGTTACAATTCCACCTTTGAGAGATAGAAAAGAAGACATCCCCCTGCTTATTGAGCATTTCTTAAAATTTTTTAGCAATAAGACGGGAAAGAAGGATATGGCTATTACGCCTCTGGCAATAGAGAGGCTAATGAATTATGATTACCCTGGCAATGTAAGGGAGATTGAACATGCCATAGAAACGGCTGTAATCCTGTGCAGAGGCAATGAGATAGACACCTGCTGCCTCCCTGCTGAGATAAGGGGCAATGAGATAAAAGAGGAGATAATGTCCATCCCTTGCGGCAGCCTTACCCTTGAAGAACGGTTAAAGGTATTCGAAAGGGACGCTGTTATGCAGACTCTGACTGCCACTGGCGGCAAAAAGAAAGAGGCTGCAGAAAAGTTAGGCATCAGCAGGGAGACACTCTGGAGAAAGCTAAAGGAATATGGTTTTCCTGTAACCTCTGAATCAGAGGATTAATCTCCCAATATCTTATTCTGTTAGCTTTTTGCAACTCCACTAAAGCTTTCAGGTTGCACATCTGCAACTTAAAGCACACCTGAATTAGAAGTGTCCATTGATTTTTAAAGATTTTTCAGCTTGGCACTGCTTTTGCTTTATGTTTGATAAGTTATTTCTGTAGGCAAAGGGGGTGATCAAGGTTTTGAGTCAAGGGTTTTTGTTTAAAGGTAGTTTTTTTAAAATCTTCAAAAAGGAGGAGTACGAAGCTTATGGAGAAATTTTTTAATCCAAATATCAGCAGAAGGGCATTTTTGCAGTGGTCAACTGCCATAACGGCAACGCTTACGATACCGGGACTTGCATCTGCATCTCCAAAGAGCATTGCTACTGCACTGGAGGAAAGATGGGTGCCTTCAATATGCACCCAATGTAACGGAAGATGTGCATTGGCTGTGAGAATTGTCGGCGGCATAGCAGTAAAAATTGAGGGATTGAATGGTCAGAGGCCAGGAATAGCAGGCAATGTTTTGCCGCGTGATCCAATAACCAACGGCAAGCTATGCGCAAAGGGCGCCGCAGGGCTTGAGCAGCTTTACAATCCTGACAGGATTAAATATCCGATGGTAAGGGTAGGAGAAAGAGGCTCCGGCAAATGGAAACGCATAAGCTGGACAGAGGCATATAACAAGATAATTGCAGGGGATAATAATGAAGGGATTGGATGGAAGGGGCTGAGAGATCATCACGGCAAGTGGAATACACTTGCAGGCATGTACACAAAGAATGGAGATGCAGACGGAGCTAACCCATCCGATGACCTCAAAAGGTTTCCTGAAACCATGATAAACGCCTGGGGCAGACATCAGGCTGACTGGTATCAGGATAGATGGCTTAACTCTTATGGTCATTACCCTTACAGATATCAAAGGTGAGGACTCTGTTACAGCGGCTTCTTGCAAGCCGCAAGGGTAACTGTCAGTGGTGCTGGAGGCTTCCCGATAACGACTCCTGACGCTGATTATATGAGTAAAGGAGATGTGATTATCCTTTCAGGGGTGAATGCAATGGTGGCTTCCTATCCGGCAAATCCATTGGCACAGCGCCTCGTTGCTGCTCAGGAAAGGGGCGTAAAACTTGTTGCCGTTGACCCTCGCATGTCAGAGACGGCAATAGTCTGCCGCGGAGACAAAGAAAACAATGTCCCGGGCTGGATTGGAATTAAACCCGGAAGCGGCGGCTTAACTGCACTGGGAATGCTTAAAGCATTAGCAGAAGGGTCTGTTCCGGGCGTTACTTATGACGAGCTTTCACCGTCAAGAAAAGGCGGACCCGACAGAGGCTATGGATTTAACCCTCAAGGATTTGGGAACGAAGAGGCAGCAGATACTCTTTTTGTATCCACCCTTTCAGGTGACCATAAAGCAGGCACAACAACTCTGACTGTATCCATTACAGGGAAAGGTGCCTCAACAATAGATAAGGTAAAGAGACTTGTTGGCGCTCAGGCCGGTCTTAACTTTGGCGTTAAAGGCAAGCAGGAGATTGTGGATGCAATAGCAGTTAAGACAGAAGGCGATAAGGCTGTAATAACAATTGCACAGCCTGCGATGTATTCCCATTCAAGCGGCTCGGTCATCACAGAAGACCTTAACCTGAAAGATTACGTGAGAGGGCTTGATTGGAGCCTTATATCCAAAGAAACAGGCACTTCCAGAGAGATTATTACTAACATGGCAAAGATGTTCTTTGGCGCTGCAAAGGCAGGCAAAAAGGCTGTCTGGGAGTCAAAGCGCGGGGATGCCATGCTCTCCAACGGCCTACAGGCAATAAGGTCTGGGTTATTGCTCAATGCCTTTGTCCCTGCCAACTTCGATAAAAGGACATTTGGTGTTGAAGGAGGCTGGGCACATTACCATTCAGGCTCACTAAAGGCCCGCCCAAGCATGGCGAGGCACAGCTTTGAAGGTGGTGATTATTACTACTTCAGACTCTGGTTATTGGAAGATGCGCCTGCAGGCACAAAGACGTTCAAGGTTGGCGCCGGGCAAGCTAAAAAAATGGCAAAGCTCTTAAAGAGACCTGCTGAATTTTATAGAAAGATTGCATTGAGGAGTTCACCGAGCATAGCAGAGCTTACAGCAGACCAGAAACTTCCGACCGATGCGCTGATTACCGGGGCAATACTTGCAAAGGCAGGAAGTGTTATTAAGGCAGGCTCTGATATCTTGAAGGACTCTGTTGTCAAGGATGCAGCCACATGTCCTGCGATTGGCGGAGAGTGGTCAGACGGCTTATTGAAGGCAAAGATGACACTCACTGCTGATGCAACATTAATGAAAGATGTTGTCCTTGCTGATGGAAGCCTTATTAAAGAAGGCTCTGTGCTTAAAACAGGCTCACATGTATGGGATGCAGGCAATAGGGAGATAATCGGCGGCGCATATAAACATGGAGACGGCGGCACAGTAGAGAGCGCTGTGCCGGTTAGTGTTGATGTAAGCGCAGGGACAGTTACATTGGATTTTGAAGGAGGCAAAGGTTCCCGTTACTTCCATAAGGCAACTACAACAATTAAGTGGGAACTTCCATATCTCATGCACGGACTCCTTCATCACGCATACCCGGTGGCAGAAGAACAGCAGACCCACCATGTAATTGCAAATATCGGCAAGGTATTTCCATATGGTGTTTTGATGCAAAAGTATTGCAACTGGGCGCTCTCTTTTCCCGACAACATTGATGTAGTTAAGGCGCTTAAAGACACAAAGCGAATTCCCTATCACATTGCCGAAGATGTATTTCTCGGGGATGTGAGCGCCTATGCTGATATTCTGCTTCCTGCAGAGACATATCTTGAACGATGGGAATATGTCCCGGCATTCTGGATGAGCTATGTGAGAAAGACCAATCTCCGCCAACCTATACTGTTTGACATATCCCATGCGCGTGCAGGAAAGTTTGTCAACGGCGTGCTCTTTGAGGCAAAGGACTTACGGGATATGTATTATGACATAATCAACATGATAAACTGGGACGGAAGCTATACCGGCCCTATACTGAGAGATGGAAAACCTGCAGGTGTAAATGATGGCTGGGCATTTGGGACAAGAACCTATAAATTTGATGACAAAGGCAACATCACGGGCTGGGATGATTTAGGCAAGGTAGGCCCGCCTGACAGCAATGGCGTAAGGTATGGCCCAAAGGAAAAAGGAGGCAACGGCACAGCAGACCCTTATGGAGCGCTTTTCTGGCATAAAAGCAGGTTAAGGGTAATGGGGGCAAGACCTGCTGATGCGCTTTCCGGAGATAGAGGTGCTGCCGACAGCACGCTTTTTCCGCTTGATCCGGATATAGGACAAATTATGATGGAGGCAAGCAGGGTATCCTTTGCTGATGCTACAACTGATGAAAAGAGGCTTGAATACATGATGAGCAACGGGGTCATTTATAAGACGGACACCGACAAGCTTGCATCAGACCTGACACTTGCGAGTGCTGTAACCACTACAGGAGGCATAGATGCCCTGGATAAATCCAAGCTTGCAGCAGGCACTATCCTAAAAGCAGGAACTCTCGTTCCCAATCCAGTTGACCAAAAGGCAATAGGAGGAGGTTATTCTGCTAATAGGTTGACCGGAGATATTACAGTTCCATCGGATGTAACGATTGCAGGAAGTATTCTCATTGCGCCGGAAAGCATGCTCAAAGAAAAGACCATGCTCAAAGGCGGTTCTTCTGCATGGAGCGCAAAAGACCGTGCATCTCTGGGAGGTAGGTATGCTCCTGTGAACAAGTTCTCCCTCGGACCTGTGGGTCTGGATGGAAAAATGGGAAAATATAAAGAAAATCTTGATATTCCTGGCGTTCCCGGAAACAGGACAAAGTCAAAGGCAAATCTCAAGGTTCAGGCATTTGCAGTTACATTGGCAGGTGTTCCAAACCCTGGACAAAGGAAAATTGAAGATCTTTCAGCAGAGAGAGGCAATACCTGCTATCATGGTCTTCCTGAATGGGAACCTCTTGATGTATCACTTGCCCGACCAGAAGATGACCTTAGTCTCATTACATTTAAGGCGTCAGTTTATACAAAGACAAGATTGGCTTCCCAGCCGTCCCTTAAAGAGATTATGTGGGAGAATGAGATTGTGATTAACCCTGATGATGCGAATAAACGAGGCATAAAGACAGGCGACAAGGTAGTCGTTGAGGCAAGGCAGAGGACGCCAGGCACAACAGAATATCGCATTGAAAAGGTTGAAGGCCCTGCCAGGGTGACAAAAGGCATCAGACCCGGTGTGGTTGGTATTTGCGGCATGTTCGGACATAAATACGCAGGTAAATTCAGTGTTGATGGTAAAGCTAACAGACTGGATTCAAAGGCTGCTGCTTGGCCTGTTCAGAAACTTCCTGATGATCTTGACCCCGGCTATAAAGGTGAATATGTATGGAGCAGATACGACGGACATCAGAACACAGGCATCAACACAAACAAGGTAATCTGGAGCCTTACCGAGCCCATAGGCGGCGGGGCACAGTATCATGGAACAAAAATTCGTGTCTATAAAAAGGCATAAAGGAGGTGGTAAACAATGACACAATATGTATATGCATATGATTCAAATAGATGTGTTCGCTGCCACGCCTGCGAGACAGCCTGTAAGATGGAAAATCAGGTTCATGTGGGGCATGGAGCAGGAGCCGCCGAGGGAGGTTATGGCTGGGGCGGACCTGGAGAAAAAGGACCAAGATACCGCAGGGTGCGAACATTCGGAGATGGGCCCGGGACATATTTTCTTTCTATGTCCTGCAACCACTGCAGCGACCCTGTGTGCTGGAAGACATGTCCGCTCAAGGGCAAAGACCTTTTTGATCCAAAGGGTGCGATTTACAAGGAAAAAACAGTTGGCGCTGTCATAATCCAGAACGGAAAATCTGGCACGCCGAAAATCTGCGATCCTGAAAAAGCAAAGTGCGACAGAATATGTCAGAAGGCATGTCCATATGAGGCTCCTCAGTGGAACCCTGTCACAAAGGTGATGGAGAAATGCCACCTCTGTGTCCTCACAAGACTCAAAAGACCTGACCCTGATGGAGTTAAAAGACCAGCGTGTGTTGATATCTGCATGGGCAGGGCGCTTCAGATAACAGATGAGAGGACAAAACCATACAAACTCGTCAGAAGCAATAAGGGAAGATACAAAGGAAAGACAGCAGATACTGAGGATGGAGGCGCAACAGCCTTTGTTGAAACAAAGGAAGGGATACCGCCTGATGAGCAGCATCCAGGTGACTTCACTACCGATTTAACAAAGGTCGGCGTTGCACCGCCGGACATCACAAAACCGAATACTATCGTGAGACCGAAGGCGATGTGGTAAAAACGAGTAGATTTAACAAGGGGGACGAAGTCCCCCTTGTTCCCCAAAGGAGGAGACCTTGAAGACAGATTTTAAGACAGACTGGGAACTTGGAGCAAGGGTTTTTGGTTATAGTTTTCTTTTTAGAGGCTTTTTGGAAGAGCCGACAAAGGATTTTCTTGAGAAATTAAAAAATGAGGCTTTTCTGTCTTACTTCCCTTACATAAATGAGAACGATGATATTAAAAATGGTGTTAGATTTGTGGAGTCATACATTAATGAGAGCTCCTCAATTGAAAAACTTACTGATGAATTAGCAGGCGACTATGCAGGGCTTTTTTTAGGCCCTGGCAAGGTGATAGCTCCTCCGTGGGAATCAGTATATGTTTCCGGAGGCGGACTCATTTTCCGTGAAGAGACCTTTGAGGTGAGGAAAAGATATGCAAAGCACGGGCTTTTACCTGAAAAGTTAAATAAGGAGCCTGATGACCATGTAGGGCTTGAACTGCAATTTATGTATCTGCTTTCTTCAAAAACCATCGATGCCATAGATTCAGGAGACTACAAAAAGGCAAGGGAACTGTTTCATGATCAGAAAGAATTTCTGGAAGAACATCTGCTTAAATGGTCGCCAAGATTTTCAGACGATATATATCACAATGCAGAGACATCGTTCTATCGTGGAATAGCAAGGATACTCAAGGGCTTTGTGACTGAAGATCATGGAAAATTAAATGAATTAAGCGGAATTTTTAATTTTGATACCGTAGACGTTTCATGAAATTGAAGAACTTGAAAGAAACAATGAAATAAATGGAGGTTTTGATGAAAAGGGCGATGATTGTTTTTCTTGTTTTATCGCTGATTTCTCCGTCTTCAGTATTTGCAATGGAGAAAGACGAGATTCTCAAAAAACTTGAAAATGTTCTTAAAAAGAACGAGGAGCTTTTCAAGGAAGTGGAGCAATTAAAAAGGCAGATGCAGGATATAAAGTCAAAAGAGGATACTCAGGACAAAAAAATCTCTGCACAGGAAAAGAAAGTAAAGGATGTGGAAAAGCTTGCGAAAAAGGCAGAAGGCATCTCAAGGTTTGAGGTTTGGGGAGAATACAGGTTTAAAGCAGACTCTATCCATGCTAATTTTGACCGATTTACCGGATTCAGATGGAATCCGAATGTAACAATGGGCGGCGCAGCGATAGGCGCTTTCCAGCCTAAACAGTATGAGGAATTCACTGCAAGTGACAATAGCCTCCTGACAAACCGTTTAAGGCTTAAGTTTAAAGTAAAGGCAACAGATGATGTTGACTTTACAGGACGGCTTGCTATGTATAAGATATGGGGACATCAGACAGCAGCGCCGCTTGAGGGTAACTACGGCGGAAACTATGGCTTTATGCCGCAGAATTCAATGCTTTTTGACGGCAACACATCGTATAAGCCTTCAGACAGCGCATTAAAGGTTGACAGGGCATTTGTAAACTGGTATGAGCCTGGAGGATTCCCCGGTATAATATCAGTTGGAAGAAGACCTTCCGCAGGCGGTCCGCCTTTACATCTCAAGCAGGGTATTGAGCGGGATGCCACGCCTGCAGGCCTCGGTGTTGATTATGCCATGGATGGGCTGGCAATTATATACACGCCTGATATTTCTTCGCTCCCCGGTTTTAAGGCACGCGCATGTTACGGCAAGGGATTTGAATCAGGACTCAGAGACAGCAATGTAAACACACTTAAAGATGCAACATTTGCAGGTTTTAATTTTGATATATACGAGAACAGAGAAACAGGAACACTTGCGCAGATTAACTTATACAGGGCCTTTAATCTCAATGACCTTCCTGAAAAGGCAACTGCAAATATCGGTGATGTTAACCATGCAACAGCGCTCTTTATGACAAAGACAGCAGGGCTTGACTGGTTTGCATCAGCAGGGTTGTCAAAAACATATCCAAAGAATGTCTCCGGCTGGAGACCTCGTGTAGATATGAATAGCGACGGCGATGTTGATGATGCTGGAGATGTTACCATGTCTCCCGGCGGGCTCCTTTATGACGAAGGCGGCAATAAAAAGGGACGTTCAGGTTATGCTGTTCATGTTGGGACAAGGATTCCTTATGGAAAGAGCAAGTTCGGGCTTGAATATAACTATGGCTCAAAATACTGGGTGAACTTTACCCCTGCGTCTGACGATATTTACGGCAGCAAACTTGCAACCAAAGGACATGTTGGCGAACTTTACTGGCTCTATGACCTAACCAAAAAACCTGTGTGGAAGCTCAGCAAGGTGCTCTTCAGGTTGGGCTATCAGCATTATATATTTAATTACAGCGGAAGCGGATTGCTTTTGGGAGAGCCCAAGAAATTGAGCGGTAACCCGTCGCTTCTGTATCCGTCTCCGAGGACAATGGACAATGTATATGCATCATTTGATGTTCATTTCTAAAATCATGAGAAAGAGGTGAATGAAGTGATATTTGGTTTAGAGATTAAAAAAGATAACCCTAACATAGTAGTAGAGCAACATGGCAATAGGTCATCAGCGCCACAGCGCTACTGCTCTGCTGCGCTACTGCTCTTCTTTATTTTCTTTCCTGCGGCTGCCTTTTCATTTGATGTAGAGATAGTGGCAGATCCCTCTTCAGGTGAGGCGCCACTGGAAGTAGAATTCTCAGCAGTAGTTAAGGCTGGGACCGCAAAAAGTTTCCAATGGGAATTTGGAGATGGTGGAAAGTGCAAAGAGCAAAATTGTAATCATACCTTCAACAGAGGAGGTACATACACAGTTAAGCTTACTGTTGTGAGTGATGCTGGCGTCACGGTTACCAAAACCATGTCCTTTGAGGTTCAGAGAAGGAAGGGCGGTTGACCGACTGCTTAATCGCATCTGGAGATGCGAAAAACTGAGTATAAAATAACCGATAAGATGATGAACGACACGATTTAAGCAAAATTATTAGAGGATGAAAAGGCAAAGAAAAGCATTGATGACATCTTATGCCTTCGTGAAGGGCATAAGGAATGAGTAACAAACAGAGAAAGGAGGAAGGAATGAGTAACAGTAATCTATCAAGAAGAGATTTTCTGAAGTATGCAGGTGCAGGTGCAGTTATAGCTGGAATGCCATCAATACTTTATGGCGAAACAAAAGAAAAGGCCCCGAAGCCTTACACAGAAGACGGCATAGCCCCTGTGCCTGACAAAGTTGTTACAGCAGGCTGTCCGTGGTGTCAGACAGGCTGCAGTATGAAGGTTCATGTAAAGGATGGCAGGATTGTGAATATTTATGGCAATCCTGATGACCCTGTGACAGGCGGAAAGCTCTGTCCCAAGGGGCAGGCAAGTATAGGTTTGCTTTATAACAAATACCGCCTGAAGTCGCCATTAAAACGAATTGGACCAAGGGGCAAGCCAGAATCCTATCAGGAGATAAGCTGGGAACAGGCATTAACAGAGATTGCTGAGAAGTTGAAAATGGTGAAGGAGAAATACGGACCTGAAGCCTTTGCATGGTGGACTGCCGGTAGGAGCGAATCACAGGCAAGGGCAGGACTTACAGGTACATTTGAAAAACTTTATGGCACACCGCATCGTGAGGGCACAGGGCCCTTCTGTAACCTTGCAGGAACATCTGCTTCCAACTCTATCTTAGGACACAATAATCCACCATGGATATATACGAGGGAAGACTTCGGCAACGCAGACTGGTATATGTTTGTCGGCAGCAATTCGGCAGCCTGTAAGACCGTGGCTTTCGGTATGGTAAATGACGAGAGGGTAAAGAGAAAGATAAGACTCATTGTCGTTGACCCGAGGATGACAGAGACTGCGAGCAGGGCTGATTTGTGGCTTCCCATTAAACCGTCCACAGATATGGCATTGGCGCTCTCAATGATGTATCACATTATTGAGAAAGACCTGCACAACAAGGAATTCATTGATAAAAAGGTGCTTGGTTTTGACAGGCTCAAGGCATTTCTCTTTGAAAAAAAATACACGCCTGAATGGGCAGAGAAGGTGACAGGCATTCCGGCAAAGACAATCAAGGGTATTGCTGAAGAATACGCAAAGACAGAGAAGGCGATTATCATGGGCAATGCCGGATTGAGTCACCATACAAACGGTCATCTGACCCACAGAGCGTTCTTTATGCTCGCGGCAATAACAGGGCATTTCGGCAAGCCCTCGATGGGCTATGGATGCGGCAATACAGGGGCTACACCAATGGGAAGCATCTCAGTGCCCCCTGAAAAAGAAGTAAAACCTAAAAAACAGAGGCTCGGGAGGTCGCCTGCTGCATGGGTTGAGCCGATGATTACAGGAAAGCCTTATCCCATAAAAGCATTCATGTCAACATGCAATCCCCTCGTACAGTGGGGAGACATTGAAAGGGTAATGACAGCACTGGATAACCTTGATGTCTCGGTATATTACAATATGTTCCCGAGCATTGAGACGCTCTATTTTGACTACATCCTTCCTATCTCTCCATGGGCTGAATCAGGAGGTGTGGCGCCGGTATCGGATGAGAGGAGGAATGTCTTTGTCCCGCAGATTATTCAACCGTTGCATCAGGCAAAGCCTGAGAGGTGGATATTTATTGAACTTGGACAGAAGATGGGCTGGGGTGATATTTTTAAGGACGAATACAAAGACCCTGTGGTTTTACAGAGGGCGATGGCAAAAAAGACAGGCTTTTCGCCTGAACGGTTCTTTGCCAAAAAAGATTACGCCTTAAGAGGCCCCCTCCCCTCTCCTGACGCCCCTGAAATCGGCACACTCTATACCGAGGCACACGGAGTGCCGGGCAAAAAGGGACAGTTCCCGAGACCTTCGGGCAAGATAGAGATATGGACGGAAGATTTGGAAAAGGCATATAAGGCTCAAGGTATAAGTCCTCTGCCTGAATTTTATGTTGACCCGGAGATAGGCATGAAGGATGGGCTTCCCTACCTTGAATATCTTGATGACGATTCATCAGAAGGGGTCACATCTCAGATGAAAGGGATCGTGGCTGTCGGCAATATGAGGGCGCTCCGCGTAAAGATCAAATACCCCGAGAAACCTGAAATATCAGGCTTTAACATGTATCTTACCTCTGGCAGACCCTCTGCATCGCATTTTGGCGACGGCTCACACTGGATATGGAGTCTTAATGAGCAGATGCCTGACCAGTACTGCATGATTCATCCTGAAAAGGCTAAAGAGACAGGGGTTAAAGACGGCGATATGGTCAAAGTAGAAGGACTGAAAGGCTCTGTTACAGCAAAGGCATGGGTTTACGAAGGTATAAGGAAGGATACGGTTTTTGTACCGAACACATATTCAGAAAAACAGCCCTTTACCCAGTGGAGGTCATTAAACTTTATTGTTGATAAAAACAAACGGTGCCCTGTATCAGACCAGATAAACTATAAAGGGCTGATATGCAGGGTCACAAAGGCATAACAAGGGAGGGATATAATAATGAGTCAGTATTCAATAATGGTTGATACAGAGAGGTGCATTGGCTGCAAGTCATGTGAAACTGCCTGCAAGCTGGAAAACGGCATACCAGCAGGCAGATACAGGATAAAGAACCTTTGGATAAACCCTCAGGGAGGCAAAAGGCTTGATTTTATGACCATGCCTTGCATGCACTGCGAAAAGCCTGCATGTGCTGCTTCATGTCCTGTAAAGGCTATTTCAAAGCGAAAAGAGGACGGTATTGTTTTGATAGACAAGAAAAAGTGTAATGGGTGCCAGTACTGTGTCCATGCCTGTCCTTACGGAGCTATTAACTTTGATGCAGAAAAAAAGGTTGCGGACAAATGCACATATTGTCTGCACAGGCTTCAGAGAGGCGAGGAGCCTGCCTGCGTGTCCAAATGTTCTGGACATGCGTTAAGCCTTGGCAAAAAAGATGACCTCATTGCAAAGGCGAAATCTGGCGGTCGGAAAACAAGGGACATCAATAAATTCGGTATAAACCCATCAACATTTTATTTAGAGAGGGTATGACCATGAAAAAGCGCAAAGTTCAAGGTTCAAAGTTAAAAGTTAAAAGTTTTTTCAAAAAACTGTTCACTGTTCACTGTTCACTGTTCACTGTTTTCTTCCTGTTCACTGTCGTTGATGCGGATGCCTCGGAAAAGGCAAAGAAATATCCTAACTGGTATGAGATGCACATTAAGCAGGGCATAATTAAAGAAGATGGAAGCGGCGCTGCACAGGGTGTTGCAGGGGATGCAATTATGCGTGCAATACAGGCTCGGCGTGTGGATGGCTTGAATCCGCAGGTCTGTGTTGGCTGCCACAGCAAAGGCGGTCCAGGGACATGGCTCTATGGAAATCCCAAATATATGCAGGTGAAATGGACGCCTGCTAAAAAGTATAAAAAGACAGCAGCCGATAGAGTTGAGGTGAAAAGGCCGTATATAAGTGGTATAAAGGTTAGTGAAGACCAATAGCAAAATACTGCCTGCTGATATATTTGCCCAGTTGAGCGAATTTTTCAAGGAGCCTACAGAGGAATTTGCAGAGGATGTGTCCTCTGGGAGGCTCCTTGAGTTCTTTCAGACAGTCTTTGAAAGTTTCGGAATAGATGACACACCGGTTTTAGATGGCGTAAAGGTCGAAGGGGATGTTTTCACTGTTCTCAAGGAAGAGTATAAAAGGCTTTTTGTTGGTCCCTTGCCCCTCTATATTGTACCTGTTGAGAGCGTTTATAAAGTCTGGACTTCAGACCCTGAATGTAAGCTGCCCATTGCAGCAGAAAAAGGCTATCTGATGGGGGACCCTGCGATAGATATGATAAAGAGGTATCAAGAACAGGGAATTGTAATACCTGATAAATATTCCTCTATGCCTGACCACATTGCCCTTGAGCTGGAATATATGGCATTTTTGCTAACCAACGGTGATGAGGAAAATCAGAAAGAGTTCATGGCTTCTCATCTTGACTGGCTGGATGAACTTGCAGAGGATATCAAGAATTTTAAAATGGGCAGCAGCTTTTATTCCGCAGGTGCAGAAGTAACTGCTCTCATCGTTTCTCAATGTATTAAATAAATATAATCAGCCATTCAAGAGAGGGCACGCATGTTATTCAAACGCAACGCACCTTGTCATTGCGGATGATAAACATAAAAACAACAGGAAATTCCTGAGAATGAATGATATTGACCCCGCTTTGACAGGCGATGCAGGAAATGCCTTTGTCGTTCTCTCAAAGGACACTATACCTGTTGCCTTTGATAAGGCTGAAGAGGCTGCGCTCGATGCAGATACGCCAATAAAGGATTCTGCCGGAAAGGAGATAAAGGTAAAGACCTCTTTCTGCCTTATGAAGGAAGGCGTGATGGAGCACACCATTGATGAGTATGCAAAACTGGCAGGAGTTGAAAAGTCGCAGATTGAAAAGGCTGTAAAGGAGTTCACCTCCTATGGCACAAGGGCTGCTGTTACACAGTATCACGGCGCAGGGAATTATATAAGCGGAACCTATGCATCCTATCCTGTGGCAGTTCTCAATGCGATGGTTGGAAATGTTGACCGGAAGGGAGGATACATGATAGGCGGAGGCGGCGCAGCCGCATGGAACACCGGCATGTATGACCTCAAGGAATTCGCAGGCAAGAGAAAACTGCAGGGGCCGATTATCACAAGAGAGAAGTTCGCCACACCCCATGCGCCTACCCTCAAGTTTGCAGGAGTGCGCACCCCGACCATTGAGCCACTTACAGGCACAACATCTGATGGCAGACCGTTCTCTGAAGAGACATTCTTAATTGATGTCGCAAAGGCGGCAGGACTGCCCGGCTTCGGAGACAATGCCATCAAAGGTAAGGATGGAAAGATGTATCCGCTCAACAAAGCTGAAGGCTACTACCTAAGGGCTATCGCCAATGTTGCAACAGGCGCAAAGGTTTCTCAGGCATCTCAGGAGGAGATAGACTTTGTCGAAAGGAACTACCCTGTTGCAAAACACAAGGACATGCTTCCAGAAAGCGAATGGAAACAGGTCTGTTATGTGCTTGCGAGGGGCGGGGTTTTTGACAAGAGCTACGAAGATGTGTTTGACGGTGAAAAGCACAAATTGCCTTTACTTTTAATCGATTTTTCCTGTATTCTTAAAAATCCGTGATAAGAAATGCGTGATGCGTAATGAGTGATAAGTTACGGATTACGGATTACGGATTACGCAATCATGATAGACTTGCATACACACAGCATATTCAGCGACGGAGAGCTTATACCTGCAGAGCTTGCAAGAAGGGCTTCTGCAATGGGATATGAGGCCATTGCCATTACAGACCACATGGACCAATCAAACATCGACCTGATAATTCCGAGAATTGTTAAAGCAGTGGATGCACTAAAAAATCATGTCTCTATCGAGATAATTCCTGGGGCAGAAATAACCCATGTTCCTCCGTCATTGATACATGGCATGATAAAGGAAGCGAGAAAGCTCGGCGCAAAGATTGTGGTTGTCCATGGAGAGACCATTGTAGAGCCTGTGGTAGAAGGCACAAACAGGGCTGCCATTGAGGCGGGCGCTGATATCCTTGCACATCCTGGACTTATTTCATATGACGACCTTCTGTTTGCAAAGGAAAAGGGAATCGCCCTTGAGATAACCGCAAGGAAAGGACACAGCCTTTCCAACGGCCATGTGGCAAAATGGGCATTGAATTTAGGCATTCCTTTGACAGTAAATACCGATGCCCATTCGCCGTCAGACCTTATTACAATGGATTTTGCACGGCGGATACTCCTTTCTGCCGGTATTGAAGATAAAAAGATAGACCCCATATTCCAGCACGCAAGGAAGCTTGTGGCAAAGGCTATAACAAAATGAAGATGGAACAATCATGAGCTATCGCTCACAAAGAGGCATGAAAATAACATGGCAGGAAGGAGGTAAATAGATGCCAAAGGCGATAAAAAAACGTTTTGAGAAAAAGGCCGGTTCTGAGGAAGACATCAGAGAGACTATTGTGGATATAAGGCAGAGACTCAAAGAAAGGCAGCGTACACTTGTTTATTATGTTGGCATTTTCATTGTTTTGACGATATCCATTGTTGCCTTTACTGTATATAAAAAGACCTCGACAGCCAAGGCTCTCGAACTGGAGCTTGAAGGCCAAAAATTATTCTACGGAGATTATCAAGCGCAGCTTATTCCAGCGGCAGAAAGATACCGGAAGGCCCTTGAGATGTTTAAAAAGTCCTATGCGGCAAAAAAGAGGGCGGATGTTCTGCTGTATATCGCAAACTGCCATTATGAATTGGGGAATTACGACGAAGCAATTAAGACCCTTAAAGACCTTAGCTCTCAATTCTCAGACCCCAAAATCATTTCTTTGGCTTATTACAAGATGGCCATGTCATACATGAAAAAAGGCGACATGGATAATACGCTTACGTCGCTGAAAAATATTCTCAGCGTTAAGGACAGCGCCCTTCAAGACATGGCATTGCTCGAAAGCGGCAAGATTCTGGAGCTGTCAGGAAAGACAGAGGACGCAAAAAATAAATATAGAGAGCTTATAAATAAATTCCCGAAATCGGCTTTCCTGAACGAGGCAAAAGCAAGACTTGGAGAGAAGTAGTACATATTGCATGGAGGATCATCGGCACTTTTGAACTTCTGGCTTTTGCTCTATCTACATAGAATTATTTTATTAGTGTTCTTGATTCTATCATTTTTGATTCCATCGATTTCAGAGGCGTTTAAAATGGATGACATAAAATCAAATCTCATGGCGACAGTCAAATATCTTTCTCAGGATATAGGGCAGAGGAGTTATCTTGATGTTGATAAGCTCAACAGGGCTGCCGATTATATCGAGAAGAAGTTCCGCTCTTACGGCTGTGAGCTAAAAAGGCAGCCTTTCAATTACCAGGGCAATACTTATTACAACATAATCTGTGAAATAAAAGGCACAGAGGCACGGGATGATGGAATACTTGTAGTCGGAGCGCATTATGATACTGTCGTAGGCACGCCTGGCGCTGATGATAATGCAAGCGGAGTTGCAGGCCTTCTCGAACTGACACGGCTCGCTGCATTAAATCCTTTTCAAAGGACAGTCCGCTTTGCTGCATTCAGTCTTGAAGAGCCTCCGATATTTATGACGAAAAACATGGGAAGCTATATCTATGCAAAGAGTCTTAGGAATGAAGACGTGAAGGTCTATGGTATGATCTCCCTCGAAATGCTCGGATATTATTCTGAGCGCAAGGGCTCTCAGTATTATCCTTTCCCATTTTTCAAATGGTTTTATCCGGACAAGGGCAATTTTATTGCCTTTGTAGGAAACATATCGTCAAGGTCATTTACAATAAGGGTCAAAAAACTATTTAAGTCAGTATCATCCCTGCCTGTAGAATCCCTCAATGCTTTTTCAATTGTTCCTGGAGTAAATTTCTCAGACCACCTCAATTTCTGGGAATTCGGCTATCCTGCATTCATGATAACTGATACTGCATTTTACAGAAATCCGAATTATCATGCACTAGGAGATATTCCTGAGACGCTTGATTACGATAGAATGGCTGAACTTGTATCAGGATTGTACAGGGCTTTAAGCAAGTTCTGACCTATATTATCCAGCTTTAAAACAGCCGATTATTATCGTTCAATATCTCCCTTGTCAGTGCGATATAGCCCTGAGCGCCTGATGAGTTAGGTGCATAAAGAACTGCTGGCTTGCCGTGGCTTGGAGATTCGGCAAGGATAACATTCCTCGGTATCACAGTATCGTAGACCTTTGATTTGAATATCCTCCTCACATCTTCAGATATTTGTCTGGATAGCGCAAGGTGTCTGTTGTACATGGTAAGCAGTATTCCTTCCATGTCGAGGAATTCGTTAAAACCTCCGCGTATCCTCCAGAGGAGTTTTATAAGAAGGCTCAGCCCCTCCATTGCAAAATATTCGCACTGGACAGGAACCAAAACAGATTCGGCTGCCACGAGGGCGTTGAGTGTAAGAATGCCGAATGACGGCGGGCAATCAATGAATATATATCTGAACCTGCCTTTAAAAGGCTTTAAAAGGGTCTTTAGGGTGTTCTCCCTCCCAGGCCTTTCGAGCATCTCTATCTCTGCTGCAAACAGATCCATCGAGGTAGGCAGGATATAGAGGTTTGGGATAAGGGTCTGCTGCATTGCCTCCTCCATAGAAATCTTACCGCTGTAAACCTCATAGAGGCCTGTCTTTGCTATGTTTTTAATGCCTAATCCGCTTGTGAGATTGCCCTGCGGGTCTGAGTCTATTACAAGAATGTCTTCATTTGCAAGGGCAAGGGAGGCAGAAAGATTGAGGGCTGTTGTTGTCTTGCCGACCCCGCCCTTCTGATTCGTTATAGCGATTATTTTGCCCATTTCATTAACCGGAAAAATCTAACTGCCGATCAAGTATGACAGGTATGCATACGGTAAAAAGATTTACAAGCACCACCATTGTGAGACATTTATATACTATAAAACAATCGTTCTTTAGTGGATAAAGGACTGCATGTCTGTTTAAACCGAATCGTGCATTTGGAAAGCTTTTTACCGTATGCATACCTGTCGTAAGTGCAATAACTCTAAGCATTTTCCTCAAGATTATGTTTTTTCATCTTATACCCTATCTGCCTCGGCGTGATACCGAGCAGTCTTGCCGCCTTTGCCTGAACCCATCCGGTCTTATGCAGGGCGTCGAGGATTTTTGTCTTTTCGATATCCTCTATTGCCGAAGGAAGGGCATCCTTTATCTGGACTGTATATCTCGCCTTCATGGACTGCTCCCTTATATTCAGCGGCAGGTCTGATGGTGTTATGTTTTTCACTGCTGCCATAACTACAAGCCTTTCTATAGTGTTTTCGAGTTCCCTCACATTTCCGGGCCAGTCGTAATTTAAGAATATATTCAAGACCTCGGGAGTAATCCTTACAGACCTCTGATTTTCTTCGTTATATTTCTTCAGGAAGTGTTCGACAAGAATGGGAATGTCTTCTTTTCTTTCACGAAGAGATGGTAAAAATATAGGAACAACATTAAGGCGGTAATACAGGTCTTCCCTGAACTTGCTGCCGGAAACAAGTTCCTCGATGTTTCTGCTCGTCGCGGCAATAAGCCTGACATCAACCTTTATGGTCTTTTCTCCGCCGACTCTTTCAAATTCCTTCTCCTGTAGGACTCTCAATATCTTTGGCTGTAGCGTTAAAGGCAGGTCGCCGATTTCATCAAGGAATATAGTCCCTCCGTTGGCAAGCTCGAACCTTCCCTTTCTCATTGCAGTTGCGCCAGTGAATGAACCCTTTTCATGTCCGAAGAGCTCGGATTCAAGAAGTCCCTCAGGAATTGATGCACAGTTGAATTTTATAAACGGCCCCTTTGCCCTCTGGCTCATGTAATGAATTGCCTTTGCAACAAGCTCCTTACCTGTCCCGCTTTCGCCGCGCAACAGCACATTGGCCTTTGACGGCGCAACACGGTGGATGGATTCAAAAATCTCCTGCATCCTGTCCGACTGACCTATGATGTTCTCTACCCTGTATTTTCCTTTTAGCTGCTGCTTGAGATTTTCCTTCTCCTCAAGGAATGCCTCTCTCTCCTTTTCTATCTCCTGATGGAGTTTCACGGATTGGGCAACGAGAGAGGCAATAATTTTCAGAAGCCGCAGGTCTTCTTCGAACGATATGCCTTTGGAGCCGAAAAGCCTGTCGACGCTCAATACGCCGAGGATTTCGTTTTTGAATTTTATGGGAACACAGAGAAACGCTATATTCTCTTTTTTTATCATTCCTCGGGAGCCTGTCTTGTTCAGGAATAGAGGTTCTTCGCCGATGTTCGGAATGACAATGGGAGAGCCGTGTTTTGCGACCCTTCCAATGATACCTTCGCCGAGCCCGTATCTTCCCCTCTTTATCTCTTCTTCGGACATGCCGTGTGCTGCGATGATTGATACCTCGCTATCGCTCCTAAGCGCAACAGTTCCCCTCTTCATGTCAAGGTATTCGGACAAGACGTGCATTACGCCTCTGAGATTGGATTTAATGCTGAGGGACGAGCCCAAGAGTTTGCTTATCTCGTAAAGGGCGGTCATCTCTACTGTTTTATTGTAATTGTGGCTCATGGAATTAAGTTTAATGAAGACGCTACAAAAATGTAAAGTCATTAACTTTATTGTAGTATTCCATGAATGCGAATTTTCTGTGATATAGTTTAAGTATGTATAAGAAAGTCCTGTCGGCAGTTAACGAACACCTCAATTCGGAAATAGCCGCACGATACGCACTGAATCTCGCAAAAACCTGCGGAGCCAAGTTCTATATCTGTTTTATTGCTGAGAAGAATATCCTGAAACACAGCTTTGACAAGGCCGAGGAAGCGATGAGGAGGCTGTTTATAGAAGCGGAAAAAATGAATGTTCGGGTAGAAAGCATTGCAGAGACAGGAGAACCTGTAAAGGAAATCGAAAAAATTGTAAGACATGAAGGAATAGATATTGTCTTTGCATCCACAAGGAGGGAAGATGTCCAAAAGAGATTCTATGCGGGTACTGTTGCAAGAAGCCTTTCCTTGAAACTGCCATGTTCCGTTGCCCTTGTAAGAGTCGTCCATGCGGGAAAAATCCATCCGAAAAAAATACTCGCTCCTGTTAAGGCAATGATAGACCATATAAAAGAGCGGGCGTATTTCACCGCAAGGATGGCAGAGAGCTTTTATTCAAAGATCTTTATTTTCCATGCAACGAAACCTATAACAAAGTTCTTTCACGGCGAGATACATCTTACACCTGCACAGTGGGAAAGCAGGTTGCCGAAAGACATAAAGGAGTTCATGGAACACCTCATGAAATATGAAATTGTTCACGAAGGCAGGCTTGCACCGGGCATAACGGCACGGAGTATAACTATCGAGGCTGCTTCAAAGAGGCATGACCTCATTATAATGGGCGCCAGCGAGAGGAGTATGCTGTCGTCTATACTGAAAGGCAATCCCGTAGAGGATGTGCTCAGGGAAACGCCTTGCGATTTGATAATCCTGAAACCGAGGCATGAGAATAAATAATCTTACAAGAGAAGAAGTCCTTCAAAGGCTTGTTACATCAGAGACCGGCCTTACAGAAGAAGAGTCAAAAAAGCGTTTTTCTGAATTCGGGCCGAATGAAATCAAAGAGGCAAAAAAGACACCTCTAACCATAAGATTCCTCAAGCAGTTCACCCATTTCCTCGCCATACTCCTCTGGATAGGCGCGGGGCTCGCCATTTTGTCCGAATACCTGCATCCCGGCGAAGGCATGCTCGCTCTGGGACTTGCAATAATCGGCGTGATAGTCGTTAATGCTGTATTCACATTCGTTCAAGAGTACAGGGCTGAAAAATCCATAGAAAAATTAAAGCTCCTCCTTCCCTTTTATGTAAAGGTCATAAGAGGCGGAAAAGAAATGGAGATACCTGTAAAGGAATTAGTGCCGGGTGATTTGATAATACTTTCAGAAGGAGACAAAATACCGGCTGACTCAAGACTCATAGATGCAACTTATCTCATGGTTAATAATGCACCGCTTACAGGCGAATCAGAACCGGTACCTTTACAGCATGAGCCATGCGAAGGAGAACTCATCGAAAGCAGGAACATCGCTTTTGCAGGGACTACTGTTGTAAGCGGCTCAGGAGAGGCCGTAGTCTTTGCCACAGGCATGAGGACGGAGTTTGGACGCATAGCCCACCTGACAAGCGCTGTGGAAGCAGGCTTGAGCCCTCTGCAGAAAGAAATCGTTAAAGTTACGAGGATTATAGCTTTTCTGTCAACAATTATGGGCATTCTTTTTTTTGCGATTGGTCATTTTATTGGGAGAAGCTTCTGGGAAAATTTCATATTTGCCATAGGCATAATAGTTGCAAGTGTTCCCGAAGGATTGCTCCCGACCGTCACACTCTCTCTCGCAATGGGAAGCCAGCGGATGGCTAAAAAAAAGGCATTGATAAAGACGCTCACATCAGTCGAAACCCTCGGTTCCGTGACAGTTATATGCACGGATAAGACAGGCACCCTCACCCAGAACAAAATGGAAGTAAAGCAGGTATGGACAGCCGACAACCACCAATCGACACTTGATATATTAATGAAAACAGCCTATTTCTGCAATAATGCAAAGCTCATCGACGGTCAATACAAAGGAGACCCTACAGAAACAGCATTATTAAAATATGCGATGGAAAATATCGGAGAAGTAAAGGCAGCGCGAATATCGGAGATACCCTTTGATTCTGAGAGAAAGAGAATGACCACAATACATAAGTCAGGAGTCAAGGGTCAAGAGTCAGGAGAAAAATTTATTTATACTGCTTTTACAAAAGGTGCATTAGAAAGCGTGCTGCCGTTATGCGGTCATCTATTGATAAACGGGCAAAAGAAACCCATAGATGAGACCTGTAAGAATGATATCATAAATGCTTATCATTCATTGATGGACATGGGGCTCAGAGTTCTCTCACTTGCTTATTCTGAATTTCAGGATCAAGATCCCGAACCCGAAAAAAATATGACCTTCGTTGGATTAATAGGAATAGAAGACCCCCCAAGGCCTGAAGTGTATGGGGCATTAAGAAAATGTCATGAGGCAGGAATAAAGGTAATCATGATTACAGGAGACGGGAGCAGGACTGCGGTTGCCATTGCAAGGGAGATAGACCTAATTAAAGCCAATCCTGTTGTAGTTGAAGGCCACGAATTTGAGAGGATGAGCGACAGAGATCTGAGAGAAAAGTTATCCTCACGGGAAATAATATTTGCAAGGATGACGCCTAAACATAAAATGAGGGTGGTCTCAATCCTTAAAGAAGAGGGAGAAAGGGTTGCGGTAACAGGCGACGGGGTAAATGATGCACCGGCGCTGAAGAAAGCCGATATCGGTATAGCAATGGGTATTACAGGAACAGATGTCGCAAAAGAGGCAGCAGATATGATTCTACTGGATGATAATTTTGCGACACTCGTAAATGCAATCGAGGAAGGAAGGGCAGTTTACGAAAACATCAGAAAATTCATAAGTTACATATTCTCATCTAATATCCCTGAAATTGTCCCTTATCTCTCTTTTGTGCTTTTGAATATTCCTCTGCCGCTCACAATCATTCAGATACTGGCCGTTGACTTAGGAACAGACATGCTCCCTGCACTTGCACTGGGAGCGGAAAAACCTACAAAGGATCTCATGAAACAGCCGCCGAGAGACCCAAAGGAGAGGCTTCTTAATTTCAAACTCCTGAGCCGGGCATATTTATTTTTAGGCCCAATCGAGGCAGCGGCAGGACTTTTCGGATTCTTCTATGTTTTAAACGCAGGCGAGTGGCAGTGGGGAGAGATGCTTCAACCAAACAATCTGCTTTACATGCAGGCAACAACAGCCTGCCTTACAGCCATAATTGTTACTCAGGTTGCCAATGTATTTGCATGCCGCTCGTTCAGGGAGTCTGTATTCAGCATTGGTTTCTTCTCGAATAAACTGATATTTATCGGCATAGCATTTGAAATTGCTTTACAGTTATTTATTGTTTATCACCCGTGGGGAAACAAGATTTTTTCGACTTCTCCGATATCTTTGAATGTATGGCTTGCGCTAATACCGTTTGCATTTATTCTTTTTTCCTCAGAAGAAATAAGGAAGTTCATAGCGAGGTCTTTTGGTGGACGGTAGGGGAGTCGAACCCCCGGCCTCCAGAGTGCGATTCTGGCGCTCTCCCAACTGAGCTAACCGCCCTTTTTCTGTGAACAGTGAATAGTGAATAGTGAACTGACACTCTTTCTGAGTCTGACGAATCTCGTGAACGAGCCGTCACGCTCTACTTCTTTTTCAAAACCGCTACCTTCAAACATCTTTACAGTTTTCTGCATTGCAGATTTGTTAACCTCTATCGTCGGCTCGTATATAGAGAGCATGCCGCCTGCCTTTATCGCCCTGGCAATATTTTTAGCTGCATCAGTCTGATTGCTGATTTCGTGAAAGCTGTAATACATTATACCGACATCCGCAAGCCCAACCCCAATATCACAGGCAGCAATATCGCACAACATTATATTTACTCTGTCGCCAAATCTCTTCGTCCTCGTTTTTAATTTCCTGACCATGCCGGGCTGAAGCTCATTGGCATACACCTTTTTTGCCCTTTGAGCAACGGCCTCTGTTATAAATCCATTCCCGGCTCCGATTTCAAGCACTATAGAAGACTCTGTTATCCCCGATTCGTCCAGCACCCTTTTTCTGTCTGTTAATGCCTTTCTTATCGGGTTGTATAAGATGAATGAAAGATACGATGGACATATCTTCATAAATATTTCCTAAGAACTATATCTGCTGCCCATATTAGCAAGGTTCTGAGTCCTTAGGCGGTCACTCAAAATACGAGATATATTCAAAAAGAGTTTTGCCGCAGTGCGTGGGAACCTCCGTCTGATCTTTTCCAGTGATTTGTTATCAACCCTGAGAAGTTCTGTATCCTCCACTGCAATAACATGGGCAGACCTTATACCTCCTCCCATCAACGCCATCTCACCCACTATGTCTCCTTCCTTTAAAATCGCCAATTCCTTGCTTGTACCTTCGCTATCCATAGTCACAGTAACGTTCCCTGTTATTATCATATACATATCCTCTCCCTTTTCTCCCTGACGAATGATATATTCGCCGGCAGATGCCGAACGGATACCACCGAGCAGGACCACTTTTTTTGCTTCAGACTGGCTGAGATGCATAAACAGAGGGCTTACTTTTGTAATATCCTTCTTCAGTTTGACCAGCAAAAAGTCCCATAGGGTTATTAATTGCACTGTCCCAAGAAGCAGGGGTGTGATAAGCATCTCGGACAGGAAGGCAATGAGCATCACGAGCGCTGAGAGCAGTCCGAACTGTATCGTAGGGTTGAATTCCGAGAGGGCAAGTATGGAAAAGCCGGCTGCAAGGGCCACAGAGCTAATGAGGACCGGTTCTCCCTCGCCCCTCATGGAGTTGGCTATAGCCTGTTTCTGGTCATTGGTGACCCTTAATTCCTTGTAATACCGCGCCATGAAGTGTGTCGTGTCATCCACCGCGATACCCAGCGCTATGGCCGCAACCATACATGTCCCTGTATTAAGGGGGATGTCGAACCAGCCCATGATTCCGAAGTTTAAGACTATTGGGATGACATTCGGTATCATGGCTAAAATGCCTGCCTTAAAAGACATAAATAAAAGCGCCATGACCGCGAATATGGTAAGAAGCGAAGTGCCGAGGCTGGTTACCTGACCCACTGCCATATAGTCGGCCGCATTGTTTATGAGTATCCCCTCTCCTGTGAACCTTACTGTGAGGTCTTTAGAAAAGTTCTTCGCCACATAGCCTTTGAGGTCATCAAGCAAGGCAGTGAGGTTTGCCGAGCTTGTGGTGTTATGCCTGACCAGGATGTTTGCGGTGGAATAGTTGGAGTCAATATAGTTTTTTGTGTCCTCTTCGGCCATAAGAAGCAGGTATTGTGCAATGAGGTTCTTGGAGTCCGGCACGACCTGCATCTCTTTTTTGCCGCCGTTCATCTCCCTGTTCATCACCTTTATGTAGTCCGCAAGGGAGATGCTCTTGTCAATCTTGCCAGTAGAATCCATGTGCTCCTGAAGCCCGGCTATCTGCCTGAGGACTTCAGGCTCCTTCGCCCCGTCTTCCTTGCCTGTCTCAACGATGACATTGAAGTTCAGGGCGCCGGAAAGGTCCCTGTGGATACTGTCTATGCGCTGTTTTATGAATGAGCCTTCTTTGAAATAGCTTATGAAGTCCGTATCCACCTTTATGCGGAAACAGCCGATTACTGCAACTGTAAGGACAATCAGTACGCAGGCAATAACAGTGGGCTTATGCCTTGTGGCAAGCACGATAAACCATTCAACGAGGACATTTATATACTTTTTCACAGGGTTTTGTTTTTTCTTTTCCATAATCATAGGGACTTTAATAAGCTGGAGGAAGCCCGGTATTACAATTATCGTAATAAGGAAATTGATTGCGAGTCCAAATGTGGCAACAATCCCGAACTCTCTGAGAATCGTAATGTGGTTGAATGCGAGAGAAGAAAAGCCAAAGACCGTGGTGGCCGATGTGAGGGTGATGGGCAGGGCGCACTTGCCTGCCATATACATTATGGCTTCCTTTTTGTTCTTGCCGTGTCTCAGGCCCTCGAAGTACTCGGTTATCATATGGATGTCTTCCGTACAACCTATCGCTATAAGGAGGGCTGGGACGATAGCGGTGATGACATTTATCTGGTAGCCCATGAGGGTCATAAACCCAATCGTGGCTCCGATGCTCAGGCTTCCTGTGATAACCGGCAGGAACGAGACTGTAGCGCTTCTCAGGGATACAATGAGAAGGAAGATAAGGAATGCCATGGCCACAGGTGTGAGTGTGCTCTGGTCCTTCTGGATATACGAACTAAAAGTGACCTTCGTAAGAGGGCTTCCAATCTGGTAGGCCTTATGTTCCCCCCTGTGCTCATTAATGAGCCTGTCAACCTCCTTTGAAAACCTCTCGTTGAATTTCTTGTCGTCAGCCTTTTTTTCCGTAAATATGTTTATGCCCGTGACCTTTCTGTCAGGGGATATAAGGTTCTTAAGAAAGACATCGTTTCTCATGGCATCTTCTTTTACCTGTCTCAGGCCTTCGGGGTCCGAAGGGACGGACTCTATCAGTTTATCCGTATTGAGGGAATCCCCTTCTCCCTTAATCTTATTGACTGTAGTAAGGCTCTGGATTTTTGTGACACCGTCAATCTCGGAGATTTTATCTGTGAGTGTCTGCAGGAGGGTGAGTGTCTCCTCGTTAAAGATATTTCCACCCTTTCCCTCTATGACGACCACTGTGAGCGTGTCAGAGCCGAACTTCTCTTTGACTTCGTCGTAGTAGATCCTTTCGGGGTCCCCCTCGACCATAAGGCCCTCCGCAGAGGAGTCTATCTCTATGGTGTAAATCTTCACGGACAGAATGGCGAGGACTACTACAAGGGCAATGACCGATATGCCTCTGTGCCTGACTATCCATTGCATAAATCTTGTCATAATTCCGCCCTCGTAGGAATGAGATTTTTTTTACCTATACAGTTTTCTTACTATTCAGGTGATTTCAATTTTCTGAGGCTGAAGAAGTCATCATCCATGCCTTTATTTATGCTCCTGCTCTGGACAATGAGAGATGTTTGGTGTTCTTCTCCCAAATCCTTCATTACTATTTCGTCACTCCTCCACACCATGCCTGAGACATTTTTTGCATTCTTGTTTTCCTGAACCTTAATAAGTTTTCCCTTTTTGTCATAAAACTCTATTTTCACTGTAAAAGATATATCCTTTCTGATCCAGAGCTTCCTCTTGCTGTAACCGCTTTCCTTCTCCTCCTTTCCAACAGGCAATGCCTCAATAACAAAGCAGTCCTTTCCTTCTATCTGCTCGCTCCCTATCAGGTTATATTTGTGTGTGTTCAGATTTTCGGGTCTCAGGTCTTCAAAGGCAAAGTCTGTGCCCATGAATTTGTTCTTCTTCCCGCTTGATGCAATGCGCTTCTCTTTCCCCAGTTCAGGCAGATATAGCCACTGGTCATCGTCTCCGTCCTTATGTTCCCATGTAAGAAGTCCTGTCCCTTTAATGTCCTTGGGTTCGAGAAATATCATCATAATTTTATTAAGGCCTGCGCCTGTTTTCATAGAATATCTGACTATTTTCCTGTCTTTTGCATTGCCTTTTTTATCTATGAGTTTCATTGCAAGAACTTCCTTCTCATCGTTTGTCTCCTGAAGCTTTTTCTGTTTTTCCATAATTTCCTTTCCTGACATCTCTGCAGCAGTGGCAGCAGGAATAAACAGACCATTCATAAAAAAGGTAAAAATTGACACCACTAACAACCTGCTAAATAATGACCATTTTCTCATATTAACCCCCTTTTTTTAAAAAACTACACTATATTGGACTGGCGACTTTATTAGAAGTACCATAAGACATTTGTAAAGACACGGTCGTTTTTCCTCCACTTGCCCCAGAATGTATCTTTATGTCCTGCCATTATATCAAGACCTGCCTTTAACTTCAATTTGTCCGAGACCTTATAGGTGACTTTTGGCTGTATGTAGCGGTCATATTCGTCTAAATTATAGTTTCCGCCTATCCTGAAGTCAACATCTTCGTTAAATTTAAATACAAGGCTTCCGAGAACAGACCTCTTTAATGGACGGCTGTAATCTGCAGAACTGAATCTCTTCCTGTTGTCCTTTGCATTTACTACTTTTTCACCTGCAAACTCAAAATAGAGGCTTATCTTCTCTATAAATTCAAGATTCAGTTCATCCCAGCTATAACTCCCCCCAATTATATAGGACAAAAAATCATCGTCATGACCATTTGCCGTATCTCTATAAGCGCCCTCTGCGTGCATTTCAAGTTTATCAAAGGTAGTGGCTATGGACAGGCCATAATTGTTTATCTTGTTATATTTAGGTGTATAGTGCTTTGTCAAACCAACAACCTCCTCTTCTACGACAGGCACGCTGTCAAATCCATGATAATAGCTTAGAGCAAAGTCCCAGCCGCTGATTGTAGTTTTTATGCGGGTTGCAAATTGACTGTTAGCAATAGTCTTAGCAGGGAGTTCTCTCTCTCGAACCTCACCAGTTACATCAGCCGGTATAACAGCATTGGAAACAGTTATCTCTCCCTCTGCACTCCCAGCCCACCTGTTGTTCTGTCCAGGAAGACGGCTGGGTGTAAAAAGGGGGACAAACACAATATCCACAGAGTAGTTTCCGATGGAATATTCAACAGCAGCTGAAAGGACTCCTATCTTCTCCTTGTCAGGAAAATCTAAGAAATCATATGGATTTATATTATCTGTTGGATTAAAGCCCTCTGCCTTGCCCCATGAATAAATTTTCTTGCCTAAATAGAAGTCTGCCTTTTCTCCGCGTCTTACCAAAAATGCCTCTTTGAAATTAAAATGATATCTGCGATTTTCTGTTTCCTGCAGTCTGTCTATTGCCCCTGCAGTAAAATGCCTGTTGTCAGCTCGAAGGATTGGCATTAAAACAAGGCTCGTGTTTTTGTCAAGATTGTATTTTGTATCCAGTTTCATTATCAATTCATGGGCATACAGGATATTGTCCTGTTTCACTTTATAGAAATGCCCGAAGAATTTGTATTCAAGGGAGCCTGCGATATTGTCTAAAAATTTGCGAAGACTGTCAGCAGGTCCTTCTTTTTCTTCTTTTGTTGTCGTTGCATCCTGCGCATATATACTAATGGTTGGAAAGATAAAAAAAGTTAGAAAAATTAAAAAAATAAGAAAAATCCTATGCATTCAATCCTTCCATTCCCTCAGACTTATTTCACCCCTGTCTATTTCTATATAGTATCCGGATGTGCCGATCCAGCTTCCAGTATTAGCATATCTTTTGCTGCCATCCAGTTTATAAATGCCGGGATTATGTGTATGCCCAAAAATAACTGTATCAAATCCCCTGTCAAAGAGACCTCTGGCTGCCTTTGTGTATTCATGTTCAGCAACTGGAAATGCCTGCAGATTATGTTTCCTTCTATTACCCAGTGATGCCAGATAAAGCGTGCTTTTGTCCCAGAGGTGGAAAAAGCCTGGGGCAAGCCTCAACCACAAACCTATAAATTTAGTTAATTGTGTATAGAGGTTGGGGTAATAAAGAAAAAAGCGGTCGTAAAGATGTCCATGCTCAATATGTATACGCTGATTCCCGGAAACGACATCAAGAAATGGAACCACATTAAAAACACCTGCGCTCTCTAAAAATGTCTCCATATATATATCATGGTTTCCAACTACATAATAGACCTTATTTTTACCGCCAGATAGATAATTTGTGACACTGCTTATTATCGATGGAAAGTCCAGCATCACTTTAGGAAAGGACATCTGCAAAAGATCAAGTCCATCTCCATTGATACAAAGATTTGTCTTTTTGTCCAAAAGGTGCTCCAGAAAGGAATTAAACCCTCTGCCCTGAGTAAAGGAAGGATTGCCAAGATGGATATCAGATATGACACACAGGCGGTCTTCTTTTATCAAGGTATTCAATCGCGTTCTCCTTCAGTGAGAAGTCTTTTATAATTTAAAGCTAACCGCCCTTTAAATACTCCGCCTCTGCAACTTCACTGCGTATCTTAGAACGATTTGTGTCGGTAAGGTTTGTCAGGTTTAATATCTTTTCATTGAGCAGCCTGATTCTGCTGCTCATTTTTTGCATCACGCTAAAGGCAAATGTGGGATCCTTTCTTATTTTTATCAAGAAGTTCCCTGCATTCAAGACAACAAGACGGGTATCTTCCCTGGCTATAACCGATGCAGACCTCGGTTCATTCTCCAGAATTGCCATCTCGCCAAAAAAGTCACCACGCTCAAGGGTAGCTAAAATCAGCTTATTCTCACCCTCTTCCTTAACAACATCCACAGACCCTGACTGGATAATGAACATCTCTCGGCCAATATCTCCCTCCTTAATAACCACTTCCCCTTTTTTATAGGTCTTTATAGTATCTTTCTCCTGCCACATAATTACAATAATAATAACTTTTTTTATCTTGATTATCAACACAATCTAACACCAGTTGTTTTTCATCGCTGATGCTCATTATAATATGACAATACTTTTGAGGTGGATTAATGGAACTATATATATGCAATCTCAAGCTTGGGGAAATGCCGTTAATCGCCGGCACGCTTATAGATACAGATATTGCCGACCTCAGCAATAACCTGCTCAATACGGCAGACCTTATAGAATTTAGAATCGATATGTTTAAAAACACCTCTGCGGAGCATGTCGAAAAGGTATTTAACAATTTCAAAAACAGTTTCAGAAAGCCTGTAATTGCCACTGCAAGGGATGTCAGGGAAGGAGGACAAAAGGACATAAAAGACAGGCTTGAGATATACAGAGCTGTCATTCCATTTTCTGATATCCTTGATGTGGAGATAATGTCTGAAGGTATCATTGCAGAAGTAAGGGCGCTCTGCAACAATCACAAAAAAATCCTCATCGGCTCTTATCACAATTTTGAGTCAACGCCGGATGATAATTTTCTCGGTGAAATTGTCTCAAAAGGCAAAAGCCTCGGCGCCGATATCGTAAAAATAGCCGTAATGCCTAAAGACAAAGACGATTTAATCAGGCTATTTAATTTTACGCTAACACACAAAGATAAAGGTATAGTTACCATGTCTATGGGAGATAAGGGTCTGCCTTCGAGGGTATTCACGCCAATCTTCGGCTCTCTTATAACATACGGCTACATCAATCATCCGTCTGCTCCAGGGCAACTGTCCGTGAGTGAGTTAATGTATATTTTTAGAAGATTAAAACTCAGATAAACTTAACTTTTTCTTATTACCTACAATAACAAGCACATAATTTTCAGGATTCAGATACTTCTTCGAAACCCTCAAAATATCTTCCTTTGTTACCATGTTTATATAATCAGGATATCTTTCGATATAATCATCGCCCAGATTGTAAAACTGCACTGCTGCAAGAAAATCAGCAATCCTCCTGCTTGTCTCAAGCCTTCTCGGAAAACTTCCTGTGAGGTATGCCTTTGCATCCTCAAGCTCCTGATTTGAGACAGGCTCTGTCCTTATCTTATTTATCTGTTTCAATATCTCTTTAATTACAATTCCTGCTGATTCATTCTTTGTCTGGACTTCAATTTCAAATTGTCCGGGTTCCTTATTCCCCGAAAATGAACTGTATATTGAATATGTGAGCCCCATGTCATCCCGTACAACCTTCATCAGCCTTGATGCAAAACCTCCTCCTCCGAGGATATAGTTCATAACCGAAACCGCATAATAGTTGTCATCGTTCCTTGCTATGCCGAGATGTCCAAAGACAATATTAGCCTGCGTTATATCCTTGTGTATTATTACAACCTTCGGCTTATCCGTTTTTTTAGTATCCGACTCCTGACTCTTGACCCCTGACTCCTGACTCCTGACTTTCGGCTTCCATTGTCCAAGATATTTCTTTATCAGCGACCCAAGTTCCTGAGGAGTCAGGTCTCCTACCACAGAGAGTATCGCATTATCCGGAAGGTAATGCTTCTTATAGAACCCGATGATGTCATCCCGTTTTATGTTGTCGATGCTTTCGATGCTCCCATTCACAAGCCTCCCGTACGGATGGTTCTTGAAAACCTCTTTTATAAATGCCTTGCTTGCTACAAATGAAGGGTCTTCCTCGCTCTGTCGTAGAGAACCTTTTATTATTTCTTTTTTTCTATTTATCTCGTCCTCTGAAAACAATGGGTTCAGAAGGGTATCAGAGAGAATATCGAAACCCTTATCCACATCCTTCTTTAGGATAGAAAGTGATATGGTTGTATAATCGCTATTTGTCGATGCGTTAAGCGACGCCCCTATAAACTCTATCTCCTCGCTGATTTCCAACGCCTTTCTTTTCGCCGTGCCTTCATTGAGAAGCTTTGCAGTAAGATACGCGACCCCTGCCTTGTCCTCCGGCTCATTCAAAGGCGATGCCTTTATCAAAAGCGTAACCATAACTATTGGAAGGCTGTGCCTCTCTGCATGAATGACCGTCAGGCCGTTTGGGAGTGTCTGTTTTTTTATTTCTATGGCATGGGCATCAGTAAGCAGTAAGCAGTGAACAGTGAGCAGTACAAGCAGGTATCTTATCTTCTTATCTTCCCAGCTTCTCATCTTCTTTTTTCACCGGCACAAGAATGCCTACTGTTTTATTATCATCAACTAAATATTTCTTTGCCACAGACTGCACATCCTCAGTCCTCACCTTTCTTATGCCTTCGAGGTATATGTCCATAAGCCTCCAGTCTCCTAACATCTCAAATATGCCGGTATAAAGCGCCTTTGTATAATTCGAATCTTGAGCGAATATAAAAGACGCCTCAATCTGGTTCTTTGCCTTTTGTATCTCCTTTTCGGAAGGAACCTCTTTTGTTATTCTCTCAATTTCATTATAAATAGACCTCTCAACATCCTCTATGTTTTTCCCGGGGGCCGCCGAGCCTCCGAAAACAAAGAGGAAAGGGTCTTTATAAAGTCCGCTGTAGTTCGCAAAAACATTCAACGCAAGTCTCTTTTCATAGATGATGCTCCTATAAAGCCTTGCGCTCTTTCCTTTTGAAAGCATTGCGGACAATACAGTAAGGGCAAAACTGTCTTCGTGGGGAAAGCTCGGAACATGATAGGCTATCAGCAGATAAGGCAGTTCTGCCTCTTTTCTGAGATATACCCTCTTTTCTCCTTTCTGTAAAGGCTCGGAGAAATTTTTTACAGGAAGGTTCCTCTGGGGTTTTGGAACGCTCTCAAAATTCCTCTTTATCTTAGAAAGCACATCCTCAACATTCACATCTCCTGAAATCACTATGAATGCATTGTCAGGAGCGTAGTAATTTTTGTAATGCTCGTAAAGGTCGTTCCGTTCTATGGATGCAATGTCCGACATCCATCCGATAACAGGCCAGTTATACGGATGCGCTTTAAATGCCGTTGCAATAACCTCTTCATAAAGCAGATTCTGCGGGTCGTCCTCATACCTCATGCGCCTTTCTTCCATGACAACATTTCTCTCGCTTACAACCTCTTTGGGGTCGAGTAATAGATTGACCACCCTGTCCGCTTCAAGCTCTATGGACAGGCCAATTCTATCTGATGAAAGCGTCTGGTGGTACATAGTGTAATCTTTCGTTGTGTGTGCATTGTCAGCGCCGCCGCTTCTCTGGATTATATTCGAGAACTGCTTTGAGCCGTATTTGGGAGTGCCTTTAAACATCATGTGTTCGAGCAAATGGCTTATCCCTGTCTTGCCTATAGGCTCATCTCTCGAGCCGACTCTGTACCATATCTGAAATGTGGCCAAAGGAGCCTTGTGGTCTTCGATGATTAAGACCTTAAGGTCGTTTTTGAGCCTGTATTCTTTTACTGCAGAATAAACAGTAAAGGGAATAAATAGGAATATGGATACCAGAAGAAATTTTAATAGCCTCATAAGCTATACGTCCTAAATTTAATATTCACGAGGGGATTTTCTGAGCTTCCTCTCCTCCCTGCTCATTCCTATTTCAAACAGTTTGTCCTGAACTTCCTCGAATCTCCTTACCTTGGTAGCCTCACGGCATCTTTGCAGTTCCGCCTCGGTTGCAGCTTCAACAACGCATTCCTTTGTTTTATGCAGGCCTTTCTGGAGAGTCTCTATGTCTTCGAGGATCTGTTTTTTGCTTTTTTCCACAGGAACATCCTGCGAGAAAGACGGATGCACAAAAAATGCACACATTAAAACAAAAGCTGTAAAAACAATCATTGTCCTCATATCAAACCTCCTGTTTAATTGAACTCTTACCGATAACTATCGGCAATCAGACCCCTCAAGAGCCTCCATAGCCGATAGTCACATTGCCGCCTTCTATAATGACAGGCACTTTACGGACGCCGTTTGAATGCTTCAGCATCTCATCCAGCTTTGCGCTGTCTGCCTTTACATCAAAGTATTTTGACTTATCGCCATAGACCGACAGGGCCTTTTCTGTGAACGGTCAACCGGCCTTTCCATAAATTATTACTTTATCTGAACCCGACATAAAAACACCTCCTGAATCATTCTTCTCTCCATACCTCTATGGCTATCTCAGGGCACATCCTGGCGCAGATAGCGCACCCCGTGCACTTTTCAGGATGCTCAAAGTGCGCAGGGAAATAGCCCATGCTATTGAATTTTTTGTTTATGATTATAGAGCCTTTCGGGCATGCCATGATGCAATACCTGCACCCTTTGCATAATTCCCTATTGATAACAATCTTTCCTTTGATTTCCTTTTTTGCAGTCTTTGTCATTTAATACCACCTAATTTAAGATTAGCAGAAATACATTAAAAGACCAACTATGCTCTGGATGCCCGATTAAGCCTGTCCTCTGGATTCCCCGATTAAGCTTGCCCTCTGGATTCCCCGATTAAGCCTGTCCTCTGGATTCCCCGATTAAG
>CAMTVO010000017.1:0-33236 GCA_947085205.1 uncultured Nitrospiraceae bacterium
CAAATATGCCTGCTGCAATAACCAATACCTTAATCCTGTGGTTGAGGGCAATTTTCAGAAGTCCTCTATATAGCTCCTCTGTTTTTTTATAAGCCTTTTCAAAGGCATTAGAGAGCTTTGACTCTTGACTCCTGACTCCTGACTCCCGACTTTTTAAATATCTTGATGCCATCATCGGTGTAAGTGTAAAAGACACAAACAGTGATATAATTACTGCAAAGACAACAGTAATCGCGAACTGCAGGAAGAATTTTCCGATGATGCCTTTCATGAATGCCACCGGCAGAAATATGGCTACAATGGCCATTGTAGTTGCCATAACCGCAAGAGCTATCTCTGATGTTGCAAAGGAAGCGGCTTCGCGGGGAGACATGCCTTCTTCAATATGGCGATGGATATTTTCAATGACTATAATGGCGTCATCAATAAGAATTCCGACCGAAAGGGACAGGGCGAGCATGGTCATGTTGTTGAATGTGAAATTAAAAAGCTTCATGATAGCGAAGGTCGTGATGATAGACGTCGGGATCGCAAGCGCGCTTATCAAGGTTATCCTTGCGCTCTTTAAAAACAGGAGCACTGCAAGGGCAGCGAAGAAACCGCCGTAGATCAGGTGTTTCTGAACCTCGTTGATAGAGATCTTTATAAATGTCGACTGATCAAAGGAGATATCCAGATTCATTCCAGCAGGCAGGGTTTTCCGTATCGCCTCTATTTCCTTTTTCACCCTTTCGATGACCTCGACGGTGTTCGTCCCCGACTGCTTCTGCACTCCCAAACCCACAGCAGGCAACCCATTGAACCTTGCTATCGAGCGCTTTTCCTCCATGCCGTCTTCTGCCCTGCCCACGTCCGTGAGTCTGATGGGAGCGCCTTTCGAGTATCCCACGATGAGGTCGTTGAAATCCTGTACCTTCAGGAACTCACCCTTGACCTTCACAGAGTACTCCTTGGTATCGCTCTCAATCCTTCCGCTCGGGAGTTCCACATTTTCACGCTGCAGCGCCCTCATGACATCATGGGCAGTGATCTGGTATGCCCGGAGCCTGTTCGTGTCGAGCCATACCCGCACCTGCCTCAGCCTGAGTCCGGCCAGTCGGATTGCGCCAACTCCGTTCACCTTCTGGAGCTGTTCTTTCAGCACCTCATCAGCGTAAGTGGAAAGCTCCCTCGGTGATTTTTCTCCGGTAAGGGCAAGCCACAAAACAGGAGTAGCATCCGGGTCAACCTTCTCTATTATCGGCTCATTGATATCCCTCGGCAGCTTCGATCTTATTGTAGAGATCTTTTCCCTCACGTCCTGAACTGCAAGGTCGATATCCCTTTCAAGCACGAACTCTACGAAGACGCTTGAGACTCCCTCCGTGCTTGTGGAGGCGATGGTCTTCACCCCGTTTATGGTATTGACCGCCTCTTCGATTTTATCTGTTACGTCAATATCCATAATCTCAGGGCTGGCGCCTCTGAGTGTTGTGGTAATGTTGACCATCGGAAAATCGACTTTTGGAAAGAGATCAACACCGATGCCGGGATAGCTCACTATCCCGAATATAACGAGGGCAGCAATGACCATTGTTGCAAAGACAGGTCTTTTTATAGACGTATCAGCGAGCCACATTTACTCTCACCCCTTCGGAAAGATTTTGCTGCCCTGCTATGACAACATTTTCACCGCCTTTTAAGCCTTCCACAACCTCCATCATCTCGCCGTATTTCTGTCCGACCTTCACAAACCTTTCCTTTGCCCTGCCGCCATCAACAACAAAGACCTTTACTGTCTCGCCTTCATATAGGAGAGAGATTATCGGCACAAGAACCGTGTTTCTCTCAGCGCCTGTATAAAGTATCACATGGGCAAAAAGACCGGGTTTCAATAAGCTGTCAGGATTGGAAGCCAGTGCCTCTACCTGAAGAGTCCTCGTCTTTTCTTCGAGGCTTGGGTAAATGATGTTAACCTTTCCCTTAAATTCCATGCCCGGAAAGGCATCAACCTTAAAGGTTATATCCTGACCCTTCTTTAGCCTTCCCACATCCTTCTCTGTCACTGTGAAATTGAGTTTGAGCGGATTGTTCTGTATGATTACAAACATGTTGGCGCCGTTTCGCACATAATCACCCGCTGAGACCTTCTTTTCCTTTACATAGCCCGAAAGGGGAGAATAAATCCTCGTCTTGATGAGCTTCTGTTTTGCGAGGGACAATGCTGCCTTTGCCCTTTCCACGTCAGACTCTGATAGGGAAAGCCTTGTAGATACGTCGTCGAACTGCTGTTGGGTCACAAGCTGCTCTTTATATAGGGCTTGCTTGCGTTCAAACTCAAGCTTTGTGTTTGAAAGAGTCGCATTAGCCTGTCTTAAGACAGCCTCTGCCCTTTTAACTTCAAGACCGTAATCGGTATCATCAATTACCGATAACAGCATTCCCCTTGAGACTGCAGTTCCATTATCAACCTTTACTTCCTTTAAAATGCCATCAACCTCTGCGCTTACAATTTGGTCTTCATTTGGGTTTAAGGTGCCTATTGTCTCAACAAATGGCCTCTGCGCCTTCTCCTCAACAGATTGCACACGGACGTTCACAGACCTTTCTTCTGTCTTCTTTGTCTCCTTCTTCTTACAAGCCGGGGTCATGACGATTAAAACAATTGCGGTTAAAAGAATGATTTTAGCGAAGTTATTCCTGTCCGACTGCCACATCAGTTTGTCCTCCCTTTATCTTCCTTCTTTGACTTGGTGTCTTTGACTTGGTGTTCTATGGACTGCCGGCTGACAGTTGTCTTCAAAAATACGCCGGTCGTTCTCTGTAACCTCAGGATGGACAACTGATAACTATACCCTGCATCGGCAACCTGTCTTTCTGATGTCAGGAACAATGTATTTGCGTCAATGACATCTATGCTGTTGGCAAGGCCAAATTCATATTGCCTTGATACTGAATTATAGTTATCCTTTGCGAATGTCAACTGGTCTTCAAGGGATTTTAAGATTTCTTTCTGTGTCTGAAAATCAAGGCATGCATTTTCTACTTCGATGCCTACGGTTTTCTTAAGGTCTTCATATATAAATTCCGCCTGCCTCTGTCTTGACTCTGCCTCTCTCACCTCAGCCTTTCTGAGTCCTCCCTCGAAGAATGGAAAATTTAACTTAATTCCACCGTAAATACTCTCCTTATTGAGAAAGGCAGATGCAGGGTCTTCCTCTCTCCTTGAGTAAACACCTTCTATAGATAGAGTTGGCCAGTATGAACCCTTTGCATATTTAACCTGCTCTTTTGCAACCCTCCTCTGCAACTCGATGGCCTTTAATTCAGCCCTTTCGGAAGAAGCTATCTGTTTCAGAGACTCAACTGTTTCCGTGCTTGCTGCATACTGTTTACTGTCTGCTGCTTCCTTAATATCAAAGTCTCCGCTTAGTCCGGCAACCCTTGCAAGCACCGCCTTTGTTAGCTTAAGATTATTTTCAGATTTCACCAGTTCCGCACGGGCGCCCGACAATTCAGCCTCTGCCCTCAGCAGGTCTGTTTTTGTGACCTCACCGACCTTGAGTCTTATTGCTGCTGCGTCCCTGTGTTTTGTCAGCCGATCAAAATTGCTCTTTGCAATCTCGGCAGCCTTCTTTGCTCTAAGCACATCATAATAAGCAGACGCAACGCTGAAAATATAAGCCTCCTTCACTGCATGAAGGTCATATCTGCTCTTTTCAATGGCTTCCCTTGAGATTTTAAAGGCAGTAATTTCTCTGCCGCTTATTGATAGAGATTGATCAAGTCTTAAACCCCATGATGTAGAGTCATTCGGCTGGATGACAGCGCCTGTTGATGAATGCTTGTCTTCACTGTATTTTGTGTAATTTCCGAATGCCGAAAGTTTAGGAAGCAGCGCTGAAACGGCCTTGTCCTTTCCTCTTTCTGCAATATAAAGGTCTTCTTCGGATATCCTTATCCTCTCAGCACGCTCAAGGGCAATCTGATAAAGGTCGCTGAGAGAATACTCCTGTGCTGAAAGAGTACCAGATGTAAAAATGACTATTACAACTGCCAAAACCATTAAAGATGGTATTTTTGATTTAATCATTGCAATCACCCCTTTATCTCCTGTATTCTGCCTACTGTTTACCGCCTTTTATAGTTCCTCTCACAAAAATCTTCACAAATTCCCTTATCGTTATATTTTTATCCACATGCCTGTATTTTTTATGCATCATCATTTCATGGACATTAAAATACGAAAAAAACATCCCTAAAAATGCCCTTGCACCGAACTCTGTATCAAAGCCTTTAAGAATCTTCCTTTTCTGCATCTCGCCAAAATAGGATGCAAGAATCTTAAATATCTCATCGATAAATGCATGGTAAATTTTATGGATCTTCTCAGGATACCTCTGCATCTCCGAATGCATTATCTGTATCAGGTCTTTTCTTGACGAGAGTGTTTCTAAAAATCTTTTTGCGATTTCGGTTAATGCTTTTTCATATGACATCCGTGCTATTTCAGGCATCAGTTCTTTTAAGGCAGGCAGAAATGAATGGGTATTTATAACTTCTTCAAAGAGTTTTTCTTTTGAGGGGAAGTGCCTAAACAGCGTTACCTCTGCTATCCTCGCCTCTTTTGCAATCTCTTTTGTGGTGGCGCCGAGATAGCCTTTTTGGGAAAAGAGCTTCAGTGCCACTTCAAGAATTCTGTCCCTCGTGGATTGTGTGTCTTTTGAATCTCCCATTCAAACCTCTGCTTTATTTTATGTAAGTGCTTACTTACATTATAAGGGGAATATATTCGCCTGTCAAGAAAAAATTTGACTTACGCAAAAGGCACGGTTTATATTGTAACAACAAGAGGCAATACATGCTCAAAAGAAGTTTTATATTAATACTGATTGTATCGGCTTGTCTCGCCTCGGCAGTCTCCGCCGAAACAAGAATACGCTGTGCATCAACTACAAGCACTCAGAATTCGGGATTGTTTGATTACATCCTGCCCATATTTCAGAAAAAGACGGGGATAAAGGTTGATGTGGTTGCAGTGGGGACTGGCGCTGCCATAGAGATAGGGAAAAGGGGAGATGCTGATGTGGTGTTTGTCCACGCAAAGGAGCAGGAGTTAAAGGCTGTGGAGGAGGGATATTTTGTTAATCGCCATGATGTTATGTACAATGATTTTGTCATCATTGGCCCTTCAGATGATCCTTTAAAGATAAAGGGCATGAAATCAGCATCAGAAGCATTCAAAAGGATAGGAGAACTCAACTATCCCTTTGTTTCAAGGGGCGATAAATCAGGCACACATACAAAAGAATTATCAATATGGGAAAAAGCAGGAATCGATCCCAAAGGGGGTTCTCGTAAGGGGGACAAAGTCCCCCTTACGCATTCTCAAAAGTGGTATCTCGAAGTAGGTCAGGGGATGGAAAAGACCCAGAGGATTGCCAATGAAAAGCGGGCATATACACTGACTGACAGAGGCACATGGCTTGCTACAAAGGATAAGGATAAGCTTGAGATGAAGATTGTCCTTGAGGGCGACCCGATATTGTTCAATCAGTATGGAGTTATGGCTGTTAATCCTCAAAAGCATAAGCATGTCAAATACAGAGAGGCAATGGAGTTTATAAACTGGCTCATATCAAAGGAAGGACAGCGGGCTATTGCATCCTTTAAAGATAAACACGGAAATCAGTTGTTTATCCCGAATGCAAGATAAGTTCGGTGAAGGGACTTAGAGGAATTCTTACATTGATTCTCAAAAGATTTAATATCTGTAACTAAACCTGGTATGCATTCAATATTTCTCGGCTTTAAAGAGGCATTTCTCCTGATACTTAATCTTGATAGGGAATTGACGGGCATTATATTTTTGTCCTTCAGGGTCTCTGGTGCAGCACTGTTGATTGCCACCGCAATGGGGCTTCCCATTGGTGCATTACTTGGATTGAAACGGATTCCGATGAAGGCAATGCTCATCAGCCTATCAAATACCTTTATGGGGCTTCCTCCTGTGGTTGTCGGGCTCTTCGTTTATATCCTGCTTTCAAGGAGTGGTCCGCTCGGTTTCATGGGACTGCTTTATACCCCTTCGGCAATGGTCATAGCCCAGACAATACTTGCATTTCCCATTGTGGTATCACTCTGTCACTCAGCCATTGTAAGTGTTAACCCTATTATAAAACAGGCATCCATGACACTTGGCGCAACACCATTTCAGAGCACAATTACAATCATAAAAGAGGCAAGATATGGGATAATATCAGGTATAGTTGCTGCATTTGGAAGGGTAATGGCAGAGGTTGGGGCAATACTGATCGTCGGAGGCAATATAGCAGGTTACACAAGGGTCATGACAACCACCATTGCACTTGAAACGGACAAGGGGAATTTCGAACTTGCGATTGCACTGGGGATTATTCTTTTGATGCTCTCTCTTATTATTAATGCAATTCTCCATTCTATACAGAGGAGGGCAATCTCAGGTGCAAGGAGAATTGATATAAAATGAATCTCAGTTTAAGCATATCCAGTGTGTCAAAAAGTTATAATGGAAAAACTGTTCTGAAGGATTGTTCCTATTGTTTTGATTCTGGCGGGATATATGTCTTAATGGGAGCAAACGGCAGTGGTAAGTCCACATTTTTGAGGATATGTGCGCTTCTTGAAGAGCCTGACAGAGGAGAGGTCAATTATCTTTCAGGAGGCAGTATCATTAAAAAGGACATAAGCCTCAGGCGAAGGATAACCCTTGTGCTTCCAGGAATAGGCATATTCAATACAACTGTTTTCAATAATGTAGCATACGGACTCAGGATAAGGGGATTAAAATCAGGAGAGATAAAAGACAGGGTCGAGAGGGTGCTCGACTTTGTCGGCCTTATTCATAAAAGAAATCAGAATGCCCTCACCCTTTCAAGTGGCGAGATGCAGAGACTCGGTATTGCAAGGGCAATAGTCATAGAACCTGAGATACTTTTCCTTGATGAACCGACAGCCTCTGTTGATAAGGAAAATACCGAAATCATAGAGCGGATTATTCTGGACATAAAATCGGGGTCCCAAAGAAGTCACAAGACCTTTATTATTACCACCCATGACATGGCTCAGGCAGAAAGACTTGCAGACAGTATATTGATTATGGCTGAGGGTAGGATTACTCGTGCTTAAGTTGCACTTTCACGCTGTTTTTTAGTATCTTATTCAATAGCACGACAGAGCGACATTAGTGCGATAGTTAATAGAGCGACAGTGCGACAGTTTTTATAAGGAATAAATTTTTCCATAATTTGACTGTCGCACTGCCGAACTGTCGCACTAAAAAACTAATTTGACTGTCGAACTGTCGTTCTGTAGCTCTATGTCGCTCTATGTTGCCGGAGTGGCGGAATTGGTAGACGCAAGGGACTTAAAATCCCTCGGAGCTTGCTCTGTACGAGTTCGAGTCTCGTCTCCGGCACCAAATAAAACTGGAGTAATGGAGTACATGAAAACCAGCGTCAAAAAGGCTATACTTCCGGCAGCAGGTCTCGGCACAAGGTTTTTGCCTGCTACAAAAGCGTCTCCAAAAGAGATGTTGCCTATTGTTGATAAACCCCAGATCCAATATGCAATTGAAGAGGCTATGACATGCGGCATAGAGGAGTTTATCATTATTACAGGCAAGAATAAGCGAGCTATCGAAGACCATTTTGATTCTTCATACAGACTGGAAGAAAAACTCAAGGCATCAGGAAAAGAGAAAATACTTGAGGAGCTTAACAAGCTAAATGAGATTAACATTGCATATATACGCCAGAGGGCACCCCTCGGGCTTGGTCATGCAATACTATGTGCAAAGCCCTTTGTTAGGGATGAGCCTTTTGCAGTTATATTAAGCGATGATGTGATAGATCCTGAATATCCCCTGCTTAAGAATATGATAAGGGTTTATGAAGAACTGGATTGTCCTGTAATTGCTCTTGAAGAAGTGCAGGAGTCGGATGTTCATCGTTATGGAATTATTGACGGGTCTCTTGAAGGTGAGGTCTATAAGATCAATGACCTGGTTGAAAAGCCAAAACAGCAGGATGCGCCATCCAAATTGGCTATAATAGGAAGATATATTTTGACTCCGGATATATTTAAAATTCTCGAAAAACAAACGATTGACTCCGGGGGTGAAATTCAGCTTACAGATGCATTAAAAGAGTTGTTGAAAAAGCGGACAATTTATGGTTATCTGATAAAAAAAGGCAAAAGATACGATGCCGGGGATAAGTTAGGATACCTAAAGGCGACTGTTGACTTTGCGCTTAAGAACAAAGAGCTATCTGATGATTTTAAAAAATATCTGATCGAAAAAGTAAAAACATTGGTATGAAAAATGTTTTACAGGGTTTATTCTTTTATGCAGTAGAAAACTGCAGTGAGCCTCTGATAGACTGTTACGAGACTGCCGATGACCTCGTATTTGAAATTGACCTGCCTGGAATAAACCCGGCAGATGCATCAATAAATGTGTATGAGGATTTACTGATCATAGAAGGAATGAAAACCGATGACGAATCAATATCAGGCGACTTAAAATACTTATGCATGGAGAGAAGCACAAAGGATTTCAGGCGTGTAATAAAAATGCCTATCCATATCAATACCATAGCCGGCGAGGCATTTTATGCCAATGGAGTTATAACAATTAAGTTCCCAAAACTAAAGGGCAAATTGATAAAAATTAATATAGAGAGGAGATAAGATGGTTGAAGCCGATAAAAACTACGATAAAGAGCAGATAGAGATTCCCGATACATTGCCTGTGCTGCCGGCACGCGACATTGTTGTATTCCCCTACATGATACTCCCACTGTTTGTCGGAAGGGATGTATCAATAAAGGCAATAGACCATTCGCTTAATACAAACAGGATGATACTGCTCCTTACGCAGAAAGACCTCAATGTTGAGTCGCCTTCACCGGACGACCTATATTCTATGGGCACGGTCTGCATGATTATGAGGATGCTCAAACTCCCTGACGGCCGGGTGAAAATACTTGCACAGGGGTTGAGCAAAGCAAAGGCATTAAAATTTTCTCAGCAGGAGACGTTCTTCATGGCCGAGATAGAAAAGATTGCAGAAGAAAAGCCTGTGGAGATGACCCTCGAGAACGAGGCATTAATAAGAAATGTCAAAGAACAGATGGATAAGACCGTATCTCTCGGCAGGACAATGCTGCCCGATGTGATGGTTGTTATAGAAAACATAGACGATCCCGGAAGGCTTGCAGATCTAATAGCATCCAATCTCGGGCTGAAGACAGAGCAGGCTCAGGAAATACTCGAGATGTCGGACCCAATCGAGAGGCTGAGAAAGATAAGCGAGATATTAACCAGAGAAATCCAGCTATTAACCATACAGCAGAAAATCCAGACAGAAGCAAGGGGAGAGATAGACAAAACTCAGAGGGAATACTTCCTGCGCGAACAACTGAAGGCAATACAGAGGGAGCTTGGCGAGATAGACGAGCGTGCGGAAGAGATAAGGGAGTTCAAAAAAAAGATAGAAGAAGCAAAGATGCCGGAAAAAGTGATGAAAGAGGCTGAAAAACAGTTGAAGCGTATCGAAAAAATGCATCCTGACAGCGCTGAGGCTGGAACCATAAGAACATATCTCGAATGGCTTACAGAGCTGCCGTGGTCAAAGAGCACAAAAGACCAGCTCGACATAAAAGTTGGAGAAAAGGTATTAAACGAAGACCACTACGACCTCGAAAAGGTCAAAGAGAGGATACTCGAATACCTCAGCGTAAGGAAATTGAAGGAAAAAATGAAAGGCCCGATTTTGTGCTTCATAGGACCTCCAGGCGTAGGAAAGACATCCCTCGGCCGCTCTATAGCCCGCGCTCTCGGGAGGGAATTCGTCAGGATGTCCCTCGGAGGCGTCCGTGACGAAGCGGAAATAAGAGGACACAGAAGGACATATGTGGGCGCGCTTCCCGGAAGGATAATTCAGGGAATAAAACAGGCAGGGACGAACAACCCTGTATTCATGCTTGATGAGGTAGACAAAATCGGAATGGATTTCAGGGGGGACCCGTCATCAGCGCTCCTTGAAGTCCTTGACCCCGAGCAGAACAATTCGTTTATGGATCACTATCTGGCGGTTCCTTTTGACCTGTCGAATGTCATGTTCATAACCACAGGCAACCTTGCGGATACAATACCAAGCCCTCTCAGGGACAGGATGGAGATATTGTACCTCTCAGGATATACAGAGGAAGAAAAGCTGGAAATAGCAAAGAAATATCTCATTCCTAAACAATTGGAAGAGCATGGCATAACATCGAAAATATTAAAGATAAGCGACTCGGCAATTCAGCGGATAATATCACATTACACAAGAGAGGCAGGGGTAAGAAACCTCGAGAGAGAGATAGCAAACCTCTGCAGAAAGGTTGCAAAACAGGTTGCAGAGGGAAAGGCTAAGAAATTCGATATTACCGGAGGCAATGTCAGGAAATACTTAGGAGTGCCGAAATATCTCCCTGAAGAAGAGATGAAAAAAGACGATGTTGGAGTCGCCACAGGCCTTGCATGGACAGAGGCAGGCGGCGATGTGATATATGTGGAAGCAACAACCATGAAAGGCAAAGGCAGCCTTACGCTCACAGGACAGCTCGGCGATGTGATGAAGGAATCTGCGCAGGCTGCATTGAGTTATGTAAGGTCAAAGGCAAAACAGCTTAACATCAGCGAGGATGCATTCTCAAAGGTCGACATGCATATCCACGTCCCTGCAGGCGCAATCCCTAAAGACGGACCATCCGCAGGCATAACAATGGCGACTGCAATAGCATCCGCGCTTACAGGAAAGCCTGTAAGGAAAGATGTTGCCCTGACAGGTGAAGTCACATTGCGCGGAAGGGTTCTTCCGATAGGAGGACTTAAGGAAAAAACCCTCGCTGCAAAAAGAATGGGCATAAAGACAGTGGTAATTCCACATAGAAATAAAAAAGACCTTGAAGACCTTCCAAAATATGTCAAGGAAGGAGTGAACTTCGTCCTTGCTGAGACAATGGATGATGTCTTAAAGACAGCCATACCTCATAAAGTTCGGAGTTCAAAAACTACAAAAAAGGTTAGCTCAACTAAAAATGAAACTCCATCAAATAGGAGAGTTAAAGCTCCTGCAAGAAGTAAGAAAAAGGTTTAGCTCTAAAGACAGCAGCATCATTGTGGGTATCGGCGATGATGCTGCTGTTATTGCCCCTCAAAAAGAAAAAATCCTTGTCACAACGGATATGATGAACGAGGGGATTCATTTTGATTTAAGCCTTACATCCCCTTTACAACTCGGCTTTAAACTTGTGTCTGTCAATGTAAGCGATATTATGGCAATGGGCGGGAAGCCGAAGTATCTATTCCTGAGTATAGCCATGAAAAAGGATACAGACGAAGAGATTTTCTGGAAGATGTATGAAGGGATTTCCAATGCAATGAACATCTATGAAGTGAATTTAGTGGGCGGGGATTTGTGTGCTGCAGAAAATGACATGGTTCTTTCTGCTACAATAATTGGTGCGGGCGATAAGATTATCGCAAGGAGCGGGGCATCTGTCGGAGATAAGATTTATGTTACAGGTACTGTTGGCGATTCCGCGTGCGGATTGGAGATATTGAAGAAGCTTGCTCCTGAATCAAAAGATAGAGTTAAGAGTTATGAGTTTAGAGTTAGAAGCAAAAAACAAAAAAATAAGGACGAAAAGGCATTGTCTTTAACTCATAACTCCAAACTCCTAACTCTTGACTACGAGATTGCCGAGCCTTTGATCAGAAGGCATCTTATGCCTGTCGCAAGAGACTCCAGTGAGATTGCGAAACACGCGACATCAATGATAGATATAAGTGATGGTTTATTTATCGACCTTTGCAGGGTATGCGATGAAAGCAATGTGGGTGCAAAGGTTTATCTCGATAAAATACCTGTATCAAAGGAATTGAAGCAAGCTGCTGATATAATGGGCTTAGACCATATACACCTCGCAACATCTGGCGGCGAGGATTATGAGCTTTTGTTTACAGCACATCCACACCCCCCCATCCTTCCCTTGTTAAGGGGGGGCGCAGGGGGGGTAAGAATAACCTGCATTGGCGAAATCACAGAAAAGGATAGGATTGTTGTGGATAAAAGGGGCAGGGAATTCCCTATCAAAGCAGAGGGATACCAGCATTTTGGAATTTGAAATTTAATTCAGAGGGGTATCAGCACTTTGGCTCTTCGAGATAAGTTATCTGCGATTTTCAGCGTAAAAGATTCTCCAAAAAAGATTGCAATATCCTTTGCAGTGGGCATCTTTATCGGCATGTCTCCAATACTCGGGCTGCATACTGTGCTTGGCATTGCCGCTGCATGGATGCTCAGGCTCAATAAATTTGTGACCATAGTCGGGGTATATATCACCAATCCATGGACTATCGTGCCGATATATACGTTTGCAACATGGTCCGGCGCAAAACTGCTGGGCATGAAGAAAATAATACCGTCCATCGACTGGAACAATATAAGCTTTAACTATCTATTGAATGAGATGAGCCATCTTTTATTACCCTTTGTCTTTGGAACAACGCTTCTCGGCCTTCTGTCGGCAGTAGCAGGCTATATCATAATCTATCGGGCAGTAATGAGAAGCAGGCAGGAGTGAAATAAAAGGTTGCATTATGCTGCAAAATGAATTGTAATTATAGCAAAGCATAACAAATATGAAGAGGAGGCAATATATATGGCAACAGCAGTTAGGGTATCTGAAGAATTGCTTAACGAGGCACGGGGCATATTTGTCCATAAATTCAAAATCAAAACGATTGAATATCTTCTTGCTTATCGAATTATTGGAAAGGATTTAGAATTAATTATGATTGGTCCTCATGAAAACTATTATCGTGACTTGAAAAGTTACCTAAAGAGCAAATAAAAGTGATAGGGCAAGAGGGTCATGTCTTGTTTCTTGCATAAATCGCTCTTTAATCGCTTGAAGTCCCCTTTAGATAATCTCCGAGAAGCCCTCTGCTGTGCTCGTCGTCATGACAATAAATACAGAGATTCTCCCAGTTAGAGCCATCGGAGGGGTTGTTCCGGTGATTCCCGTCTTTATGGTGTACGGTAAGAATATTCCGGTTTTTGAAATCGAACTCTCTCCCGCATTTGGCGCAGATCAGGCCGTGGATTTTCAGGGATTGTTCCCTGTAATTGGATGCAGCGGCGGCGCCCTCTTTTAATTCCCTGACGATTTCAGCAGCGGTTTTGCCTACCGCGGGCTTTTGCGGCTGAGGTTTTCTGAATTTTATTCGCTGTCTGCTTCCCAAAAAACTCACCTCCTATGGACATTCGGAACACATTATATATTTTACCACAGCCTACAAAACCCCTTTTCTCAAGGCGCTCAGGAATACCTCTGGTCCGCCTCATCAGTTAGCCAATTCATGTTATCATAAATAGTTCTACTTTAATAAATAGTATTCCAGTGAGGAACAAAATTGACTACAATTAACATCACAACCCTCGGCTGTCCAAAAAATGTTGTTGATTCAAGACATTTGGCAAGAAGATTTGTATCAGAAGGCTTTGTCCATGTGGATGATGCAAATGATGCGGATATCCTTCTTGTAAACACATGCGGCTTTATACGGGATGCAAAGGAAGAGTCCATAGAAGAGATACTAGGACTTGCCAAGATGAAAGGTAAAAGGGCGAAGCTTATTGTATTCGGATGCCTGGCACAAAGATACAGGGATGAACTCCTGAAAGAGATTCCTGAAATAGACGCTATCTTTGGAGTTGGAGAAGATAGCAACATAATTGAATACTGCAAGGATTTGGCTATAGGCTATAGGCGCGAGGCGATAGGGAATACCAAAATGCCTATTGCCCATTGCCAATCGCCTATCGCCTCGTCCTATGCCTATCTCAAAATCGCAGAGGGCTGTGATAAAAAATGCACATTCTGCGTTATACCATCCATAAGGGGAAGATTCAGGAGCATTCCACCGGAACAAATATTGAAAGAGGCAGAGGAATATATACAGAAAGGCATCAGAGAGTTAATACTCGTGGCGCAGGATATTACTAACTATGGAAAAGAATTAAAGGGATATCCCCTTGTATCTTTACTAAAGGATCTGGCATCCATAGATGGTGATTTCCGAATCCGCCTCCTTTATCTTTATCCAACAGAAATAAGTGATGAATTGCTGGAGTGCATAGCCGGTGAGGACAAAATACAGAAATACCTCGATATACCTCTTCAGCACTCTGAGGATAAGATATTGAGGCTAATGGGAAGAAGAGGAACGAGAAAAGAATATATCAAACTGATAAGAAACATCAGGCGCACCATTCCGGGAGTTGCGCTCAGGACAACATTCATCGTTGGATTTCCCGGCGAGACAGAAGAAGATTTTCATGGACTTGTGGACTTTATAGAAGAAGTACGATTCGACAGGCTTGGGGTCTTCAAATATTCAAAGGAAGAAGGAACGTCAGCATCAAAACTCAAAGGGCATGTGCCTGAGAAAGTAAAAAACAGAAGGCTCGATAAGATAATGACAAGACAGGCAGCCATCTCACTTGAGAAAAATAAGGAACTTGTCGGCAAAAGATACGAGGCGATAATAGACGAATCTGACGATAATGTTGCCATTGCACGGCTTTATTCCCATGCGCCTGAAATAGATGGAGTAATAATTATTGATGATTTCAGATTGAAGATTGAAGATTTAAAAACAAAAAAATCCGAAATCATAAATCATAAATCTGCAATCCCAAAGGTTGGTGACATCGTGAAGGTTGAGATTGTGGATGCCCTCGATTACGATGTAAAAGGCGTCCTTGCAAACACATAATCCTGTGCTATAATATACACCATGTCATACGAATCAGGCGAAAAATCCAATATCGGCAAAATCCTTTTACGGCATGACATTGCATTTGATGAAAAGCTTCAGGAAGTGCTTACCATTCTAATAGAACTCCTGAAGGTGAAAAGATGCTCCATAATGATCATCAATCCCGAAGACTTAACTCTGGAAGTAAAGGCATCGACAAACCCTGAAATAATCGGCTTTAAGAGAAGGCTCTGCGATGTCACAATCTCCACGCGGGCATTGATAGATGACAAACCATTTCATGCAGATGAAAAGAGAAGGTCATTTTTCACGCCTCTGGACTCTTCTCAATATTCCTCGAAGAACTCTCTCAGCATTCCGATTAAATACTTTAATGAAAAGCTTGGCGTTATAAATCTCACCGACTCAGAGGAAGGAAAGCCTTTTTCCATAGAACAGGAAATTATAGCAATGGATGTGGCGCAACATCTGGCGCCGTATATTTATAATGAACAGATAAGAGAACAACTGGATATAAAGATAAAAAAACTCGAAGATGCCAACAAGCAACTCGCGGAGTTGGATGAATTAAAGACAAATCTTACAAGCTTCATAGTTCATGACCTAAAAGGACCAATCGGTACAATAATGGCAAATCTTGACCTTTTAAACTACGAACCGCTCACACCGCAGCAATTTGAATACGTCAATCTTGCAGCGGAAGATGTCTATAAAATGCAGAACATGGTTATGAATATCCTTGACGTGCTTAAGCTCGAAGAAGGAAAGATAAAAATATACAGGGAAGAAACGGATATCTATACTTTAGCTAAAAGAGAGATAACATCACTCAAAAATGTCTTATCCCGCAGGAATATTGAACTGGCATTGGAAGGGGATTCTCACCTGTGTTATATAGACGAAAATCTCATAGACAGGGTAATAACAAACCTCTTGCGAAATGCAATAGAACACTCCCCTGATGGCAGTAATATCACATTGAAAATTCAGTACGATGACAATAAAAAGGAGACATCGATCAGTATAACCGATCAGGGAAAGGGTGTCCCCGATGATATGAAAGGGAAGATATTCGATAAATTCTTTCAAGTAGAAGGAGAAGCAAAACAGAGAAAAACGAGTACCGGTCTGGGACTGACTTTCTGCAAGCTGGTGATACATGCGCATGGCGGGGATATCCGGGTCGAGGACTCTGAAAATGGCGGTGCAAAGTTTGCGTTCACCCTCCCTGAAACCCTAAAAGAGGTGATATCCTGATGTCAATTCCAATGCAATATTTAAATATAAACTGTCTTGTGGTTGATGACGAATCATCCATGCGGAAAACAGTCAGTAACATGCTGACAAGAATGGGATTCAAAAATATCATTACTGCAGTCGACGGGAAAGAGGCTTTCATCATTATCCAGACTTCGAAAATAGACCTTGTTGTCTGCGACATCAATATGCCCGAGATGACAGGGCTTGAACTGTTTAAAACAGTAAGGGAAAATCAAAAATACAGTAATATTATTTTCATATTCGTTACAGCAGAGATAAGAAGACACACTGTTGCAAGGGCTGCAGAGGAGGGAGGAGCGGCATATATCATAAAACCCTTTGTAATGGCCACACTGGAGGATAAAATATCTGCGGTATTGAATAAAAAGTTCAAGCCGTCCTCACTTGAAACACATCTGAAAAACTTTCAAAGGTATTTAGAAAGCAGGGATTTACAGATAGCAGAGGATGAGCTAAAAAAGGCATCGGAACTACTACCCGATTCTCCGACAATCATTTACAACTTTGGGCAACTGGCCATTGCCAAAGGAGAGACGGACCAGGCAATTGAGTTTTTCAAAGAGTCCATCGCAAAAAAACCGCTTTTTGTAAAGGCATACGATGCGATTGCTAAGATACATGAGGACAGGGTTGATGTAGAATCCGCAATTAAATATTATGAAGCAGCCCACGAGATAAGCTCTTCAAACACCGACAGGCTCATTATACTGAGCAAGCTCTATAAAAAAGCTGGTAAGACAGAAAGGGCAGAAAATATACTGAAGGATGCTGTATCGGATGTAAGACAGGATATTTCCACTTCAGGACATTTAATGGGCGAGATGTATCTGGCGAAGAATGAAAACGAAAAGGCCATTGAAGTGCTCATGAAGGCGCACAAGAAAAACCCTTCTGATACGTCCATAATTCAGAGTCTTGCGGAAGCACATCGGAAGCTGGGACAGCAGGAACAGGCAATAGAAAAATATCGTGAGATTCTAAAAATAACTCCAAATAATGCAGATACTCATTACAACATGGGCAAAACGTATTTAGAAATTGGAGATAAAAAAAAGGCAATAGAAGCAATTAAAAAGGCATGGGAGTTAAATCCATCCTCAAAGGAAATAACTACCGACCTCAAGGCGCTCGTTGAAACGGAAAAGTTTAAAATTTGATTATTCTGACAATTGATAAATGGATACAGAAATATTCAAGGCAGTAATACTTGGCATTGTAGAAGGCATTACCGAATTTTTACCCGTATCTTCAACAGGTCATCTTATCCTTGCGGGTGATATGCTCGGTTTTACCGGGGATAAGGCAAAGACTTTTGAGGTATTTATACAGCTTGGCGCGATACTGGCAGTGGTATGGATGTATCGTGAGAGGGTATTATCGTCCATAAAAGGGATTGGCACAGAAAAGACAAACCGTTTTTTATTAAGCCTCTCGATAGCATTCCTGCCTGCTGTGTTTCTGGGGCTTCTCACACACTCTTTTATAAAAAACAATTTATTTAATCCGATAACAGTTGCATTTGCGCTTATCTCAGGCGGCATTGCCATACTTGTGATTGAAAGGGTTGTTAAAAAACCGGTTGTTATGGATATGGATGAGATGTCGTTTAAGCAGGCGCTGGGCATTGGTTTGGCCCAGACCTTGTCTCTTTTCCCAGGTGTTTCAAGAGCCGGGGCAACAATAATGGGCGCCATGTGCTTTGGGCTGGAGCGAAAGGTAGCCACAGAGTTCTCATTCTTCCTCGCAATACCCACCATGTTTGCCGCTACATCGTATGATCTATTGAAAAGCATTCATAGCCTAAACACAAACGATATACCTACTTTTGCGGCCGGCTTCTTCGCCTCCTTTTCCTCCGCACTGCTTGTTATAAAGGCGTTTTTAGGATTCGTTACAAGGCATACCTTTGACTCCTTTGCCATATACCGCATTGTCTTTGGCGCCGTTATACTCTTTTACTATCTGTAATGGAAATGATAAACTTAAACATGCAGAAATATCACGCCATAAATAACAATGATCTCCCCACAAAAAAAAATAAGCGTCTGCAGGAAATCATCGGCGTTATTGCAATCTTAGGAGGCTTGTATCTCGCCATCTCCCTTTTTACTTATGATAAATGGGATAAATCCCTGCTCACATTTTCGAATACTTCTCCAAAAAATTATGGCGGTATCGTAGGAGCGTATATCTCAGATGCCGTATTTTCGACAATAGGCTTTTCAGGTTTCTTTATACCTTTATTCCTTGTTATTTACGGCATCTGGAGGGTCATCGGCAAAGAGAAACAAAAAGCGCATGTTTTTGGCGTTATTCTCTTTCTGCCGTCATTGTCCATGCTTCTCCATCTCGCATCAAAGAGCATCCATCTGAATACAGATCCTCCGGGCGGTTTTTTGGGCGCCTTTCTTTCAAATCTGTTCGAAAGTCTTCTTTCAAGCATAGGCGCATATATAGTCAGCATTGCTGTAATTCTTGTCTCCGTAATCCTTATGAGCCCTGTCTCTCCATTTGAGTATATCATGCATCTGAAAAACAGAAAAAAGCTCAAGGAAGAACCTGTGCCTGAAGATTACGACTCAGGCATTATTATAATAAGCGAGCCGAAAAATAGAGAAACACAGACTAAAGCTGCTGCCGCGAAAAAAGTCCCGAGAGAAAAACCTGCGCAGGAGACAGGCGGCTACAAACTTCCCTCTCTCGAATTATTAAAAGATGCTGAAGGGGTATCAGGGCCGGCAAAGGAAGAACTGACCTCAGCAGCATCAGGACTCGAAAAGAAACTCTTGGATTTCAGCGTCAGCGGAAAGATAAAACAGGCGCATCCAGGGCCTGTGGTGACAATGTATGAGTTTGAGCCGGCAGCCGGCGTAAAGATAAACAGAATAGTCTCACTTTCAGACGACCTCGCCCTAGCCCTCCGTGCGCAGAGCATCAGGGTATATCCCATTGCAGGCAAGGCAACCATAGGCATAGAGGTGCCAAATAACGAGCGCGCAACCGTTTCCCTTAAGGAGATAGTCTCATCCGACATATTTCAGAGGAGTTCATCACTGCTGACACTTGCGCTCGGCAAAGACATATTCGGCAATCCTGTTGTTACAGACCTCGCAAGAATGCCGCACCTGCTGGTGGCGGGCGCAACAGGCTCGGGCAAGAGCGTTTCGATAAACGCCATGATAATCAGCCTTCTTTATAAGGCAACACCGGATGAAGTGCAAATGCTGATGGTTGACCCTAAGCTTCTTGAACTCTCTGCATACAGCGATATACCGCATTTGATTTCACCAGTTATAACCAGCCCGAAAGATGCATCAGATGCGCTTAAAAAAGTAGTTTTTGAGATGGAGAGAAGATACAGATTACTTTCTGAAAAAGGCACAAGGAATATCGAAAACTATAACAGGCAGGTGTCAAAAGATGAGAAACTTCCTTATATAGTCGTCTTCATAGACGAGCTTGCTGACCTCATGTTTACAGCGCCAAGCGATGTAGAAAATGCCATTGCAAGGCTTGCACAGATGGCAAGGGCATCAGGCATCCATCTCATCCTCGCAACACAAAGGCCCTCGGTTGATGTAATTACAGGATTGATAAAGGCAAACTTTTCTGCGAGGATATCATTTCAGGTGACATCGAAGATAGACTCAAGGACTATCCTCGATGCGCAGGGAGCAGAGCAGCTTCTTGGAATGGGCGACATGCTCTTTATGGTGCCTGGCGTTAAGATAGTGAGGATTCACGGCGCTTATATAAGCGACACAGAGGTTAAATCGGTAACAGAGTTTGTAAAATCGCAGGGAAGTCCTGATTATTCATCCTTTGAGAATATTATTGTAGCCGACGAACAAGAGAAAGGCATCGATATTTCAGGCGAAAGGGATGAGATATATCAGAGGGCGCTTGAATTTGCAGAAGCTGCGGGAGAGGTCTCCATATCCTCTATACAGAGGAGGTTTAAAATCGGCTATAACAGAGCAGCAAGGATAATGGAACTCCTCGAAGAAGACGGCCTCGTGGGTCCTCCAAAGAGTGCGGGAAAGCCGAGGGATTTCTTGGGGAGAAGATAGGATAGTCATGACAGGGCACAGTATTTACGCTCATTCTCGAAAGGCATCCAAGCCTTTCTCCGAGGCTACGCCAGCCCGCTTAGACATCCATGTCACGCTTGGGCTGCCGAAGCCGCTTCAATACAATGCCCTGCCTGACAAATTATTCATATTAGAAATCCTTATTATTTGTCTATTCTCTGTCTTATGTCTTTCGTCTTCTATTACTTTTGCTTCGCAAGCTGATGATGAAGTTCTAAAAATCCAGAAGGCATACGAGAACATAAAAGACATTAAGGGGAGTTTTGTTCAGAAAAGCTACATAAAAGACCTGAAAAAAACCGATACTTATAAAGGGCAGTTTTTCATAAAGTCTCCAAAAATGAGATGGGAATACAAGGGAGACAAACCCCAGATTGTGTATATCACTGGAGAGGACATGATAATTTATCAGAAAAAAGAAAAGCAGGCGTTTAAGGCAAGATTCGACAGGGCAACCTATGGACAGGCTCCGATAGCCCTTTTGGGCGGGTTTGGAGATATTAAAAAGGAGTTCGACGTTTCGACAAAAGCAGAACACAGACTTTTATTGAAACCTAAAAAACCGATGGGGAATATCTCTCATATTGAGCTTTCGTTGTCAGACAACGAATTCCCAATAGAATCCCTTACAATTACCGACACCCTATCCAACAAGATTGAGATTAATATTAAGGATGTTAAAACCAACACTGATTTGAAAGATAAGCTATTTGAATTTTCACCGCCTGAAGGGGTGAATGTTTTACAACAATAAATGTGTATGTTATTGTATAATATACACATGGAGGTGATGGAATATGCAGTCAACAGCCAAAGTAAGAAAACAGTTTCTCCTCGACCCCGAGAAAATCGAGACCGTTAAAAAAATTACCCGCGCGGCAACCGATACCGAGGCGATTAACAGAGCCCTTGACATGGTAATTGCGAATGAAAAAATCCAGAAAGCGCTTACGTCAGTAAAAGGCAAGGGCAAGATAGAGGATGCCTTTGGCAGAGTATCCGCTTAAAGCCATCTGCGACACCTCGGTATATATTCCTTTCATCAATCATGGGATTATACATCCGGCTTTCTCCGACGAATCCGTCAGGCCGGTGTTGTACATGAGCGCAGTTGTTCTTTCAGAACTCTATGCCGGAGCGCATGACAATCAAACCATTAAGCTTCTCGACAAGCTTCACCAAACGTTTCTCAATGTCGGCAGGCTCATTGTGCCTGATAGCGTGGACTGGCGGAAAGCAGGCGGTATAATTGCCGGGCTACAAAGAAAATACGGCTTTGAATCAAAATATCTCGCAAAACTACAAAATGATATCCTTATTGCTTGTTCCGCACGAAAGATCGGAGCATTCGTAGCATCGCACAACAAAAAAGATTTTCTGAGGATAAAGGAATTTATTGATTTCAGGATTTATGAATAACGAGGACAAGAAGATGAGCACAATCAAAAAAATCGCCATCACCATAGGAGACCCGGCAGGCATAGGGCCTGAGGTAGCTCTAAAGGCAATCTCCGCAAAAGAGATTGCCGGGATATGCAAGCCCGTGATTGTAGGAGATAGAGCCGTCATTGAAGAAACTATCGACAAACTTGGCATTCCTCTCAGCATAAATGACCTTGAATTAATAGACGCAGGTGCGATCAAGGACAGAAATTTTCAAAAATGCATGCCTACCGCTGAAGGCGGAAAGGCTTGCATGGCGTATATAAAAAAGGTTGTCGAGCTTGCGTTGAATAAAAGCGTTGATGCCATTGTAACCGCACCGATTTCAAAAGAAGCATTGAAAATGGCCGGTTTTAAATGGCCGGGTCATACCGAGTTGCTGGCTGAATTAACAAATATAAAAGATTTTGCCATGATGTTTTACAGCGATAAATTGAAGGTCATCCTCGTTACTATCCATACTGCGTTAAGTAATGTTCCGGATTTAATAAAAAAGGGAAAGGTACTGAAAACTATTCTGCTTGCAAAAAAGGCATGCGATATGCTGGGCATAGAAAATCCCCGCATCGCGGTCTCAGGGCTTAATCCCCATGCAGGAGAATCCGGCATCTTCGGAAATGAGGAGATAAAAGAGATTACTCCGGCAATCGAAGAAGCGCAAAATATGGGGATTTCAGTATCAGGCCCCTCCCCTGCCGACACTTTATTTTACAGGGCATATAACGGAGAATTTGATATAATAGTCTGCATGTATCACGATCAAGGCTTGACGCCGTTTAAAATGATAGCCTTTGAAAAAGGCGTGAACATGACTGTCGGTCTGCCGATTGTCAGGACTTCTCCGGATCACGGCACAGCCTATGACATAGCGTGGAAAGGCATCGCAAACCCGTCGAGCATGATTGAGGCGATAAAACTGGCAGTAAGGGTGAAAACATGAATAACGACATCCTCACAAAAATCGCCTCCCTCAAATCCGTCCTTGACGGCTATCGTCCTTTCTCCGACCATGTTGTCAAGCAGTTAAAAGATTATTACCGCATCGGGCTGACTTATACATCCAATGCGATTGAATGGAACACGCTTACGGAGTCGGAGACAAAAGTTATCATTGAAGACGGTATAACCATAGGTGGTAAGTCTTTAAGAGAACACCTTGAGGCTATAGTACGCCATGATAGGGCGATTTTATAAACCCATATGGTAAAATGATATTATTGAAGCGACGAGAGGTGCTTAATATGTTATTCAAACCTTATAACTTAGCCGGAATCGAACTTAAAAACCGTCTTGTCCGCTCTGCAACCTACGAAAAGCGTGCCGATATCGACGGTTTTGTAACGGATGCCCTTGTCGAATTTTACAAAGAACTCGTGAAAGGCGGAGTCGGTTTGATAATTACCGGCAATGCGCTCGTTCATATCTCAGGCCGTTCTGTGACCCAGATGATATGCATTCACAATGACCATTACATAAACAAATTAAAACTGCTTACAGAAGCCATTCACAAACATTATGGGAAAGTAGTAATCCAGCTTGTTCACGGAGGCAGGCAGTGCTTCCCTGCACTTCTCGGCGGGCTGCAGCCAATTGCACCATCCGCAGTCTACGACCCATCAACAAAAATTGCGCCAAGGGAAATGACCAATGAGGAGATATGGGAAATAGTCGAGGCATTCGGAGATGCTGCACGAAGGGCCATGTATGCAGGTTTTGACGGTGTACAGATACACGGCGCGCACGGCTATCTTATAAGCGAATTCCTTTCTCCGCATACGAACAGGAGGGATGACTACTGGGGAGGAGACGAAGAGAGGAGGTTCCATTTTTTGGAAGAAGTCTATAAAGTAGTGAGAAAAGAAGTGGGGGATAATTACCCGATTCTTATAAAAATGAATGCCGATGATTTTGTCGAAGGCGGATTAAAACCTAAAGAAAGCGTTAAGATCGCAAGGAGACTCGAAGAACTCGGCATGGATGCGATAGAAGTAAGCGGCGGCATGTACGAATCCGGGGCAAAGACAGCTCAATTGAATATTCTCAAAACCGAAGAGGAGGCATACTTCAGAAATTCATCAGGGCTGTTTAAAAAAGAATTGAACATCCCTGTCATCCTCGTCGGCGGAATCCGTTCGAAGCCCGTCGCTGAAGACGTTATCCAAAAGGGTGACGCAGACCTTATATCCATATCGAGACCGCTTATAAGAGAGCCAGACCTGCCGAATAAATTCAAGGAAGGTAAGGAGAAGGCTGACTGCATCTCATGTAACGGCTGCATGAGATTTCAAAAGCTGGATGTTGTGAAATGCACGCAGATAAATAAATAAAACGGTCTATTGCCTATAATCTACAACCTGTTTTATTATATTAGCCATGCTTTCACCGGAGAGACAATTCGAAATAATAAAAAGGGGCACTGTTGAGATAATCCTAGAAAAAGAGCTTCTCCGCAAACTGGAGAAATCCTGCAAAGAGAATAGGCCTTTAAAGGTCAAGGCAGGCTTTGACCCGACTGCTCCGGACATACATCTCGGACATACGGTGCTTCTTGAGAAGATGCGGCAATTTCAGGAACTGGGGCATGAGATCATATTTCTGATCGGTGATTTCACAGGCATGATAGGGGACCCTACAGGCAGGTCAGAAACAAGGAAACCTTTGACAAAGGAAGATGTGCTAAAAAATGCTGAGACATACAAAGAGCAGGTATTTAAAATCCTTGACCCTGAAAAGACACAAATACTATTCAACAGCGAATGGTTCGAGAAGATGAGCGCGATGGAGGTTGTTCAACTCGGTGCAATGCGGACAGTGGCAAGAATGCTCGAAAGAGAAGACTTTAAAAAGAGATTTACAGGTCAAAAAGAAATAACCATACTGGAATTTTACTATCCGTTGTTTCAGGCGTATGATTCGGTATATTTAAAATCAGACATAGAACTCGGCGGAACAGACCAGAGATTCAACCTATTGATGGGAAGGCAGATGCAGGAGACAATGGGCATGGAAAAGCAGGTAGTAATAATGATGCCTTTGCTTGAAGGAACGGACGGAGTCCAGAAAATGTCAAAAAGCCTCGGCAATTACATCGGCATCTCGGAGCCTCCGAAAGATATGTATGGCAAGCTTATGTCCATCAGTGACGAGTTAATGATTAAATATTACGAATTGCTCAGCCGCATCAGCATTGAAGAGCTAAATGCCATTAAAGACGGTTTGAAGGCTGGTACTGTCCATCCCAAAAATGCAAAGGAAAATCTTGCACTCGAAATCATAGAAAGGTACCGGGGCAAAGATGCTGCAATACACGCAAAAGAGGAATTTGACCATATATTTAAAGAGAAAGGCACGCCCGACGAAATACCTGTTTTTGAGCTTCTATGGGAAGATGAGGAGATATGGCTTCCGAAAATCATGAAATTGTCAGGAATAGTTCAGAGCACAGGAGAGGCCATGCGGTTAATAAAGCAGGGAGCAGTGCAGATTGATAATCAGAAAGTCTCTGATTCTGACATGAAACTCGGCAGAGGAAACTACCTGATCAAAGCTGGAAAAAGAAAATTCGTTAAAATCCTCTCCAAATAGTTCTTATTTTACGATGTTGCAGCAGGCGATTTGCCGATCAGTTCATCCATAAGCGCCTTGACGGTCACTATCTTATCAATCCTGTACGCATTGGTGCCAACCGTATAAAGCGGCTCTTCCTTGTCACGGTTATACCCGGCAGAACTCAACAATCCGTTACAGATGCAGAAGTGGTGTTCGTTGCTCTCCTTTGCAGGGCAGATGGTAAACTTGCCTTCTTTATCCTTGAGAAGCACATAGCCCTTATCGCATTTCGGCAGTCTCGATCTCTTAAGCGCAGAGACATACATGGGTGACTGCTTTATTACCCTGAAGGGCAGACCACAGGGAGAACCCGGGTCATGGGCAACGACGATGTCCTCTTCCTTTGCAGTGATCACAGCCTGTTTGTAGTCATCTGATGCGCTGCTTTCCTCTGTTGTGAGAAACCTCGTGCCTATCTGAACGCCATCTGCGCCCATCTTTAGAAACTTCACGATGTCGTCGTGGGTGTAAATCCCTCCTGCAACAATAACAGGGAAATCGCCGTACTTTTTAGCCATGTCTTTGACAGGGGGAAGGAGATTCTCAAGCTTATTGGATTCGATATCTATCTGGTCAATCTTGAATCCGAGATGTCCTCCGGCAAGCGGACCCTCAAGCACTACGGCATCAGGCCTGTATCCCAATTTTTCCCATTTTTTGCATATTATCTCCAGGGCCCTTGTTGATGACACTATGGGGATCAATGCCGTATCTTTTGGCGGCTGGATAACCGGTAAGGTCAATGGTAACCCCGCTCCGGAGATTATGGCATCAGCTCCGGCATCGAGCGCGCCTTTCACCGAATCGTTATAATCCCTGACCAGAGCGCCCATTATATTGATGCCGGCATAACCCCCCTCTGACTTGGCCCGTGAGACCTCCTCATATGCAGCCTCGTACGAATTATATCTTTTGCCTGTTCTCTTTGAAACGAGCCTGTCAAGGCAGGCGCTCGAAACAATACCGAGACCGCCCTCTTTTGCAACCGCACCTGCAAGAGGATACAATGACACGCCAACGCCCATCCCGCCCTGTATTATGGGAATACTTATTTTTTTGCCTTTTATAGTCAGCGGCGCCAATAGTGATTCAGATTCAATCATAATAACCCCTTAATAAGTAACTCTCGACACAAATCATAAGAAAAGCACATTAAATACAGGGAATATGTGCCAATTTATGATTAACGCTTCACTTTGAAGGTTGCCATTATAATCGCTCAAAACCGTGTATTTTATCAAGGGAAATATCACCGATACGGTATTTGCCGTTCTTGAAGTGCAAACAACCGAGTTTTAGTGATGCCCGACTTCTGCATGGCCTCCGGCAATTATGTAAACATCCTTCAACTGTTCACTATTCACTAATCACTGTTCACTGTTTTTATGTCCTATATTCCGCATTTATTTTCACATAGTCTTCTGTCAAATCGCATGTTAAAACCTTTGCACTACCTTTGCCGAGACGAAGGTCAACAACGATTTTGACTTCCTTGCTCTTTAACCTCTCATTAGCCTCTTTGTCCTTACCGGTTCCCATTCCTTTGTTTACTATCTTAAGGCCGTTTAATGATATGTCGGTCTTCTCTTCTTTAATAGCACTGCCTGAATACCCCAATGCCGCCATTATCCTACCCCAGTTTGCATCATTGCCGTATATGGCAGTTTTAACAAGCAACGAATTTGCAATAGCAAAGGCGCCCTTTTCAGCATCCTTATCATTCTTTGCATTCTTAATCTCTATCTCAACGAGTTTCGTTGCGCCTTCCCCGTCCTTTGCTATCATCTTGCTTAATTCATATGTTATATCTGAAACTGCTTTTGCAAAAATCTCAAACTCCTTTGAATTTATTTTGATTAAATTATTGCCAGCCATGCCATTGGCCATAATTAAAACTGTATCATTTGTTGACATGTCTCCGTCAATAGTTATCCTGTTAAATGATTTTTGCACAGCATTTTTTAAAGCTGCGTCAAGGGCTGTTTTTTCTATATTTGCATCTGTCATGATAAAGCAAAGCATTGTAGCCATATTGGGGCATATCATACCTGCGCCTTTGCATATAGCTGAAATAGCAACTGTCTTGCCATTAATTTTTATCTTTTTGCTTATTGCTTTTGGAAATGTATCTGTGGTCATAATTGCATCAGCCACATCATTAATGGTCGCTTTTCCAAGATTATTTGCAAGCTCAGAAATCTTAGGTCTTATCCTCTCCATTGGCATGGGAGCGCCGATAACACCTGTGGAGCAGACATAGACCTTATTTGTTTTCAGTCCCAGTGCTTTGGCAGTTAGTTCAGTCATCTCAATTGCATCTTCCATTCCCTGTCCACATGTGCACGCGTTAGCATTGCCGCTGTTGACGATAACAGCCTGACCCTTGCCTGTCTTAATTTTTTTCATATCAAGTTTCACAGGTGCTGCCTTGATATTGTTTGTGGTGAACATAGCGGAAACAACAACTTCCTTTTCTGAATATATAAGGGCGAGATCTTTCCTGCCCGGCTTTTTGATTGCCGCCTCAGCAGTGGAAAAAAGAAAACCTTTCGGTTGGATAATTGATTTCTCTTTCATGTTTACGGAAACAATGCCAGTGACTCAAGGGCCGTAGTCTCTTTAAAGCCCATCATGATATTCATATTCTGCACAGCCTGTCCTGATGCGCCTTTGGCAAGGTTGTCGATTGCAGAAACTATAATCAATGTATTTGTACGCTTATTAACCTTAAGCCCAATATCGCAATAGTTGCTGCCGCGAATATTTTTTGCATTGGGGAAAACCTCTTCATCAAGAACATTCACAAAAGTCTCTGCATCGTAAAACTTTTTATAAACGGAGAGCATATCCGCAGTATCAATCTTTTTAAGCATCTTCCCATACATGGTCGAAATTATTCCTCTGTCCATAGGAACGAGATGAGGAGTAAAGTTTATGGTTATCTTCTTTCCTGCAATGCCTGATAATTCCTGCTCTATCTCAGGCGTATGGCGGTGAACACCGATTCCATAAGCCTTAAACCCTTCATTCACCTCGCAGTATGAAAATCCAATATCTGCCTTTCTGCCTGCGCCTGATGTGCCTGACTTTGAATCTATGATGATATTTTCAATATCAATTATTCCCTCTTTAATTGCAGGATACAAGCCCAAAATTGCGCTTGTAGGATAACAGCCTGGATTAGCAATAAGTCTTGCATTCTTAATCTCCTCGCGATGAAGTTCCGGGAGGCCGTAAACAGCTTTGTTCAATGTATCTTTATAATTATGCGGTGTCTTATACCATTCTTCATAAACAGCGGCGTCCGATATGCGGTAATCGGCAGAAAGGTCTATTACCTTTTTGCCATTCTTAAAGAAATAATCCACTGCCTCCTGAGATGCGGCATGCGGTAATGCCATAAAGAAAAGGTCTGCCTTCTGGAGTATTTTCTCTTTATCCAAAAGCTCATAGACTAAATGTGCATACTTGTGAAGATGAGGGAAAAGGTCTGTAACCTTCTTGCCTGCCGACTTCTCTGATGTGACCGCAGTTATCTCGACTTCAGGATGTCCTGAAAGGATACGCAGAAGCTCTGCACCTGTATAACCGCTTCCTCCGCAAATCGCTGCTTTTATCATAGTTCCATACCTTTCGAAATTTATACAATTATACTGCTTATTATAGCAGGTATGTATGCGATAAAAGGCTTTATCTCGCCACCATTGTAAGACTTTTGGATACTGACAAACAACCGCTTTTTAATGCAACATGAAAAGCATTTCTGTTTAAACCAAATTGCGAATTATAAAGACTTTTGCCGCATACATACCTGCTATAATACACGCTTGTCTCTTTTTGCCACCCTAAATACAAAGCCCGTTCAAGGAACGGGCTTATTTTATCACAACCATTAGTAAACCGTATCTGTTATCTCTTGGAGAACTGGAACCTTGCCCTTGCGCCCTTCTGTCCGAATTTCTTTCTCTCCACTTCCCTCGGGTCTCTTGTGAGAAGCCCTTCTTTTTTAAGCTTTGACTTCAGGTCAGCGTCAACCGTAACCAAAGCCCTTGCAATACCATGCCTCAATGCGCCTGCCTGACCGCTCAATCCGCCGCCGTCGACATTTGCTACCACGTCATACCTGCCAAGCACGCCTGTAACATGGAGAGGCTGCTTGATAATCATCCTAAGGGTTTCACGGGGGAAGTAATTCTCAAACTCCCTGTCATTTACGGTAATCTTGCCTTTGCCTGGAACCAAGGTAACCCTTGCTATTGATCTCTTTCTTCTGCCTGTTGAATTATACTGTATCAAAGCCATTTCTACTCCTTATTTTGTAAGTTCTATCGACTCTGGTTTTTGTGCAGCGTGACCATGCTCGGCTCCGCGATACACTTTTAATTTCTTAATCATCTGCCTGCCAAGCCTATTCTTTGGAAGCATTCCCCAGACTGCATCCATTATTACCTTTTCGGGCTCCTCGTCCATCCTGTCCTTAAGCGCCTTTTCCTTTATGCTTCCGATGTAGCCTGAATGGTGGTAATACATCTTATCAGTGAGCTTTTTTCCTGTAACCTTAACCTTCTCTGCGTTGACAACAATCACAAAATCTCCTGTATCCACATTTGGGGTAAATATAGGCTTATGCTTTCCGCGGAGGTACGATGCAATCCTGCACGCCATCCTTCCGAGCACCTTATCCTTTGCATCAACAACATACCATTTACGATCAATGTCTTCTTTTTTTGCAAACTTCGTCGTCTTCATCTATACACCTTCCCAATGTTTTAAATATCGAATAGATTAAGTTAAATAAGATAATAGAAATCACATGGATTTGTCAATATTCTCTCCTGCCTGATATAATAATCTTCATGAAAACAGCCCTTACCATAGCAGGCTCAGACCCAACAGGAGGGGCTGGGCTGCAGGCAGATATCAGGGTTTTCAACCGGTTCGGTGTTTACGGGCTTTCGGCAGTCTCTGCACTTACGGCCCAGAACACATATGAGGTCAATACAATTTTAAAGGTAGACGGAAAATTTCTTGAAGAACAGCTTAATACACTGATTAGCGATATACGGCCTGATGCAATCAAAACAGGGATGCTTTTTTCAAAAGATGCTGTAAAAGCAGTAGCAAAAATTATTAAAGGGTACGAACTTGAGAATCTCGTTATCGACCCTGTTACAATATCATCCACAGGCACGAGTCTCATGGAAGAAGGCGGTCTCGATTTTCTGAGGGGAGAGATGTTTCCGCTTGCAAAGGTGATAATGCCCAATATTTATGAGGCATCCGTAATTTCCGGCGTAAATATCATCGATGAGAAGGATATGGAAAAAGCTGCGATTGTACTAAAAAAACTCGGGCCGGAAACAGTGATAATAACAGGCGGACATTTTGAACAAGAGACGCTGGACTTAATATATGATGGAAAAAGTTTCCATCGCATCAGAGGTAAAAAGATAAAAGGCGAATACCACGGGACAGGATGCGCCTTTTCTGCGGCTATTACTGCCTGTCTTGCCAAAGGCATATCTGTCTTAGATGCTGCCAAAAAGGCAAAGGAATTTATGAATGATGCAATAACGAATGCTCACAGTATCGGCAAGGGCATGAGGTTATTGAATGTCTAAGATAAAAACCGTTTTTCAGTGTCAGGCATGCGGATATGCAAGCCCGAAATGGCTCGGAAAATGTCCCGACTGCAGTGCGTGGAACAGCTTTTCCGAAGAAAAACAGAGCCCTAAGCCTCTAAAATCCTTTGGAGCATCCGAACCCCAGCCTTTAAGCAAGATAGTCGGCGGCAAAGAAAAAAGAGTTCCCATAGGAATAAATGAATTCGACAGGGTATTGGGCGGAGGTCTTGTAAAAGGCTCGGTAATCCTCATAGGCGGAGACCCGGGCATCGGAAAATCCACACTGCTCCTTCAGGCGGTGGCAAAGATAGTCAAGAGTCAGATATCAGAGACTAAACTCCAAACTATTTTATATGTCTCCGGCGAAGAATCTCCGGAGCAGATAAAACTAAGGTCGGAAAGGCTTTCCATAGATTCGGACAATATCATCCTTCTTCCTGAAACACTGGTTGAAAACATCATAGCCACTGCACAGGATTTGAAACCATCCGTCATGGTTATTGATTCCATACAGACTGTTTATACAGAAGAATTGACATCAGCGCCTGGTTCTGTCGGCCAGATAAGGGAGTCTGCTGCAAAGTTAATGTTCTTTGCAAAAAGATCGGAAATACCTGTATTTCTGATAGGCCATGTTACAAAAGAAGGAGCAATTGCAGGGCCGAGGGTTCTGGAGCATATAGTGGATACAGTTTTGTACTTCGAAGGGGACAGAGGACATCCTTACCGCATATTAAGAACAATAAAAAATAGATTCGGCTCGACAAATGAGATCGGAGTCTTTGAGATGACAGACGAAGGTCTTATTGAGATAAGTAACCCATCTGAATTATTTCTCTCAGAAAGACCATTGAATGTATCGGGTTCAACTGTAATTGCGAGCATGGAAGGCACACGCCCATTAATGGTAGAAGTGCAGGCATTGGTTTCTCCAACCACCTTTGGAATGCCGAGAAGAACGAGCATGGGAATTGATTTCAACAGGGTTAATTTATTGATAGCCGTCCTTGAAAAAAAAGCAGGAATGCACTTAGGCGGAATGGATATTTTTACAAACATCGTTGGAGGTTTGAAAATACTTGAACCGGCAGCAGACCTCGGCATAATCTCGGCAATCGTATCTTCATTCAGGGAAGTGCCCATAGATTCTGGAACATTTCTCTTCGGGGAGGTTGGGCTGTCAGGTGAAGTAAGGGCAGTTGCTCAGGGAGAGGCAAGACTCAAAGAAGCATCAAAGATAGGCTTTAAAAAGGCAATAATTCCAAAAAACAATGCGGACAGACTAAAAGATAAATTTGGGTTAACCATTGTAGGAGTCAAGGATGTTGAAGAGGTTATTGAAAATATCAGAAATTAGTCAGCGGTCAGCGGTCAGCGGTCAGCGGTCAAAACTTTATGTTCTTTTACTGCTTACTGCTTACTGCTTACTGCTTACTATCTCCTGCGCTCCAAAGCATATTGAGATGCCATCCTACGAAGGTATTTCTCTTGAAAATGCAATTTCTGAGCTTAAAGACATTAAATCCATAGAAGCGGTTTTATCGGTTGACTATGAGAAAGGCGACAGCGCCATGAGCGGTGATGCATCATTGGTTCTTTCAGAAAACAACCTCGACTTAAAACTTTACTACCTCGGTTTCCTGGCAGGGGAAGTAAAAGAAGAAAACGGAGTCATCATAAAAAACAAACCGAGGCTTGACAAAAACAAGAGCACAATCCTCATAGACGGCCTGAAAAACAGCTTCTTCTGGTGGAATATAAAAGATTACACATTGCAGGAAAAAGAAGATATATATGTATTAAAAAATTCCTACAGAAAAATTCTCGTCAACAAAAAGACCCTGCTGCCGGTACAGCAGACCATTGAGCTTAATGATGGTGAGGAATTGAATATATTTTATGAGGTGCCTATAAAAACAGAAGTCAGCGAAGATACCAGCGAAAAAATAATGCAAGATTCTCAACACTCAACACTCGTCACTCCTAACTCATCACTGTTTTTATGGTACAACTCGCGGCTAAAAATCGAGTTCAAAAATCATATCGTGAAGATAAAGGTAAAATCGTATTCGGTTGTGCGATAACAAATAAATAGTTAAATTAAACAAATAGTTTAATAGGAAGTAAAAAAGGAAAATTTCCTTAATTCTTAATTATATCAAAAACTGTCGCTCTGTAGCACTGTAACTCTGTCGCTCTGCCGCTCTGTCGCGCTATTTTACCACCACGCCTTAAACGGGACATAAAGCTCATCCCCTATCAGGTGCTTTATGAGTTTGTAACACTCAAGCCTGACAAGCGTCCGGTATGAGACATTCCTTTTCAGTTTCCGGTG
>CAMTVO010000018.1:0-3530 GCA_947085205.1 uncultured Nitrospiraceae bacterium
ATATAGAAGATTTGTAAAGTTATTGGTTGATGTTTCTTGAACATAAAGACGGGCAAATTTTGGTAAGGATGTTATCTCGCGGTTGTATATTGCATTATTCAATTCTTGCAGAGAATTAAATGCTTCCTTTCTTAGCAAAATATCTATGGTTGCTATGTTATAAGGATTTGCCTTTATAAAACCCAAATAGTTATCTATTTGAATTAAGAAAAGTCCGTCTACGTGATAACCTCTTGGACCACCACCACTCATAACTGCTATAAACAAATCAAAGCCATCTAAAATGTCTGCAGATGAGGGAATTTTAGACAAGAATACAAAGGGAATAAGCACTTGAGGGATTTCTTGTTTAAACCAGTTTTTTCTTATCTGATGTTGCAATGAAAATATTTCTTGTAGTTTAGATCCCCTAACTTCTCCTTTTGGAAATGGAATAGCGATAACTTCTCTGTCTGCTATGCCGAAAACAAAAGATGCATACCAGGTTCCGAGTAATGAAAGTAATGCACAAGCTTTGCAGATATTTTTTGGATTTGTCGGTCTTCTTGGAACATTTTGTTGAATGGAGGTATCAATCCCATCTCGTTTATGATGATAGGAGGTAGAGGCAGTAAATCCAATAATATTGCCTACAGAGTTACCCCTATGCCTACAAATATTTTCTGATTTTCTATTTTGTGCATTAGATACCATTGTTTTATAACTCTCCAATGCGAATTTCTCTTTTTCTGTAATAATTATGCTTGCCGCACTTCCTCCCTTTATACCTGGGGTACTAAAAGGAATGTGTGATGAAGAAAGTAACCGTCTGCAAAGCATATTAAAAGTCTTTTCAAACAGTTCATATTCATTTTCATTAGCATCAATTGTAACTGTATAAAATCCACCGATATCTTGAATAGAAACCTTATCCATTCCAAAAGCCTCAATCCCCACCCTCGCCAGTCCATAAGCAATCTTTGCCTCTAAATCTGGAAAACCTGTTGCAGGGGTATAAAGGGTTATGCTCATGGCTTTGCCCTTTCGCTGATTGCATCTACATAATTTTTGATATTCTCAACCATTAGCCACCCGCCATAATAATCCTTGTCATCTTCTTTTTTGTATTCTTTTCTTTCTACCGCCGCAGAAATGTCGCTTAATTTCAGTATATGATGGACAAGAGAAGCCTGAAGCCTTCTTTCGTGCTGTTCCAATAAGCCACAACCTTTAGCCCAAACTCTTAAACCCCTCGCCATATTTTTCAAATCGGTAACTTTGAGACTTCTTGCTTCCTCGGGGAAATAATTACTGTCCAATTTATACGCTTCACCATGCCAGACTATATTACTGTTGTTATCAGCTATTCCGTCTGTTATCGCCTGAACATCTGGTTTTTCAATATTGTCTCCTAAAAGTCCTTTATCAGTGTGATGAATGGCAACAGCGAAACTTAAGGGTTCTTTAATACCATCCTGTAAAGTTTTCCAAAGGTACGCAGCACCCAGAGTGGAGTGAGAAGGCAATCTATTACCAGTGCCAACTCTCTCTTGCCACCTTCTTGTCAATTTCCCCAAATCGTGAAATAAAACCATTTTTACAAAACAATTTCTTAAAGTGTCCTGATTTATATTAGGACTTGATTGATAACACCTTGCTATTGTTGGATAAAAAACATGATAAATGAGTTCAAATTTAGTTATACATTTAGAAATATGATCTAAATATTTTTCTTCGGGAGCACTATATAATGTAACTGCTTGCATCCGGTATTATTCCTTTAAGTTTATCATAATTTTCTTTTTCAAGGAGATAGTATCTAAAAGGTGATATATCTTTCACTTCTGCAAAATTCCATTCTTTCTTTTCGATGTCAAAGCTTAATCTTAGCTTTAAAATACCGTCTTTTAATAGCTTCCATCCGACACCAAAATCAACATTAATAGAATTGTTTCGTATTTCGGTTTTTCGTATAGCATCTTTAATCCTATCTTCTTTTTTTCTGCCTTCGCCAACAGAAAGGTCAACAACTATAAGTGTAATTGGTTTGCCATCTCTTAACTGAATATTTGTTGGCCTATTATCAGCATATAAAACACATTCATATAGATCAATCAATGTATCTCTTGCCTCATAGTCGTTAGCCTGATAGTCAAGTGTCTCGTTAATAAAAGTGCATACTTCATCATAGTTTTTGATAATGAAATGCTTATTGGTTTGTAACCAGTCAAAAGCTTTTGATAAGTGTTCCTTTTCATAAGGTAAATGACCTTTTTCATCTTCAACTGGAAATACAATCATCTTCCCGCTTTCACCCGTATATCTTGCACAACGACCTGCTCTCTGAATCAGAGAATCTGCCGGTGCAAGCTCTGTGAGTAAAAGCTCTGCTGAGAAGTCTATGCCAGCCTCAAGAACCTGTGTTGAGACAACAATACCAACACCTTCTGGAATTACTATTTTCCCATCTTCTTTATGAGGAATTAAGGAAACAGCCTTTTTTTCATGTTCTTCTCTGTCTATTCGTGTAAATCTTGAATGGAGTAAAACAATGTTGTCATTCTCAAGATTAAGGGCATCTTTAATATATTCATAAATCTTTTGTGCCCTTTTTACCTGATTAACAACAATGAGTGTCTTCTTTTGCTTAATCTTATTTAGAAGTTCTTCAGAGATGTAAACATCACTATTGGAATATAATGGATGGCTTTCAACAGTGATTTTCAGTTTAGAATCAATTTTTATGTTACCCGTTAACTGCTGGCTACTTGAAAGTGGAATATTTTCAAAAAGGCTTCTTTCAAGACTTTCAGGCATAGTTGCAGTCATCAAAACAAAAGGAATGCGACTCTTATGTAATATTTCCATTAATGCTCTCATAATAGAAAAAGTGAATCCATCCCTGTACATGTGTGCTTCATCAAAAACAATGATAGAAGACGCAATAGCACCAGCAGGAATATCAAGATGTCTGCCGACCTGACCGCTTGCTCTTGCAAAACCATAGAGGAACTGGTCGAGTGTTGTAACAACAATATCGGCTATGAAAAATGGGGAATTAGGGACGTCACCGTGTTGAACCTTAACAGAAATATAAGGAGAAATGTTCTGAGCGTATCTCCTAATTCTCTCCGCAACGCTGTTTACAAGAACTCTCATTGGCAATACATAAAGAAGCCTTGGGGCAATATGAAATTTGTTATTTATAAATTGTGATAAGAAAGGGGCAAGGCTCGCTTCGGTCTTTCCAGAACCTGTAGGAGCTTTTAACAATAAAGGAAAATTCAAGGCATTTATTTGTTCCCAACTACTTACTTGATGTTCGTAAGGGGAATCAACATTGAAATATTTCCTGTAAAATTCGTAAGCTTTAATCATTCATCCCCTCCCTATGCCCATGAAATTCCGGCCTGTTTCTGTATAAATTCCCAAAGAATCCCCTTACAGCCCTGCCATCACCCTCCAACGGCTTCTCACAAGTTATCCATATCTCCGTCTTTTTGATCTTCATATTCTTATTTTGCTCAAAACTATATCCTTAACTTTCAAAG
>CAMTVO010000019.1:0-51760 GCA_947085205.1 uncultured Nitrospiraceae bacterium
AGAGATGGTAATGCCCGGAGACAATATAACCATGACAATAGAACTGATAGCGCCTATAGCAATGGAGAAGGAATTGAGATTTGCGATAAGAGAGGGCGGAAGGACAGTAGGCGCTGGAGTCGTAACTGAGGTTTTGGAGTAAGCCATGAGAGACATAATACTTTTTCAGTGCACAGGGTGCAAAGACAGGAACTATTCAAGCATGAAGAACAAAAAGAATACTACGGATAAGCTTCAGCTCAAGAAGTATTGCAGAAGCTGCAGAAAACATACTATGCACAAGGAGACTAAGGCATAGAAAGAGTGAATAGTGTTAGTGATTTGTATCAGCAACTGACACTGTCACTAAACACTGAAACTGAGAGTAGGCCAGTAGCTCTAACGGCTAGAGCGTCGGACTCCAAATCCGAGGGTTGGGGGTTCAAATCCCTCCTGGCCTGCCACTATGCGAGTTATGAGTTATGGAGTTTTGAGTTCAGAGTTAAAAAGTTAAAAACTCTTAACCCCTAAACTCTTAAACTCTAAACTTTTTAAAAGGAGAAAGGATGTTTGAGAGGATAAAGAATTTTTTCAGGGAAGTGAAGGTAGAGACGAAAAAGGTCAATTACCCCTCAAAGGATGAGCTTGTAGGTTCCACATGGGTCGTTATTATAACGGTTGTGATTGTTTCCGTATTTTTGGGCATTGTGGATTTAAGTCTCGCTAAAATAATTAAACTGCTCGTAAGGTAAAAGATATGGCAAAAAACTGGTACGTTGTTCATACATATTCGGGTTTTGAAGAAAAGGTAAAGGCTTCTATAGAGGAGAAGATTAAGATCAAAGGGCTTGAAGATAAGATTACACGGATACTTATACCGACAGAGAAGGTTGTAGAACTTAAAGGCAAGAAGAAGAAAGAGACGGACAGGAAATTCTATCCGGGATATATGCTGGTAGAAATGGAACTTGATGATGAGACATGGCACCTCATCAAGAATACCCTTCGCGTTACCGGCTTTGTCGGCGGCGCTAAACCTGTACCCCTTCCTGAAGAAGAGGTCGAGGTAATACTGCAGCAGCTTGAAAAGGGCCCGGTGCCGGTTGTAAAGAGCCGGTTTGAAAAGGGCGAGAGCGTCAGGATAACAGACGGTCCTTTTACAGATTTTGTAGGGTATATAGATGAGGTTGATATGGGCCACGGCAGACTGCGTGTCATGGTCAGCATATTCGGCAGGCATACGTCTGTGGAACTTTCCTTTTCACAGGCAGAAAAAGCATAAAAATAAGTCATATAAGTCATATAAGACCTATATGACCTATATGACCTATATGACTTATATTTGTTTTTAGGAGGAAGATAGATGGCTAAGAAAGAGATTGTAGCTCAGGTTAAGCTCGTGATACCTGCGGGAAAGGCAAATCCGGCACCCCCTGTCGGGCCTGCTCTCGGTCCTCACGGCATCAATATAATGGAGTTCTGCAAGCAGTTTAATGCGCAGACACAGGGCATGGGCGACACGCTGATACCTGCTGTTTTGAGCATTTATAAAGACAGGTCTTTTACCTTTATCCTTAAGACACCGCCTGCATCCGAGCTTATCAAAAAGGCAGCAGGCATCGTGAAGGGATCAAGCATTCCCAATAAGGATAAAGTTGGAACACTGACTGCTGCTCAGGTTGAAGAGATAGCAAAAACAAAGCTCCCTGACTTGAATACCACCTCCCTTGATTCTGCAATGGATATTATTAAGGGGACAGCAAGAAGCATGGGCGTGGAAGTAAGGGAATAGGAGGGAAGAATATGGGCAAGAAAATGGACGATGCAGTGTCAAAGATAGACTTAAATCAAGAGTATTCTCTGGAAGAAGCGATTGTTTTCGTTAAGGAGAGCACATTTACCAAATTCGATGAAACAGTCGATATGGCAATAAATCTCGGCGTTGATGCAAAGAAGTCCGACCAGATGGTAAGAGGCACTGTAGTTCTTCCGTACGGCACAGGCAAAAGTGTAAGGGTATTGGTTTTTGCAAAAGGCGAGAAGGAAAAGGAGGCAAAGGATGCAGGCGCCGACTATGTTGGAGCGGAAGACCTTGTGGAAAAGATACAGCGGGGCTGGCTCGAATTCGACAAGACTGTTGCAACGCCTGACTTAATGGGACTGGTCGGAAAGTTAGGTAAAGTTCTCGGCCCGAGGGGTCTGATGCCTAATCCGAAACTCGGGACAGTCACATTCGATATTGCAAAAGCAGTAAAAGAGATAAAGGCGGGTAAGGTCGAATATAAAGTAGAAAAGGCCGGCATTGTTCATGTTCCTGTAGGAAAGGCATCTTTCGATAAAGAGAGACTCCTCGAAAACACAACGGCTATCCTGAAATCTGTTATGAGGGCGAAACCGGCGACATCGAAAGGAAAATACATAAAAAAGGTTACCATATCCTCTACGATGGGGCCTGGTATAAAGATAGACTTATCTAAGTTAAAGGTTGCATAGCAGGCATTGCCTGAATTTAAAGATGTCAGAGACAGTAGGTACAAATTAGTGAATAGTGAATAGTCAAAAGACTAAATCCTACTCACTAAAAACAATTCACGTGTTTAATGGGGTTGCCCCACCTACCGAGACAGAGATGTTTAACTGAATTTTAAGTGTTTTAATTTTACTAAACACTGTTCACTAATCACTAAACACTGTTTTCGAGGTCTCTGGGAAAGGAGGAAGGAATCTGATTACCAAGGAAAAGAAATCCCAACAGATAGCAGAACTATCGGAGCAGTTCTCGAAATCAAAGGCGGTCGTCCTCACGGCGTATAAGGGACTTACTGTCGCAGAGATTGCAGAACTGAGAAGGGTCTTAAAGGGAGTCGGCGCTGAGTATAAGGTCGTTAAGAATACTCTGTGCAGTATTGCGGCAAAAGGCACTCCTGTTGAACCGGCAGAAGACCTGTTTGTCGGCCCGATAGGCATTACCTTTGGTTTCGAAGACCCGATTGCCGCAGCTAAGAAGTTACTTGAGTACGCCGATAAGAATGAAAAGTTCAAGATTAAAAGCGGCGTTATCGAGGGTAGGCTTTGCACGACGGCGGATATTAGGGCCATGTCGAAGCTACCGCCCAGAAGTGTGCTTCTTGGTATGCTGGCAGGCACAATGCAGGCGCCTGCTTCAAAACTGGCCGCTGCATTGAATGCTACCCTTTCGCAGTTTGCATATGCACTGGAAGCATTGAAAAACAAAAAAAGCTCATAAAGGAGGATAAAGTAAAATGGCAGTTACAAAGGAAGATGTTTTTGGTTTTATCGATAATATGACAATCCTCGAGATGTCGCAGTTTATCAAGGAATTCGAAGAGAGGTACGGCGTCACAGCAGCCGCACCCGTTGCTGTTGTTGCAGCGCCTGTTGCAGCAGGCGCGCCTGCAGCCGCCGCAGAGGAAAAGACAAGCTTTGACGTAATCCTTGCATCAGTAGGAGACAAGAAAATTCAGGTGATTAAGGTGGTAAGGGAGATCACAGGACTCGGACTTAAAGAGGCAAAAGATCTCGTTGACGGAGCGCCAAAGCCGCTTAAGACCGGAGTTTCAAAAGAAGAGGCGGATGCAATGAAGGCAAAATTAGAGGTAGAAGGAGCAAAGGTAGAGATAAAATAAAGACAGGCAATGGGCACGAGGCGAAAGGCAATAGGGCTAACAGTTGTTTCCTATTGCCTATAGCCTATAGCCTATAACCTTTTAGAAGGAGAGACATGGCAAAGCTTTTAAGGGAGAGGTTGAATTTCGGCAAGGTGCCGCCTATATTGGAGGTGCCTTACCTTGTAGAGTTTCAGAAGAGGTCTTTTGAGAGGTTTCTGCAAAAAGACATTTCCGCGGACAAGCGCACAGACGAAGGACTGCAGGCTGCTTTCGACAGCGTTTTCCCGGTAACCGATTACAATGATACCGCAGCAATAGAATTTATTTCATACGCGCTCGGAGAGCCGAAGATGACACCGAGGGAGTGTCTTCTTAAGGGCTTGAATTATGCCGCGCCGCTCAAGATAAAGGTCAGACTCAATGTTTACGAAAAGGACGAGAAGGGGAAAAAGATATTAAAAGAATCAAGAGAGCAGGAAGTCTATATAGGCGACATGCCTGTTATGACAGAGACGGGCAGCTTTATCATAAATGGCACTGAAAGGGTAATTGTAAGCCAACTTCACCGTTCACCAGGAGTTTATTTTGCTCCGGATAAGGGCAAGACACATGCAAGCGGAAGGCTTTTATATACAGCAAGAGTAATTCCAGTAAGAGGCTCATGGCTGGATTTCGAATTCGACTCAAAGGATATACTCTATGTGAGGATCGACAGGCGCAGGAAACTGCCTGCGACTATTGTTCTGAAGGCGCTCGGCTATTCCAATGAAGACCTTCTCAAGACCTTTTATCCTGCCGAGGAAATCAAGATAAAAGACAAAGAGCATTACACCAGAATGGTGAGTGATGTCCTTGCCGGCATCAGAACTAAAAACAACATCGTCGCTCCTGATACAAAAGAGATTATTGTGAAGGAAGGAAGCAGGATAACAAAGGTTGCCCTCAAGAAGATGGAGGCTGCCGGCATAAAGGAGATACCCATGCCAAGGAGCGAGATCATTGGTAGGGTGACCCTGAAAGATATAGTGGATCCTTCAACCGGAGAGATAATCATAGATGGGAACAAGGAGATTACAGAGGAGATATTCCATAAGATACTCTCCCTTAAGATAGATGCACTGCATCTGCTCTTTATCGACAATGTCAATTATCTCCCTTCTTTCAGGGAGACCCTTCTTACGGACAAGGTGGCAACACAGGAGGATGCATTAAAGGAGATTTACAAGAAACTCAGGCCAGGCGAACCTGCGACTGCTGCGGCATCGCGCGAACTCTTTTCAGGTCTCTTCTTTGATCCAAAGAGATACGACCTGTCGCCTGTCGGAAGATTGAAGGTGAACGAAAAACTCGGACTCGATACGCCTCTTGATGTCAGGGTTTTAACAGACAAGGATATTGTCGAAATAGTCCGTTATCTCTTAAACCTGAGGACAGGAAAAGGTGAGATGGATGATATCGACCACCTTGGTAATAGGAGGATAAGGGGTATAGGCGAGTTGCTCGAAAACCAGTTCAGGATAGGGCTTGTGCGCATGGAAAGGGCCATAAGGGAGAAGATGACCCTCACCGAACTCGATACAGCAATGCCCCATGACCTTATAAATGCAAAGCCTGTAATGGCTGCTGTTAAGGAATTCTTCGGCTCAAGCCAGTTGAGCCAGTTCATGGACCAGACAAACCCGTTGTCTGAGATAACGCATAAGAGAAGGCTTTCAGCGCTTGGTCCAGGCGGACTCACAAGGGAGCGGGCCGGCTTCGAGGTCAGAGACGTTCATCCTACTCATTACGGAAGGATATGTCCTGTCGAGACGCCTGAAGGTCCGAATATCGGACTTATAACATCTCTTGCATCCTATGCAAAGATTAACGACTTCGGTTTTATAGAGGCTCCTTACAGAAAGGTTGTAAATGGTCGCGTTACAGGAGAGGTAGAGTACCTCTCTGCCATAGATAGCGAGAACTACATAATTGCAGAGGCCACATCACCTGTTGATAAGAGAGGCAATCTCCTTGGAGAGGCTGTTTCAGCAAGGGTTGGCGGTGATTTTAAGATGGTATCTCCTGAAGAAGTGCAGTACATGGACGTTTCACCAAAACAGATAGTCGGTGTTTCTGCCTCGGTGATACCATTTCTTGAAAATGACGACGCAAACAGGGCATTGATGGGATCCAACATGCAGAGACAGGCAGTTCCGCTGCTCAGACCGGACGCACCTGTTGTTGGAACAGGCATGGAGCATGTTGCTGCAAGGGATTCCGGATGGCTTAGCATCGCAAAGAGGGCTGGAATTGTTGAGAGCGTTGACGCATCGAGAATTGTTGTCAGGGTTAAAGAGGACGGAGGCGGAGTCGATATATACAGTCTCGTTAAGTTCCAGCGCTCCAATCAGGGTACATGCATGAACCAGAAACCGATCGTCAATACAGGAGACAGGGTCGAGCGCGGAGACGTGCTGGCTGACGGTCCTTCCACTGATTTAGGAGAACTGGCCCTCGGAAAGAATGTTATTGTCGCTTTCATGCCTTGGGGAGGATATAACTTTGAGGACGCAATCCTTTTAAGCGAAAGGCTTGTGAAGGATGATGTTTATACATCCATACATGTCGAGGAGTTTGATGTTGAGGCAAGGGATACAAAGCTCGGGCCAGAGGAGATTACAAGGGATATCCCTAATGTAGGCGAGGAGGCGCTTAAAGACCTCGACGAAAGTGGAATAATCAGGATAGGCGCTGAAGTGAAGGCAGGGGATATACTCGTCGGCAAAGTAACTCCAAAAGGAGAGACAATGCTCACACCGGAAGAGAAACTCCTGAGAGCGATATTCGGCGAGAAAGCAGAAGAGGTAAAGGAGAGCTGCCTGTACGTGCCTCCGGGAATTGAGGGGACGGTTGTCGACGTTAGAATCCTCTCAAGAAAGGGCGTTGAAAAGGACGAAAGAACAAAGAGCATAGAAGAAGACAACATAAACGAACTCCAGAGGGATTTAGAGGACGAGATAAAGATTCTCAGAGAAGAGAAGACAGTCAGGATAAGAAAGCTCTTGGTTGGACAAAAGGTGTCGGACGATGTAAGGGATTCCAAGACAAAAGAGGTTGTATGCCCTAAAGGCAAAAAGCTTACAGAAGCACATCTGAGCAGGGTCAAAGACGATTATCTGATGAGGATAAAGATTGACGATGTTGATGTAAGAAACAAGATAGAAGAGGTTAACGGCGAAATAAACCAGTACATAAAATACCTTGAAACCCGCTACCACGAAAGAATCGAGAGGGTTAAAAAGGGAGATGAACTGCTGCCGGGCGTGAACAAGGTCGTCAAGGCATACATCGCGATGAAGAGGAAGATTCAGGTCGGCGACAAGATGGCTGGCCGCCACGGTAACAAGGGTGTCGTTTCGATGGTGCTGCCTGAAGAGGATATGCCGTATCTGCCTGACGGCACACCTGTTGATATAGTTTTAAATCCGCTCGGAGTTCCTTCGAGAATGAACGTGGGACAGATACTTGAGACACATTTAGGATGGGCTGCAATGGCGCTCGGCCTGTATGTCTCAACACCTGTATTTGAGGGAGCAAAAGAGAAGGAAATTAAAGAACTTTTGAAGAAGGCTGGACTTCCGACATCAGGACAGATAACTCTTTATGATGGAAGGACAGGAGAGTCTTTCAAGCGTCCGGTAACGGTCGGATGCATGTATATGCTGAAACTCCACCACCTTGTTGCAGACAAGATACACGCGCGTTCTATCGGACCATACTCGCTTGTCACTCAGCAGCCTCTCGGCGGTAAGGCGCAGTTCGGCGGACAGAGGCTTGGAGAGATGGAGGTCTGGGCACTGGAGGCGTACGGCGCTGCACATACGCTGCAGGAGTTTTTAACAGTAAAGAGCGATGACATCAGTGGAAGGTCTCGCATGTATGAGGCCATTGTGAAGGGAGACCCCGTGCTTGAGCCGGGTATTCCCGAATCATTCCATGTATTAATAAAAGAGCTCCAGAGCCTTGGCCTCGATGTCGAGCTTCTGGAGAAAAAGAGAAGCAGGGAGGAATAGATTGGTAGAAGACATTTATGCCCTTTTTCAGAAGCCTAAAAATCCGAGAGATTTCGATGCCATAAGGATAAAGTTAGCATCCCCGGGAAAGATAAGGGAATGGTCTCACGGAGAGGTGAAAAAGCCGGAGACCATAAACTACCGCACATTCAAGCCTGAGCATGACGGCCTTTTCTGCGCAAAGATATTCGGCCCTGTGAAGGACTGGGAGTGCCTCTGCGGCAAGTACAAGAGGATGAAGCACAGGGGCGTCATCTGCGACAAATGCGGCGTTGAAGTTATCCAGTCAAAGGTCAGGCGCGAGAGGATGGGACATATCGAGCTTGCAACCCCTGTTGCACATATATGGTTTTTGAGAGGGGTCCCGAGCAGGATAGGAACGCTCCTTGATATGACTGTAAGGCAGCTCGAGAGGGTTCTCTATTTTGAAGAATATATCGTAATTGATGCAGGGGATACTCCCCTAAAGGAAAAGGAACTCCTTTCTGATGATGAATACAAGAAAAAGCTTTCGGAATTCGGCAGCAGGTTCAAGGCAGGCATGGGTGCTGAGGCTGTAAGGGAGCTTTTAAAGAAGGTCGATTTAGAGGCACTGGCAAAGGAGTTAAAGGGAAAGATAGATGCCGTATCATCTCTCGGCATTAAGAAGAAGCTTACAAAGAGGTTGAAAATAGTAGAGGCGTTTATAAAGTCCGGCAACAGGCCTGCCTGGATGATACTGGATATAGTTCCTGTGCTTCCTCCTGATTTGAGGCCTCTTGTTCCGCTTGACGGCGGCCGTTTTGCGACATCTGACCTCAATGACCTTTACAGGAGGGTCATAAACAGGAACAACAGGCTCAAGAGGCTGATGGAGCTTAAGGCCCCGAGCGTCATAATAAAGAATGAGAAGAGGATGCTTCAGGAGGCTGTGGATGCCCTTTTCGACAACAGCAAGAAAACAAAGGTATTGAAGGCTGGAGGCAAGAGGGCGCTCAAGTCCCTGAGCGACATGATAAAAGGAAAGCAAGGACGTTTCAGGCAGAACCTGCTGGGCAAGAGGGTGGACTATTCAGGCCGTTCGGTTATCGTTGTCGGCCCCGAGCTTCAGCTTAACCAGTGCGGACTGCCGAAACGTATGGCCCTCGAGCTTTTCAAACCGTTTGTTTTCAATAAGCTTGAGGAAAAAGGGTATGCGACTACAATCAAGCAGGCAAAGAGACTTGTCGAAAAAGAGACACCAGAGGTATGGGATGTCCTTGAGGACGTCATCCATGAGCACCCAGTCCTCTTAAACCGTGCACCAACCCTCCACAGGCTTGGTATACAGGCATTCGATCCCATACTTGTCGAGGGCAAGGCGATAAAGCTTCACCCGCTTGTATGCACTGCATTCAATGCGGACTTCGATGGAGACCAGATGGCTGTCCATGTACCTCTCTCCATGGAGGCTCAGATAGAGGCAAGGGTGCTTATGCTTTCTGTGAACAACCTCCTTTCTCCGGCAAGCGGCAAGCCGGTTGTAGTGCCTACGCAAGATATGGTTCTGGGCATATATTATCTGACAAAGCAGAAAATCGGCGACAGAGGAGAAGGAAAGGTCTTTGCAGACCCGGAGGATGTGCGCGTGGCTTATGACTCGGGAATTGTCGAAGAACATGCATCTATAAAAGTCAGGATGAACAGAGAATTTGTCGAGACAACAGCAGGCCGTATCATTTTCAGCGAAATACTTCCAAAGAGTATTCCATTTTCGATGGTCAACAAGGAATTGACCAAGAAGGAACTCGGCAAGCTCATAGAGTACATACACAAGACTCTTGGCAAAAGGGAGACAGTTGTGTTCCTGAATAATCTTGAGAGACTGGGTTTTGGTTATGCAACCAGATCTGGAATCTCCATATGCATTGATGATATGCATGTCCCGACAAAGAAGATGGAACTGATAAAAGAAGCAGAGCAGGAGGTTATGGAGGTTCAGAGGCAGTATGCGGACGGTCTCATAACACAGGGCGAGAGATACAACAAGGTTATTGACATATGGGCAAACGTAACCGAAAGGGTTGCAGATGAGATGATGAAGGAGCTTGGCGCCGAAGACGGCAAACCCCTTTCAGAGGAGGATTTGAAGGAGAGAAGGTTATTCAATAATATTTTTATGATGGCAGACTCTGGAGCAAGGGGAAGCACTGCACAGATAAGACAGCTTGCAGGTATGAGAGGCCTGATGGCAAAGCCTTCAGGCGAAATTATAGAGACGCCGATTACCGCAAACTTCAGAGAAGGACTTACTCCTTTGCAGTACTTTATCTCTACACACGGAGCAAGAAAGGGTCTTGCTGATACGGCATTGAAGACCGCTAATGCAGGATACCTGACAAGGAGGCTCGTTGATGTCGCACAGGATGTCATCCTGATAGAGTATGATTGCGGGACAAAGGAAGGAATAGTGGTTACGGCTCTTATCGAGGGCGGTGAAATAATCCAGCCCTTAGAAGAGAGGATATTCGGAAGAACTCTGGCCGAGACCCTGAAAGACCCGATTACCAATGAAACAATTGCAACAAGGAATCAGGAGATAGACGATGAACTTGCAAAGAAGATTGTGGATGCCGGAATTGACAGGGTTAAAATAAGGTCTGTATTTATCTGTAACTCAAAAATAGGCGTCTGTGCAAAATGTTATGGAAGGGACCTTGCAAGAGGCGAGGCGATAGAGATAGGAGAAGCTATCGGAATTATCGCTGCCCAATCCATCGGCGAACCTGGAACACAGCTTACAATGAGGACATTCCATATCGGCGGTGCGGCAACAAAGGTTATCGAGCAGGCAACACTTCAGCCAAAGAACTCCGGTTATGTGAAGTTCATAGACCTCAATGCAGTTAAAAATAAAGAAGGTATCCTCATTGTACTCAACAGGAATGCAATGATTGCTATCGTTGATAAGTCCGGCAGGGAAAAAGAGAAGTACAACCTCGTTTACGGCGCAAGGATATTTGCTGAGGACGGGCAGAAGATAGAGGCTGGTCAGCGCTTGGTTGAGTGGGACCCTTATTCTACGCCGATATTGACAGAAATAGGCGGTAAGATAGCCCTTGGAGATATATCGGAGGGAGTTACAGTCAAGGAAGAGGTGGACGAGACTACAGGCCTTGCCCATAAGGTTATTATCGATTATCCGGCAAACATGAGACCGAGGGTGTCCATAAAGGACGATCACGGAAGGACTGGAAAGATTCCGGGAACAAACAATCTTGCAAGATACCTGCTGCCTTCAGGAGCCCACCTGCTTGTTGATAAAGGCGATGTTGTAATGCCTGGCGATATCCTCGCTAAGATACCGAGGGAAACGACAAAGACAAAGGATATCACAGGAGGCCTCCCGAGGGTCGCAGAGCTCTTTGAGGCAAGAAAGCCTAAGGAGCAGGCGATAGTTACAGAGATAGACGGAATCGTCGAGTTCAGAGGCGCCCATAAAGGAATGAGAGTTGTTGTTGTAAAAGGCGGAGAGGAATCCAGAGAATACCTGATTCCAAAAGGCAAGCATGTCACTGTTCATGAAGGCGACTGGGTCAAGGCTGGTGAGCCTTTGATGGACGGCGCTGTGAACCCGCACAGCATACTCGACATACTCGGACCAAAGGAGCTTCAGAGGTATCTTGTGGATGAAGTTCAGAAGGTTTACAGGCTGCAGGGTGTTTCGATAAACGATAAGCATATAGAGGTAATAGTCCGGCAGATGATGAGGAAGGTGCGCATCGAGGAAACCGGAGATACGTCGTTTCTCATCGGAGACGAAGTCGATAGGATGACATTTACTGAAGAGAACGAAAGGGTAAGGGCCGAAGGCGGTAAGGCTGCAAGGGGCAGGCCTATGCTTCTCGGCATCACAAAGGCATCTCTGGCTACCGAGAGCTGGGTATCTGCAGCATCATTCCAGGAAACAACAAGGGTTCTCACAGAAGCTGCACTGGGCGGCTCTGTGGATGATCTCAGGGGATTAAAAGAGAATGTGATAATGGGAAGGGTCGTCCCTGCCGGTACAGGCATGCCTGTGTACAGGGAGACCTTTATCAAGGGCGACTTCTACTCGATGCAGCTTGAGCACAAAGAGGCTGAGACTGAATAGAAGCATATAGGACAAAACATTGAAAGGGGTCATGGGCATAACCCATGGCCCCTTTTGTTTTGAATGTGATAAACTTAATATATGTCTAATTATCCCCGTTTTATTGCCGATGCTATGCTCGGAAGCCTTGCAAAATGGCTCAGGATCTTGGGTTTCGACACGCTATACTTCAGGCAAATAGACGACAATGAAATCATAAAAATCGCAAAACAGGATCACAGAATACTTTTGACAGGAGACAACATTCTTGCAAAAAGCAAAAAGATTGACAGTTACATACTGATAAATTCTAACGATATATCAGGACAATTAAGAGAGGTTCTCAAAACAGTATGCACTAAGCAGTATGCAGTAGGCAGCGAAGAAAGTGCTTACTGCTTACTTCCTACTGCTTACTTTTTTTCCCGTTGTATAAAATGTAACGGCGAACTTGTGTCAACAGACAGGAAATCCGTGGCAAGCTGCGTGCCCGAGCATGTCTTCCTGAACTTCCATTCTTTTTTAAGATGCATGGATTGTGGTAAAATTTACTGGGAGGGTTCTCATAAGAAAATGATGGATGCAAAGATAAAGGACATTCTGGCAGGGATAAAAGATAGCCTATGAAAAAGCGGCGTCATAGAGCTATTCCTGATTCCCTTATTAATCTCTTTGAGCACATGAAGGGCTTTATCCTCGCTGCTATCGTAGCGTATTGATTTAAAATAGTTTGGAGGGTGTGATGAAGATATTTAAGAATCTTGACCCAAAGAAACGATTCGCCCTTCTTATAATTCTTATTTATATTATTTCCCTCCCGGTAATTTCCGTCATCACTTACCTTATTTTAAAACAAAATGCAATTAATAATGCCTACAATACTGCCAGATTATATCTCACTTCTTTTGAAGCTGCAAGACATTATGTTGGTGATGAATTGAGACCTGTTTTGCAGAAGGAATTACCTGACAGATTTATAGTAGAAGGCATGTCGAGGTCTTATGTTGCCGGAAATATCGCGAGAAGGGTATTAAAGGAACTTCCCGGTTATTTTTTTAAGCATGCCTCTTTAAATCCAAAAAATCCGGGAAATAAGGCTGACGAATTCGAAGCAGATATAATTAACGAATTCAGAAGCAAAAGGGAAATGAAGGAGTGGAAAAGTCTTATAGAAAAAGATGGATACGAATATTATGTTTTTGCACACGCAGGTGAACCTGCGGAGGAAAAGTGTCTATACTGTCATGGTAATCCTGCTGTGGCTCCAAAGGAAATAATAGAGAGATATGGCACAACATCAGGCTTTAATATGAGGGCTGGTGATGTGGTTGACACCCTTATAGTATATATACCCATTCAGGCGCCTCTTGCAAATGCCAGACAGGCTGTTGTAATTTTCATCGCTATTTACACAATATTCTTTGGCATTGTTTTCTGGCTTGTCAACAGAAGATTTGGATGGTTTTATGAGAAGATTGAGTCGGATAAAAAGACAATCGAGGATGTAAGTAAAGAGATTTTAAATCTAAATCGCGAAATGGAGGATATAGTTGCTGAACGAACTATGGGCATGGTCGGCTTGAGAGTAGCTGACCGCATCCGAAATCCTGTCACTGTTATCGGAGGGCTTTGCCGACAGGTGTATAAAAGGGAACTGGACGAGGCATCTAAAGAAAAGCTTGGAGATATCTTGGCTGAGTGCCAGAGGATGGAAAAAATTGTTGCTGACTTTGATGAACTGGTAAAGAGCAAGAGATTTCTATTCAAGCGCGAGGACCTTAACGAAATAGCTCATTCTACAATTCGTCTTGCAGAGCATGAGATAAAAGACAAGGATATCGGACTTTCTGTTAATTTATATGATAAGCCTTTAATGTTTAATGCAAACAGGCAGTTGATAAAAATAGCCGTAAGACATATTCTCGGTAACGCTATTGATGCCACTGCATCTGGCGGACAGATAACGGTATTATCAGGCGTAAAAGAAGATAATATATTTCTAACAATCACAGACACTGGGAAGGGTATGACCTCTGAGGAGCTGCATAAAACATTTGAACCGTTTTACAGCACAAAGGGAAGAACAGGGATGGGACTTCCCCTTGTCAGACAAATCATATCAGAACACATGGGAGAGATTGTAATGGATAGCAAGCCAGGTGTCGGAACCACTGTCCAGTTTACCTTTCCCACACGATGGATGGAAAAATAATCCGCAGCGGATGAGTAATGTTTCATTGCCTTGTGTGTAGATGTTGCATTTCTCTGTGTATCATTTTTTGCAAATCTGCAACTGGAAACCTTTTTTTAGACTATTTCGAAGGAATAAGTTTTGCTTGCGCCTCGGCAATGACCGTGCCGTCTGATGTTTTTAAAAGGTGCGACCGTGCCTCGATGAGCCTCGGGCTTTTCTTGACTATCTCTGCCTCTGCAATCGTCTTTTCGTTGGCCATCAAAGGAGTTTTAAATCTCACATTTATCTCCGCAGTGACAGGAGTAATCCCCTCTGCAATGGCTGCCTGTATCATGACCTCGTCGAGGACGGTAGTTATTATGCCGCCGTGTGTTATGTCCTTGTATCCCTGATAAATCTTTGATGGAATAAATTCAGATGTGAGTCTGCCGTCTGAATATTGAAATGAAAGCTTTAATCCACACCGGTTTTCTTTTCCGCACGCAAAACAGTAATTGTCGTCTTCAAGTTTCACTTGTTCATCATTTCGAGGAATTCTTTATTGCTCTTTGCGCCCTTGAGCTTGCTCATAAGAAACTCCATGCTTTCCACAGTGCTTAGTGGATTCAGGACCTTTCTGAGTATCCACATCTTGTTGAGGACATCCTTGTCGACGAGGAGTTCTTCCTTTCTCGTTCCTGAAGAGTTAATGTCGATGCTCGGGAATATCCTCTTATCGACGAGCTTGCGGTCGAGATGTATCTCCATATTGCCCGTCCCTTTGAACTCTTCAAATATGACATCATCCATCCTGCTTCCGGTGTCTACAAGGGCGGTTGCAAGTATTGTTATACTGCCGCCCTCCTCGATATTTCTTGCAGTTCCGAAAAACCTCTTCGGCTTCTGAAGGGCATTGGCATCGAGACCGCCCGACAGAACCTTACCGCTTGTGGGAGTTATTGTATTATAAGCCCTTGCAAGTCTTGTTATACTGTCAAGGAGTATGACCACATCCTTCTTTGTCTCCACAAGACGCTTCGCCCTCTCCATAACCATTTCCGATACCTGACAATGTCTCTGCGGCGGCTCATCGAAGGTTGAGCTTATAATCTCTGCAGTGCTCACCTGCCTCTTCCAGTCTGTAACTTCCTCCGGCCTTTCGTCTATCAGGAGTATTATGAGATGTATCTCCTTGTGGTTTTTTTTAATCGCCTTTGCGATGGACTGAAGCAGCATCGTCTTTCCTGTCCTCGGCGCTGCAACAACGAGTCCGCGCTGGCCTTTGCCGATGGGAGTTATGAGATCCATAACCCTCATGGAGTAATCTTCAGTCTGGTACTCTAAGTTTATCTTTTTTGTCGGATAATAAGGCGTAAGGTTGTCGAAAAGCGGACGGCTTGTAGTGTCTTCCGTAGACTCGCCGTTTATTGACCCTACTTTCAAAAGTGCGAAATACCGCTCACTTTCCTTTGGAGGCCTTATCTGTCCTGATACAAAATCACCTGTCCTTAATGTAAACCTCCTGATTTGAGATGGGGATACATATATGTCATCAGGAGAAGGCAGGTAACTGTAATCAGGGGAGCGGAGAAATCCAAAACCGTCAGGTAGTATTTCGAGGACGCCGGAGCCGTAGACAGTGCCTGCCTTTTCAGCCTGCGCCTGCAGGATTGCGAATATGATCTCCTGTTTTCTCATTCCTGTTGCACCATCAACATTAAGTTTCTTGGCAAGTTGAGCAAGTGCATCAATGTTTTTTTCTTTTAATTCCGAAATTGCAATATAGTTTTCCATATGTTTTTTACCTCTCCGGGCTATCATAATTAATCAGTCATTGAAATAGTCTGGTCATCAAGCAATTGATTTTTTAATATACGAATACTCCCGATGATTTAATGGCTTAGTGACTTATAAACCAAATATGAATTGTTTAGTCTTTGAGTTCTGCTTTTTGATTTTTGCATCTGTTTTTACGAATTATCCCTAATTCTGGCCCAACTCTGGACTAATTTAGGAGAGATAATCAGAATGACTATTATTAGTCTACAAAATGTTTGTATCTTTGTCAATACTTGTTCCTGTGAAAACAGGAATCAAATAAACTCCTTTTCGCACTGGGCTATAATGTGTGCCATCTCCTCTTCCGACATATCAGACAGTATAAGCCTGCCTTGCTTGTCCCTGTCAAGTTTTGAAATGCCCGGGAATTGCCTTTCCAGCAATTTGATGTTCAATGCCTGTTGCCTGATGATATCCAGAAGCCTCCGGTTTTCCTCTTCTAAATTGTATTTATCGATAGCGGCCTTGACAGCAAACCTGATCTCCATGCCATTCCATGGTTTTGTGAAAAATCTATAGATTTCCCCTTCGTTAATTGCCTTCATTGCTGAATCTATGCTCGCATGGCCTGTAAGCATAATTCTGGTTACATCAGGAAACTGCTGACGAACCATTGCAAGGAATTCAGCACCTGATATGTCCGGCATTTTTTCATCAGATATGACCACCTTTATGGGATGATTCTTCAGTATCTCCATGCCTTCCTGTGCACCTTCGGCTGAATATATTTGATATGGGTCTTCAATAAATACCCTTTTCACAGCAGCAATTACATTTGGCTCATCATCTACTATCAGGATGCTATCTTCCATGAGTTAAAACCTCCTACTTTTTCGTTCCGCAGAATGGACAAATATCCCATTCCTCCTCAAGTGGTATTTTACAATTATGGCATATGTTATGCCTGAACATGCCGCAGAAGGGGCAGAATAAAAATTTTATATCGATCATGTTGCCGCAGTTCTCGCACTGGCGCTCATACTTTGTGGGAGGGCCTATTACCCTCAATAGCTCCTCCAGTGTCGTAATGCCGAGCCTTACCTTCTCTATCCCATCCTCTATTAATGTCCTCATCCCTCCCGCCTTTGCGAGGTTCATAATTTCCGACTCTTTATAATCGCTGCCTATGAGCTGCCTGAACTCATCGTTCATTACAAACAACTCGAAAATGCCTGTCCTTCCAAGATAGCCTGTATTATTGCATTTGCTGCATCCCTTGCCAATGGTCACTTCCTTGAAAGTGTTCTCCGGTATCTTGAGGAGCTTCATTCCCTCTGCATCAGGACTGGTTATTGTCTTGCAGTAGCGGCAGATTTTTCTTACAAGCCTCTGCGCTATTATTCCTTCCACGGCTGAAGCAATAAGGTATGGCTTAACACCTATATCAATAAGACGGGTGATGGATGCAACTGTATTGTTTGTGTGGAGGCTTGTTAGAACCATGTGGCCTGTGAGCGCTGCCTTAAATGCCACATCCGCTGTCTCATAATCACGGATTTCACCCACCAGTATTACATCAGGGTCCTGTCTCAGCGTTGCCCTCAATACGGATGCAAAGGACAATCCTATCCTTTCTCTCACATAGACCTGATTTGCATCTTCAAGGAAGTATTCCACAGGGTCTTCAATTGTCTCAAAGTTTTTAGTTGATTGCATCATTTCGTAAAGAATGGAGTACAGCATGGTAGTTTTGCCGCTTCCGGTAGGTCCTGTTGATATCAGTATGCCCTGAGGTTTTTTTATGACTACCTCCAATCTCTGTAGGTCGTCCTGCAGCATTCCAAGCTCTGCAATCTTTTTGATGGAGGCGCCTTTATCCAGTATCCTCATAACTACCTTTTCTCCGTTTATGGTCGGCATTGTGGAAACCCTGACATCCACTATTCTTGTGCCTGTTTTTATGGTAATCCTTCCGTCCTGCGGCTTGCGGCGCTCTGAAATGTCCATCTTGGCAAGGATCTTCATCCTTGATATAACAGCAGGGTGGAGATTTGAAGGTATTTTTATCTTTGTGTGGAGCATTCCGTCGATTCTGTATCTGACAATTGTATATTTGGTCTTTGGCTCAATGTGTATATCGCTTGCCTGATAGCGGAGCGCCTCCATGATGATTGCATTTACAATTCTTACAATTGGTGGAATGCCTGATGTGCTTATCAGCTCCTGAACATTTATGTCCGATTCATCTTCTTCTATGACAACATCTATTTCCTCTATGGGCTCAAACTCCAGTGTTTCTCCGATTTCCTGAATTGTTTCTGTCCCTTCTCTTTCTCCGTATATTTTTTTAATCTGATTAATAATATCAGAGGAAGTTGCAAGCACAGGAATTACTTTAAATCCCGTAAGCATGGAGATATTGTCTATTTTCATAATGTCCGAAGGGTCTGCCATTGCAATTGTTAAATTCCTTCCGTCGAGTTTTATGGGAAGCAGCCTGTTTTTTTCACATAGCTCCATGGGTAGAAACTTTGCCACATTCGGGTTTATACGAACCTCTTTAAGGTCTATATAATCTAAATTCTGGTGCTTCTGGAGCGCCTGTATTATCTTCGATTCTGTGGTGAAGCCAAGACGGACTATTACATCGCTTATGAATTCGCCCTTATATTTTTCTTTCAATGTCCTGTTGAGCTGTTCATTGGTAATGATGCCGGATTTCACGAGTATGCTGCCTAAAATTCCCCTGTATTCGTCAAAGAGATTGGAGTAGGTTTTGATTTTTACCTGCTGCTCCTTTGCCAGCTCCTTGAGCTTCTTATTTTCATGGATCAGGACATACTGCTGTAAGGCAAGGCTTACTGTCAATCGTAGGTCTTCATCATTCCACGGTTTTGTTATGAATTTATAGACTGCTCCCTCATTTACTGCGCCCATTACTGCTTGGATGTCTGCATAACCAGTAAGCATAATCCGTATGGTCTCGGGCCATCTGTTTTTAATCTCTCTGAGCAGTTCAGAACCGAGCATCCCGGGCATTCTGTGGTCGGAAATCACCAGGTGAACGACGGTGTTTTCCATGATTTTTAATGATTCTTCCCCTGAAGTGGCGGTCAGGATTTCGTAGTTTTCATCGAGGAATATGCGTCTAAGCGCATTAAGCACATTCTCTTCATCGTCGACAAAGAGCAGCGTAAATCTTGATTGAGCGGAATCAGGCGGCTCCTGCCGGCTTATTATTTCATCGTCCGAGTTGTCTTTTTTTGCCGTTTTGAAAAGCTCGGCGTATTTTGCCATTATTCCATTACTCCATTCTTCTTAACGGCAATGTTATTACAAAGGTTGACCCCTTCTCCGGCTCGCTCTTGACTTCGATATTCCCTCCATGCCGGGATATAATATCATGGGCTACTGTCAGCCCCATTCCTGTGCCTTTACCTACTTCCTTTGTGGTAAAGAACGGCTCAAATATGCGGCTCTGGATCTCAGAGGGAATGCCCTTACCATTGTCAGCAATGGAAATGACCGCATCGTCTCCATGCTGTTCTGTTTTAATCGTTACTATAATGTTATCGTCCCTCGAATGGAGGGCGTTTAACAGGATGTTCAGAAATGCCTGACATATAAGCCCGGGATTGCCGTAGAAACCCGCAACCTGATCATACTGTTTTACGATCTCTGCCGACCTGTTTTTTATCTCATTTGAAAGCACACTGATGGTATTGTCCATTTCTTCATTGATACTTATCTCCCTGTCGGCAGCCTCATCTATGTGAGAGAATCCCTTTAAATTTGTCACAATATGTTTTATCCGCTCAGCACCATCTTTACTTTGCCTGATTAAATCATATATATCGCTCAGTATAAAGTCAATTTTCAGTTTTTTATATAATTCCTCCCCCTCTTGCTTCTTGCCTATCGCCTCTTGCCTTTTATAGAACTGAAGCATTTCTGTAAGATTTTTAACATATTTCCATAATGTATTGAGATTGCTGTAAATAAAGCCCATGGGATTGTTTATCTCATGGGCAACGCCTGCTGCAAGCTTTCCTATGGACGCCATCTTTTCCTGCTGAAGGAGTTTTGCATAAGCTCTTTTTAATTCGGCCGTTCTTTCCTTGACCGTTTGATCGAGGGTTTCGGACAGTTCCCTGTATCTCTTTTCCGAGGCCGCCAGGTTTTTGTTGATTTCTATGAGCTCTTCATAAGACCTCTTTACAACAGTTGTGTGCAGTTCTGTGGTGAATACCCTTTTTACGATATTCCTTATTATGATATTGAGCCCTGTGAAAGCGGTATCCATGAGATTTGATAGAAACTGCTTACTTACTGTTCCTGGTGCGGAGATGAAGAAGAAACCGATGGGTTCAGCCTCGTGATAGATGGCAGATAATCGCCAGTTAACTCCGCTTAGGGTCTCCGGTTTTTTGCGGCCTCCCTTTGCTATGGCCTCCATTGCCATTGACGGCAATTCTTTGGTATCCGGGATACTGCCTTCCGCCCATAGGAATTTGCCCTTTCTATCCGTAACAGCCGCAAGGTCTGCGCCTGCCTTCACCATTGTTTTCAATAAAGGGAGCACATCCGGGGCGCTCAGTATGTCTTTAAGCCCCATATCTGCGCCGAGTGAAAAATCTATCCTGTCCATTTGTTCCATACTACTGCCCAGCCAATTCAGTGCTTACTTTTGTAAGTTTGTCCACGAACATCTCCTTTGTGAGCATATGCTTTTCTTTCAGGCTGTGGCGGATGTCGATATGATCGTAGGTGAGTTCCACGAGCCTTTTAAATGTTTCGATTACCCCCCATCCCTGAAGTGCAGATGCCATAAAAATGGGAATACCTGTCGGCTCCCATACTCTTGTGATTTCATTTTCCGGGATAATGTCTTTTAAGTCCCTTTTGTTAAATTGTATGACGAGTGGAATCCTTCCTATATCGATACCTACAAAGGCAAGATTTTTTTCGAGGTTCTCGAAGCTCTCGGAATTATTTGCCGATTCCGAAATCTGAGAGTCAGCAATAAAGGCTATGCCGTCAGCCCTTGTCAGTACCGCCTTTCTGGTTGCATCATGGCGTACCTGTCCCGGAACGGTATAAACCTTTACCTTTATCTTCAGACCGCCCGGGGCTATAAAGAAAAAGGGGAGGAGGTCAAAGAATATGGTGCGGTCGTCCTTTGTATCAAGGGTCATCAAATCGCCCCTCCCTTCCATATCAAGGATGTCGTGGAGTCTTAAGAGATTGGTGGTTTTCCCTGACATGGCAGGCCCGTAATATACGAGCTTTAAAACCATCCTTTGCTCTATTTCATCATATTCAATCATTCTTCAAGGAAGCAATAACATTCGGCTCGTCGTCTACTATTAAAATATTGTATATCTCCATTCAAAACCTCCTCTGTTCTATTTCGTTATTTTTCTACTTTGCCCTTTTCCACACGAAAATCCCGCTTTTAGAGGGATCTATATGATACCCTCTCTTCATAGTCTCTATGTTTCGCTCGTTGAGCGTCGCTCCTTTTCTTAAAAGCAACAGCCCTGTGCCGCTCCTTACGTCTCTCGATACGATCAGCCCGGGCATTAAGTCTTTAGGTCTCAGCTCAACCTCTACGGCGTCGGCAGCGCCGGAGTCTATTGTTATTTTCTCTTTCGCGACTTCATGAAGCATCCCGTACAATTTGGGGTCGAATTGTGTGCCGGATAAGGATTTTATGACATTCAGCGCGCTTTCCAAGGAGAGCCTGCTGTTGACGCCGCTTGTCAATCTGTCCAGCCTGTCCGCTACCGCTATTATCCGCGACCCGATCGGTATCTTATTGCCGGAAAGCCTGTCCGGAAAGCCGTTTCCGTCATACCGTTCATGATGACTCCGTATAAGCATTCCTGCTTCGCGCAGTTCTTCGACGGGGTCGACGGCGGCCTGTCCCCGAACAGGATGTTTTATATATTCCTCCATCTCGTCGGGACTAAGTTCATTGGTATCTTTAATAAGCACTATATCGGGAATGCCTATTTTCCCCACGTCATGCAATTGCGCGGCTACGATTATATTTTCTATTTCCGGTTCGCTTAAGCCCAACTTTAAGGCTATGCCCCCGGAAAGCGCCGCAACGGTGTTTGAGTGGCTGCGCACTGTTTTGTCCCTCAATTCGATGAGGTTGGAAAAAGCGGTTATGAACTCTTTCAGGTTTCTTTTCAGTTTTTCGTTGAGGTTGTTCAGTTCTTTGTTTTGTTTCGTCAGGTCTATGGTATGTTGCTGCACGTAAAATTCAAGCTCGGTGTTCCATTTTTTCAGTTCTTTGTTTTGTTTTTTCGTAAGCTCCGCAAGGCGTCTATTTTCCTTTTTCAGCCTGTAGGTCTCTATCGAGTTCAGTACGGTCAGCATCAAGTCGTTGTCGTCCCATGGCTTTGTTATATACTTTGATGCGCCTCCCTTATTTACTGCATCCATTGCAGCATTGATATCGGCATAGCCTGTCAGTACAATTCTTACGGATTCGGGCTGCATCTTTCTTGCCTTTTCGAGGAATTCCGAGCCGCTCATTTCAGGCATCTTCTGGTCAGAGATAATAGCGGAGATTTCGTTATTTTTCAGGATTTCAAGCCCTTTTTTACCAGACAGGGCTGTAAACACCTCAATATTATCCACATCCAGAAACAGACGTCTTAGAGAGCGGAGGACATTTTCTTCGTCATCCACAAAGAGGACCTTGAATATTTCTTTTTTTATATCATTCGGCATTTAAGCTTGCCCTTAAAATTTTTATGAATACATTCACGATCTCGGGATCGAAAAGACGGCCCCTGTAATAGTTCAGGAACTCTATGGTTTTATCGTGATCGAATTTGTCTCTGTAAGGCCGATCCGATGTCAGTGCGTCATAGGTGTCGGCCACGCTGACTATTCGGGCCTCAAGCGGAATATCAGCGCCCTTTAACCCGAGGGGATAGCCTGTTCCGTCATAATGTTCATGGTGATAAAGGACGATGTTGATTACTGTTTCCGGCAACTGTGCCAGCCTTGCAACATCAGCTCCCCATATGCTGTGATTTCTTACTATCTCCATCTGCTCAGAGGATAGCGCCCCATTGTAATTAAGAATAGATTCAGGGACGCCAATCTTGCCGCAGTCATGAAGCCAGCTTCCGTATTTTATGCGCTTTTGTTCTTCCTTTGATAAACCCAATGCTTCTGCTATTCTTACAGCGTAATTTGCCACCCTGTCACAATGCCCTCTTGTATAGGGGTCTTTCAGTTCAATGGTCTGGGCTAAAGAGAGCAAGGTTGCCTCGTCCGCTTTTTTTAAAGACAAAACGATTTTGTAGTGGTCGACAGCATTAAAGACTATATCTTTAAAGTCATTATCGTTCCATGGTTTAGTTATAAACTTGTAAACCGCCCCTTTGTTAATGGCATCCATGGCAGCCTGAAGGTCTGCATAGGCGGTCATTATAATCCTTACACTTCCAGGGGAAATGTCTTTTGCTTTCTGAAGAAATTCTATGCCTGTCATTTCAGACATGCGGTTATCCGAGACGATGACCGAAACATTATTGTTTCTTAAAATGTTCATCGCCTCAAAGGCATTTAGGGCAGTCATAATCTTCATGTTGCTGTCCATAAAGAGCCTTTTCAGAGAGTTCAGTGCATTGATTTCGTCATCAACGAATAGAATTGTGTCGGTCATAAAATATCATCCTCACGGGTGAAGACAAGGATTATGCCTTTCTGGTCATCGCTATAATCCATTATAGCACCGGAAAGTCTGCCGTAAATACCGTTTATTTCTATTTTTTTTGTAGCTTTGTGTTTGTTTTTGACCTCCTCAATAAAGTCCTTTATATACCCATGCAACCCGACAGACTCAATGTTTTGCCCCAATAATTTCCAGCCGCTTTGTGTAATCCCGACCCATGTGGAATTGCATAAGACCACCGTATCGTTAAAGTCGATGCCGACGATCCCGGCCGGTATGGCATTAAGGATGTTCTGCTGGATGGATAATGCCTTGCTTCTGAATTCGAGATGGGCGGATTTTTTCTCGAGGAGCTTCTCCAGTTCCTTGTTTTTCTTCCGGAGTTCGGCGGCGAGTTCCCGATTTTTTTCAAGGAGGGAATACCTTTCAATAGCGTTTGAAATGGTAACCTTCAGGTCATCGTCATTCCACGGTTTAGGTATGAACTTGTAAATATGTCCTTCGTTTATGGCAGAGACGATTGCTGCAGTGTCGGCATATCCCGAAAGCACGATCCTTACCGTATTAGGCCAATGACTGTAAACCTTCTTAAGGAATTCAACGCCGTTTATGCCGGGCATGCGGTAGTCGGATATAACTAAATGAACATTCTCCTTCTTTTCGAGGATTTTAAGGCCGTCCTCTCCGGATGTCGCGGTCAGGATAGTGTAGTTGTCGTCGAGGAAGATCCTTCTTAGCGCATTCAGGACATTTTGCTCATCGTCAACGCAAAGTATTTTGATCTCTTCATCCATAATTATTTCTCCACAACCGGTATTTTTACCGTAAAAGTGGTTCCTTTACCTACCTCGCTTTCTACCATTATATCACCGTTGTGTTTCTTTACAATATCATACGCTATGCTCAGGCCGAGCCCCGTGCCTTTGCCTACTTCCTTCGTAGTGAAAAAAGGCTCGAATATCCTGTTTATTTTATCCGCCGATATGCCGCAGCCGGTGTCGGAAATGGAAATGAAAATATACCCTGCATCATGCCATGTCTTTATTGATAGCTCTCCTTGTTTTTCAATAGCATGTGCTGCATTGATCAGTATGTTCATGAATACCTGATTGATCTGTCCGGGATTGCATTTTGTCATGGGGATATCGCCGTATTCCTTCTTCATGGTCACTTTGTACTTGAGTTCATTCCATACTATATTTATTGTGCTTTCTATTCCGGCATTTATATCGGCCATCTTCCATTCTGCCTCGTCAATATGCGAAAAGCTCTTGAGGTTCTGGACTATCTTCTTGACCCTTTCTGCTCCCTCAAGGGATTCCTTAATGAGATTGCCTAAGTCATCCACTATGTAATCAACCTTCAGGGATTTCCTTGTTTCCTTTACTTTGTCGATGATATTATCAAATCCCACCTCTCCCCCCTTTTCTGAAGGGGGGATGGGGGGATTACAAGATAACTCTTCAAAAGCTTCGGTCTGTATTTTTATGAACTCTGACAACTTATCAGCATACTTCTGAAGCGAGCCGAGATTGCTCATTACAAACCCGACAGGGTTGTTGATTTCATGGGCGATGCCTGCTGCCAGTTGTCCGATGGATGCCATCTTTTCCTGCTGTAAAATGCGGGACTGAGCTGCTTTAAGTTCAGCATATGCCTTCTGTAGTTCTTTGTGCTGTGATTCAAGCATGTCCATCATGTTGTTAAAATTAGAGCTTATGCGGTAGATTACATCTGACTCAGAAACATGAGTAGCCGTGAACCTGACGCTGAGGTCTTTCTTCTCTTCAACTTCGTGGAGAAGAAAGGTTATCTCATTGAGTGCAAACTGTAGATCTGTTCGCTCTTTATTTATTGCTACATTTGTTATCTCAAGCTCCTCAGTAGTCATCTTTAGTTCTGTAAAGTCCTTGATTAATATCACTGTCCCTGAATCGCTGCTGTTTTTAACAGGATAGAGATTAAACATGAACCATCTTCCTGTTGGTTTATGAAATAAGTCAGTGCCCTGCCCATAAACTGCCTCTATCTTCAGGTCATGCTCAAGGAGCAACTCTCTCCAGTTTCTGCCGATTATTTCTTCATAAGGTTTCCCCACGAATTCCTTCATTGCCTTGTTGCATCTCTTGATAGCATCATTTTCATCACTTAGTATGACAATATCACTTATGCAATCAAGGGTTTGTTCCCATTCTCTTTTGGCGATCTCAATGGCTTTAATCGTTTTCATCAGGATTTCGTTATTTTTCTTGATTCCTTCGAGATTTTTAAGTTGTAGGAAATTTTTGATTCTTGCTATAAGCTCTATATTGTCTATGGGTTTTGAAAGGAAGTCATTTGCGCCTGCTTCAAGACATTGAAGCTTTGTCTCTTTATCTTCAACGCTCGTGAGGACTATGATAGGGATATGCCGGGTTTTAGGATTTGTTTTGAGCCTTTTACATGCCTCTAACCCATCCATTTCAGGCATTAAGATGTCAAGAATTATAATGTCAGGATTGGTCTTTTCTGCTTTCTGTATAGCCTCTATCCCATTTTGAGCAGTCTCAAGGACATACCGGTGCGAAGATAACAGGGCGGATAGAAATTTCAGGACTTTTTCTTCATCGTCCACTACGAGGATTTTTGCATTGTTGTTCCTCTGCTCTGTCATAATTTAAATAATTTTTATAAATAAAATTTGAGTTGTCAAATTAAATTATCTAACGCATTGAATACTGACTGTGCCAGCTTCTCCAGACTGAGTGGTTTTTGTATTATATCCTTAATTCCTGCCATGAGCAACTTATTTCTTTCTGCACTGAGGTCATAGCCGCTTATTCCCAGAATTTTGATTGATGGGTTTATCTTCTTGATTGTTTTGCTTAACTCTATGCCATCCATTTCCGGCATTACTATATCGGTAATTACAAGATTAATTTCTTCATGATGTGTCTCAAATAAACTCCGAGCATCTTTACCATTGTTTGCTGTAAGCACCCTATAACCCAGACCGATTAGTGAGTGTTTAATAAAATCGCAGGTAGAATCGTTGTCTTCTGCAATTAGAATGATCTCTCCATGTCCTCTGGGTATTAGAACTTCTTTCTCTATGTTCTCTATGGTGGGTATTGCTGTATCAGCTTTGTGAGGGGGCAGGTAAATGGTAAATGTTGTTCCCTTCCTGAGCTCTGTTTGCACATCTATATATCCATTGTGCTGTTTCACGATTCCATATACTTGAGCAAGTCCGAGTCCTGTCCCCTTGCCTTTTCCCTTTGTGGTAAAGAATGGTTCAAATATATGGGGCAGTACCTCTGGCGGAATGCCCATTCCCGTGTCAGATACTGTGATAACTATCCAATCACCCGAGGGCATTTCCGGAAAAGGCGGGGTCCCCAAAAAATCGTGAGATTTTTTGGGGTAGTAGTGCGGATTATCCGTTATCTGTACATGAGAAAGGCAAAGCTTCAATTCTCCTCCTTCCGGCATGGCGTCGCGGGCATTTATGGCTAAATTCATAATTACCTGCTGGATCTTTGTGATGTCTGCGTTAATTGTGTATTCATCATCATTGTCAATGTTGTAAGATACATGGATATTTTCAGGAATGACTTTTTTTATTAATCTTAAGAACTCCTTAGTTAACGGCCTTAGATCAATCAAACCCATTTCGGCTGGTGATTTACGACTGAAATCCAATATCTGTTTAATCAGTTCTGAAGCGCTCTGTCCGTTTTGCCGGATTATATCTATCATCTGTTTTGAATCAGGGGATAAGCTGGTATTTAAAGAAAGCAGATCTGCAAAGCCTATGATGCCTGTGAGCAGATTGTTGAAGTCATGGGCAATGCCTGCAGACAGATGTCCAACTGCAGCCAGCCTTTCCTGTGACTGGATGCGATCTTGAAGCCTTCTTTCCTCTGTTATGTCTCTTATAACAAAGACGGTGCCTCCATAGCTTGTTTTTATTGGTTTCACGGCTATCTCAAAAACACGATGTGATGGTTCATTAATCTCTATCTCATGCCACATTTTCTGTGGTGAAGAAATCAGCAGTTTCTCAACAGGGCAACCTGCGATATGCGTAAGCACGTCCCCTATCTTTGCCTTTGATAGTTCAGCAAGATATTCTGTTGCAAGAGGGTTTGCAAGGACTATGCGATTTTCTGCATCTAAAAGAAAGACCCCTTGAGGTATGTGCTCAACTATTGCATTGAGGTTTGAAGAAAGTTTCTGGATTTCGTCTTCAGCCTTTTTTCGTTCTGTAATATCCTGGACCGCCCCTACCATCCTGATGGGCTTATCTTCTTTATCATATATGACTTTTGCCTGCTCGTGGACAATTCTCACCGTGCCGTCTGGAAGAACAATACGATGGTCGATGCTGTAAGGTCTTTTTTCGTATAAGGCTTCGCTAACAGATTTTTTTACAAATTCCACATCATCGGGATGAACGCTATTCAGAAATGCCTCATAGGTTGCTCTAAATTCCTGTGGAGCCAATCCAAAGATATGATATATCTCGTCAGACCACCAGAGTTTATTTTTAACTATATCCCAGTCCCAGTTCCCAAGATGGGCTATTTTCTGTGCTTCTTTTAGAACTGCTTCAACTGAATAAATTGAACGAAAATATTCCTTTATTCGCATGACACCTATCAACATCAGGCAGGAGATGATTAAAGCAATCCATTCAGAAATGTGGAGGGTTATTTTTTCACCACTGGTTATGATGGATATAAGCGACACAATGCGGCGGCCTGCCATTAGTAATATTGCAAGAGAAATTAGAATCCACGCGAGTTTCCTCCCTGTAATGCGAATAAGAGTCAGAGCATACACAGCAGCAGCCAGTTGCAATCCGATGGACAGCAGAAATATGATAATTGAAATCATCGTATATATTATCAGAATTTGAATGCTTGTCAAATAATTTGTTGAAAACCTTGCCGAAAAATAGACATAGACCACTCCCCTGTTCCGGAATTTGACGGTATGCTTTTCAGCCCTGATGCTTTCTGTAATGTCTTGTCTTCTCTTAGTTCCCTTAAATCGGCTATGTGCCTGCCACCTCCGTCTCCCGACCTTTCAATTTTGTTTAACCATTGTGGTTATATTTTATATCATCACAAATCATTAAACCAGAAGGGGTTTTGCTTTTCCGGCGGGGTCTATGTCTATTTTAGGGACCTTGAGCATTTCTTTCCTGTTATTCTGGATTTAAGTTATAATATCAAATGAATTACAGGCTTACGGAAAAGGTCAGGGCTGCCGGCTGAGCGGCAAAGATGGGTCCGGCGGACCTGGAAGAGATCATAGGGGATATCCAATCCGGTGAGAGCCCTTACGTTTTAGTAGGGCCGGGCGATGACGCCGGGGTCTATTTGCTCAACGGCATTGCTATAGTCGAGACGGTCGATGTTATTACGCCTGTGGTGAACGATCCTTTCACCTTTGGAGCAATTAGCGCCAACAACTCATTAAGCGATGTTTATGCGATGGGAGGCAGGCCTGTCTCTGCGCTTGCTGTTGCAGGATTTTCTTCGTGCGATTATGAGCCTGTTGTTCTGAAAGAGATATTAAGGGGCGCTGTGCATTCATTGAACAGGGCAGGTGCGGTGCTAATAGGCGGTCACAGCTTTGAGGATGCAGAGCTTAAATTCGGCCTGTCTGTAACAGGAGTAATTGATAAGAATAAGATATTGAAGGTCTCAGGTGCAGAAGAAGGGGATGTGATTATTATTACAAAGCCCATAGGTATAGGCATTCTCACCACAGCACTTAAGGGAGGAAAGATAACAGATGATGAAATGAAGCATGCAGTTAAATGGATGCTTACATTGAATGATAAGGCATCGGAATTAGCTTTAAAGGCAGAAGCCACTGCATGCACTGATATAACTGGATTTGGCCTGCTGGGGCATGCTTACAATATGGTCAAGAGTTCGGATATTGATTTTGAGATTACAATGGCCAACGTGCCTGTATTAGAGCGTGTGCATGAAATGATTAATTCAGGTATGGTTGCAGAGGGCGCATATAACAATCTCAGGTTTCTTGGCGGAAAGGTTGAATTTTCTTCTCATATAACCGAGGAAGATAGGCTTTTGCTTTCAGACCCTCAGACATCCGGAGGACTCTTGATAACCCTGAAGGAAGAAAATATTAAGGTCTTTGAGGAATCGGGGATATTCTTCTCTGTTATCGGCAGGGTCACAAAAGGCTCAGGCAAGATTATAGTAAAGTGAAAGGTGATACCTTGAGCTTGTCGAAAGGTCATCTTATACTTCTTCTCCATGCACACCTTCCGTATGTAAGACATCCCGAATACGAATACTCCCTTGAAGAAAACTGGCTTTTTGAGGCAATAAGAGAGACATACATACCTCTGCTGGATGTGCTCGAAAGAATGGTCAATGACGGAATAAGCCCTCATCTTACCATTTCCATAAGCCCCACGCTGACCGAGATGCTCAATGACGAATTGCTGAGAAAGAGGTTTGTACGGTATATGGACAACCTCATCGAACTTTCCGAAGCTGAGAAAAAGAGAACGAGACGGTCGGCATTCGAGTCTCCGGCATCTCTTTATAACACAAAGTTTAAGCGGATAAAAAAGTTATATCAGGAGCGATATGAACAGGATTTAGTCTCTGGATTCAGGAGACTTCAGGACGAAGGTCATATAGAGATTGTTGCAACTTCGGCAACCCACGCATTTCTGCCTGCATTCGAAAAATATCCTGATACAGTTAAGGCTCAGATAGAGATCGGAATCAAGAGCTATATCCGTAATTTCGGAAGACGACCCTCAGGTTTCTGGCTTCCTGAATGCGGATATTTTAAAGGGCTTGATACATTCCTGAAGGATGCGGACATAAAATACTTTTTCCTTGAATCCCATGGTGTAATTCACGGAAGACCGAGGCCCCGGCACAGCGTATATAAACCTGTTTTATCCCCTTCTGGCTTGATGGTTTTTGGCAGGGACTTTAGATCTGCTCGGCAGGTGTGGTGCGCATCAAAAGGGTATCCTGGAGACGATTCTTACAGGGATTTTTACCGGGACATCGGCTTTGATTTGCCCACGGCTTATATAAAGAGATTCACGCATTTTGATATGCGGACATTTACGGGAATGAAATACCACAGCATTACAGGGAATACAAAACATAAGCTGCCGTATGGCAGAGTGAAGGCCATGGAAAAGGTTTTGGAACATGCTGGGCATTTTATTGAAAGCAGGGAATCCGATTTCAAGCGCCTTTCGGAATTCGGTTATTTCTCTAAATTAGGTGGGCCTGTTATATTCTCAGCCTTCGATGCAGAACTCTTCGGCCACTGGTGGTTTGAGGGAGTCGAATGGCTTGATATTACGCTCAGGAATCTATTTGGTGGCAGGTTTTCTTTTTGCCTGACAACTCCCGACAGATATTTTGACGAGCATTTTAGAAATGATGCTGTTCAGGCTGTAAATCTCTTGCAGTCAAGCTGGGGAGAGGGCGGATACAATTCATTGTGGATAGGGGAAAGTAACCATTACATCTACAGGCGTCTCCATAAAATGGCAGAGAGGATGGAGACGTTAAAAGAGTTAAGAGTTAAGAGTTATGAGTTAAGAGATAAAGGAATTTCAAACTCTAAACTCCGGACTCTGAACTCTAAACTCTTATTCCAGAGGGCTGTTAATCAGGCGATGAGAGAGATGCTTCTTGCACAGGCGAGCGACTGGCCGTTTCTGATGCAAAAGGGGAGGGCAAAGGAGTATGCGGAGAGCAGGGTGATAGGGCATATAGATAAGTTTAATGTTATTTTTTCGATGTTAATGAACGGTGATGTTAAAGCGGAAAGGCTGAAAAAAATGGAAGAATCCGGCAAAATCTTTCAGTGGCTTGATATTTTTAGTGGCAGTTAAGCTTTGCTTTCGGACAAGAGGTTGTCGTATGGGTATGCTTTCAGATAGGCTAAGAACTCGTCAACAGCATGCGATAAGACCGCATTCTTCTGCATTATGAGCGAGAAGTTCCTGAGCATCTTTTCTTCCTTCGGCGTAATCAGCTTTAAGCTTCCGTATTTAACCTCTTTCCGGGCGGCCCATTTCGAGACGATGGATACCCCGGTACCGTTTTCGACGGCCTGTTTTATCGATTCGGTGCTGCCAAGCACCAGAGCAATGCTCATATCGCCGGTATTGATGCCGTGAGATAAAAGATACTTCTCTATCATCTGTCTTGTGCCTGAGCCGTCCTCTCTAAGGATGAAAGGCTCTTTGGTAATCTCGAGTATGGAGACGACTTTTTTCTTTGCCCAATGATGTAACGGCGGAACGATAAAGAGAAGCTCATCCTGAATTATCGGCTCTGTCTTTATCTTGTGTTTCGATGTTTCTCCTTCAACGAGTCCGAGGTCGACGACTCCCGAGTTCAGAAAATCCACTATTCTCCTGGTGTTTCCGATAAAGACATTTATTTTGATCTTCGGGTGCGTCTTTTTGAAATCCGAGATCACGGTCGGCAGCACATAATTGCCTATGGTTGTGCTTGCGCCGATTGTTATACTTCCCTTTATCAATCCCGTTATTTTCCCTATTTCTTTTCCCGCCTCGGCATACAGGCTCAGTATATCTTTTGCATATTTGTAGAGTATCTCGCCGGAGGGTGTCAGATTGATGGAGCTGCTTGACCTGTCGAAGAGCTTTGTTTCGTAAATCTCTTCAAGGGCCTGAATCTGAAGGCTTACGGCAGGTTGTGTCAGGTGAATAATCTCCGAGGTCTTGGAGAAACTCTTTGTTTCTGCGACCGTGCAAAAGACTTTTAATTTGTGGTCTTCCATTCCCATAGGTGTATTAATATACCATAAAATTTATTTATATGTAAATAAGGCTATTCCCCAAGGTCGCCGACTTCTATTATCACGCCTATGCCGGAATCTCCGGCAGGCTGTTGCCTACAACTTGCTCTTCTTTTGCGTAATAAAGTATTCTCCTGCATTGAGGGCAATGAAAGATTTCGCCGCCTGTTTTTATCTCGACAAACAACTGAGGAGGAATATGCATGTTGCATCCATGGCATGCCTCATCCTTCGCCTCTACAACAGCAAGCCCCCGGCATGCCTTCATGATGGTCATATACTCGTTATAAGGGTCGCTGTCTATATTTTCTATTAACTTTTTTCTGTCGACCTTTAGTTTCTTTAATTCTTCTTCGCACCTTAGGATTTCTTTCACAAGATCTTTTTTTATATTTTCTATTTTTGCCTTTTCTTCAGATATGCGGCCTTTCTCTATATCCAGTATCTTTGATAAGCCTTCAATGGAATTTATTATGGACAGTAATTCGTCTTCTGCCAACTTCAGTTCCTTTTCTGCCTTTTCTATCTCCTTTAATTGTGCCTGATACTCTTTATTGGTCTTAATTTCGGATGTCCTTTGTTTGAGTTTATTGATTCTCTCCGTTATATCCTCGATGTCCCGCTCTTTATCCTTCTTCTTTTTCTCGAAAGCAGCATACTGCTGTTTCGCATTTTCATAGGCAGCCTCTGTGCTTTTCATCGGGCCTTCGTGCGACGAGATGGCGGCGGGAATCGAATCCATTTTGAGGCGGGTGGAGAGTATGTTGGAATCTATTTTTTGCAGTTTTATCAAAAGTTTCAATTGTTCGTTCACAATTCTCCTCAAGTTTAAAGTGAGTTAAGAAGTTGCGAGTCGAGGAGTACGGGAGTCGGTTTATTATCTTTAACCCTTAACTCTTAACTCTTAACTTTTTAACTCTTTAACTCTTTAACTTTTCTGGTGGGCCCTCCAGGACTCGAACCTGGGACCAACCGGTTATGAGCCGGTAGCTCTAACCAACTGAGCTAAGGGCCCTCTTAAACAACAATGTTTGGTTAAGAGGAAAAATTATCTTTCACACCTAAACATCTAACATTAAACATTAAACGCTATGTTTTCGTCAAGGGCTTTCCGAGGAAATCCCTGAGCCACTTGTTTCTGGCAGGATGCTTCAGTTTTCTTATGGCCTTTACTTCTATCTGTCTTATGCGCTCGCGGGTCACCTCGAACTCCTGGCCAACCTCTTCAAGCGTATGAGGGCTGTCTTCGCCTATTCCGAATCTCTTCCTTATTACCATCTCCTCCTTGGGCGACAATGTGCACAGAACCTTGTCTATATGTGTTTTGAGGTCCTCGTGGATGACTGCATCCAGAGGTGAGAGATTCCCCTTATCCTCTATAAAGTCCTTCAGCATGGTGTCAGACTCCTCGCCGATTGGAGTCTCGATTGATATAGGCTCCTTTGATATTTTCAATATGCTTTTGACCTTATCAAGGGGTATTTTTGACCGATTTGCTATATCTTCAGGACTTGGTTCAACGCCGAGCTCCTGCACCAGCTCCTTTGTTACGCGATTTATCTTGTTAATGTTCTCTATCATATGAACAGGTATCCTAATCGTCCTCGACTGGTCCGCTATTGCCCTGCTTATCGCCTGTCTTATCCACCATGTGGCATAGGTGCTGAACTTATAACCGCGCCTGTATTCGAACTTGTCCACAGCGCGCATAAGTCCTATATTCCCTTCTTGAATAAGGTCGCCGAGGCTTAAGCCCTTTCCGATATATCTCTTGGCAATGCTTATAACGAGCCTGAGATTCGATTCAACAAGCTGCCCCTTTGCATTGTTGCCTTCTATCTCCGCCTTTTCGAGTTCCTGCATAATTTTTTTTATCTCCGATGAGCGAAGTCCGAGGCTGGATTCAAGAGCTTTTATCTCCGCAGAGCAGTTCTTGCATTTTGCTGAATTGTTCTTTGTCTTTTTTGCCCTCTGAAGGTTTTCATGCAGGGATTGGAGCTGGCTGTTCATCTTTTTGAGCTCTTCTGAGAATGCGTTGATAACGTCGTCCCTCAGATTGAGTTCTTTGACTTTTTGGAGTATATAGCTCTTGTTGTCCAGCAGCAGTTTGCATATGGGCGTATCTTTTTTTGCAGGAGAAGCCTTGCTCTCTGCGCAAAAGCCGCCTTCCTTCAAAAGCTTTTTCCTTTTTGTGAAGAGAGAATTTATCGATTCCGTGATATTTGAGAATTTCTCCTTTTCCTCAAGAATATCGTCTTCCGAAAGATCTTCGCCGTCCTGAATCAGCTCTGCCAGAGGAGCCTCGCCTTTTTCCACGAGCCTGCCGAGCGTTATAAGTTTGTTCAGGACAAAAGGGATTGTGAATATTGCGCCGCATATCTTTAACTTGCCTTCTTCTATCTGCTGCGCAATCTCTACTTCTCCGTCCTTTGTAAGGAGGGGAATGGAGCTTATCCCTTTGAGATATGCCTTTAAGGGGTTGTACTCCTGTTCGATGACTCCCTTTCTAACCTCTTCGGTTTCGAGAGGCTCTATTTCCCCTTCGACTAAGTTTTCTTTGGGAAAACTTTTAGGAGTTACCTCATTGTCTTGATCTTCAAATCTTTCTCCGTAAATATTAAACGGGTTATCATCAATTCTTGGCAAGGTTTCCCCCTTTCAGTGGTCTTGTATTCCCTGATAACCTCTTTTTTTCGAAAAGCAGCGAATTCAGAAGCTTCACGTCGCCTGCTTCGCCTGCAGATTTAATCTGCCTTTCCAGCTTCTTGAAGGCAATAGCCTTCAAGAAGTCGTTGATACTTTCATCTATATGATCTTCATCGATTTCCGAAGTTATGGACAACATCGTTACGAGCCTTTGCTCTTCTTCATTGCAGGTTGACAGCAGGTTTTCGATTGAGAGTGTTTTATCCTGCCCTTCGGTAATGGATTTTATCTTCTCTAAGACTCCCTTTATAAGCGGGTCTTCGATAATTCGGGAATCGATGCTTTCTGCAATGACGCCCGCCTTTTCCGGGAATAAAAGTGCGATATTCATGAGTATCTGTTCTTCTTTGTTTGCACAGGCTCCGGAAAGCGCGCCTCCGGATACCGAAGCTTCCGGTTTATGGACTTTTGAAGCGTATGCAGGCTTGTGTTTTTTATTGCCGGCAGCCTTTAATTCCTCCCTTAGAATCATTTCGTTCATCTTTGACCTCTCCGACAAATCCCGTATTGTCTCGTCCCGCTGCAGCGAATCAGGGCATAAGGATATAAGCTGGAGCATATATCTGACCGCATCGAGCTTGCTTTTACCGGAAACCTTTAACATAAATTCTGCAGGAGATATCGCTTTGCTTATATATTTTCTGAAGGTTTCTTCACCGTTTTTTCTTAAAAGGGTATCCGGGTCTTCTCCCTGAGGCAGAAGCGATACTTTCGCAATCATGCCCTCGGCGTAACAGAGTTCGAGCGACCTTTTCGTCGCCGATATTCCGGCGGCATCGCCGTCAAATATCAGAAGCGCTTTGTTGGAGAACCTTTTTAGTTTTCTCAACTGCCATGGAGTCAATGCAGTTCCGAGCGGTGCAATAGCATTTGTAAAGCCGTACTGATGGCACATTATTGCATCGAGATAGCCTTCTACAATGATTGCATAGCCCTTCTGAGTTATAGAGTTTTTTGCAGAATTAAGCGCATAGCTGGACTCGCCTTTTTTGAATATGATGCTGTCCGGGGAGTTTATATATTTCGGCGCATTCTTGGCATTCGAAAATATTCTGCCTCCAAAGGCTATTACCCTTTCCTGAAGGTCTAAGATGGGGAACATCAGTCTGTCCCTGAAAAAGTCATAAGCCACGCTCTCGCCGAAATGCACGAGCCCTGATGCCTTTATATGCTCTAACTGGAAGCCTTTTGCCTTCAGCCGGGTGAATAGCGAATCCTTTTCGTTTATGCTGTAACCGATAGAAAACCTTTCTATGGTGTCGCTGTTCAGTCCCCGTTCTTTCAGGTAAGAGATGGCTTGTTTGGAAATTTTTAGATTATCCTGAAAAAAAATGAGCGCTTCTTTATATGCGGCAAACAGGCTCTCTTTTATGCCCTTGGACTTGGAGTAACCTCCGAAGTCTTCCGTCTTGATGCCTGCCTTTTGCGCGAGGTAAGATACCGCTTCCTGAAATGTCATATTTTCATAGTTTATTACAAAGGCGAATATATCACCGCCTTTGTGGCAGCCGAAACAGTGAAATATCTGCTTTGACGGGCTTACCATAAAAGAGGGTGTCTTCTCTGAATGGAATGGACATAGACCTTTATAATTCTGGCCTGCCCGTTTGAGGTCAACATGCTCGGATATCAGATCTAGGATGTCTATCCGTGCCTTTATATCGTCAACTGCCGAGTTCATTGCGTCGGCTGATCCTTCTGAAGCCGGAACATTCGAGTATTTTTATGTTTTCGTTCTCCGTCACGCGGTCGAAGATCAGGTTTAATCCCAGATTGTCGCTGGCAATATGCCCTGCGATTACAACGTTTATATGGTTCTTTTCGGCCTCTTTCCTGTGATCTTCGCTGAGGTGCATGGCAACTATAGTATTTATCCCGCTCAGAGAAAGGCTCTGGAATATCTCCTTTGAGCCTTCTGTTCCTCCGGTCATATCCACAAAAATCTTCCCCACCTTTCTGTTCTTCGAACCCAGCAGTATCTTAGGCCCCGCATTGTTTTTCTCGGCCTCTCTGTATTCCGGAATCTCTTTTAACAGGTCGATGACGTCGTCGACAGTGTAGGGTTTTTTATCATCGAACATCTTTTGCAGGTATGAAGCCACCATGTTGTCCGCTGGCGTATGTAAACAGATAAAGGGGATATTCAGGAGCTTTGCAGAATCAACCGCCCTTGTGTGGTTTACAGGCATTAGTTTCCGCTCCACCTCCTTTATCCTTCCTTCCATGAGGTCTTCAGCTATGTTTATGGGAACTCCGAACCTGTGCAATATATCCGACTGCATGTACATCACCGAATAGAGGTTTGCATATGCCCTGCCTTCAGGATGGTGTGCAACTATAAGGTCAACAGGGATGTTTTTATTCCTCAATGTTTCTGCAAGGAGGACCTCGCCCACCTCTATGTCTATTCCCACAAGGATTGTTTTAATATCTTCATTACCGGTGCCATGAAGTATTCTTGAATCAGAGTAGGGATTTTCGAGGCCTTCCATATCGAAGGAGTCCTTTTCCTTTGGCTTGAGGTTTTCGTAATCCTTTTTCCTGCGCTCAAGCTCCTTTGCTACTAACTCCTTCCCCCGCGGGTCACTGTCCATGCCTGTGGATATAGCTTTTTTGTAAAGCTCGGAAAGCTTCATAATCGATTCACCTCGCGAACGGTTGCGTCTATGGATGAGAACTTAAGAGTTCCTTGACCCTCTGGCTGACGATTTTCCCGTCTGCCGTCCCTTTGGTCTTCGGGGACACTATTTTCATGACTTTTCCAATATCGTTGGGAGATGACGCGCCGCATTCGCTTATCGCCGAACGTATAATGTCGTCTATTTCCTGCGGAGAGAGCTGCCGCGGAAGGTATGTCTGGATTATCTCCAGTTCTTTTTTCTCTTTTTCGGCGAGGTCTGTCCTTCCTGCTGATGAAAACTGTTCTATGGATTCACTTCTCTGTTTTGCAAGGGATGACAGGACGGAAAGCATATCGTCATCTGTGAGGGTTCCCATTTTTTCTATGGACTTATTTTTTAAGGAGGCCTTGATCATACGGATAACTGAAACCTTCAGTTCATTCCTGGATTTCAAGGCCTCCCTGAGTTCTGCGTCAAGCCTTTTTACCGTCTCTTCGGGGACTGGCACAAATTACCTCGCTGAGAATGTTTTCGTTCTTTTTGCAGCTTTTTTACGAGCAGCTATAATTTTCTTCTTTTTCTTGATGCTCGGCTTGTCGTAATGCTCTCTCCTTTTTATCTCCGAAAGTATGCCTTCGCGCTCGCACTGTTTTTTAAAGTGCTTGAGGGCAGACTCAAGAGACTCCGTATCTTTTACTTTTACTGAGGGCATTTATAAATCACCCCTCTCTCTATTGGGATTTTTGTAGATAATTTAACAATTAAGATAAATTTCTGTCAAGAAAATACGCAGTCTGAAACGGATTTTCTGGAGGGGGGTGGCGCGCCCAGGAGGATTCGAACCCCCGACCTGCGGATTCGTAGTCCGACGCTCTATCCAGCTGAGCTATGGGCGCACTTGAAAATTCTATCAATAATCATAGTGTTTTAGCAACTTATTCAGAGGTTGGCATAATCCGTAGCCAAATATTTTAACAGCGATAAATAGGAAGTTACAAAACGGATTAAAGAACTAATTTGAAGTTGCCCAATAGTGAAACTATGTGCTACTTTTTAGGAAAAGGGGAATTGCATTTATTTGAAAGGGGGTAGGATGTTATGAACGATATACTGAAAATCATAAAAGAGAGGCGCAGTGTCAGAAACTTCCAGAAAAAGGACATACCAGAAGATGTAATCAAAAAATTGATAGATGCGATTACCTGGGCACCAAGTGCCGGAAATCTGCAGTCAAGAAAGTTCTATTTTGTTAAAGATGACAAAACAAAGAGGGATATTGCTATTGCGGCGCTCAATCAGAATTTTATTGCAGAAGCCCCGCTTGTTATTGTGGGATGTGCTGACAGGAGGATCGAAAACCGCTACGGAGACAGGGGTATTCATCTATATACGATTCAGGATGTGGCTTGCAGTATTATGAATATGATGCTTACTGCCCATGAAAACGGTCTTGGCAGTGTCTGGGTAGGTGCATTCAGGGAAAGCGATGTGTTTGAGATACTTGATATGCCTAACAATTTAAGGCCTGTTGCAATAGTGCCTGTTGGCTATCCTTCGAGGATACCGTCTGCACCGCCGAGGGTTACTGCAAAAGAGGCGGTGGAGTTCAGGTAGATAGCTTTTTAATGCACTCCTCCATATCCTCCGGTATCGCATTTGAAAACTCCATGTATTCCTTGGTTACCGGATGGACAAAACCCAATGTCTTTGCATGGAGCATCTGGCGGAGAAACGATATTTTCTTTTTATTCATCTCAATGACTGTCTTTTTGCCGTATGTCTTATCGCCGAGAACAGGATGTCCTATGGCTGAGAAATGCACCCTTATCTGGTGCGTCCTTCCTGTGCCGAGTCTTGCTTCAATCAGGGTGGCATATCCGAATCTTTTTATTACCTTCCATCTTGTGACCGCTTCTTTTCCTTTTCTTGTGCGTGTCGACATTTTCTTTCTGTCCGAGGTTGAACGGCCTATGTCCATCGCAATTTCTCCGGAATCCTCTTTGATGTTTCCGTAAACAAGTGTTATATATTGTCTGTTGATTGTCCTTTTTTTGAATTGTTCAATGAGTTCATAATATGAGCTGTCATCAAGCGCAACAACCATTGCTCCTGACGTGTCTTTGTCGAGCCTGTGGACTACGCCGGGACGCAAAGGCCCTCCGACTGCTGCGAGTTTTTTGCAATGATAAGCCAGTGCATTGAGCAGAGTTCCTCTTTCATGCCCTGCCGCCGGATATACGACCATGCCTGCAGGCTTATCAACCACAATAATATGTTTGTCCTTGTAGAGTATGTTTATGGGAATTGGCTCGGGTATAAGGACTTCCTTTTCTTCATCGGGCCTATGGAATGCGATGGTGTCGTTTATCCTTACCTTGTAATTTGGGTTTTCTATTTTGTTATTTACAAGGATGTGACTATCTTTTATAAGCTTTTGAACCTGAGAGCGAGTAATCCCTGTCTTTTCTGATACAAAGATATCGAGCCTCTTTGAAACATCCTCTTTTGAAGCAATTATAATATCCTTCATAATTCTTGCAAATATTATATCAGAGTGATAGAATTCCTTATCCACCCATATGGAGATTTATAAACCTGAGCGCGTGAAAGACAATTTTAATATTCTTCTGGGTTCAAAGAAACAATTTATTTTATTTAATGGAGGTTTTTAATGAGAAAGAGCCTGTTATAATTACAGGTTTCATATATCTGGAGGGAATGTTTTGAAACTTAATGAATTGACCATTGCTGAGTTGAGAAGACTTCTTGATAACAGAGAGATAAAACCTCATGAAGTCCTTGACGATATATACAACCGCATTGACAGCGTAGAAGATAAGGTAAAGTCTTTCATTACCGTAACAAAAGACCATGCCTATGAAATGGCAAAGAATGCAGAGCAGGCAATCCTTTCGAACAAGCAATCTCTTCTTACCGGCATACCTGTTGCCGTAAAGGACAATATGTGCACAAAGGGGATATTGACTACCTGTGCATCCATGATTCTGAATAATTTTATCCCTCCTTATGAGAGCGCTGTAACTGCAAGATTAAAAGAACAGGGTTATGTCCTTGTCGGAAAGACAAACCTCGATGAGTTTGCGATGGGGTCTTCAACAGAAAATTCAGGTTTTCATACAACCAGAAATCCGTGGGATTTGGAGCGCGTTCCGGGCGGAAGCAGCGGCGGCTCTGCTGCTGCGGTTGCCGCCGGTGAATGCATAGCGGCGCTCGGCTCAGACACAGGCGGCTCGATACGGCAGCCTGCGGCGCTTTGCGGCGTTGTGGGTTTAAAGCCGACGTACGGAAGAGTTTCGAGATACGGTCTCGTAGCCTTCGCCTCTTCGCTCGACCAGATAGGCCCTATCACAAAGAATGTTACGGACACGGCGATAATGCTGAACGCCGTGGCGGGGCATGACCCGCTCGATTCCACGTCGGCGCCTGCGGAAGTTCCTGATTTTGCAAAGTTCCTCGGTCAGGATATAACGGGTTTGAAGATAGGCATTCCAAAGGAATATTTTATCGAGGGAATGGACAAAGAGGTGGATGATGCGGTTCGCTCGGCAATAAAGAAGCTCGAAGCGCTGGGAGCAATTCCGGTTGAGGTTTCCCTTCCGCACACAGGTTATGCAGTTGCTGCATATTACATACTCGCCACATCCGAGGCTTCTTCGAATCTCGCGAGGTATGATGGAGTTAAGTACGGATTCAGGGCTTCCGGCGGAAAAGATCTGCTCGAAATGTATATGAATACAAGGTCTCAGGGATTCGGAGCAGAGGTTAAGAGGAGGATAATGCTCGGCACCTATGCCCTTTCTGCAGGATATTATGACGCATATTACAAAAAAGGTCAGCAGGCAAGGACACTGATAAAGCAGGACTTTGACAATGCCTTTAAAAATGTGGATGTAATTGTTACACCGACATCGCCGAGCGCTGCATTCAGGGTCGGAGAGAAGTCTGCAAATCCGCTACAGATGTATCTTTCGGACATATTTACAATATCGGTAAATCTTTCAGGTGTGCCGGCAATCTCAATTCCGTGCGGGTTCACTAAGGACAATCTGCCAATAGGTCTTCAGATAATAGGAAGGCATTTCGATGAAGATGCTATATTGAAGATTGCCTATGCATATGAGCAGAGCACAGAGTGGCATCTGAGGAGGCCGCAGCTATGAAGTCTGGAGTCAGGAGTCAGGAGTCAGGAGTCGAAAAATACGAAGCGGTAATCGGTCTTGAAGTCCATGCACAGATGCTCACAGACACAAAGATATTCTGCGGATGCTCCACGAAATTCGGCTCAGAGCCGAATACCCAGACATGCCCTGTATGCATCGGAATGCCCGGAGTGCTGCCCGTTCTTAACAAAAAGGCGCTTGAATTTACGATAAAGACAGGGCTTGCTACGCATTGTAAAATATCCCCATACAGCAGGTTTGCGAGAAAGAACTACTTTTATCCCGACCTTCCAAAAGGCTATCAGATAAGTCAGTACGAGCTTCCCATATGCGAGGGAGGTTATATAGAGATTGTGGCTGACGGTGAAGTAAAGAGAATAGGAATCACAAGGATTCATATGGAGGAGGACGCAGGCAAGAATATCCACGAAGGCGGAGGGCATTACAGTTTTGTTGATTTAAACCGTGCAGGAGTTCCTTTGATGGAGATTGTTTCCGAGCCTGACATTAGAAGCCCTGAAGAGGCGGCGGAGTATATGAAGAAGATGAGGACAATACTTCGTTATCTGGGCGTATGTGACGGTAACATGGAGCAGGGTTCTCTCAGATGCGATGCTAATGTGTCTATAAGGTCTGTTGGGCAGAAGGAATTTGGCGTAAAAACCGAATTAAAGAACATAAATTCATTCAAATTTGTTGAGAAGGCGCTTGATTATGAGATAAGGCGCCAGATAAAGGTTCTCGAAGAGGGCGGCAAAATAATACAGGAGACGAGGCTCTGGGATACCGCAACGAACACAACGCAGTCCATGAGGTCAAAGGAAGAGGCGCACGACTACCGCTATTTCCCCGAGCCTGACCTCGTGCCGATAGTTGTAAATCAGGAATGGATTGACGAAATTAAGTCCACACTTCCAGAGCTTCCTGATGCAAAAAGGGAGCGTTTTGTAACCCAATACGGCCTTCCCGAATATGATGCTGAGCTTCTTACCTCTGAGAGGGCTATTGCAGACTGGTATGAAGATGCAGTTAATGTAGGAGTCCAGCCCAAGGCAGTATCCAACTGGATGATGGGTGAGTTGATGAGGATGCTCAATGAGGAGAGTAAATCCATAGAAGAATGCCCTTTAAAGCCTGACCAGCTTGCAGGGATGCTTAAGCTCATAGATGATGCAACCATAAGCGGCAAGATAGCGAAGACCGTTTTTGAAGAGATGTACAGAAGCGGAAAGGATGCGGATACAATTGTTAAGGAGAAAGGGCTTGTCCAGATAAGCGATGAGGGCGCAATAGAGAAGGTAGTGGATGAAATACTTTTAAAGAATGTAAAAGAGGTCGAAAGATACAAGGCAGGAGAGGAAAAACTGTTAGGTTTCTTTGTAGGGCTGGTTATGAAGGAAACAAAGGGCAAGGCAAACCCGCAGATATTGAATGAACTGGTAAAGAAAAAATTAAGCTAAAATACTTGAAAAATTTTATCGGTACAATATATTATTATGCCCGATTAAAAGTTCCTTAAATGGGAAGACCAATCTCCGATTTGGGATGAAACAAGACACAGTAGATAATGGAAAATCCGGCTTAACATGCATGGCATGTTAGTTGCTAATTTAATAAATGCAGGTAAGGAAAAGGGATGAATGTATGAGGATTCTTACAGCAGTATTGGCCGTCTTAATAGTAGTCGTTTTTATCGGCAGCGCTATGGCGGTTCCTCCCGGGAAGACTGTAGAATTTAAGGGCAGTCCAATGGGTAAAGTCACACTGGAAGGCAAGACCCATGCAGAGAAGGGACTTACATGTATGGATTGTCACACAAAAATATTCCAGATGAAAAAGGGTACTGCTAAGATGAAGATGGCAGACATAAATGCCGGAAAATTCTGCGGTGAATGTCACAACGGCACAAAGGCATTTAAGGCAAGCGATGCAGCAAATTGCATAAAGTGTCATAAAAAATAGAGGCAAAGCAGGCAAAAATCTAATACAGTTGTAATGCTTTGATTTTCAAGGGGTTGCAAAATTTTTGAACAGGCTCAGTTAAGGAAAGGAGGTGAAGATAATGAAGAAAATATCAGCAATTCTTCTTGCCATTGTTATGGTAATGGCATTTGCAACAGTTTCCATGGCAGGATGGGATAAGTGTAAGGCGTGCCATAAAGAGACAGGGGATCCTATGAAAATAGCAGAAAAATCTGTTTCAACAAAGGCTGAGTTATTAAAGAAGTTTAAGACAGCCGACGCACTTGTTAAGGCTGCAAAGGATTCAACGAATCCAATGATGAATGCCTTTAAGGACGATGCCATGTTGAAGGCAGCAGCAAAAGACTTGAAGCTTAAATAATTCAGTCTAATCAAAAAGAGGGATGAATATCTTCATCCCTCTTTTATTATCTTTTGTCAGCTTATATCAAGTAACTATTAATTTGCTATTTTACATACGTGAGCCACGATTCGTATTTCTTGTTCCTGCCTTTGACTATATCAAAGAAGGTGGTCTGTAATTTCTTGGTGATTTTGCCCCTCTTGCCTTCTCCTATGATTCTTCCATCCAGTTCCCTTATAGGTGTAACCTCAGCTGCCGTGCCTGTGAAGAATGCCTCGTCAGCAATATAGACCTCGTCCCTTGTGAACCTTTCCTCTCTGACCTCTATGCCTGCATTTTTCGCTATGGTAATTATGCTACCCCTTGTTATGCCTTCCAATACCGAGGTAAGGGAGGTTGTCTTCAATACGCCATTTCTCACGATAAAGATATTCTCTCCGCTCCCTTCGGACACATATCCTTCCGTATCGAGCAAAAGCGCTTCGTCATAGCCGCAGGAGATTGCCTCTTTCTTTGCAATCTGTGAATTTACATAGTAGCCGCATACCTTGCCGCGCGACATGTTTGAGTTAACATGATTCCTTATGAATGATGCAACTTTCACTCTTATGCCTTTTTCGAGACCTTCTTCGCCCAGATATGCGCCCCAAGGCCATGTTGCTATCGCGAGATTTATCGGATTGCCCTTTGGATAAATGCCCATTGCACCGTATCCTATATACACCAGCGGCCTGATATAGCACTCCTTCAGTTTGTTTACCTTTACGGTATCTATAACCGCCTTTTTGATTTCATTCTCTGTAAAGGGTATTTCCAGAAGGAAGATGTGTGCCGACTGGAATAGCCTCTTTACATGCTCGTCGAGCCTGAAGATGGCCGGGCCTTTCGGGGTGTTGTAACAGCGTATGCCCTCGAATGCGCCGAGTCCGTAATGGAGCGTATGGGTCATGATGTGGACATTTGCATTGTCCCATTTTACGAACTCTCCGTCCATCCATATCTTTTCTGTTTTGTTAATCATAAGTTATATTTATAGCAGTAGTATATTGGCTGTGTCAATTGGAAATTGGGCATATTAAAAACATTTATATGAAAAAGCTGATTATAATCGGAGGCGGCCTTGCAGGGTGCGAGGCTGCATGGCAGGCTGCAAGGCAGGGCGCTGATGTCCTCCTTTTTGAGATGAGGCCTGAGAGAATGACAGAGGCTCATAAAACCTCTTCTCTGGCAGAGCTTGTCTGCTCAAATTCTTTGAGGTCAAAGGAGATAATCACCGGTGCAGGGCTTTTGAAAAAGGAACTTGAACTTGCCGGCTCTTTGATAATGAAGGCGGCAAAGGAAGCGGAAGTTTCTGCAGGCTCTGCACTTGCGGTTGATAGAAATATCTTTTCAGAATTTATAACAATGGCTGTAGAGGGACATCCGAATATAAAAGTCGTCAGAAATGAGATTACAGAGCTTCCCGATTCCATAGCCGTCATAGCCACGGGACCTCTTACATCGAGTTCGATGGCTGATTCCATAAAGGCTGTTATCGGAGACGAGCATTTACATTTTTATGATGCAATAGCGCCTATAATAGATGCTGAAAGCATCGACTACTCAAAGATATATCTCTCTTCACGCTACGGCAAAGGCGGAGACGACTATGTAAACTGTCCTATGACCAAAGAAGAATACGAGAAGTTTTACGATGCATTGACCGAGGCGGATATTGTTGCAGCAAAGGATTTTGAGGATATAAAGGTCTTTGAGGGATGCATGCCTGTGGAGGTCATGGCAAAGAGGGGCAGGGACACTCTCAGATTCGGCCCATTAAAACCGGTCGGCCTGCCTGACCCGAAGACAGGCAAGCCGCCGTATGCCGTTGTTCAGTTAAGGCCTGAAAACAGGGAGAGGACCGCATACAATATAGTCGGCTTTCAGACAAGGCTTAAATGGCTTGAACAGAAAAAGGTCTTCAGGATGATTCCCGGCCTTGAGAATGCCGAGTTTTTGCGGTTCGGGAGCATCCATAGGAATACATACATAAACTCTCCGCGGCATTTAAATCCCGCCCTCACCTTAAAAGAAAAAGACAATATATACCTTGCAGGTCAGATTACAGGCGTTGAGGGATACATAGAGTCAACGGCAATGGGTCTGATAGCGGGTATAAATGCAGCAAGGAGGATGATGGATAAGGATGTAATCCATTCTCCGAAAAAATCCGCTCACGGCTCGCTGATTCGTCATATAATAGAATCAGACCCAAAATATTTCCAGCCGAGTAATATAAATTTCGGGCTTATGCCTGCGGATGAAGATATTCTCAGGACAAGGGACAAAAAGCTCAGAAGGCAGAAGATTGTGGAGATTGCATTGATGGAATGGACGGAATATACTAATAGGGTGATAGCATGAAAGACGGATTAGACGCATACATTAAAAAATTTCTGAAATACCTTGAGATAGAGAGGAATGTATCTTCTCATACTCTCAGGGCTTATAAAAGGGATTTGAAGGATTTTTCTGAATACTGCAATTCAAATCCCGAAAATATAGACATGATTGACATAAGGGGATTCATCTCCGAGTTGATAAACAAAAGAAAGTCAAAGACCACTGTCTCGAGGAAGCTTGCGACCCTCAGGTCTTTTCTCAGCTATCTATACCAGGAGGGATATGTAAAGATCAATCAGGCAAAGCTCGTTCCGACTCCAAAGGCACCAAAGCATCTGCCTAACTTTTTATCTATTGATGATGTCTTCAATCTCGTCCAGAGCCCTGAAGGCATAGGACTTCTGCCTGTAAGGGACAGGGCCATACTTGAATTGCTCTATTCAAGCGGCTTGAGAGTGAGCGAAGTTGCAGGCCTTAATATCGATGACTTGAACATGAGGGACGGCATGGTCAAGGTAAGGGGAAAGGGCAAAAAAGAGAGGGTTGTCCCAGTAGGCAATAAGGCTATCGATGCGCTCAAATCCTACCTTATTGAAAGAAAGCTTTATAAAAAGAAGAAATCGATTTCAGACAGCGACAATGCGCTGTTTTTAAATAGGGACGGCGGAAGGCTGACAGACAGGCAGATAAGGCGCATTGTTGTAAAATATGCCCGTGCAATCGGAATCGATGGACAAATAGGTCCCCATGCACTGCGCCATACATTCGCTACACATATGCTGTTCGGCGGCGCAGACCTGAGGGTAATTCAGGAGCTTTTGGGTCATTCATCACTTTCGACAACACAAAAATATACACATCTCGATATAGGGCATCTGATCGATGTTTATGATAAGGCGCATCCTTTTTCAAAGGACGAAAATAAAAAATCTTGAACAACGTTGAACAATTTTTGAGCCATTTGAACAATGTTGAACTATCTAAGCAAGGGGGAGATATGTTTCACGGCACAACGATTTTATGTGTAAGGCGTAATGGAAAGGTTGCAATTGCAAGCGACGGGCAGGTGACGATGGGAAACACCGTACTGAAGCATAATGCCAAAAAGATAAGAAAAATGTATAATGATAAAATACTCGCAGGCTTTGCAGGAGCGACTGCAGACGCATTCACCCTTTTTGAGAGATTTGAATCGAAGCTTGAGGCATACAGGGGGAATATCACAAGGGCTGCTGTTGAGCTTGCAAAGGACTGGAGGACCGATAAGATTTTAAGGAGGCTTGAGGCATTGCTGATTGTGGCGGACAATGAACATACACTTATACTTTCAGGGACAGGAGATGTAATAGAGCCTGAAGGCGGAGTTTCAGCAATTGGCTCCGGCGGCCCTTTTGCCCAGTCAGCAGCAAGGGCATTATATGAAAATACAGACCTCCCTGCATTGGAGATAGTAAAAAAGTCTATGGATATAGCAGCAGACATATGCATTTATACAAATAAAAATATTACATCAGAGGAGTTAAATGGATAACTTTACACCTAAGAAGATTGTCGAAGAGCTTGATAAGTATATCATCGGCCAGGATAAGGCAAAAAAGGCGGTTGCCATTGCATTGAGGAACAGATGGAGGAGGCAGAGGCTTTCTCCAGACCTCAAGGATGAGGTGCTGCCGAAAAACATCATCATGATAGGGCCAACAGGCGTAGGCAAGACAGAGATTGCGAGAAGGCTTGCAAGGCTTGCCAATGCGCCTTTTCTGAAGATAGAGGCATCAAAGTTTACAGAAGTCGGTTATGTAGGCCGCGATGTCGAGTCTATGATAAGGGACATCACCGAAATCTCCATGAACATGGTTAAAACAGAGCATATGGGAAAGGTGCAGGAAAAGGCAAAGACCCTCGCAGAAGACAGGGTTTTAGACCTCTTATTGCCGCCTCAGCGAACTGTAAAAGGCGCTGCTCCTGAGGAGGAAGAGAAAGAAAGCTATAAAGATACAAGGGAGCGTTTGAGAGTGCAATTAAGGGAAGGTAAATTAGATAGCAGATATGTCGATATTGAAGTAAGGGAAAAGATGATGCCCTTCGGCGTTATATCAAATGTCGGTTTGGAAGAACTTGAGATTAATCTCAAGGAAATGCTTGGAAGTTTTCTGCCCGAAAAGTCGAAGAGGAAAAAGGTTAAGGTCGCTGAGGCCTTGACAATGCTTGCACAGGAAGAGGCCAATAAACTCATAGACATGGAGAAGGTTACAAAAGAGGCTGTAGAGAGGGTGGAGCAGACAGGCATCGTGTTTATAGACGAGATAGATAAGGTCGCAAGCAGAGGGCAGGGATACGGCCCGGATGTATCCAGAGAAGGAGTCCAGAGGGATCTACTTCCCATTGTTGAAGGTTCGACAGTAGCAACAAAACACGGGCCTGTAAAGACAGAGCATATACTCTTTATCGCTGCCGGCGCTTTTCACATAGCCAAGCCGTCAGACCTTATTCCTGAACTTCAGGGAAGGTTTCCTATAAGGGTCGAGCTTGAACCGCTCTGGAAAAATGATTTCGTAAGGATATTAACAGAGCCGCACAATGCCTTGATAAAGCAATACACAGCGCTCCTTGATACGGAAAGCGTAAAACTGGAATTTAAAGAGGACTCTATTGATGAGATAGCCGACATTGCTGTCACTGTGAATGAAAAGACAGAAAACATAGGAGCGAGAAGGCTTCATACAGTAATAGAAAGGCTTCTTGAGGACGTATCCTTTGATGCGCCTGAAATGAAGGACGAAAAGGTTGTCATAGACAGGCAGTATGTAAGAAATAAACTCTCGGATATTGTCAAGGATGAAGACCTCAGCAGATATATTCTTTAGTAAGCAGTTAGCGGAGAGTAGTGATCAGTCAAGAAAAAAATATTTACTGCTTACTGCTCACTGTTTACTGCTTACCTTTATAGTTTCATGCACTGCGGCAAGATATGAGACTGTTCCTATAAAGCCTTCTGATAAGCCCTCCGAGAAGAGTGTTGAAAAGCCTCTCGAAAAAGAACAACAGTCTTCTTCCGGTTTTCAGGAATTCAGGGGCGACAGAAAGAATGTTGTCGCATCATGGTATGGCCCTGACTTTCACGGCAGGCCTACTTCTTCCGGTGAACTGTTTAACATGTATGCCCTTACCTGCGCGCATAAAGAGTATCCCTTCGGGACAAAGCTGAAAGTCGTCAATACAAAAAATAGCAAAGAAGTAGAATGCATAGTAAATGACAGAGGACCATTCATTGCCGGACGCGACCTCGACCTTTCTTATGCAGCGGCAAAAAAGATAGACCTTGTCGGGCCGGGCACTTCTTCCGTGATGCTGGAGCCTGTGGGAAGGGACTTGAGGTATGTAAAATATATAAGATACGGTGCATTGAACGGGACTCTGACAATTCAGGTGGGTTCTTTCAAGGACGAGTCGAATGCAAAGAGGCTGAAGATGGCGTTGGAGCTTAATCATAAAAATGTGTATGTTATCGAGGCCAATGTCGGCGGCTCTAAGTATTACAGGGTGAGGATAGGAAAGTTTAATAGCAGGGCGGATGCGGCTAAGATAGGCAATGCCCTTGCGAATGAGGGGTATAATGTGATGGTAACAAAATTCGAACAGCAGATATAAACAGCCTGCATTTTTGATAACATAGAGCGGCAAAGCGTTTTGATAACATATACGGTTTTAATGGAAGCTGATGGACGGAGAATCAATAGATATAAAGCTGGCCAGACTGCAAAGGCTGAAAGGGCTTTTCCCTGAACTATTTGCCGAGAACCAACTGGATTGGGAAAAGCTGAAGGCAGCTTTTGGCGATGATATTAATTTTGCCAATGAGCGGTATGTATTGAATTGGGCGGGCAAATCTGATGCCTTTAAAATATTGCAGCAGCCCACTACCGCAACATTGAAGCCCATCCCCGAAGAGTCCTACCTCACCCCCGGCCCCTCTCCTGAAAGAGAGGGGAGCAATAAAAGAGAGGGGAGCAATAATTGGAACGACTTTATCAATAGCCCGACGCAACACCTCTTTATTGAGGGCGAAAATCTGGAAGTTCTCAAGGTGCTGCAAAAGGCTTACTACGGGAAAGTGAAGTGCATTATCATTGACCCCCCATACAATGCAGGCAGCGACAGCTTCATTTACCCAGATAAATTCAGCGAGAAAAAGGAAGATTACCTGAAACGGATTGGCGACAAGGATGAAGAAGGGTATCTGATGAAAGAAGGGCTCTTCCGCAAAAACAGCAAAGACAGCGGACACTATCACAGCAACTGGCTCAGCATGATGTATCCCCGCCTGTTCCTTGTCAAGAACCTTCTGCGTGATGACGGCGTCATCTTCGTTCACATTGACGATAATGAGGTTCACAACCTGCGGATGGTGATGAATGAGATATTTGGGGAAGAGAATTTTATTGCGGAGTTCGTTTGGAAAAGCAGGCAGAATAAGGACAATCGCAATGTGACAGGTGCATTGATAGACCACGAATATATTTTATGCTATGGCAAAAGGTTAAGAGGTTCAGAAAGAAAAACTGACCAATACAAAAATCCTGATAATGACCCAAGAGGTCCTTGGACAAGTGGTAATATGGTTGGCTTACTTCCAGAAGACCAAAGACCAAATTGTCACTATGATTTAGTAAATCCTGAGACTGGAATCAATTATGGCAAACCGAAATTAGGTTGGCGTTATGACAAGAACACTATGTCTCGTTTAATTCAAGAAAAAAGGATTATATGGCCCGATATTCCTGAAGGACGACCTAGAAAAAAAGTTTTCTTAGAAGAATTAAACGATAAATACACTGGCTATTCTTCAATTGTGGGCAAAAATATCTATACAAGAAACGGAACGGCTGAAGTTGAAGAAATATTTGGTTTTAGAGCTTTTGATTTTCCCAAACCCAGTGCTTTAATTAAAGAGTTGTTAAGTCAAGGTTTAGAAGATGGCGACATTATACTTGACTTCTTCGCCGGGTCTGCTACCACAGCCCACGCCGTTTTAGAACTCAACAAAGAAGACAGCGGCAACCGCAAATTTATTCTGGTGCAATTGCCTGAGCAATGCGATGAAAACAGTGAGGCGTATAAGGCGGGCTACAAAACCATTGCGGATATAGGAAAAGAGCGGATACGCAGGGTAATAAAACGCCTCACCCCCGCCCCCTCTCCTGAAAGAGAGGGGAGCAAGGAGAAAGGTGAAAGCTTATTCAAAGGCGCGGCACCGTCATTATTTGAGAAAGCCGGAACCCTTCGCAAGGCTCAGACAAAGGCTGAAGAATTG
>CAMTVO010000020.1:0-85042 GCA_947085205.1 uncultured Nitrospiraceae bacterium
GAGTTTGTCATTCCCACGAAAGTGGGAATCCAGGGTTTCCCGTGAAAACGGGAACCTAATTCCTTTGTATAGTTCCCCGCTTTTGCGGGGACAAGTCTGGATTCCCGTTTGCACGGGAATGACGACTTTTGCAAGAGCCTCTAAGTATTCCTCTGAAAGGAAGGACTCGATTGAGTCCTTCCTTTTTCTGCCCCCTTTTACCCCTCCATAAAATCCATCACATCAACATGAAAATGCTTCGCTATCATTTTAAAATGCTTGTCGTGATGTAGCAATGAGCATCCAGAAGACAGACTCGGGTTTGTTGTGTTAACTTAACAAAGACAAATACCTAAATTCCCCGATTAAGCATGCCCTCTGGATTCCCCGATTAAATCGGGGAATGACAAGGGGGTCGGGGAATGACAAAATAGCGAATCAGTCATTCTCTGGCTTGACCAGAGAATCCAGTTCCTTAAACTCAATGAACTGAACATGTCATCTATTGTCTGTTTTTGTCTGTTCTCTGTTCACTGTTTTTCAGCTTCCCCATCTTTTAAACAACTCATGCTCCACTCCAAAACTGTCCAGTATCTTTCCAACTATAAAATTCACAATGTCATCCAGGTTTTTCGGCTTGTGATAAAACGCAGGAACTGGAGGCGCTATTTTAACGCCAATCCGCGCAAGCTTCAGCATGTTTTCAAGGTGTATTGCACTGAAAGGCATTTCGCGTGGAGAAAGAAGAAGTGGTCTCCCTTCTTTTATAGTTACATCAGCAGCCCTCTCAATGAGATTGTTTGCGTATCCATTGGCAATGCCGGAAAGGGTTTTCATGGAGCACGGCACTGCAAGCATTCCGTCTGTTTTAAACGAGCCGCTTGCAACAGGAGCGTACATCTGTTTGTCTTCATAAAAAAAGAGCCTGTCGGTGTTAAAATGCTTTCTGATGATCTCTTCAGTTCTTAAACTCCGAACTCCGAACTCCGAACTCTCAACTTGGGGTGACCAGTCAAGGCCTGTCTCATCTTTAATTATTGAGAATGTATTTGCCGATATTGCAAGATGAACCTCTGCAACTTTAAGGAGTTCTTCGAGCAATCTCATGCCGAATATTGAACCGCTTGCTCCGGTTATAGCAAGGATATATCTTTTCATGATTTTTATTATACTCCCACATTCAACCTTGAAGTGCAACACCGAAAGATGAAGCGACCTCAAACGGTGTTTTGTAACCCAGACATTTTCTGGGTCTCTGGTTAATAAGAGACTCTATGCGAGTCATTCGGGTTTATTGTGTTTATTGTGTTTATCGGGTTTATTGTGTTAACTCAATAACTTAACAGAGCAACTATATCCTTTCTTCGACTCTTCGAGATTATGAACCATCTCCGCGCCTATGAGGAATATGCATGAAGAATAATATACCCACAGCAGGAATATCACGAAGGCTGAAAGAGGGCCGTAGATGGTTCCCAATTTTACGACCTTCACGACATAGAGCGTAAAGAGATGCTTTGCAGCCTCAAGAAAAACGGCTGTGAATAATGCGCCTGACAGTGCGTAATTAAGTCTTATCCGTTTTTTAGGCAGGAAGATATAAAGGGTAGTAACAGTAAGGAAAATAAGTATCAGCGGCACTATAAACCTTATCAAAAAGCCGGTTATTTTTCCGAGTTTCAGTCCCGGGAAAAATTCCTGAAGCGCTTTTAGCATGGGGGTTGCCGTTGTCATTCCGAAGGATGCGAGTATAAAGGCGATTATAAGAGTGATGATGAAAAGTGAGAGTATAAGGGAGACGATAAAAGACCTTTTAACCCTTGTCTTAAAAATGACATTTATTGCTGTTTCAAGCGATGAAAATAGCTGATACGACAATACAGCATAAAGGATTACGGTGAACTGGCCTATTCCTTTGTAGGATATTATCTTTCTAAGTTCATCGGTTATTTCGTATGTAATCTTAGGAAAAAAGCCCACAAGCTTTGATGTAAAGAACCTGAGCAGTTCTTCGTTTCCGCCGAGGAAGTGGCCGAATATGGTTACGAGCAGCAGGCAGAACGGGATAATGGCCATCATGGTAAAGTAAGAGATGGAGCCTGCGAGCATAAGCCCTCCGTCCCTGAAAAAATCCACAAAACCCCTTAATATTGCCGTTATATATCGCATAATTCAAAATACCTTGCCAATCTTAACTACACGAGTTATGCACCGTTTACCTTTTCAGCATGGCAAATCGTTAATTATATTACACCATCTGTGAAAGTATACGCATTGAGCGGTTGGCTTGAAGCAAGTATGTATATACCGTCTAAAAAAACTATACAGCAAACCCTGTTGTCAATAAACCAAGTATTTTCAAGGTCTGCAGGCCATTAACCGCATCAAAACCGTCACCGGACTGTGTATTTAAAAAATATACACTTTTTTGCGTCCATAGGTGTAAAATAGTGTGGATTAAGGCTTTTATTTCTGGCATCGATATTGCATATATCTAATTACAATTTTAGAAAGGGGGGCGTTATGGAGAAGCAGCGGATACTGGTTGTTGACGATGACCCTGTTATATGCCTTAGCTGTAAGAGGATACTGGGTGCAGAGGGGTTTACGGTATTTACTGTAGAGGACGGAGAAGGAGCCATTGAGAAGATCTCAAGGGAGGAGTTCGACCTTGTGATAACCGACATAAGGCTTCCTGATATTTACGGGCTCACTGTTGTGCAGGAGGCAAAGACTATACAGCCTAAGGCTGATGTTGTGGTTATTACAGGCTATCCTTCTCTGGAGGATGCAAAGGAATCCATAAGGCTTGGCGCCTTTGAATACCTTGAAAAGCCTTTTACGCCTGACTTTATGATGAATGTTGCTAAAAAGGTCTTTGATAAAAAGGGTTGGATACTGAGGAAGGCATATATTGACCAGTTCAGGGATTATGTCATCCCTGCATCGGCGATGGATAACCTTACTGTTTATTACAAAGATGGGACATGGGCGCGGCCTATGAAAGACGGTGCGTGGGAGATAGGTGTGGATGTGAGGCACTTTCTTGTCAGCGGACAACTGCTTTATGTGGACATGCTGAGGGATATAAAAGCTGTTGTTACAGGAGAGCCTTTTGCAAGATTGCTCTCAGGCGACGGGAATATTTATGACATAAAGTCTCCGATGACAGGAGTTGTGAAAGAGGTTAATGGGCATGCCAATGATGCTATATGTTCCCTGTTAAAAGACCATCTTTCTGAAGGCTGGTTTTTATGGCTTGTTAAGATAAATCCAATAAATGCATAAGGAGGATAAGGGATGAAGGGGAATATCCTTGTGGTTGACGACGAACAGATTGTTCTTAGGAGCTGTGATAGGATTCTGTCTCCTGAGGGTTACAGGGTTGATACTGCAACTTCTGCAAGAGACGCCCTGTCTTTACTCGACAGGAGTTTATACGACCTTATAATTACCGACATCAAGATGCCGGAGATGGACGGCATAGAATTCATGAGACAGGTTAGAGCAAAGAGTCCTGACATTAATATAGTAGTTATAACAGGCTACCCATCGCAGGAAAGCATAAAAGAGGCATTGAGCTTCAGAATCATAGATTATCTTCCCAAGCCGTTTTCGCCGACCCATCTGTTAGAAGTGACAAACAATGCTGTCGAACTAAAGAAAAAGGGTGTTGTGCCTGAGCCTCAGGTCGAGGACTATACAGAAGATGTGGCGACAAGACTCGACGAAGTCATAAGCAGGTATAGGTACAAGCCCGGAAGCCTGATACCGGCGCTTCAGGAAGCACAGGAACTCGTCGGCTATCTGCCGCCTGTTGTTCAGAGGCATATATCAAAAGGCTTGAGGATACCGGTAAGCGAGGTTCACGGGGTTGTCTCATTTTATTCATTCTTCACAATGAAGCCGAAAGGCAAGCATAACATCAGGGTATGTCTCGGAACAGCATGTTATGTCAAAGGCGCGGAAGAGATAGTGAAAAAATTCAGCGATGGCCTTAAGGTCGATGTCGGCGGGATAACTACTGACAAGAAGTTCTCCCTCGAGACAGTTAGATGTCTCGGCGCATGCGGACTTGCGCCGGTTGTCGTGGTGGATAAAGAGACGCATGGCTCTGTCAATCCGGTTAAGACACTGGAACTTTTAAGGGAATACTAATAGAGCGTTTATACATAAAATCAGGAGGAAGGTATGCCCAGATTAACAGTTGACGATTTAAAAAAGATTAAGGAAGATTATAAGTCAACCCTTGCATTGCGGGAGGGCGGCTACAGGGCTAAGATAACGGTTCACATGGGCACATGCGGCATTGCAGCCGGCGCGAGAAAGGTGATGGAGGCGCTTCTTGATGAGCTGAATAAAAACAACGTTAAGGATGTTATTGCGACCACATCAGGATGCGCGGGGCTATGCAGCAAAGAGCCGATGGCAACTGTCGAGATAATCAATGAAGCTCCCGTGAAATACGTCTATCTAAACGATGACAAGATGAGGAAAATATTTAAAGAGCATGTGATGTCCGGCAAGGCTGTAGAAGACTATGCCCTTGTTATAGGCAGCGAAACAGCATATTAGGAGGAGACATGGAAAGGTATCGTGCAAGTGTTATGTTATGCGGCGGCACTGGTTGTATAGCCGGAGGGAGTTTAAAGGTAAAGAATGCACTTGATGAAGAAATCAAAAATAGAGGCCTTGAAAATGAAATAAATGCTGTACTTACAGGGTGCAACGGCTTCTGCGCACAGGGCCCTGTGATGACTGTTTATCCAGACGACATATTTTATGAGAAGGTTACTGTAAAGGATATACCCGTCATTGTTGAAGAACACTTCATTAAAGGAAAGCCTGTTGAGCGGCTAATGTATAAAGAGCCGTTCAAGAAGCAGACAATACCTCTGATGAGGGATATCCCGTTCTTCAGTCTTCAGGTACTCAGGGCATTGAGGAACAAGGGACTCGTAGACCCGGAAAAGATAGAGGAGTACATTGCAAGGGACGGTTATCAGGCTGCTGCAAAGGCGCTTACAGAGATAACGCCGGAACAGATAATAAATGAGGTCAAGAAATCAGGTCTCCGCGGCAGGGGCGGCGCAGGATTTCCGACAGGGCTTAAATGGGAATTCTGTTCAAAGGTTAAGGGAGACCAGAAATATATCCTGTGTAACGGAGACGAGGGAGACCCGGGCGCATTCATGGACAGAAGCATTATGGAGGCCGACCCCCATGTCGTCCTTGAAGGAATGATTATAGGCGCAAAGGCAATAGGAGCAAACAAAGGCTACATATACGTCAGGGCAGAGTATCCCCTGGCAGTCCACAGATTGCAACTTGCCATAAATCAGGCAAAGGAATACGGTCTTTTGGGAGAAAATATCCTCGGCGCAGGATTTAATCTCGACATCGAGATATATCAGGGCGCAGGCGCATTTGTCTGCGGCGAAGAGACAGCCCTAATGAGGTCTATCGAAGGCAAGAGGGGAATGCCGAGGCCGAGGCCGCCATTCCCTGCACAGAAAGGGCTATGGGATAAGCCTACTGTGCTCAACAATGTCGAGACTTATGCAAATATCCCACAGATAATATTGAACGGCAGCGAGTGGTACAAAAGTCTCGGCACTGAAAAATCTACAGGGACAAAGGTCTTTGCCCTTAGCGGTGCAATTAACAATATAGGATTAATCGAAGTGCCTATGGGAATTCCGCTCAGAAAGATAATATTCGACATCGGCGGAGGCATACCTAAAGGCAGGAAGTTCAAGGCAGTGCAGTTAGGAGGGCCTTCCGGAGGATGTATCCCCGAGCATTTACTCGATACGCCTGTTACATACGAAGACATCGTCCAGACAGGAGCGATTGTAGGTTCAGGCGGAATGGTCGTTATGAATGACCTCAACTGCATGGTCAGCGTCGCAAAGTTCTTCCTCGAATTTACCGCCGAAGAGTCGTGCGGAAAATGCCCTCCTTGCAGGATCGGCACAACAGTAATGCTCGACATGCTGACTAACATAACCAAAGGAAGGGGCAAGGAAGGCGACATGGAGCTTCTTCAGGATATGTCCAGAGACATCATAGCCACATCACTCTGCGGCCTGGGACAGACAGCGCCTAATCCTGTCCTTACAACAATCAAGCATTTCAGGGACGAGTACGAATCACACATAAAAGAGGGCTGGTGCAAGACAGGCGTATGCAAAGACCTCTGCACATTCTACATCGATGAAAAGAAGTGCAAGGCATGCGGGGTATGCAAGAGGGTATGTCCTGAGAATGCAATATCAGGAAAAAAGAAAGTGCCGCACCGCATTAAGCAGGAACTCTGCATACAGTGCCGCTCATGCTACGAGGCATGTAAGTTCGATTCCGTAAAGATAGGGCCGAGGAGCATGAGGGAAAAGCTCATGGAAAAAACGGATCAGGAAGCGCTCAAAGAGATTCAAATAACGGCTATGGCAGGGAAGGAGGAGTAAGAAATGCCAAAAGATATAATAATAGAGCTTACGATAAACGGAAAGACTATAAAGGCTGAGCCGGGAACTACAATACTTCAGGCAGCCCGGAAAAACGATATTTATATACCGAACATGTGTTATGACAAGAGGCTGAAGCCTTACGGCGGCTGCAGGCTTTGCGTTGTCGAGGTCGAAGGGCAGCCGAGGCTCTTTGCTGCATGTTCAACGCCTGTGGCAGAAGGAATGGCTGTCCAGACAGAGACGCCGAAACTGACAAAGGCAAGAAGGCTTGTCCTTGAGCTCCTCCTTGTCCATCATCCCCTTGACTGTCCTGTATGCGACAAGGCAGGCGAGTGTGACCTTCAGGACCTTGCCTTTAAATACGGGCCGTCCCAGAGCAGGTTTTTTGCTGAAAGAAAGCACGACCCGGAGAGGATTGATGCGCCCATTGTCGAAAGAAATCCGAACAGATGTATTTTGTGCGGAAAGTGCGTGAGGGTTTGTGGCGAGCATCAAGGTGTTGGCGCAATAAACCTCATAGGAAGGGGCTTCAAAACTAAGGTGAGCCCTGCATTTGAAGAGACTTTAAACTGCGAGTTCTGCGGCCAGTGCATAGACGCATGCCCTGTAGGATCTCTTGGAGCAAAACCTTACAGGTTCCGTTCAAGGGTATGGTATATGGACGAATACGAGACCATCTGTCCTTATTGCGGATGCGGATGTACAACGAATGTAAGCATCAGGGAAGGAAGGATAATCAGGGCAAGGGGGAAAGAGGATGTAGGGATAAATGAAGGAAACCTCTGCAGCAAGGGCAGGTTCGGCTTTGATTATATATATTCAGAAAACAGGCTCACAACTCCGATGATTAAAAAGAACGGCACACTGGTGCCTGCATCGTGGGAAGAGGCGCTTGAGTATGTCGCAAAGAGGCTCGAATCCGTAAAGGAGCAGTACGGGGCATCGGCTATCGGCGCCATAGGTTCGCAGAGGTGCACAATGGAAGACAACTATATGCTCCAGAAGTTCATGAGAGAAGTTATAGTCACCGATAACATAGACTCTGCAGCAAGATTTGGCTATGCAAAGGCGCAAAAGGCCATGCAAAAGGCATTCGGTGCAGACTCCATGCCGATAAAGTGGAAGTCGCCTCTTGATGCTGATTTTATGCTGGTGGTGGAATCAGACATAACATCGACCCTCCCTGTATGGGGATTGAATTTCATCAAGGCAAGGAATGACGGTGCAAATCTTGTAGTTGCAGATGCAAAAGAGACAAAGCTTGCAAGAAACAGCACCAAGTGGCTGAGGATAAAACCCGGCTCGGGCACGGTCCTTTTAAACGGAATCGCAAAGGTTATTATCGACGAAGGGCTATACAATAAGGATAAAGCAGCGTCAATACCGAACTTCGATTCGCTTGTCAGCGGCCTGAAGGAATTTACAATATCGGCTGTATCAAAGATTACCGACGTTCCTGAGGCCGAGGTTGTGAACCTTGCAAAGTCTTACGCCTCTTCTCAAAAACGCCTTATAGCCCTCACCTCAAACGCTTCGGAAAATACAAAGAGCATAAATACGCTCCTTGCTGCTGCAAACCTCGCCCTGCTTATGGGTGACGGCCCTGACACCATCCAGATACCTGCCGAGTTTTCAAATACCCTCGGCATGTGGATGGTTGGCGTCAGACCGCTCTCAGACGGAAAGGATGTCTATCAGATGTTTTATGAATCAGGCAATATAAAGGCCCTCTACATAATGGGTGAGAATCCACTTATAACATTTCAGGATGCATCAAAGGTTGAAAAGACACTGAAAGGTTTTGAACTGCTCATAGTTCAGGATATATTCCTTACCGAAACAGCAAAGCTTGCTGATGTTGTCCTCCCTGCATGCAGTTGGGCTGAGAAGGAAGGGACATTTATGGCAGCCACCGGCAATATTCAGAAAATACCGAAACTCATATCCGAGACGGGCCAGTCCATTCCTGACTGGAAGATATTCAGGAATCTTGCGAGGGTTATGAACAAAGACCTCGGATTGAAAGAACTCATGGGTATAAAGGCATCAATCGCTGATATTGTTGTTGCGGAAGAGACAAAGGAGATTTATCCATCATTTAATCCTGTCTCTTACGAGGTAATGGAGAGCGTGAGCGATGAGTATCCGATGTTCCTCGTTACTGCAAACATCCTGCAGCACTCAGGAGCGCTTTCAGTGCTCTCGAAAAACCTCGACTCCGTTGTCTCAGATGCATACCTTCAAATAAACATACGGGATGCTAAGAAACATGATATCCACAACGAAGCCTTTGTGAAGGTTAAATCCAAGAGAGGAGAGGTCTATCTAAAGGCGATGCTTTCTGACGAGGTTCCTGAAGGAACAGTGTTTGCGCCTCTTCATTTTGCCCATGCAAAGATTAATACGCTGACATATCCTTCTGTAAACGGAGGCCTGCCTCTTGTAGCAGTAAAAATAGAGGCAGCGTAAGCGTAAGGGGGACTTCGTCCCCCTTACGAAAACCCCCTTATTGGTCTAATGTCATTACCCCATTCCCGCAATGCCTTCAAAACAATTTTATATACCTATTAATCAGCAGTAAAAAATTAACTTCTTGATATATAATAATAAGATGTTTCGAAACATTTATTTTGACATTCTCAGCAATATCTCCGACGGAGTCTATTACATCAACAATGACAGAAAAATAGAATACTGGAATAAGGGCGCTGAAATACTTACCGGATACACATCTGAAGATGTCAAGGGAAAGAATTGCGATGAGGCGCTCTCTTTTGAGGACGAGTCTGGAACAAAGCTGCCTGCATATGAATACCCTGCAATCCTTTGTCTTCAGTCATCCCGCAATGCAGTAAAAAGCCTTTTCCTCGTAGACAAAAACAAGGATAAGAGATATATAGAAGAGCAGGTATCGCCTGTTTTCAGGGGCGGTAAGGTGATAGGCGCTGTCTCTGTTTTAAGGGATAATTCAAGGACGTTCTCTGCTGTCGAGGCATATATAAAGAGCCAGAGGAGGGACAGGCTGGTGCCCATATGCGCATGGTGCAAGAAGATAAAGATAAGCGAAAACTCATGGGAGCAGATAGAAAAACACCTTACCGATGAAGGGTTTGGTGTATTCACACACGGCATGTGCCCTGATTGTGCTGATAAGATATTTGAAAAGAGGGTCTATCTTGAAAGTTATCAGAATATCTGCAAGGCTATAAGCTCAAGTCTTTCCCTTAATGAGGTGTTAAATCTTATAGTGACTAATGCCGTTAAGGTGATGAATGTGAAGGCAAGCATGCTAAGGCTTCTGAATAAGGAGACACAGAAATTAGAGGTTGCTGCGCACTATGGATTGAGCGAAAGGTATGTAAATAAAGGTCAGGTAGAGTATGATAAAAGCATAGAAGATGTCTTATTGGGCAAAGCAGTATCTATCTATGACATCACCTCTGATGCTAATGCCAAATACCGCAATGAGGCAGAGGGAGAAGGGATAAGGAGTATATTATCCATTCCTGTTAAAGTCAAAAAGGAAGTGATAGGCGTTCTCAGGATGTACACTGCCGAGCCTGTGAAGTATAAGGATGAAGATTTGAAATTTATGACAGCAATAGCAGAACAGGCTGCTATAGCCATAATGAATGCGAGGATGTTCGAGACCACCGTATCCTGCGCAAGGGAGTATCTGAGAGTGTTTGAAGAGGTGACAAAGGCTGTCAGCTCTACATTAAGGTTGAATGAGGTGCTTACCCTCATTGTGAGCAAGCTGCCTGAGGTAATGAATCTGAAGGCTGCTACAATAAGGCTGCTCGATTCCACAGGACAGAAGTTAGAACTGGCTGCTGCCTATGGACTTAGCGAGAAATACCTTGGAAGGGGGCCTGTTGATACAGAGGAGAATGTAAGGGAGGCGCTCCAGACAAGACCTGTTGCCATATATGATGTGAGCACGGACCAGAGGATTCATTATCAAAAAGAGTCAATGGAGGAAGGGATAAAGAGCATGCTCACACTTCCCATAATTGCGAAGGATAAGGTGATAGGAGTTTTAAGGCTCCTCACAGATAGCCCCCGTCAGTTTACAGAAGAAGATATCGCTTTCTCGGCATCTCTTGCAGAGGTCTGCGGCACTGCAATCGAGAATGCAAGGATGTATGAACAGCTTCATAAAACGACAAGTATATAAGAGCAAAAGCGATGCTCTCGAAGAGAGGGAAGACCTCATAGCTATCGAAAAGAGGCTGAAGGTCTCCGTGAACGGCAAGGAGGTCTTGAGCCTCTACTGCACGCCTCTTATGGTAAGGGAACTGGTTGTAGGCATGTTCATGACCGAGGATATAATCAAAGGCGGATGGTGCGCAGAGAGAATGTCCATCGAGTACGGAGATGATGTTTTGGTTGATATACCTGCAGAAGGCGAGGTCTCAACCGATGGCGCTGTCATCACATCAGGCTGCATCGGCGGTATAACATTTCCAAAGAGATTGTCCCTCCAGAAAATAGACGACCCGTTTCAGATAAAGATGAGCGCATTAAAGGAATTGTTCAGGAGATTCCAGAACGCCTCGGAGCTTTATAAATCCACAGGATGTGTCCACAGCGCTGGACTCAGCGACGATCATGAAATTTTATGCCTTGCAGAGGACATCGGAAGGCACAATGCTGTTGACAAAGTTGTAGGGTATGCAATTCTTGAGAAGATACCCTTCTCAGGAAAAATAATGCTCGCAAGCGGAAGGCTTTCATCAGAGATTGTATCAAAGTGCGCAAAATGGGGAATACCGATAGTTGCAAGCAGGACATCTCCCACAAGCCTTGCGGTGGACATTGCAGAAAAGAGCGGGATAACTGTTGTCGGATTCATCAGGGCAGACAGGCTGAATGTTTATACGAATCAGCAGAGGGTTATCTGAATCTCTCTCCGCCCTTCGACAGCATCTGCATCATCTCTTCGGGAACCGGCGAGTTGTTGACAGTATCGTCGTAGGATATTAAGCCCTTTGTGTAAAGCTCATGGAGCGATTGGTTCATGGTCTGCATGCCTGAGCGCGCCTGTCCTGTCTGCATCATGGAGTATATCTGGTGGAGCTTGTCTTCCCTTATGAGATTCCTTATGGCTGGTGTAGGCACAAGGATTTCGAGGGCGAGTACCCTGCCCTGACCGTCCTGTCTTGTGATTAGCCGCTGCGAAATTATTCCCTCAAGAACAAATGACAACTGAACCCTTATCTGCTCCTGCTGATGGGGAGAAAAGACGTCTATTATTCTGTTAATTGTCTGGACTGCTGAATTGGTATGCAGTGTTGCCAAAGTCAGATGGCCTGTCTCAGAGATGCGAATGGCTGATTCTATTGTCTCGAGGTCGCGCATTTCGCCTATCAATACAACATCGGGGTCCTGTCTCAGGAGGTATTTGAGGGCATTCTTGAAAGAATAAGTATCGGAATTTATCTCTCTCTGGTTTATAAGGCATTTTTTGTGGCTGTGCAGAAACTCTATGGGATCTTCCACTGTTACGATGTGCGACTCCCTTTCGGAATTTATCCTGTCTATCATCGTTGCAAGGGTTGTCGATTTTCCGCTGCCTGTAGGGCCTGTAACGAGTATAAGGCCGTTGGGCTTTTTAGTAAGGTCTTCGATTATATCGGGCAGTCCGAGTTCCTGAAATGTTTTGATGTTAAAAGGTATGGCCCTGAATGCCCCTGCCACTGCTCCCCTCTGGAGAAAAATATTTGCCCTGAACCTGCTTAAACCTTTTACTCCGAATGACAGGTCGAGCTCATTGTTCTCTTCAAATTTATGTTTCTGGGATTCGGTCAGTATGCTGTAACAGAGTTCCTTTGTGTTTTCTGGCGTAAGGGAAGGATGGTCTTCGATTGATACAAGCTTTCCTGCAATGCGGAGCCTCGGCGGACTGCCTGTTGTTATATGCAGGTCGGATGAGCCTTTTTCTATCATCCGTTTTAATAAATCAAACAATGAAGCCATATTGCCCCTCAATCCTCAAATGTCACCCTTAAAATCTCTTCAATTGTAGTTATTCCGTCCATTACTTTCTTTATGCCGCTCTGTCGCAGAGTGAACATCCCCAGCCTTATTGCCTCCCTCTTGGTATCTGCTGATGATGCGCCCTGAAGAATTAGCTCCTTGAGAACATCTTTTACAGGCATTATCTCATAAAGCGCTATTCTTCCCTTATAGCCGGTGTTGTTGCATTCGGGACACCCCATGCCCATGTAGCATTTTACATCCTTAATTTTATCAGCAGGAAACCCCATTTTTAAGAGTGCAGTTTCAGAGACCTCATGCTCTGCCTTGCAGTTCTGGCATATTTTTCTTGCCAGCCTCTGTGCTACTACCAGTATAACAGATGTAGATACAAGAAGAGGCTCTATCCCCATATTAATCAATCTTGTAATAGTGCTCGGTGCATCGTTTGTATGGAGTGTGCTCAGGACCAGATGGCCTGTAAGCGCTGCCTTCACAGCAATCTCTGCTGTCTCAAAGTCTCTTATCTCGCCCACCATGATGATATCCGGGTCCTGTCGCAGAAAGGAGCGAAGGGCAGAGGCAAAGGTTAGTCCTATATCTTCTTTTATCTGAACCTGATTTATTCCAAAGAAGTTATATTCGACAGGGTCTTCTGCTGTCATGATATTAACGCCAGGCTTATTTAACTGCGAGAGCGCAGAATACAGGGTTGTTGTCTTACCGCTACCGGTAGGCCCTGTTACGAGTATCATTCCGTATGGTTTTTCGATGGCTTCAAGAAAGTCATTGAGCGGCTTTTCATCAAACCCTAATTTTGTGAGGTCCAACTGGAGATTTGATTTGTCGAGGAGCCTCATGACTACCTTTTCTCCAAAAAGGGTCGGTAGTGTGGAGACTCTGAAGTCTATCTCTCTGTCATCGCCGAACTTGAGTTTTATCCTTCCATCCTGAGGAAGTCTCCTTTCTGATATATCAAGATGGGACATTATCTTTATCCTCGATGTTAAGGCGTTTTTTATTTTTATAGGCAGTTTCAGCACCGGCTGCAATACTCCGTCTATCCTGTATCTTACCCTTAGTATCTCTTCGGACGGCTCTACATGTATATCGCTTGCGTGTGATTTTATGGCATTCATCAGAATGCCGTTTGCCAGTTTCACTATCGGCGCATCTATCTCTTTCGGTCCGTCCTTGTCTTCTTTTTCTTCTACAATAGTTATACCTTCAAGGGCGCTGCCTATCACCTTGTTCAGGTCTTCCATCTCCATGATGTCCTTTGCGCCCTTTTTGCCGCTTACAGATACCTTCGCCTCTTTCTTCGGATAGTATTTGTCTATGGCCTCCATAATGGCGGATTCTGCGGCAACATGCACGATTACCTTCATGCCGGACAAAAACCGCACATCATCTATCGCGAGGTTGTTGGAGGGGTCTGTAATGGCAATCCTAAGCCCGGCGCCATCTTTTGAAATAGGGATAAGCTGGTATCTTTTCGCTGTCTCGTAAGGTATAAGCTTCAGGAGCGCCGTATCAATTTTATGTTCGGAAAGGTTGATGGCAGGCGCATTGTACTGTCTGCTTAAGAAGGTGATGAGGCTCTCTTCGTTGATATAACCTAATTTCAGGAGCACAGAGCCGAGCCTTCTGCCTTCAAGCTTCTGGAGACGAACAGCCTCATTAAGCTGCTCGTCTGTGATGAGTTTGGCCTTCAGCAAAAGCTGGCCCAATAAGGATGTCCCTACGGTCATTATTTAAAATACTTCAAAAAAATGACTTAAGTCAAACAGACTTAGCCTATTCACTTAATCTTGACTTTTCATGCCATAAAATTTTATTGTTTAAATTCATGGGCAGTTAGCTCAGTCGGTAGAGCAGGGGCCTGAAAAGCCCCGTGTCGGGAGTTCGATTCTCTCACTGCCCACCATTTATTTTTATCATCCCTGCTCTCCCAAGGTCGCCTTCGACCGAATATTTATATTCATGAAAAAGCCTTATAACCCATAGATTTGTCATCAGATGTTGAGTAATACATGCGGTGGTAAATACCGATTCCCCTTTGCACATGGACAGATATAAGACTATCTGGTCCGAAAGATGGGAATCAAAGGCTGCGTTGCTTGAATAATACCTAAGAAAGTCTGCTGCTGCTGCTTCTCCCACTGCTTCTGCGCGCTTTCCCCTTTCGCCTATAGATGTAAATCCTGAAACTGAATTCTCTGATTCGGCCTTTAAAAATACAAACGTGCCTTGTCCTGGAGTGGGCGTCTCTACGATTTTCATATCGACTGACGGAAGTCCTGCTGCTTCGGAATATATTTTTTCTGACGCAGATTTTTTCTGCCTCTCTGCTATGTGCAGCGGGAGATTGCCTGCCCCCGAATATCCGCTCAATCTCAAAATCTCCCCTCTTTCTATGATTTTTATAGGCTTGATGTCCTTTGCGGGGAATATCTCTGCAATCACTTTCCCTCCTCCCTTTGGATAGAACCCGTAAGATTCGATTGTTGGTCTTATTGTTATTCCGAGTCTTTCCAAAATTGGGACAAAAACTTCAGAGATGTAATGAAATGGCGGACTGTATGGGACATGTGTTCCACCTTTTAGAACAACGGTTGTCTTCTCTTTCAGGGAAATCAGAGACGGAATGATTGTCTGCAAAACCAGTGAGGTTGAGCCTGCAGTGCCTATATCGAAGAAGAAGTCTCCTCCTTTTACCTCCTTTGGTGAGAATGTAAGTTCTGTCGAGCCTTTGAAATCACCCGTCACCCGAGCATCAGAGAGGAGTTGTGCTGCCCTCACGCAGGTAAGGTGCTGCGGCATGAGCCCTGGATTTTTCCTGCCCTTTCTGATGTTGAATATTCGGAATGGCTTATTAAAGAGGCAAGAAAGGCTGAGAGCTGTCCTTAATATTTGTCCTCCGCCTTCTCCAAAACTCCCGTCTATCTCTATCATGCTTTATAATATCACACGCCTGAAATTATAGCTTTTTACGGGTAAAATTCCCTTGACTTTTTAATCAATTAAGTAATAATAAAGCTATAAAAATATCGAGGTCTCTAAACAGTGGAGGGGTTTTCATATGAAACGGATTGTTTTTATCGGCGTTATATTCCTGCTATTTTTTATCTTTTCTTCATATAGCGAGGGCGCTCCTATCGGCAAAATATCGGAAATAAGCGGGAAGGTCTTATTCAGGGAAAAGGCCAATGTTCCTTATGATGATGCTAAAAAAGGACTTGATCTCGAAAAGGGCTGGTGGATAAAGACAGGCGCTGACGGATGGGCGGTCTTGTCATTGTCCGACAAGAGTAAACTGACGCTCGCCAATAATACCGAGATCGAAATCACCGAGTTTGTCATAGGCAAGGACAAAAAGGACGGCGTATTCAGCGTAACGCAGGGCAAGCTGAGGGCATCCGTTACGAGGCTTGCAGGTGAGAGGGTGAATTATAAGATAAAGAGCCCCACAGCAGTTGCCGGAATTAAAGGCACCGAGTTTATGATGATGACACAGGGTCTTGCCAATGTGTTTTTTGGAAACGAAGGACAAGTGGAGATTTCAGGTGATACAACTCCTTCAAAACCCCTACGTGTTGATACAATGGTACAGAATACAAGGAGCTATACACCCACAGACCCGGTGAAGGTCGAGCCCGACACGCCGCTTTACACGGCCAAGAAAAACTTCGAGGAGATAACGGAAGCCGCGCCTCCAAAGGAGTGGGAGCTTTCCGGCAACCTGCCGAACATTATAGCAAGGTGGAATATAAATTACGGCCGTTATCTTGCCGACTCCGGAAGATATGAGGAAGCCATTTACGTATTTCAGATAGCCCTCGATTTAACAAGCCTGCCTGACATAAGAAGCGACGCGCGGCTCGAAAGAGGAGCGGTTTATTCGAGATTTTTAAGGAATCCGGAAGCCGCCCTTGCGGAATATCTTTTGGTGATAGAAACATATCCGGTAGTTACACAGAGGGAAACTGCGCTTTATCTTGCCGGCATGACCCTTTACGAACTCGGATTTGCGGATCGGGCAAAGGAAAAACTCATGCAGTATAAAAAAGAATATCCGTCGGGAAAACATATCAGTAATGTCGAGACAATACTGAATTTGTTAAGCAAGTAGGTTTAAAAATTTTCGTTTAATCAGAGGGTTGATATGAAAAATTGGTATGTGGCCACAGCATTAGTGTTGCTTGTTTTTACAACCAACCTCTATGCCGCGCAATCCACAATTGCGCAAGGCGAAGGCTATGCGTGCATGGGAGAGGATAAGTCCAAGAGGCAGACCGAACAGGCTGCGGAAGCCGACGCAAAGAGAAAGGCGATGGAATCCGCATCGAGCTATATAAAGAGCGAGACCCATGTCAAAGACTTCGAGCTTGAAAAGGATCTGGTTTCGGCTTATACGAATGCAACTTTAAAGAATATCAGGGTGCTTGAGAAGGGCTGGTATAAAGACCCTTCGTCGGGAGACTGCTATAAGATAAAGATCAGCGCCGAAGTAGTTCCGGACGAAAAAGCGATGGAAAAAGTTTCGAAGTCCAAACAGGTCATGGATGATCCTTCAGCGCCCCTTGCGATTCAACTCTGGACGGATAAAAAGGAATATGCAAGCGGGGATAAGGTAAGGGTTTACATCAAAGGCAATAAGCCGTTTTACGCCGTTGTTATTTATAAAGACGTCAAAGGAGAAATGCTCCAGCTTTTGCCGAACCCTTACAGGGCGGATAACTATTTCAGCGGCGGTGTTGTTTATGAGATCCCTTCGGGCAATGACCGTTTCGAGCTTGAGGTTAGCCCTCCGTTCGGCGAAGAAAACATATATGTCTATGCAAGCACGTCCCCTTTGGGCGATATCAAACTCAAGGCTGAAGGCGGGGTTTATCAGGTTAAGACAAAAGAGAAGGACATAGGCGGCATGACGAGGGCGGTTAAACTTAAGGAAAAGACAGGCAGCAAGGCCTCGGCGGCATCTGAGTTCTTTGAAGAAAAGGCTGTTTTAAAGACAGGGAGGGAAAAATGAAGAATGCGATCATAGCCGTATTAGCCGCGCTGTTTTTTGTTCCATGCGCTGAAATAAAGGCTGCCGAGCCTCCTTCGGAGCCGATACTCCGCATAGAGACCGGAATGCACACGTCGGCGATAAAGAGGATAGGCATCGACGCTGAGAACAGATACCTTGCCACAGGGGCCGACGACAAAACCGTCCGCATATGGGATTTATCCACAGGCAGGCTGATAAAGATATTGAGGATTCCGGTGGGAGACGGCAACGAGGGCAAGGTTTACGCGCTTGCAATGTCTCCGGACGGCAAGACTATCGCATGCGCCGGGTGGACGGGACAGCAGTGGGATAACATGTATGCCTCGGTCTATTTATTCGACCGTGAAAGCGGAAGACTTATAAAAAGGATAAAAGGGATATCTGCCGCCATCTTCAATCTCACTTATTCACAGGTGTGATAAATGAGCTTGCGAGTGCTGAAAACGGAGCGATAGTCTTTGCCGCGTCAACAGGCAATCAATATTCGCTTGAAGACAGGGCATGGAGAAACGGCGCGTTCACAAAGGCGTTAGTCGAGGGCATAAGCGGAAAGGCCGATTACACAGGAAAGGGGAAGATAACAATAAACATGCTTGACCTGTATCTATCAGAGAGGGTAAAGGAATTGACAAGGGGAAAACAGACGCCGACCACAACAAAGCCGAATACTATCTCTGATTTTCCTGTGGCAGTGAAGAAATAATGAAACTTCATAGACTCTTTGTATTTTCAGGAATTGGGATTGCCGCAGCCATCCTGTCGGTTGTTATTTATGCACAGAAGATAGACTTCTTCAACTCCCTTGACCTCAAGCTCAAGGATGTGAGATTCAGGACAAGGGGAAGCATTGAGCCTGACAAAAGGGTTGTTATTGTCGCCATAGACGAAAAGAGCATAAACGAGCTCGGCAGGTGGCCGTGGGATAGGAGGGTTATTGCAAAATTGATTGAAAACCTGAACTCCTACGGTGCAAAGACCATCGCATTCGATATTATCTTTTCAGAGTCCTCAAATCCTGAATCGGATAAGGCATTGACAGATGCCATTCAGAAGAATGGAAATGTGATAGCAGGATATTTTTTCAGGTCAGAAGGAGAGACCCCTCCAAAAGAGGCGCTAATGTTATTAGAGCAGTCAAGGGTAAAGATCATTAAGACCATAGGTAATGTCTCCGAAGTGCCTGTTTACAGTTATCCGACAGTCGAACTCAATATCCCTTTGATTGCACGGTCTGCGAGCAGTGCAGGTTTTTTTAACATTATTCCAGATACAGACGGTATTTTAAGAGCAGCCAACATATTGATGCTTTATGATGGCTATGTCTATCCCTCGCTGCCGCTTGCAGCATTAAGACATTATATGGAAAGAGAGATGGTACTTGAGGTCGCCAATTACGGCGTGGACAATCTCCTGATAGGAAGCTATCGCATACCATGCGACGAATCAGGAAGACTTACCCTTAATTATTACGGCAGGCAGGGGATATTCAGGACAATACCTGCTGTTGATATAATCAAAAAAAGACTTAAGCCCGGCAGTCTAGAAGATTCTCTTGTCTTTGTTGGAGCAACAGAGGTCGGACTCTCTGACCTGCGTGCAACGCCTGTTGACCCTGTACTTCCGGGCATTGAGGTTCATGCAACCGTTGTATCCAATGCCCTTCAGAACAAACTCCTAATAAAGGACGGGAGGGTAATAGCATTAGACATTTTATTTATTATAATCTTTGCCCTTATGCTGACCACGTCGTTGAGTCTTGTCAGAAGAACGCTTGCTGCACTTATACTATTTCTGGCGGCGCTTGGACTTTACTACATTACAAATCATCTTGTCTTTAAGCATTATCCGTTAAACACATCAGTGCTATTTCCGCTTATTTCGATAACCCTTTCGTATCTCGGCTCAGAGGCCTACAGGAATCTCATAGAAGAAAAGCATAGCAGGTTTCTTAAAAAGGCGTTTACAAGTTATGTGTCCCCTGCCCTTGTCGGAGAGATAATGAAAAACCCGGATATGCTTAAGCTCGGAGGCGAAAAAAGGAATATAACGGTTTTATTTTCCGATATAAGGGGCTTCACAACGATTTCCGAAAAGCTTACGCCGGAAGCCCTTGTGCATTTGCTTAATCAGTATCTGGGGCCGATGACGGATATAGTTTTGCAGCACCGGGGCACGCTTGATAAATATATAGGCGACGCCATTATGGCTTTGTATAACGCCCCGCTCGATGTTGAAGATCATCCACTTCAGGCATGCAAGAGCGCCCTCGCCATGATGGAGAAACTTAAGGACTTAAACACGGATTTTAAGGCAAACGGACTGCCTAAAGTGGATATCGGCATCGGCATAAACACGGGCGATGTGATTGTCGGCAACATGGGAACGGATGTAAGGTTCGATTACACCGCAATGGGCGATACCGTAAACCTTTCGTCGCGGCTCGAAGGTATGAACAAGATATACAAGACGCATATAATCTTTACCGAATTCACGCTCGATAAACTCAAGACCCTCGGACTTTTGCAGCAATACGCTGGAGAGCTTAGATTCAGGGAATTGGATTTTATAAAAGTTAAGGGCAAGGACAAGCCGGTAACTATTTATGAGCTTTCCGCAACGATGGATGGCGCTGTTGCTAAGAAATTTGAAGAGGCGTTAATGCTTTACAGAAAGCAAAGTTTTAAAGAGGCATTAGAGATATTCGAAAGGCTCGATGCTGAAAACGGCGACAAGACCGCGGGAATATTCGCCGAAAGATGTGCCGAGTTTATGGAGAGCCCTCCCGGCGCGGACTGGGACGGCGTTTATGTGGCAAAAACAAAGTGAAAAAGTTGCTATAAAATAGAAAAGAAGGAGGTGTCGTTGTGCCTAAACCGTTTGATCGTATAACTGTATGTCCGGAAGAAAAAAAATAATTTCCATGCTGATTTTATTGCTCGCATTTATTGCCAGTGCAGGCTTGGCACATGGTGGAAAGAATGAAGCGGAAAGCTTATGGGAGCTCGGTGAAAAGGCTTATGATGCGGGCAGATATAAAGAAGCCCTTTCTTATTATGAAAAATCACTCTCTAAGTGCGCAGGGGATATTGAGTGCGCTGCCTCCAACCTTAACGGCATCGGTGCAGTTTATGAGGCGCTGGATGACGATAAAAAGGCATTAAAGTACTATGAAGATGCGCTTGCTGCAGCAAGGAAGATAAATAACAGGGATCTGATCGCAACGAACCTTTTTAATGTGGGAGCGGTCTACAGCCGAACGTTTCATCAATACGAGAAGGCATTGGTCCTCTTTGAGGAATCCTTGACGATATTCAGGGAACTGAATGATAAGAAAAGCATCGCCATCGTTTTATTCAACACAGGCAAGGCTTTAAATTCTCTTGGCAGATATGAAAAAGCGCTGTCATATTTCAATGAATCTCTGAAGGTAAACAGAGAGCTTAATAATCAGCAAGGCATTGCAGGAAATCTCAATCTGATAGGCAATGTGTATGCGAACCTTGGACAATATGACAAGCCGCTCTCATATTATCAGGAGGCGCTCAGGATAAATAAGAAGCTAAATATCCCGAATGAGATAGCCACAACATTAAGGAATATCGGCGACGCCTATTGCGACCTCGTTGAATATGATAAAGCTCTCACATATTATCAGGATGCGTTGGATATACAGAAGAAACACAATTTTCGTTTTGATATGGCAGCAACCCTGACAAACATAGGGGCTTTTTACAAAGACCTTAATCAATATGATAAAGCCCTTTCCTACTATGAGGGATCACTAAAAATAAGCAGGGAACTTGACAACTCTGCCGATACTGCCACAAACCTGAATAACATAGGCAATGTATATGCATCTCTCGGTAAATCCGATAACGCCCTCTCTTATTATCATCAGGCATTGAGCATAGAAAAGCAGCTCAACAGGCCGCACAAAATGGCTATAACTCTTAACAACATCGGCATGGAGCATTTCCGTCTCGGCAGGTACGAACAGGCACTTTCTTATCTTAATGAGGCGCTTAAAATAGAAAGGAAGTTGAGCAATCCGCATAATATCGCTGCGAGACTGAATAATATCGGAGCTGTTTATTTGCGGCAAAAAAGATACAGAGAAGCTGAAGATGTATTTCTTGAAAGGAAAGATATAGGAAAGAGAATCACAAAGACCAGATTAATACATGCCGGATTAATAGAAGTTTATCTTGCAACAAAAAGATACGATGAGGCATTGGCCTTGCTGAGAGAACTGCCTCCAAACTGGAGGGATAGCAGGAATCGCCGCATGGAATACCACACACAGTATGGTCTGGCATTAAAAGGCAAGGGACTACTCAGGGAGTCTGCGCAGGAATTGTTAAAGGCGGTTTCAATAGTTGAAGAGATAAGGCGTTCAGTGGGTGAGAAGAGTGAGTTTTTTGCCGGTGGCGGTTATATCGGCAGGTTAACACCTCACAGAGAGCTTGTAGCAGTTCTCTCAGAAATGGCTCTCAGAGGAGAAAGACCTGATGATAGCTTTAAACCTTTCGGCAGGGATTTGGCATCCGCCGCATTTTATTTTTCGGAGTTTACAAAGGCAAGGGCGTTTCTTGAGACAATGGCAGGCTCTGCAAGGAAATATGACGAGCTTGAAATTCCTTCTGAAATAAAAAACAGAGAGGCAGATATTCTAAAGGAGCTTTCATCAATAGAAGACAACTGGGAAAATGCCTATTCAAAAGGCGAGGCTGTTTTCAAAAGGCTTTCGCAGAGAAAAGAAGAGCTTAATAGAGAGCTAAATTCTCTGATTTCCTCCATAAGAAAAGATTTCCCTGCATATGCTGCCGTAAATTATCCAAAGCCCATGCCGGCTGAAGACATGTCATTAACGGCAAATGAAGTCTTAATAGAGTTCGGCATAAGCAATGATGCAGTTGTTGTTTTTGTTGTAAGAAAAGGCGGTGTAAATAAAATCCATAAAATAAACATCTCTAAAGAAGAACTGACCGAGAAAGTAAAGAAATTTATAGAACCTTTAAATTCTGGAAGGCACTCTGAATTTTCAACAAAGCTCGCAAAAGAGCTTTACGATATGCTGCTTTCAGGGTCACTGAAAGATGTTAAGGATTCGGAAAAACTGATAATTGTCCCTGACGGAATACTCGGTCTTTTGCCATTTGAGGCATTGGTGATAAATGCAGGAAAAGACTATAAAGGTAATCTCTTTGTTGGCGACAAATGGACAATAACGTACAGCCAGTCTGCAACAGCGCTTGCATTAACAAGGCTTTTGAAGCCCTCCGAAGCTAAAAAGCCTCTTTTTGCTTTGGGCAATCCTGTATATGACAAATCAGACCCGAGATATATAGCATATAAAAAAGGCGGCTCTCAACAAATTGCTGCAAAGGATGTTAAACAATATGCTTACAGGGGCATCACCGTACTGCCGAAGGGGGAAAGGGAATGGGAAGAGGTAATATATTCGCCCCTTCCAGAAACAGAGGATGAGGTCAGAGAGATAGCAAAACTGTTTGGTGTAAAACCTGAGATGCCGGAGGTGCTTTTGAATATTTCGGCAAATGAAACAAATTTCAGGAATACCTTTCTTAAAGACTATCGCTACATACATCTTGCAACCCATGCAGACTTGCCCGGAAAGGTTCAGGGCATAAAGGAGCCGTTTATAATTCTCGGTCAGGTCGAAAACAGGGGGCAGGATGATGGATTCCTCACCCTCACCGAAGTCCTCGAATTGAAACTTGACGCTGACATGGTGGTTTTGTCCGCCTGCTCCACGGGCAAAGGCAAAATGATGGAAGGTGAAGGTGTTGCCAATTTTGCAAGGGCATTTCAGCATGCAGGCACGAGAAGCGTTGTAGTGAGCCTCTGGGAGGTGGCTTCAGACGCAGCAGTAGAATATATGAAGTCGTTTTATAGCCACATAAAGTCAGGCAAGAGCAAGGCAGAGGCATTGAGCCTTGCAAGAAACGAGATAAAGGCAAAATACCCGAATCCGTTTTACTGGGCAGTATTTATATTGTATGGAGAGGGATAATAGCTGATTTATGGTAATTTTCACTTCCAATTAGGATTGTATAATTTGTCATTCTCTGGCCCTCCTGATCAAGTCAGAGGGCATGCTTGACCAGAGAATCCAGATGCCGTCCCCGATTAAATCGGGGAATGACATTATAGAAAATCTGAATTTATGACATTTTCACGCAGGTTTCAGGTTTTATATTACTGATAGATAAATAAAACGGAGGTCGCAATGAACAGAAATATCTTTTTTGTTTCGGTTTTTATTTTGTTTGTGATTTTTGCTTTTAGTTTTAATGCATGGGCATCTCCCGCAGAGATAGAGAGTGTCCCTAAAATCCAGAACATTGTCCTTTATCCGGACAGCGCAATGATAAAGAAAGAAGCAACGGTTGCGGTTAAGAAAGGCGAAAATATCATAGGGATTTCGGGGTTGACCGTAAATTTAACTGACGAATCTGTTCAGGTGAATATTAAGGAAAAGGCTGCTGTCAGAATATCCAGTGTCAGAGTTGAAAAGACTTATCTCCAGAAGACAATGCAGGATAAGATAGAGAAACTCCAGTCAAGACTTGAAAGTATTAATGAGCTTATAAAGGAACACTCAAATGAAATCTCCGCAATAAACAGTTCCATCGAATTTTTAAAGAAGACAATTCCATTCCCTCAAAACCAGAAGGTTACACAGGCCGAGGTCGAAGGGCATGCTAAGTTTATCGAAAAATCTTTGTCGGCAAGCTACGACAGGACTGCAAAGCTTGAAAATAAAATAAAGAAACTTAATGAAGAAAAGAGGGCAGTGGAAAATGAGCTTAAAAAACTAAGCTCATCGAGGGATGAAAGCAAAACTGTTGTAATCAATCTGCTTTCGAATGCAGACCGGGAGATTAATCTGGGACTCTCCTACATCGTTACAAAGGCGGGCTGGTCTCCACAGTACGATGTAAGGGCTGACTCTGCTGCAGGAAGGATCGATATTGTTTGCTTTGCAACCATAACCCAGTCTACCGGCGAGGACTGGAAGAATGCGAATATCGAGATTTCTACGGCAAGGCCTTCTTACGGGCCTCCGCCGGAACTTTCCGCATGGTATGTGGATGTATACAAGCCGAGGCCTGTGGTTTATAAATACAAAAAGGCTATTGAGGATGCGGATTTCATGATGAGCAAGGAGAAGGCGTTAGAGGCAGCTCCGGAGCAGCGATTCGAAGAGCCGAAGATAAAGGCAGAGGCGACATCATTCAGCTTTATAATCCCGGGCAAGGTCAATATCCCGTCAGACAACCAGCCGCACAGGATATTAATCTCATCCTCGTCCAAAGAGGCTAAACTCGACTATTATGCAGCGCCGAAGCTCTCGCGGTATGCGTATTTAAGGGCGGGCCTTAAAAATCCGCTTCCGTTTCCAATCTTCTCAGGGCAGATGAGTATATTTTTAGATGAGCGGTTTGTGAATACAACATCTGTTGATAAGCAAATCCTTCCTGATGATGACATGAGTTTGTCACTTGGAATCGATGAAGGAATAAAAGTAGAGAAAAAGCTCCTGAAGAAATTTACCGAATATTCCGGCGTGTTTTCGAAAGATACTCAGATAGGCTATGAATATGCGATTGACATTGTCAGCAGCAAAGATAAAGAGATCGGCATCAATATCAGCGATAATTTCCCTGTCTCAAGAAACGAGCAGATAAAGGTCGCTCTTGAATCTCCCAAAAAAGAGGATGCAAAGATTGCTGACGACGGAATAATATCATGGGATTTAAAGCTTAAGCCCAATGAGAAGAAAACCCTGAAAATAAAATTCAGGGTCGAACATCCGAAAGACTTGAAGATTACGGGATTGGAGTAGGGTAAAAGGGAGGCTCTTATGAAATACATCTTTGGGGTTGTTATTACTGTGTTTTTAGTTTTACCCGCCTCTGTTTTTGCAGAGACAAAGAATATTATTGCAGAAGGCGAATATATAATGGGTGATGGAGAGACAATGGCGATTGCTGAGGAACGGGCACAGAAAGAGGTAGTCCGACATGCAGCTGAAGAGGCAGGGGCTTTTGTAAAGAGTTACACAAAGGTCAAAAATATGGCTCTTCAGGAAGATGTAGTGGAAGTCATTGCCAACCATTCAATGAAGATTACTGTGTTGGAGAAGAAAAGGACAATGGTGGGTGATGCAGTTAAATTTTACTCAAAGATAAAGGCAGTTGTTACAACAGAGGAGATAGAGGCAAATCTTGAGAAAGTTCGGAAAGAAAGTAAAATTGTAGATATGTACAAGAGACTTATAGATGAATACAGCAGGCAGACAAAAGAAATGGAAGAACTGAAGAGAAAGCTCTCGGTTGCACAGGGAGAAGATAAAAAGGCAATATTGGGGAAAATTGCTGCCGAGGAAAATCTCTTTAAAGCAAACCTGTTGTTTGAGGAAGGAATGAAGGCTAAGGAAGATTTTAAATCCCAAGATGCCATAGAAGCATTTACAGGTGCAATTGCGTTAAATCCCATGTTTGCGGATGCATATGCTGTAAGAAGCGACGCGTATAGTGCGATTTTTCAGTTCAAGAAAGCCATTGAGGATATCAACAAGGCAATTGAAATCAAGCCTGAAAACCCTGATTTTTATGTTGTCAGAGCAATGACTTATCCTGGGTGTTCCGACTCATATAGAAATGTTTGCAAAGCAGGGGCTGAGGAGGATGGTATGGTCGGAGATATGAAATGCAGAGAAATCAGCCCCGACGATTGTAAGAAAGCTTTGAATGACATCGGGAAAGCTATTCAACTGAAACCGGAAATTCCCTTTTATTATCTTACGAGAGCGGGGTTATATCATCAGGCTGAAATGTATGACAAGGCTATGGAGGAGTTTACAAAAGTCATATCCATGCAACAAAAATTATCAGAAGAATGGCCTATCTCTCTCGTTATGGCATATTTGTCCAGAGCAGAACTTGCAAAAAAGAAAGGTGATAAACATGCATTTATTGCCGATTTGACATCAGCAATAACAGTCGTTGTGAATTCAAAATACTATAATGAGAAGCTCAGGAAACTCTCTAATATTTTAAGAGAAGCACGGAACAAAAAATATACGGACCAACAAATGGAAGCGGTGTTTGCAAAGGAATATAATGTTGACCCCAAGAACGAAAAGGAATTGAAGAGATTGCGTGATCGGGCAGACAATCTTCTTTTTGTATCTGCCTTATACATAGGACGTTCTGATATTTATATGGATATGGGCTTAAAGGAAAAGGCCGACAGAGATATCAAAACTGCTTGTGAATTCTTCTGGATAGAAGGAATTTGCGAGATTTTGGGAAAAGACACAAAGAAATCTACTGGAAAACCGTCAAAGAAAAAGCGATGACCAATAAAAAGAGAGGATAGAATAAAATAATATGAACCCTAAATCCGCCAAGACCTTCGTCTGGGCCGCAGTAATCAGCATTTTACTCGGCATGGTCGTCATGTCCCCTGCCGGAAGTTTTTTTCTTTATTCAGTGTCTGCGCTTTTTGCTGCAAGTCCGGCAATCTTCGGTGCTAAAGGAACGCGCATTGCAGCCGTCGTGATATTAGCCGTATCCCTTGCGTTGCTTGCCGTGACGTATCCTAAATATGATGCCGAAATGACAAAATACAAAGAGCGAGCTCATAAGAAGTCTTCAGAAGTATCAACGCCGCTGACTCAGCCGCAACAAGGGAGCAGGTAAAACCTGAGATAACGGCATACTTTATTACAGGAAAGGGGATGCGGGCATCAGGAACATATTTCCGGTCTTTAGTCCAGGAAGAGATTTTGATTATGAGCTCAAGTCATACGAAAAAGGCACAAAGTTTATTGCAACTGCCACCGGCAAAAAAGGAACTAAAGTTGAAAGAGAGATGTATACGATTAACCAAGACAACGCCAGGAACTGGTGAGGCCAATAAAAAAAGAAGCAGCAAGGCAAGTTTTCAGGCGGGAAGGTATTGATTGCAATTTTTTAATCTATGATTCCCTGCTTTTATATAGATAATAAGAGATGTGAAAATTACCTTTACGTGCGAGATTGGCGCTGATATAATTTGGTTTAAAAAAGAGATGCAATATGAATAAAAAGATATTTATAAGCCTTTTTCTTTTTACGCTTTTCTTAAGTCCTGCTTTTGCCTCTGAAAAGCAGGAATGTCCCGTAAACCCCAAGAATATTGTTTATGAAAAATACACATCGGGGGGTAATTTTTTTGTTGTATTGATCCCTAAAGGCTGGGGCAAAAAAGAAAAGAATTTTTCACACGCTTACACAAGAACAGGGGATAAGGTATTCGGAGTAGAGCTTTCCGGACCGCATAATGCTGCTGGCTGTGTTCCAGTAGAAAAAGTACCTGGATCTGGAGGTGAGGTTATCCAAATAAAGCAGGGAACTGTCGGCACTTTCCATGAACTCCGGATAGGTGTCGCAAATATAATCAAAGCTGATTATCTTGATGAGGCTGGCACAAAAAAGCATGGTTTAATAGCTATATTGATATTATTTATTGAAGGGAATCCCCCGCAAAAAAAGGACTTTAAAGTTCATGCGGGGCAGAAGATAATAATGGACAACTACTCAGTGTATGTGGAAGAAATACGAGGAACAGTTAAAGGCTTAGTAATATTGCGGATAGAAGAGATTTCTAAATCTCCGTATAAAGACGAGGCCCGCCCGACAATCTCCGTTTTGTATTATGAGTACGGACAGTTTTTTAAAAGTTATGAGAGATATATCAACCTCAAAATAGGATCTTTCACGCGCCTCGCCCCGGAAAAAGATGTCTCTATTACAAATACGGCAGTGGCGGGAAGAGAGGCTAAAAAATTTGAGATTGAAAAATTTGAACTTATTATGCTGCCTTTTGATCCGCCTGATTTCAAGGAAGGCATCATGCATGAAATTGTCCCGCCTTCAAAGAAAGTTACAGTCATAGAAAGATACATTGTAATCCCGGCTGAGAAAGGTTTTTATGTATTGAACTACAGGGCCTCGCCTGATATTGTAAAAAGTATTGAAGGGATATTTGAAAAGATTTTAAACTCTTTTGAACCATTGACAAAATGAAAGAATTATACGACTGGAAAAATTTTCATGGGAGGGGATATGTTTACATTTAAGAGTTTATTGCGCTCTTTAGCAGGCAGGCTTGGGGTTATTGCTATACTGTCAATAAGTTCAGCTTCAATTTTTGCCGCTGAAAAGCTTGCCCCAGTCCCGCACTCAATGCGGGATAAGCAGGGGCCGGAGATATCTGCACAGGATTCAGATATTCAGAAGAGCAACTGGCTACTTGGCGTGATACTCAAGCTGGGAAATATGAGAGACAAGGCAATAGCGGATATTCAGAAATACGAAGGTGAAATCCAGAAATGCGACACCACTATAAGTAAATCTGAAAACATTGTAAGACTTGCCCAGCAGAAAGGTAATGTGCAGGCGGAAATAATTGCCCGTGAGGCATCGCTCAAGGCACAGGAAGCAAAGTTAAAGAATAAAGAGAAAAAGAATTCAGCAGAGCTTAATAAGAAAAGGGTGGATGCGGCGCTCGACCATATGCGAAAGGACGGTGCGGAACCTGAGGCCATGCTGGAGCAGGTTGAATTTGAAAATATGAACGACCGGTGGGTGCAGAACCAGAAGCATCTTATTGAACAACGGCTCAAGGAACCCAATCCTTATGCAAGTGAGATATACCGGTCGCTCAAGACGAAAGTCCCTCCTGTCCTGCCTGATAGAAAGTATGACAAGCTTCAGCCCGGTGATGTGCTTCTCTTTTCGCCAGACGACACAAAGACTTTTTGGATTAATTTTGGAGATAAACTATCCTCAGCCTCTAAATCGCCTGCCTATCACACGGTTCTCTATCTCAAAGAAGTTAACGGCAAAAAGCTCTTCCTTGACAATAGACCGGGAAGGGGCTCTCATGTGATCAGCGAATAAGAGTTCTTGCGGACTTACGGCCGGAGTGACGCATTAGTCGCTTCGCTTGCGCAACCGTTAACAAAAGATGAGGCCGGTAAAATATGGAATACTGCCAAGGAATTGATAAAGAAAGAGTCTGTTATCCAGCAAAACGCGTCCGGGAACATTTTCGATAAGACAGGCTACGGTCTCTATGGGAATGACAACATGGTCTGTTCGGAAACTTCCCGCTGGGCCCTGGTCAAGGCCGGCCGGGATATTCCGGAAACTGCTTCCCCGCTCAAGAGGCTGCTCGGTATTCACTACGGCCCGTCAAACTTTTATAACGATAACCACAATTTTATTATAACCCCTTTATGGGGCGCTGCAGAAAAGTGACCTATGAAGCCAGTAATTACTCAAGGGGACAGGACCATGATAATCAATGCAGGGCACAAAGGCGCTGTTGCAAAAGACGGCAAGTTATCAGAACCAGAAAAGATTGATTTATCAAAAATAGAAAGGTGGTGGGAAAAGTGAAAATGAAAGAGAGATTATTAAATATCGCAGAAAACAGATTACTGGTAGTTTTCCTTGTTTGCATGGGCATGACATCTATTGTTGTAATGGCACCGCGAACGGCGATTGCCGGTATCGCACTCGATTGTGAAGGATCGGCACAAGCTTATGCGAGCCACAGGCCACCAATTCCCTGTTACTGCAGAGGCGGACGGATAGTTTGCGACTCACCCGGGAGTGCATCCGGAAGTTCTTCGCAAAGAGGGCTTTCCAGCAAGAACCAGATGAAACTGAATATGCTCCAGGGGGCAATGGACGGTTTCGCGAACGCATTCATCCGCTGGATGAATGCGCCATCAACCCCTCAACAGCGCTGCCCTACCCCCGAGCAGATCGCCGAGCAACAGGAGCGGGCCAAGGCCGAATGGCAGGCCAAGGTTCAGAAGCAGATCAACGATATGGAGAGCCAATACGCGCAGATGGAACGGCAGAAGGCTGAGGTCATCAGGAGCAAGCTTCTGTCCGGGATGAGGGGGGTGGAGAGCGGCAGCCCCGCCGGGCAGTCGTATGCGCTGATGCAGTTGCGATGCAGCGCTTTCTGGAGCGTGGAGGCTGCCAGGGCATCATCGGCAACGGATGTCGAAAAGTTCAGCCGCTTTGCCGAGAAACCCGATAACGTCAGCATGACTGAATGCGCCAATAAACTTCCGGCGCCCCCCATGCCGTCGTCCGGTGACGAATTCCGCATGGATATGTACGAAACGATTATTCATGAGGTAAATCTGCGTATCCCGATGATCGAGCAGGCCAAGACAAAACAGCGCGAAGCCGATGACCGGGTTGCCGAAAAACGGCAAAAGGTTGACGATCTGAAAAACAGGCAGGGGACAGCAGTTTCCGCAGAGGATAAACAGGCCACAGACGATCTCATGGCGGAAGCCATGCGGGAACTGGAGGTGGCCAATGCGTTGAAGAGCGAAGCCGATGCCGGGCTTGGCAAGTTGAAATTGGAAATAGATGCCTTGAACGAGGTGGGAAACATGGCTGTCGGCGCTAAACAATAACCGCTCAATTAAGGAGATATCGCCATGAAAAGAGCTTCGATGAACTGCATTCTTATGACGCTAGCAATCTTGCTGCTGCTCCCGCTGCCTCTCTTTGCACAGCAGGATGTCCCGGAGGGGGCAAGAGGGCATTTCAAAGCAGGGGTGGCATTGATCGAAAAAGCGAACAAACCTGCCGACTTCCTGGCGGCCATCACCGAGTTCGAGGCTGCCGCCGCCCTCGCGCCGCAGTGGCCGGACATACACTACAACCTGGCAAAACTTGCCGCGGAGATAGACAAGCCGGCCAAGGCCATCAAGGAATACCGCACCTACCTGACCCTGGTGCCGGCAGCGGCCGACAGGGCTGCCGTAGAAGGAGAAATGGCTAGAATGAAAAAACTGATGGCGAGCAAGCGGAAAATCGGCCTGCCTGGCGTCAAATTTGTTGCCATGGCAGATGGCATCTGGGTGCTGCAAATTTTTCCCGGCAGCAGAGTCGCCAAAACCGGACTGCAGCGGGGGGACAAGATCGTCACGGTTGACAACACTAACGTTGCCGGGATGAATCTTGCTGATTTTTTCAAGACCGTCGAGACCAGCAGCCTGGGGCTATCGAAGGCCAGTGCGGCGCGGTTGCTCACCCGGCTGACCGGAGGCGATGAGAAGACATCTGTGACGGTGATGATGCTTAAAGTGAAACGAGCTGGCGACGATAAGGAAATATGGGCCCTCGGCACGAAGGAAATGTTCCACTCGCAGATACTGGAGATCGAGGAGGATGAGTTCGAGTCGGAAGTACTCAAGGCGACCCTGCCGGTGGTAGTGACGTTTTGGAACAGCGGGTGCGAGCCTTGTCGCCAATTCGTCCCTGTCGTCGAGGCGGAAAGCCCCAAATATGCCGGCAAGATCAAGTTCGTAAACGTCAACGTGGACGAGAACATGAAACTCGCCCAACAGTTGGCGGTGAAAGGCATACCAACCATGATGGTGTTCAAGGGCGGGGCGCTGGTGCCGAGCGATACGGGAAAGCTGCCCCAGGAGAGGGTTGAAGAAATCCTGAAGAGTGCGGCGGCCCGATAAGAGGGCTTGCTAACGAAGGAAAATCAATCCCGGCGCAATTCCGGGATCATAGCATACGGGGTCAGGCATGAGTATTGACTTATTTGAGCCGCATGAAAAATAGGTGGGCTATCCTGCTGGAAGGAGCAACAAAGAATGAAATTCTTCATAAGAACTGCGCTTCTGATGATTTTCAGCATGAGCCTTTATTCCTGCATAGGCCCAGTTCCTGTTGATGTGGTAATGATAGACAATGAACTGTTCTTCGTATTGGAAGAAGAGCATGAGATTACCTACCTGGAGGTAAGCACTTTTATAGATAAAAACAAAAGTGGCCCTGATAAATGGAGATACGAGAATCTTAAGGTGATGTGGTTGCTGGGTTATGACGTCTCTACCCCGGTAAAGTCAAGGAAATATTTAGAATTGAGCCAGATACGCTACGGCAAGAAGTATGACGGGTTTCAAGTGGTAAAGGGACCGGCGGAACTGCAGCGGAACGTGGAATACCATGTCGAGATAAAAATGGGCGACAGGTTCGCGAATGAAACATTCATCATCACAAGCGACAACAAAGTAATTATGCCGGATCCGACGTTTGAACGCCAGAAGAACCGCAATTATTCAGTTTCGGTTGATAAGGACGGCAACAAAATACTTATCCTTGAGCCTGTCTCAAAATAGGTAATGTGCGGCAGTTTTTATAAACATAATCAGGGTTTTTGGTTTTCTATGATAAAAATAAAGGGAGTGAATTTATTGCCTTGCGGGCAAGCATGGAGGGAAGCAGGACAAATGGCTAAAACAGGGCTAAAGGTCTCAGACCCAAAGGTTCTTATAGGCATAGCGGCATTCCTTGTGTTGATAGGGGGAATGGTGATAGATCCTCTGGCAGGCTTTACATGCCTTGTGCTGGCAGGAATTCTCATGTTCATAGCAGGTCTATATCGAACAAGACGGGTGCGCTATATTGCCTTTTTCTTATTGATAATCATTATCGCCCTTGCAGTATCAAAATTTCCCGAAGCCGGCCGTCACCTCAAAGTTTATAAATCTAAAACAGTGACAGGAGGCATGAAATGATACTCAGATTGCATTTGGTAATCTTAATCTCTGCGGTTATTTTATTAAGTTCGAATATAGCTTCTGCTGAACCGCTGAAATCTTCAGGGCTTGATATGATTGAGCCTGATGAATATGAGATATTTAATGCAGTCCTTGATAAATATGACGCTTTTGTCTCACTTGAAAGAATAACTATATTTGAAAAGAGATTAGATAATGCCGCTATTAAGCATTTGACTCAATCAGGCATGCAGATTGATAATTATCTGACTGACGATTTTAATAAGAGAAACAGCAGATCATATGAGCTTGAAAAAAGATTCTCTAAAAAGAGATATTTCATGGATGAATCGCATCCACGTTTTCCGGACAGAGTCAAGGAAAGCGTAAAAATATCGAGGGCAGGCTTCGATAAACAAAAAAATAAGGCGGTCATTTTTATAAGGTATCGGAGCATCGCGCCGCAAAAAGCATTTTACGAAGAAGGCAACTTTGTCTTTCTTGAGAGGAAGGAGGGCAAATGGATTGTAATAAAAACAGTAATGGCATCGCAAAGGTATTATTAATGAAATACATCTTTAAGATATTGTGCGCCTTTGTTTTCATTGCATCGGTTCTAAACCCTGCAACCGCATCTGAAAAGCTTGCCCCAGCAGGCCTGCCCTCGAACGCATCTATCGGGGACAGTAAGCAGGGGCCGGAGATATTTGTGCAATTGGGGCATAATCAGTGCTATAATTCAAGCAGATAAAAAGGAGGTGATTTTTATGAAAGAGGCAATGATAAAACTGCAAATAGAAAGCCTTGAGCAGCAGATGAAGGTTTTAAAATCTAAAATAGTTTTCCCTAAAAAAGAAAAAACCTTATCAACAATGTATGGCATTTTTGAGGGCAAGATGGACATGTCTTTAGAGGAGATTAAGAAATATGAATATTCCTTTGAGGGTAAGGTATGACCTATGTTGTAGATACCCATATATTTATCTGGTTTTTAGATAAGAACAAGAGACTGAATCCCCGTCATTACCAAATACTGATTGATAAAAATAATAACTTTGTCCTGCCTGTGATTGTATTGGCAGAAATCAAACACCTTATTTCTCTAAAACGAATAAAAGTAGCTTTTGAAGAGGTTATAGACTATCTCGGCGAGTCTGATAATTGTATTATTTATCCAGTGGATGAAGATGTTGTTGAAAAAATGCCGGACGGACTTAATATTCATGATGCTTTGATTGTTGCAACAGGGCTTGTCTATAAAAATATGCTTGGGGAAGATGTAATACTACTTACTGAAGACGAGGAAATTATAAAAGCCGATGTTCTTCCTGTTATTTAACCTATCATGTCATGCCCTGCTTTTACTATGATAGTAATAATGTGAAAATTACCTTGACCCCATAGGCCTATATTCCTTAAGATTCTTTAAACGACAAACAAAGGAGGAATTTATGGTTGGTATAGGCTTGATGGAATTTATTGTTTTGTTTGTCCTTTTTGTGCCCTTCGGGTTAATGTTAATCGCATTTGTGGACATCCTCAGGAGTGAGTTTACGGGCTCGAACAAGATTGTCTGGCTGATCGCTGTGATACTCGTTCCCTTTATTGGTCCCATAGCCTACTTTTTCATCGGCAGGAAGCAGAAGGTAAAAAAGTGAGAGAAAATTATTAAGAGGGGCAGGAGGAATTATAATTTCGGTAAAGAGAGGCTCTTCTTTAAATAGCAGGAGGGATATGTTTAGATTTAAGAGTTTATTGCGCTCTTTAGCGGTCTGGTTTGAGGTTATTGCCATACTGTCAATCAGCCCTGTTTCTGTCTCTGCAGCTGAAAAGCCTGAGATTTTTGTGCAACTGGGGCATACATCGTCAATAAACGTGATTGCAATATCACCGGACAACAAGTTCATCCTTTCCGGAAGTGATGACAATAGTATAAAACTCTGGGAAGCCGCCACCGGAAGGCTGATCAGAACTTTTAAAGATAATGAAGATATAAATTTCGTTTCCTTTCTGCCCGGTGGCAAATCTTTTTTTTCACTCAACGATAAGGGTAATGTCTGTATCTGGGATATCCAGACCGGCGATAAAATAAAGGAATTTTCTTTGGGGGAAACGGGTCAAGCCAGCTTGCGATCCGCCATTTCCTATGACGGCGCTATGCTACGGGTAATCGTCGGTCTTAAACTATATGTCGCCGATATATTAACAGGAACAATAACAAAATCAATCGAGTCGCCCAAAGCAGCGCCCGTCAGCGGTTACCTCGGCTTTGGTTTTGGATCCAGAAACGTTATCACTGCCGATGGCAGACGAATGCTTTCGTCTGTGAAGGAAAACCCCTCGGAATCGGTCATGGACAGCAAAGATAAAAAACTTATGCTCTGGGACATATCAACCGGTAGAATTATTTCTACTTTTACCGGCCATGATGATCGTATTGACGTAATTGCCTTATCGCTCGACGATAAGCTCGCGCTCTCCGGCAGCCGTGACAAAACCGTCCGGATTTGGGATTTAAAAAGAGGAAAAGCGATAGCCACATTTGCCGGGCATCAAAAACAGATTGAAGCCGTCGCCATTTCGCCCGACCAGAAATATGTCCTTTCCGGCAGTAAGGACAACACCATGAAGCTCTGGGATATTGAGGCGGAAAAAGAAATCCGAACTTTTGCCCATGATTGCCCTGTCACCTTTGTCCGGTTTTCACCGGATGGCATGTTCGCTCTTTCCGGAGACGATAAAGGAGCGCTGCGGATATGGGATATAAAGACCGGCATGGAAGTCAAAGCGCTGAAAAGCTATGCCACCAACTCTCGTGCCATGGCGTTATCCGCGGACGGAAATTATGTGCTTACTGGCTCTAATGACGGACAGGTAAGGCTTTGGGACGCAGCATCAGGAAAATTGCAAAAAACGATATCCGCCCATCGTGAAGGGATTTCCGCCGTGAAATTTACGCCGGACGGCAAGTATGCCCTTTCCGCGAGTTATGACAAGACCTTAAAGTTATGGGATTTGAGCGACGGGAAACTGCAAAGAACATTTTCCGGGCATCCCGGCCAGGTTTATAAGGCCGTCATTTCTCCCGACGGATTGTATGCCTTAAGCTCGGCGCAGGAGGGCGATGTGCGGCTGTGGAATATCAGTAGTGGCGCAGAAATCAAAGCCTTTAAATTTTCCGGTATGATTAAATCTATCGGCTTTACGGCGGATAGCCGGCATCTCGTGATCGCGCATGACCAGAAAAAATTCGGTTCAGGCAACACGGTCAAGGTTCTGACTTTAGACGGGAAAGAAGTTAAAAATTATTACGATGTTTCTCTGGGCAGATATTCCAATGATGGGAAATATTTTCTGGCCAATAGCTTTAAGGAACCGACGGACAAAGAGCAGAGGCTTTTTGATTCCGAAGCCAAACAAAAAAAACCATTCTTCCGCAACGATAGTTATAATAAAAAAACACTGGTGGAGATCGCCGACGGCAAGGTATTGGGACATTTCGGGCAGAGCGGCGCTATTGTTTATGTATCCACTTCCGCCAATAACGATATCATCTTAACAAAGAATTATTATGATCAGGACATTCGCCTTTGGGATGTCCGCACCGGCAAAGAAGTGCGCCGATTCCCCGTCAAATTCGGATTACTTTCTCCCGATGGCAGTAAAGTCATCGCCCCGGCCGGTAAAACATTGCAAGCCTTTGATACTGCCACCGGCCGCGGTTTGCCCGCTTTTAACGGCAGTGCGACGGGTGACATCAGCTCTTTTGCCCTTTCGGCCAAAGGCGGTTATGCTGTTACCGGTGATAATACTGGCGCCATCCAGTTTTGGGATGTGACCGGCAGTAAATTAATAAAAACCATCAAGGCTGAGGAGAGGGAGGCTATTTCCGCGGTCGCCTTTTCTCCCGACAATAAATATGCCGCTTCCCTATCCAGGTTTGGGGCGGCCAAAATCTGGGATTTGCGCGAAGGCAGCAAGGTTTCTGAATTTAAAATTGATTTTATACCCAGGTATTATGATGAGTTGGAGGCCGGCGATTATGTAGACTATGGAAATGGCATTCTGGCTTTCTCGCCCGACGGTCGCTATCTGGCTTCCGGCAGCAAACTTTGGGAAGTTTCCTCGGGAAAAAAGGCGCTGGATTTTCAAACCCCCTTTGGCCCCGGCCCCTGGGTTACATTTTCACCTGACGGAAATTATCTGCTTTCCAGAAATACGATTTGGGATGTTTTCTCAGGCCGGCGCGTAAAAACGTTGGAAAGCATCAAGGACGCAAAGTCAGTCTATTCTTCTGATGGAAAATTTATCTATGCCGCTGATGCTGAAGGGTCTTTCTATGTTGTCGATTCGGATACCGGCAAGCTTGTCCGCAAGTTTGTCAACTTTGTTTCCGCAAGGTCCTTTGAAGTGTCGCCGGACAAGAAAATGCTGATTGCGGAAGAGACGGATTACAACGATTTGACTTTGTGGGATTTAACATCGGGCAAAAAAAGCGCTACGATCGAGATTAATCAGAGCATTTCAAGCGTATTACTCAGCGCTGATGCGCGCAATGCCGTTTTGAATAACTGGGTTTCTGTAAGGCAATTCAACATTGCCACCGGCAAGGAAATCGCGCAATTCATCAGCTTCACCGATGGCGAATGGATAGTTCTCACGCCTGAAGGCTATTTCAATGCCTCGCCGAATGGCGCAAAACACTTAAATGTAAGGGTTGGAAATAATGTTTACTCCATAGACAACTTCTATGAAAAGTTCTTTAATCCTGTTTATGTAGCATCTGTATTGCAGGGCAAAAAGGTTGAGGCTGTCGCAGATATAAGAAAAGGAATCTTAACGCCTCCAGATGTAAAGATTACCTCTCCTGAACCGAATAAGGAATTCAGCACTGACACTGTAACAATAACCGTCTCTGCGAAAGACACAGGCGGAGGCATTGATGAGATACGGCTTTATCATAATGGCAAGGCAATAGGAGAAGATACGAGGGCTGTAAAGATAGTTCCAAAGGGCAATGAAACAATAAAGACATACACAGTTGCTCTCGTTGATGGACTTAACACATTCAGGGCAACGGCATTCAGCAAGGACAGGACAGAATCAAACCCCTATGAACTGATCGTCAAACTTACTGCGCCTTCAAAAGATGTATCCATGTATGTCTTTGCAGTAGGCATAAATAAATACAAAAACCCTGTATTAAACCTTAACTATGCAGAGCCTGATGCCAAAGGTATAGCGGACTTCTTCAAACAGAAAGGCACGGGATTATTCAAAAAAGTTGATGTCAGAGAGATTTACAATGAACAGGCGACAAAAGAGACAATAATCTCAAAACTTAACCAATTACAGAATACAAACCCGCAGGACGCTGTATTGATATACCTTGCAGGGCATGGAGAGAATGTAAATGACAAATGGTATTTCATCCCCCATGAACTGACCTATCCTGAAAGAGAAGAAGATGTAAAAACAAAAGGCATATCATCCGATGAGCTTTCAGGGTATATAAAGAACATAAAGGCTCAGAAGATACTTGTTTTGATAGATGCGTGTAAATCAGGAGCGGTATTGATAGCATTCAGGGGCTTTGAAGACAGGAAGGCTCTATCACAATTGTCAAGGTCAACAGGGGTGCATATAGTAGCAGCATCAACAAAAGACCAGTTTGCAGCAGAGGTAAAGGAACTCGGTCATGGGGTATTCACATACACGCTTTTGGAGGGATTAAAAGGCAAGGCAGCAGGCAAAGGCGAGACTGTTACAGTGAGAAAACTGATGGGATATATAGAAGAAAAACTGCCGGAGATAACGAAGAAATACAAACAGGAGGCTCAATTCCCTGTGGTGGATTCACGGGGAATGGATTTTCCGCTGGTTTTGACTAAATAAAAGTTGGAATCACAGCTTTTAGTCGGTTTGTTTTAGTTGCTTGTCTATCAATTTTTTTATGCTTTCGGAAGTATCTGTATCGCCTGCACTCTCGCTCACAGAAAGCGCCCTTTTGAAATAACCGAGCGCATCGTTAGTCTTTCCTTCTTTTAAAAAGGTCTTTCCTATCCCTATTAAATCCATTGCTATCTTTCTGCTTAATCCCAGTGTCTTATCTATGGAAAGGGCATCTTCATAGGATTTCCGCGCATCTTCGTATTCGGATCTCATCGCCTTTGCGTCTGCAATCAGTCTCAGAGAATTTGCCTTTTCGTTTTTGTGCCTGTCTTCCTTATTTGACTCAAGTCCTTTATTTCCATAAGATATGGCTGAAACGACATCACCTTTTTCAAAATATATCCTTCCTTTGAGGTTGTAAATTTTGCCTATGTCGCTGCATTGAGAGCTTTGGCAAAAGGTTAATGACCTGTCCGCCCATTGCAATGCTTTGTCGTATTCGCCCTCATCCATATAGAGCATTGCCTTTAGAAAAGAAGCCTCAGAAAGATGTAATGGATTGTAGGCAACTGGGGACGGATTTAATATTTCATCGAGGCATTTATGTGCATTTTCTCCATCACTGAGCTTGCGATAAACAGCAGTTAAATTGACAATGTTTATCGCTGTGCCATCGATATTTTCGATGGAGCGGTTGATTTTAAGCGCCTCATTGTAAAGCCTGAGTGCATTTTCATAATCGCCGTTTTTTAATGAGGATTCTGCCCTCTGGTTGAACTTGACTGCTGTCAGATGGGCATCCGACAATGTTGCATGTTTTCCGCCGCAACCCATTAAAAACAGGCAAAAGGCGATAAAGAAAAACCTTTTACCCATTGCCCATAGTCTGTTATCTGTTTTATTCATAGCTATCAGTATTTAATACCTTCTGTTCGGGTTCTTTTATGAATAGTCTTATTGGCCATATCCTTTTTACAGCATCGGTAACCTCTTTTGCTCCTTCTGCTGCGTCTTCACCTTTTCTGAGCGTGGACGGGATTTTAGGTGCTGTCTGTTCTGTCGCCTTTTTTATGTCTTCGGTCGTCTTCTGGATATTTTCGAGACTCTTGTTTGTCTTTTCAAGCATATTCGGGATGTCCTTGTCCACTTTCTTTATGAGGCCGTCAACAGTGTCCATGGTCTGTTTTGTGGAATCGAGTATGGAGTCTATTTTCTTTGTTGTTGTCTTCACTCCTTTGTCAGCATCCTTCAGCAGGGCATTAAGATGTTGTTGTGTGGCAGGCAGGTCTTCCGACATTTTGCGGAGATTTTTTAATGTCTGTTTAACATCGCCCTGCGGGTCATTGATATAATGTATTATCTCTCTTACATCGCTGAGAACAGGCTTGATTTCTTCTTTCAACTCTTCAGCTATTTCGCCGAGACCCTTTTCTCTTTCAAACTCGATTATTCCGTTTTCAGCAACCTGAGCTGCCTTTGCCGAACCCGGACTTATTTCGATAACGCTGTCGCCTATGAACCCTTCTTTAAAGAGCCTTGCCTTTGAGTCTGTCTTTATCCATTTCATGTATTTGGTATTTATGGATAGTTCAACCTTCACCTTTGCCGCATCGTCCAGATAAAGCCTTTTAACCTTCCCTATTTTAAAGCCGCTGAGCTTAACCGCAGTGCCTTCGTTTATGCCCTGCCCGCTTTCCGCAATAAAAAATATCCTCGTCTTTGGGGTGAATACATCGTGCTGTATGCCTATGAGTGCTATTGCTGCGAGAATCCCGGTAACTGCAATAAAGACAAACAATCCTATCTTCTTCTCTATGCCCAAGAATCTTTCGTCTGCTTCTCTCATTAATCCCACAGCGTTTACCTCTTAAACATTATAAATTCAGGGTAGTGTCTGCCTTTACATTTTTTACCGACTGCTCATCGAAGGTTACATAAACGGATGTCCTGCCTGATTTTTCGGAATGAAAATCCATGGTCATTTTTGTCAATCTATCCGACATCTCAGGACTTAGCCCTTCGCATATAGAGTCGTATATCATCAATTCGGGTTCCATGAGCATTGCCCTCACAAGACCTATAATCTTTTTTTCATGAAACGGCAACGGCCCGGGAAGTCTTCCCATCAATTCCTTGAGATATGAAATCTCTATCCCTGCCTCTTTGAATTTTTGAATGGCTTTCTCTTCCATATCCTCCGGCTTTTTCCCTGTGTGATACCATGCAGGTAGCACTATATTCTCCCATACCTTGAGATTGCTGATTAAACCCCCGTCCTTCAAAACCGTCCCGACCCTGCTGAAAAGTCTGTTTAGCTCCTTTTCGGAAAGGACATACACTTCTTCATCGAATAAAAAGACCCTGCCGTGTTCCGGCCTTTGGAGTCCCAGAATGACGTTGAGCAATTTTCTGTTTTCATAATCCGAGTTTGTGACAACCTTGTATACGGAGCCTCCCCTTATCCTGAAGGAGAGGGCATTAAAATCTTCCGTGGTTATGTTTTCGAGCCTTATCATGCGAACGATATAAGGGTAATTATACCATCAAATATGAATACTAAAAATAGGCTTTGCATAACCGCTCTTGTGGCTGCCTGCGGAATCTCTGTTATTGAAGACTTAACGCTGAATCCCTGGTAGCACGAAACTATAGAGATCAACAGTCCAAACACAAGGCTTTTTAATAAAGAGACAACCACCTCGAATATGCGGAGCGCTGAAAAGATACCCTTAAGATGCTGCAAAAAAGGCAGTTCCATGAAAATAGATGTGAATGCCAGTCCGCCTGCAATTGCCATCACCTGAAAGTAAAATGCGAGTATAAAGACAGAGACCGTAATCCCTGCAACCCTCGGAACAATGAGATAATCAAAAGGATTAATCCCCATAATCCTGAGGCTGTCGGTCTCCCTGTTGACCTTCATCGAGCCGAGCTCCGACGAAATGGCAGTGCCGCTTCTTGCTATGATTATTATGGCTGCAAATAGCGGGCCGAGTTCCCTTACCACTGTCCAGATTAATATCTTGCCTGTAAGTACTGCATTTGAGCCAACAAGATTCACTATCTGGGTGATGATAACGATTCCTATCAATATCCCGATTGCAGCCACTTTGCTCAGGGCTTCTATCCCTGTGAAATATATTTGTTTGTAAAATACAGAACGGATTGGCGCTCTTCGCAGCAATGAAATGTTTCTGATGGAGTAGCAGAGCAGTTCATAATAGCCCTCTAAATATTTAAAGGCATTGATTATGTTCCTCCCAATTTTCTGAGCAGTTGTTGTCATCAATCAAATTTTATCATAATCAGACGATTTTGAACGGAGAATAAAGAAAAAATTAATGTTTAAGGTTTTTTGAAATATGATAGAATTGAAATACTTAGAGTTCAAGTGGAAGCATATCCTGAAATGAAAAGAGACAAAAATGCGGCATTGATTATGGAGTTTCTCAAAGAGCTCCCTGTCTTCAAGGGTCTCTCTGACAGCCATTTAATGCAGTTGTCCGGCGATTTCATTATCCGCAATATAAATAAAGGCAAGACCATATTTTACCAGTCGGACAACAGCACAGACCTTTACATCGTCCTTGAGGGCGCAGTGAGGGCATCTCTCCTGAACAATGAAGGAGAGGAGATGATACTTGCGATATTCTGCAAGGGTGACTTTTTCGGAGAGATGAGCCTCCTCGACGGCAAGCCGAGGTCTGCAACAATGATAGCAATGGAAGACGCATCTCTCGGCATACTAAAAAGGGAGAAGTTCCTCCTTGCAGTCAAAAATAACCCCATGATTGCTATTGACCTGCTCTCGGCAATTGTCCAGAGGATGAGAATGGCAAACGGGATGATAGAGTCGCTCGCCTTTTTAGATGTCGGTCAGAGGCTTGTGAGGCTTCTTATGCAGATAGCCCGGACAGAGGGAGAGAAAGATAAGAGCGGTTTTTTCAGGATAAAAAGGCTTACCCACAGGGAACTTGCAGCACACACAGGCGCATCAAGGGAAGCCATAACCAAGGTTATGAAGGTACTTGCCTTTAGAGATGTAGTAAAAGAGGAAGACGGTTATTTCCTGATTTCTCCTGATGCAGAAGATGTGTATAACGAATAACAATGCAGTGAAATATGCAAGTGAATTTTCACTTGACACTATAAGTACGCCATTCTACACTTACTTAATCTGTGCGGTATTAAAGTTTGGCTGAATCAGGAGGGTTTATTTCGGTGTATAAAAATGTGGTTTTGATTTTTCTGTTTGTCTGTGTTTTTTTCGTATCAGAAGGACTGTGCGAGGTAAAATGTATTGACTCGGAAGGCGAAGCTGTCATCATGAACAATGATGTTCCCTCTGCAAAGGCAGAGGCCATTGCGCGGGCGAAATGGTCAGCTATTGAACAGACCGTTGGTGTTGAGGTAAAGGCACAATCTGTAGTCCAGAATATGGCCCTTGTTGACGATGCTGTGAGCAAGCAGATAAGAGGTGTGGTTACAGGGCATAAAATAGTGAAGGAAGAAAACAGGAAGGACACTATTTGGGTAAAAATAAATGCCTGTGTAGAACCCACAAAGGCCAAGGAAGCGGTTTCATCTCTTGCGCTTAATAATTCTATAGCCGTGTTTATACCTGCAAGAAAGCCGAAAGTAGTAAAGGAATTCGAAGAGAAATACAAAACCCCTTACGGCAAAACACAGAGGAGCGGGCTTGAGACAAGGGACGAATATGACGAGACGAATATACTGTCCGAAACGCTCATAGGCAGACTTATCGAGCAGGGGTATACGGTTGCCGATGTAGCTCCTACCCACGCAATGGAGGCGAGGGAAGTAGAGGACGCGATAAAAAGCGGCAATTTTCTTACGCTGAGAACCCTTATGTATAAGTTTCTTTCCAACGTGATCCTCATAGGCAAGGTAGATTACGCCATTTCCACAAGGAAGGGTGAGGATATAGGATACGGGGTCTCCATGCCTTTTAATAATGTGACCGTAAGGCTTACGTACCGCATCGTAATCCGCGATGCCTCGGGCAGAACGGTTATTCTTACCGCAGGAACCGAAGAAGGGAAAGGGCTTGCGATTAACGTGGAAAATGCCGCTGCCAACGGCATGAAGGATCTGTCGCAAAAGATTACGCCGGCTATTCTTGAAAAGGTTTCCCGGTATATAAAGGGAGTTGCAAAGAAGGTGCAGGTCAAGGTTACAGGCGTTAGTGATATGAGCACCAATTTTGAGGTCAAGGAAATTCTCCAGAATATAGCATGGGTAACGAATGTTGAAGAAAAGGGCCTCGGCGAGTTTATCGTAAGCTATCCTGAAAATTCGGTATACCTGGCAAACAGCATAAGCCAGAAGAGCAATTTAAAAATAATAGAATTTTCACCATATGCGATAACTGCTGTATATCATAAATAAGAATAGGAGGAAGTAAGATTTATGAAGAAGTCAATGATTTTAAAATTAGTGCTGATGATTATATTTTGTGGATATGTAACATTCCAATCTCCGCATGCATTTGCTGGCATTAAAAAAATAGCCGTTCTTGATTTTGAAGATGCATCTGCGACTATGCAAAACCAAGCAAAAAATCCATTGTATGTAATTATGGCATTAAAGGGGCAGCCGCTGCCTCAAAATGAGAAAGGCAAAATTGGAAGGGCGGTCGCAGACATGCTAATTACAGAGTTAGTAAAAGACGGAACATTTAAAGTAGTAGAGAGGAGCCAGCTTGAGAAAATCTTAAGCGAACAGAAATTATCTGTAAGTGGAGTTATTGATCCTTCAGAGGTGGCTAAACTGGGAAAGATATTGGGAGTAAGTGCTGTTATTGCGGGGAGCGTTACCCAGTTTAATACAGATACATCTACAACGGGCATTCTGGGTATAGGAGTTAAAACAACTACAGCAAAGGTTGCAGTGAATGCAAGATTAATAGACACATCGACTGCTGAGGTATTAGTAGCAGTACAAGGGAATGGAGAAGAAGCAAAATCAGGAGTAAAGGTTGGAGATTTGGTTAATGTAGACCATTCGGAGTTTGAAAACTCTCTTATGGGTATCGCAACTAAAAAGGCAGTCGAAGATATTATTAAGCAGGTAAAGGAGCAATCATCAAAATTGAAGGATGCTGTTATAAATACAACTGTTGTGTATTTTGATAAGAATAACAAAAGCTGTATTATTGATGCTGGAAAAGAAGCAGGCATCGAAAAAGACATGCCATTATATGTAATAAAGATTATTAAAGAGATAAAAAGTCCTTCGACAGGGGCTGTTATAAAACGAATAACGGATGTAATTGCGGAATTAAAAGTAACAGAAGTAGACAAGGCATCTGCAACTGCTATTTGTATTGAAGGAAAATGTGATGAAATCAGAGAGATGGATGTTGTTTCTACCGCCAAATGAGATAATAACTTAATCGATGTGAAAATTACCTTTACATAGGCTTTCAGAGGGAGTAAACTTGCTTCAGAATGGCAAATGAAAACAGGAGGTGTTGTAAATGAATAAAAAATGCATGTCGGTATTCTTAAGTTTATTGTCACTGGTCTTTATCTTTGGATGCACAAAGCAGGAGGTTGCGAAATGTACATCTCCCGAGGACAATCCCCAGCATCACTATCTAATGGGAATGAAGGCTCTTGAGGAAGGGAAAATTGACGTTGCGCAGAGCAAGTTCGACAGGGCTGTTTACTGCGAAGAAAAATTCTCTCCTGCTTACAGCGGACTTGCCGTTGTAACTGCAGAGAAGGTTAAAAAACAGACAGATGCGGGATTTAGAAAGGTTGAGATTGACAGGGCGATGGAATATCTGAAAAAGGCAAATAAACTCTCAGAAACCAATGAAGATAAGTTTGATTACCTTATGGCAGCTATCAGGGTTCATACCGCCCTCAAACCGAACAACTGGCTTAAAACAGTAGAAGAGGCCTTTGGAGATATTCGTGAATTAAAAGTTGATGAAAATAAATTGATATACTATCAGGGCACCGAGGCCGCACAGTATTTCATGGGCCTTGCCTATCTCGAGGCGCTCGAATTCCAGCAGGCAAGAGATAAATTTGCTGATGTGCTTAATGCAAAGAGAGAGGGTAAATGGCATGAAAGGGCTGACAAGGCATGGAAAAAGGCAGACAAGATTGTCCGTGCAATGGCTGGAATAACAGTTGGTGATGTCGGCAAAAAAATAGCTGTCAAGGATACCGTTACACGCGGTGATTTAGCAGCACTGCTTATTGACGAAATGAAGATTGATAAACTCTTTGCAGGCCGTATACCTGTTCAATCCATGATTGATAAAATGAAGGCTGAATTTACACCTGCAGATATACTGAATTACCATTTTAAGGAAGAGATACTTACGATCATGAAGTGGAAGGTAAGGGGATTGGAGCCGAAATACGATACCGCAACTCAGGCGTATCTCTTTAAGCCTACGGATGTGGTGAAACGCGGGGAGATGGCGTTTATCCTCGAAGACGTTTTGATAAAGCTCACCGGAGACGAGAAGATAGCAACGGCGTTTTTCGGCCATGCGAAATCGCCGTTCCCTGATGTAAGGGCGACTTCACCGTTTTATAACGCGGTTATGAATATGACGTCGAGAGGAATAATGGAAGGCGAGCTTTCCGGTGATTTCAGGATAGATGCGCCTGTGGATGGGGCGGAGGCGCTTCTTGCCCTGAGGGTGTTGAAACAAAAAATGAATATTTATTAAGAAACATATTTTGAAGAGGAGGAGATTATGAGAAGGACAATATTTATCATGGTGTTGTTAATAATGGGGTTGACTGGCATCGCGTTTGCCCAGCAGCCGCCGTCAACTGCGGCCATTGACGCGAGGTTTGCGGCTGCCAACGAATGGTTGAACAAGAACAATCTTTCCGTTACGGCAGCGCCGGAGCAGGCGTTTATCAACGACTATATATTGGTCGTCGGGGAGGGTTTGCCGTCACCAAGCGCAAAGTCCCCCACGCAGAGGCGGTTAACCGCTGAAAGGGCTGCAACAGCGGTTGCTTATCGCCAGCTGACCGAATTCATAGAGGGGTTTGCCCTTGTTGGAGATACCCTCGTTAAGGATGCGGAGCTTCAGTATGACGTGATAAGGGTGGCTGTCGCAGGTTTTGTAAAAGGCGCACAACTGGTCTATAAGGAATACAATCCTCAGGAAGACTCTGCCCTCGTGATAGTTAAAATAGGGATGACCGGTCCGCAAAGCTTTGCCAAGACAATGTATGAGAAGATGCTGGGCGATCCGAAAATCAAAAAAGATATTATAGGAGTGCCGGGACCTGAATACAGGCACAAACCGGTTCCGCTCGAAGAAAAATATGACGGCCTTATTATCGATGCCACGGGACAGAGCTTCAGGCCGGCGCTGATAAACAGGATATTCACGCCCAAGGGAGACGTGCTCTACGACCCGTCGAAGATAAGCCAGAAGATTTTGGTAGAGCAAGGATGCGGCGAATACACGAACAGCGTTGAAAAGGCAAAGGCCGCGCTGGAGTCAAGAGGGGTGAAGAATCCCCTTGTCGTAACCGCTTCCGGGACCGTTACGGCATCGGATTTACAGGTAAGCAACGATGACGCCGTAAGGATATATTCCGCAAACCAGAAGGCCAATTTTTTTGCCTCGGCTAAGGTGGCTTTTGTATTGAAGTAATAAATGAATACAACACAGCATACAGGATGTGGGTTTCATGCAATGAGTATTTATCGTGTCTTAGTGCCCTCATCCTTTATGCTGATTATCCTATTATTATTTTTTACTCCTGTTTTCTCACCTGTTTTCTCATCGGAAGGGGTGCAGAAATATAAACCCCTTTCAGAAGAACATATCCAGAAACTGAAAAAGATAGCCGGATTTATTGCCGTTGAGATAAACAGGAGAGGTATAAAGACCGTAGAGGTCAGGGAGTTCACGGATATAAGGGGCAGGCCGTCGGCTGTTGGAAAGGATCTTGCAAAAGAGTTTGAAAGACAGATGGCTGCGGCGGAGGGTAGAGGCTTTGCTATAATAAAGAACAATGCAAAGGCTGTCGTTACAGGAACTCTTACGCCGTTCAAGGAAAGAGAGAAATGGCAGATTAAGATAGAGGTAATATCGGCAGAAACAGGAGCGATAATTACGGCATACACAGGGATTTTGAAAAAGACTAAAGGGGTGAAGAAGTGAGACGGATATGTGTAGCGGCAACAATCCACCTGTCAAGGGAGCCATCTGGATTGACAAAATCCGTTTTTATAGGGAATAGGCACTTCTTTTTTATCTTCAAAAACAGCTATTTTTGTTGGATAATATAATTGGATAATATAAGCAGGAGAGCAAAAATTTGTGGAGTTGTATTGAGAAAGAGAAAATTTTTTGTATTTTATATTTTGTTTTTTTGTTTCTAAATAATCCTGCCCATGCCAAGACTCTTATCCTCGAAGGCAAATTAAACAGCAATATTTCCGTGAATCAGCAGATAGGTTTTGGTGTAGATAAGCCTTTATCGAGGCTCACTTTTAAATTTGCCCTTCCTTCTGAATTTGCCAATAAAGCCGTTTCTCAAAAAACACACGAGTTCAATATCAAATTTGACCCTCAGCCAGTGAAGGTTGATGATGCAACCGATGAGTTCGGAAATAGATTTAAAGTAGTTACATGGAACGATCTGAACAGGGATGTGATGGTAAACATAATCTTTGAGACGAATATAAAATCAGAGCTTTCTGCGATGGAAAGCAAAACGCCATTCCCCCTTAATCCAATCCCTCATGGTGAAAAGACTTATCTGAAACCTACGGAACTGGTTCAGAGCAGCAGCCCTGAGATCACTGCCCTTTCAAAAAAACTTACATCAGGCGCGGCAACGGAATACGAGGCTGTTAACGCAATATTGAACTATGTTGTCGACAATGTAAAATATACCTACAACCCTCCGCAATTCGATGCCTTATATACGATAAAGACAAGAACCGGCAACTGCCAGAACTTTGCCCATTTATCTATGGCATTACTAAGGGCGGCAGGAATACCTGCAAGGATTGTAGGAGGCATTAGCTTAAAACAGCCTCTGAAGGTTCCTGTGAGTGGCAGTGATTTCCTTGTCCAGAGCATGGGACAGGGAGGACATGCATGGATGGAGATATATTTCCCTGACCTTGGCTGGCTCTCTTACGACCCACAGCAGTCGAAGCAGTTCACATCTTCGCGGCATATCAAGCAGACACACGGACTTGACTCTGATGATATAAACGATACATGGAAGGCATCCCCATATTTACCTGCCTATAGTGAACTCGTTGACGCAAAATTTCTGGAGGATATGGTGGCTCTGAAATTAAAGTCTTCAGAGAAATATCCCAAGGCATATCTTTTAAGCAATAATTTTCTTTCAAAGGCAGAGATAAAACCGCCAGAAAAACCTTCTGTGCCTGAGATTCCAAAACTGCCTCCGGGTAAAGTTATTGAATTCGGGAACATGGAATTTCCGAGTTTTGTTAATATTTACCAGATTGTAGGAGACAAAGGTGTAAAGATACTCGATAAAGAAACTGCGGAATATGTGACATCGAAGTATGTTTATTCGCAGGCATTTGAGATAGATGAACCCCTCGAAATAGATGTAGTCTCATTAGCCATGAGAAAATTCGGAGGCGACGGAACATTGTATATAGACCTTGTAGCGGATGATAAGAGAAGACCGAGTCTTTCCGGGTTTCGCTCGAATCCGATTTTCATAGAGAATATTAAAAAAAGACCCGGCTATTACTGGGTGGATTTTGCTTTTTCATCCGATACGCCTCTAAAAATAAAGAAGGGAAGGTACTGGATAGTCATGAGGCATTCAGGAGAGGTGATAATGAACTGGTTCTATATACCCGGCAATCCTTATGGAGACAGCGACGATACCCGCTCTACATTAAAGGTTACAGATGGGAAGATATTTTAAATTTTGATTTTGTTTTTAAGGTAAAGGCAAGAAGGGGGTAAGATAAATATATTGTAAAATAAAGGATTTTATGGGATGATTAAAATAAATAAGCAATCATAAATTAAGGGGGATAACTATGACAGAAATAAAGACAAAAGCTATTCTTATTGGACTATTTGTGCTTTTTTGTATGACATTCATAGGATGCGCATTTGTTGACCAGAAAGTAGACCTGGCCTATGAAAGAACTGTCAATGCGAGAGGCGGCTCCGGCGAAGTATTTATCGCAAAGCCGAAAGAACATCATAATCTTAATAAAAAGGCGAACGGCTTGGTTATCGGGACTGTAAAAAACGCAATGGGGATGAAGACAGCGGATGTGGTTACGGAAAATAATATCGGAGACTGGATTGTGGGCGCATTGGTGCAGGAGTTGAGCGTTGCAGGATATAATACAAAAACAGTATCGGCGCTGCCGCATGATGTATCAAAAGGTCTGGATTTGACGGTTTTGAAGGTATTTGTGGATCAAGACCCCGGATTCTGGACGGTCGGCGCCATAAGCGATGTGCAGTTTACAGTCGAAATATGGAAAAACAGCATTAAGGCAAAGGTATTGAATATTGCTGCAAAAGGAGATGACCGCTCAATGATGGGTTCAGCAGAAACCAAGGCGATTTCCTTACGCAAAGCAATGCAGGCTGCAATGCAGCAGGCTGTGCCTGAGATAATAAAGACATTGGAATACTAAAGGAGAAAAAAATGGCAACAGGTTTTCGCATTAATATTTTGTTGTCAATTATTCTCTCTATAGCAGCCGGCTGCAGCATGTATGAATTCAAAGACCCCACCGGCGCTAAAATGCAGATTGCATATGAGACGCCTGAACAAGGTAAAGCGTCTGCCGACAGACCTAAGAAACAAAAAGAAGAGCCACTTATAGACGAAAAACTTCCTCCACTCCGTCCCGACACCTATGCAATAGTAATCGGCATAGACTACAAAAACAGGCAGGACATACCAAACCTCCAATATGCATCTACAGACGCAAAAAAAATCTACAACATACTCACAGATGCACGATACGGAGGAGTGCCTAAAGAAAATGCAATACTACTTCTCAACGAAAAAGCAACAAGAAACGAAATGGTATCAGCATTGAGGAAGATAAAGAACTGGGATGGATATGTGTATGTATATTACTCAGGACACGGAGCGCCCAAGACAAAAGGAGACAAATTCATAGACGCCTTTTTAGTGCCCAATGACGTAATAATAACCGACCCTGAGGCAATGGAAGACACAGCAATAAAAGTATCGTATTTACAAGAGCTTATAGATACATCCAATGCAAAAGGAGTAATGCTTGCATTGGATGCCTGTTTTTCAGGAGGAGGAAAATCCATAGTGCCAAAGGGAGGGAAGCCCTTAGTAGGAATGATAGTAAGCTCTGAGATAATAAAACCAAGAGGCACAGGAAAAGTAATAATCACATCATCAGCAACCAACCAGCAATCATGGGAAGACGAAGCAGAGCTAAAGGGAGGCATATTCAGCCATTATTTATTGGAGGGACTAAAAGGCAAAGCAGGCAAAGACATATGGGTGAAAGTAGATGAACTTGCAGAATACATAAAAGAAAACGTACCTAAAGCAGCGAGGAAACTCAAAGGAATGGAACAGACGCCGCAGATAACAGGAAAGGCTGACTTTGCAGTAACGAGGAACTGGGAAAAGGCAAAAGTAATGGACATAGAGATAGCGAGGAACAAACTAAAGAGTGTATTTGAAAAAGGAGTAATAACAGCAGAGCAGCTCAGCAGGGCAATGGATGAATTAAAGAAGCAGACAAGGACAAAGACACTTGAGGCATTTTTGGAAGGAAAGATAGATGAGAGGAAGTTCGGGGAGTTGTATTGAGATGAAAAGATTTTTAATAATGATTCTGCTTTTGATGCCTGTTTTCTCTTATGCCTCTGAAAAGCCCGTATGGGTAGAGGCGGAGGGAGAGGCATACATGAGCGAGATTGACACTCCGAAAGAGGTCATTGCGAGAGCAAAAAAGGACGCCCAGAGCAAGGCAGTCGAAAAGGCGGTAGGCGTGTTTATAAGATCACATACCCTCGTCTCGAACAGCCAGCTTGCGGAAGATCTCATCTACGCCGCTGTGAGGGGGAAGATAGAGAAGACCGAGATAATTAAAAAGGGATGGGATGATAAGGACAGGAATCTTTACAAAATAAGGCTCAAAGCCCTTATAGAGCCTGTCTATCCTGAAAAAGGGCACGGCATATCGATCAAGCTTTCGCTTTCAAAATCCGTAATGAAAGAAGGCGATGAGGTAAAGATATTTTATCAGGCAAACAAAGAATGTTATGTATATATCTTTTCAGTTGCTGCAGACGGCTCGGTTACGCTGCTTATGCCGAATTCGATGAATCAGGAGAATCACATAAAAGCGAATAAAGCATATGAATTCCCTGTAGGGGGGAGCAGCATACGCTTAAAGGCTTTATTTTTGCCTGATTATAAGGAAAAAGTCGCCGAGGAAAAAATTAAAATAATAGCCACAAAAAAGAGAGAGGAGATTGTGCCGCTCGGATTTCAAGAAGGTATGTTCAGGGTATACGATGCGAAGTCCACAGGCATGATAAGCGACCTTGTTAAAAAACTTAACCAGCTTGAACCTGCTGACTGGGCAGAGGCAACTGCGGTTTATACGATTAAAAGATAAGGATAATTTTCACCTTCCAAGAAGTTTTTTCTGGTATATAATGAGTAACTGAAGGTAATAAGGCTGCATACGGTAAAAGAGGAAGTTTTTATATAATAATGTAAAATTAAATAGGGGGTTTCAATATGCAAGCTGTAAGACATGAGGTATTAAATCTTACTGAAGCTGAAAAGCTTGCATTAAATGAAGTTATAGCTGCCTTAAAAAGAGACTGGCCTTCTGTTAAATTCAAGCTATTTGGCTCAAAGGTAAATGGAACCTCTGACGAAGAGTCGGATTTAGACCTTTTAATTATGCTTCCCTGTCATGTAACTAATGATATAAGGCGGCAGATAGTCCACAAGGTTTTCGATATAAATCTTAAATATGAAACTAATATTAGTGTATTTATTGTTTCAGAAGATGAATGGCAAAAAGCTCCTCTTTCTCTTCTTCCTATTCATGCATTTATTGAAGAGGAAGGGGTTTCCTTATGAGTAACAAAGAGGAACTAAAGGAACTTATCCGATATTGGTTTGAAAAATCGCATGAATCTCTTGACGCAGCCCGTGATGAACTGAAGGCAGGCCGTCTTTCCTTTTCGGTGAACCGAATTTATTATTCTTGTTTTTATGCGGTCAGCGCAATCTTGCTTCAAGAAAAACTTCGGTTTAAGAAGCACTCCGGTGTGAGGGGCCGTATTACATCAACATCTCGTCAAATCAGGGAAAGTAAGTCATGAGCATGGGAAACTGTATGACGAACTTTTTGAAGCTCGCCAGAGAGGCGATCATATAGAGTTTGTCAGCTTTGAGGAAGAACAGGTAAAAGACTGGCTTCAACAGGCAAATCAATTTGTTGAGGCAATTAAGCGTTTAATCGAAAATGACTGACTTTTTTCAGGAGGTGGGGTTACGAAAATGAAGGGTAATTTAATTTCTTTGATCAGCGTCATCTTTATTCTGCTTGCGGGCATGGCGATGACAGGGTGTGTGACAACAACAGCGAGAACACCACTAATGCAAGCTGTAGAACAAAGCGACAGCAACGCTATCCGAGCTTTGCTTGATAAGGGAGCAGATATAAACGAACAAAGCGACTATGATATAGGACCCGGAGGCAAGGGTTGGACTGCCTTACATCTTGCCGCAGTGAAAGATGATATAAAAGTCATTCGTTTATTGTTGGACTATGGTGCAGACCCAGGCATTACAACTAAATTTGGTTGGACACCATTGAAGTGGGCGGAGCAGAAAGGCAATAACTTTGTTGCAGGGATGCTCAAGGAGGCTATGGAAAAACGCTATGTGGTTGACAAGAAACCTACCCATATTACGACTGAAAAACCATTGAAATCCGATGTTGACGAACTTCTAATATTTGTAAACGAGCATAAGGTTATCGGAGATCAGGATATAGCCATTGTCATTGGCATAGAAAAGTATCAGAATATCCCGAAGTCCGACTACTCAGCAGGTGATGCAAAACTCGTAAAGTCATATTTTAAGGCACTCGGGTTTGCAGAGAGAAACATAGAATTCATCACAGATGAAAGGGCGACAAAATCATCCATTGAAAAATCCATAGAGGCATGGCTTCCTAACAGGGTTAAAAAAGACAGTAAGGTTATTGTCTATTATTCAGGACACGGAGCGCCTGAGCCAAAGACAGGAGACGCTTATATTGTCCCATTTGACGGAGACCCGAATTATCTTGAGGTTACCGGGTATCCATTAAAGAGGCTTTACGATAAACTTGGGAAATTGCAAGTTGCAGAGGTTGTAGTTCTTCTTGACTCATGCTTCTCAGGCGCAGGCGGCAGGAGTGTTTTAGCAAAAGGAGCAAGACCATTGGTGATGATGACAGAGGCATCGGTAATATCGTCAAATATGGCTATCCTTTCTGCAACACAAGGCACACAGATAAGCACATCATCACCTGAAAAAAGGCATGGGGTATTCACATATTACTTTCTCAAGGCATTAAAAGAAGGAAAGAAGACAATTGCTGAGATTTATGAATACATCAAACCGTTGGTGGAGGACGAGGCAAAGACTCTTAATGTCCAGCAAAGCCCGAGCATAAGTCCTGATGCGGAGAAACTGAAGGGGCGGTTTATTTTGAGACGGTGAAAATTACCTTGACTTCATGGCTCAGGCAGGGTAGTTTTAAACTATAAAGATTATTTTTGAATAATTTCATAAAGGAGCCGCTTATGAACGCAAAAAAAACCGCAATAATATTTTTTGCATTGTTATTTCTTTTTTCCTGCGCACCGCCTTCAGAAGTAAAAAAGGATATGCCTGAAATAACCGTATCCAAAGAAGAGATTCCGAGGATGGTTGCGATTCTTCCGTTCCAGAACGAAACACAGGAGACGGGAATTGCCAATCAGGTAAGAAGGGCATTTTATAACCATTTCAGTTCAAAACCATACACAGATGTTGAGCTTAATATTGTTGATGAAAAGATTATACATCTTGAGAAATCAACAGGGAAAAATATCCTTGACCTGAAACCACAGGAGATATGTCAGGCAATAGGATGCGATGGATTAATCTACGGCAAAGTTACTGATTATACAAAGGTTTACGCTGGCGTTTATTCGCAGCTTGGCGTCGAGGCCGAGGTCTGGATGGTAAATAAGCGGACAGGCAAAGAGGTATTCAGGATAAAGGATGCAGTCAGGTATCACGAAGGCAGCGTGCCTCTCTCTCCCATCGGGCTGATAATGACTGCGGTGTCTACCGCAATGAACATAAGAGAGATCCAGCAGGTGAGAATGGTGAACGAGCTTGCCCATAAATTCAATGAAAAAATCCCCTCCCCCGAAGGTATGGCTGTTGAAGACAGGCCTACGATTAAGGAAGTCCTTACGAATGTTAAAGAGGGGCCTTTCGGCAAAGGGAAGATTATAAGAGTCGGACTCGAAGGCGAAAAGGGGCTGGTCGCCACCTTTGACATCGGGAACTTCAAAAAAGGCATTTTGATGAAGGAGACAAAGCCCGGCATTTATCTTGGAGAATATCTCGTGATATCCGGAGACAACGCAAAGGACATGCCTATCATAGCCTCCTTAAAAAAGCCCGGTGGTTATGAAAGCCAGTGGATTGATGTAAGCGGCTTTGTGACCATTGATACAACACCACCGCCGCAGGTAGCCGGTCTAAGGGCAAAGGGATTTCAGGACAGAATAGAGGTTACATGGGAGCCTCTCAAGAATATTGCTGACTTAAAGGGGTATAAGGTCTTAAGAAGCGAGCAGCCATTGAGCGGATATGCGGAGGTTTCGGCAACAGAACATACATCGTTTGAAGACAAGACCGCAAAGCCGAACATTGCATATTATTACAGGGTGATTGCTGTTGACCAAGTGGGTAATGAATCCGAACTCGTAGATGCCGTTAAATCAGCCGTTACATCGAAGGAGCCCGTGCTTTTAAGTGGAGAGATCAGAACGGATACAGCGCTTGCAGGGAATTACATCGTGAAAGATTCGCTGACGGTTCCGAAGGGTTTATCCCTTGTCATAGAGCCCGAAACGAGGATAATGTTTGAAGAAAACTCGTCGTTGACTGTTTACGGCAAAATAGTCGTAAACGGAAAAGAATCTCCTGTGGAGTTTATCCCATCGGGTAATAAGAAATGGAAAGGCATTAGCGTCGAGAGAGGCAGCATCACTATAAATGGCTTGAGGATAAAGGGAGCCGTTACCGCGATGTTACTGCAAAACGCAGAGGGAATGCTGGATTCAGGAGTAATTACGGACAGCGATACGGGCATTGCGGTTTCCGGTACGCCTTCTGTAATAATTAAAAACACTGCCGTCTCAGGAAATAAAACAGGGATAGAACTTCAAAAGACGGACGCAAGGATTATGAACAGCAATATCTTTCAGAATGAAGACGGAATAGCTATCAAAAGCTTTTCAGGCGAGATTAAGGACAACAATATTTTTGACAATAGCCTGAACATTTCGTCTGAGTCTATGGTTAAAATCGACCCCAATTATCTCGGCTCTATAAATACCGATGAAATGAAAATCAAGGGTGTTGGTATAACTAAGGTTTATGACAACAGGATACCAGGCGGAAAGGTCGTTGATGCGATCTCAAATCCTTATGCGTCGCTGAGTAATGAAGACCGCCAGAAAAAGGCTACAGAATTCGTCATTGAGGCAGGCAATTATTTCAGGCAGAGGAATTACGGAAAGGCGACGACACTGTTTGAAGAAGCGCTGAAGGCTCTTCCCACGCCGGATGTTTATTATTATCTCGCTATCTGCTATCAGGAGATGAAAGAAGAGGAAAGGGCGTTAAAGTATTTGAAAGAAGGCGCAGACAAATTCCCGAAAGATTCGACGCTCCAAAAATCCCTCGGCCTTATGTATTACCAGAAAGGGGATGATGCAGAGGCGAAAAAGGTATTCGAAGAGGTATTGAGATTAAGCCCAGAAGATAGACAGGTGAGGTTTTTGATGGAGAGAATAGGAAAGTAATATAATGCATATGCTCCATGCAAACGGATAGTCTTGCTTTTAAGGGAGGGGTTCACAATGCGTAAAAGAACAAAATGGCTCGGATTGATATTGCTGGCATTGCTTGCGACCGGGTGCGTTACCATATCAAAAGACATGTATCAGCGCAATATGGTATGGGATACCGTTCCTGCTGGCGGGTATATAGATGCCAATGTTCATATAGAATCCGACTGCAACTTCAGTGCGGAGTATGCGAAGTTGTGGAGAGACTGGATGAACACCGATGAAACCATTGCAAATTACAAGAGAGCGGTTTGCGAACGCATTACCGAAGATATGATTAAATCACGCATATTTACGAGGGTCGACATAGGCGGTCAACTGGATCTGCTGATCAGGATTGAGTATACCGAATCTCAGGCTGACCAGAAGGTTGCCGTTAATGTCATGGATCCCATAAGCGGTAAAGTTCATGCGATATATGGAACATCTTCGGTCCGGATGGGCTACGGGTATGAGAATTTTAATGCCAACTTAAAGCGCATGCTTTCCGAGATAAGAAGCCAGATGCTTGCGGAATATCAGGCAGGAAAAGGCATAAAGACGCTACTCGCCTCAAGGCAGGCTCTCGGCGTTACGCAGCAGGCTCAACGATATAAGACTGACGCGGAAGATATAACCGTGCCGTTGTCCCCCGGCGAGAAACTTCCTCCTCTCAGGCGTGAAATATATGCGGTTGTGATCGGCATAGACTACGCAGGCAGGGAAGATATGCCTAATCTTCAATACGCGGCGACAGACGCTAAAAAGGTATACAGCCTGCTGGTAGACCCACGATATGGAGGAGTGCCTAAAGAAAATGCAATACTACTTCTCAACGAAAAAGCAACAAGGAACGAAATGGTAGCGGCATTGAGAAAGATAAAGAACTGGGATGGATATGTATATGTTTATTACTCGGGTCACGGAGCGCCCAAGACAAAAGGAGACAAGTTCATGGATGCCTTTCTTGTGCCTCATGATGCTGTAATAACCGACCCCGAGGCGATGGAAGATACAAGCATAAAGATGTCATATCTACAGGAGCTCGTGGACACATCCAACGCAAAGGGAGTAATGCTTGCCTTGGATGCCTGTTTTTCAGGAGGAGGAAAATCCATAGTACCAAAGGGAGGGAAGCCCTTGGTAGGAATAATGGTAACTCCCGAGATAATGAAACCGAAGGGTACGGGCAAGGTAATTATCACGTCATCCGCGACAAACGAGCAATCGTGGGAAGACGAAAAAGAACTAAAATCAGGCATATTCAGCCATTATCTGCTGGAGGGGATGAAGGGCGGCGCCGGGAAAGACATGTGGGTGAAGGTGGATGAACTGGCGGATTACATAAAGGAAAACGTATCGAGGGCGGCGAGAAAATTAAAGGGCATGAATCAGAATCCCCAGATATCCGGCAGGGGAGATTTTGCAGTAACGAGGAACTGGGAGAGGGCAAAGGTAATGGACGTAGAGATAGCCAGATCTAAGCTCAAATCGGCGTTTGAGAGCGGAAGTATCAGTGCGGATCAGTTGAGCAGGGCGCTGGATGAACTTAAGTCGCAGAGTCGTTCGAAGACTCTGGATGCGTTTTTGCAAGGCAAGATCGATGATAAGAAGTTCGGGGATTTATATTAATGTAAGGAAATGAGAAAATCAATCGGCTTATGCCTTTTATTAGTGATGCTTTTTGGGGGGTTGTCTTACGCCAAGACCCTTATACTCGAAGGGAGGCTCAACAGCAGGGTTCAGGTGACCCAGCAGATAAACTTCAGTGTCAGCAGTCCCCTCTCAAAACTCTCTTTCAGGTTTGCACTCCCGGCAGGCTTTTCAAATAAAACTGTTTCACAGAATATTCACGGATTCAATATCAATTTTGACCCTCAGCCTGTAAAGATTGATGATGAGACAGATGCGTTTGGAAACAGGTTTAAGATAGCTGCATGGAACAATCCCTCCAGAGATGTGAGGTTAAATATAACCTTTGAGGTGTCCTTAAAATCTGAGCTGTCAGCAATGGAAAGCATATCTCCTTATCCTTTAAAGTCAATACCCCAGAACGAAATGATTTATCTTAAGCCCACTGAGATGGTTCAGAGCAGCAGTCCGGAGATTGTCTCCCTTTCAAGAAAACTTGTAGGCAACGCAAAAACAGAATATGAGGCAGTTACTGCCATACTGAATTATGTTATAGATAATGTTAAGTACACCTATAATCCTCCGCAATTCGATGCCCTGTATACGCTGAAAACAAAATCGGGCAACTGCCAGAACTTCGCCCATCTCAACATGGCGCTTTTACGTGCTGTCGGCATACCGGCCCGTATTGTGGGAGGCATAAGCCTGAAACAGCCGCTGAAGGTGACTGTCGGCAATAACGATTTTCTTGTGCAGAGTTTAGGACAGGGAGGCCACGCCTGGATGGAGATCTATTTTCCGGATCTGGGATGGCTGTCTTACGATCCCCAGCAGTCAAAGCAGTTTACGTCTTCACGGCATATCAAACAGACTCACGGTCTCGATTCGGATGATATAAACGACTCATGGAGAGGGGCTCCTTATCTGCCGGAATACAGCGAAACCGTGAATGCCAAATTTCTTGACGATGTTATTTCGCTTAAAATGAAATCTTCGGAAAGGTCGCCGAGGGCATATTTTTTGAGTAATAATTTTTTTACAAAGGCCGAAGTAAAGCCGTATCCGCCTTATGAAAAGCCGAAATTGCCGCCCGGTAAAATTATAGAATTCGGCAATATGGAGTTTCCGAGTCTTGTAAATATATATCAGATAGTGGGAGATAAAGGCGTGAGGATACTCGATAAGGAGACCGCCGAATATGTAACGTCCAGCTATGTATATGCTCAGGCATTCGAGATAGACGAAAAGCTGAATATCGATAAAATTTCCCTTGCGATGAGAAAATTCGGCGGAGACGGCACTGTTTATGTGGACCTCGTATCCGACGAAAACGGCAGGCCGGGGTTTGAAGGGATGCGATCCGTGCCTCTATTTCTCGAAAACATCAAAAGGATGCCCGGATATTATTGGGTGGATTTTACTTTTCCGGAGAAAGCAGTTCTTAAAAAGGGCAGATACTGGATAGTTCTGAGGCATTCGGGAGAAGCGATAATGAACTGGTTTTATATTCCCGGAAATCCTTACGGCGACAGCGACGACACTCGTTCTACATTAAAAGGCTACAAGTGGGAAGATATACAGAACTATGACTTTGTTTTCAAGGTAAGAGCAGGTAGATTATAAAGAGACGACTTTTGGGTGCATCCCTTACGCCTCCTGACTGGCAGGTAACCATGGGGAATCCGAAAAAGATTGTAGATATGTGGAAAAAAGGTTATTTTATTCTCTGCATAACAGAAGATATAGTCCTGGAATATGTAGAGGTTCTAAACAGATTGAATATTCCGATCAGGAAAATAAAAGAGTTGACAGGTCTTCTTAAAGAAAGAGCAAATGTAGAGTTTCTCGTAAACACTGAAAAAATGGAGATACTAGAAGACGATCCTCAAGACAATAAGTTTATAGAGTGTGCAGTTGCTGCAAATGCTCGGTATATTATCTCTGGCGATAAGCATTTAAGGGCATTAAAAAGTTTCGGCAATATCAAAATACTTTCACCTTCCGAATTTTTAGAGTTATGAAAAAACTTTTATTACTCTCTCCCCTTGCTGCCAAAAGTTTTCTCGGCGGAGATTTTTATTTCAGCCTCCCCTATCTCCCGTCCCTCAGGGGGAGGGGGAATGACAACTTGGGATGCAACAAAATCGAAAGGTCGGGAGACGAGGTAACGGCGAGGGCGGGGCTTACAATGTTTGACGGATTCATGAAGGCGATGAAGATTGAAGAGATAATAAGCAAGCATAAAACAGTGAACTGCTTACTGCTTAAGGTCGCTGAGTCTGATGCAATACGGAGGTGGCAGGCACATAGCCGATTTAAGGGAACTAAGAGAAGAGAAGACAAGACATTACAGAAAGCATCAGGGCTGAAAAGCATACCGTCAAATTCCGGAACAGGGGAGTGGTCTATGTCTATTTTTCGGACTTGTTTTTGTTATTGTAAATTGGTCATTGGTTATTTTAATATTCAGAATGATAGGCATTATCCTTTTGAACATGGGAGGGCCGGATTCTCTGCACTCTGTCAAGCCGTTTCTGCGCAATCTCTTTTCTGACAGGGATATCATAAAGCTCGGACCGTCTTTCCTGCAGAAGCCGATTGCATCGCTTATCATACGCAAAAGATTAAAAAGTGTTATAGAAGCCTACAGCCTAATCGGCGGCAAGTCGCCGCTCCCTGATATTACGAATGCTCAGGCAAGGGCACTGGAGGAATCGCTCAACAGTTCACGGTTCACGGTTCACGGTTCACAGGTTTTTAAAGTCTATGCCGGCATGAGATACTGGCATCCATTCATTGAAGAGGCCGTTGACCATGCGATGAGGGACAGCGTAGGCAGGATTCTGGCATTAAGCCTTTATCCTCATTACTCCATCGCCACTACAGGAACATCTCTGAAAAAATTCGAAGATGTGATAAAAAAATATCATGTGGACCATTTCTGCGTGACCTCGTGGTTTAATCATCCCATTTACATTAATGCCCTTGTAGAGAAAATTAAAAAGGGTTTTGAAGCATTTCGCTCCGAACTCAAAATTCCTGTCCTTTTCAGCGCTCACAGCCTTCCTCAGAAATTTATCGATAAGGGAGACCCTTATGCAAATGAAATAAAAGGCACAATAGAGGCAATAACAAGAAAGATGGATATTGAATGGTATCTTTCGTATCAGAGCAAGACAGGGCCTGTAAAATGGCTTGAGCCTACAACAGAGCATATACTCAAGGAGCTTGCAGAAAAAGGCGTGAAAAACCTTCTTGTTGTGCCCATCAGTTTTGTATCAGACCATATCGAAACACTCTACGAAATAGATATGATTTATAAAGACATGGCTCAGGAGCTTGGGATAAACCTTAAGAGAATGGAATCGCTGAACACATCTCCTAAATTCATAGAGGCGTTATCGGACATTGCAATGAAAAATGTGAAGGATATGGGATGGATATAATAAAATGCGCAAATATGACATTGCAATAATCGGGGCAGGCATCAGCGGACTGAGTCTTGCTCACTACTGCGCCAAAGAAGGTCTCAAGACCTTAGTAATAGAAAAAAGTGAAAGGGTCGGCGGAACTCTACACTCTTACAGATTTAAGGATGCAGACGGCTTCTGGATCGAGATGGGCGCCCATACCTGCTACAATTCTTATCGCAACTTAATAGGAATAATCGAAGACTGCGGAATTCTCGACCGCCTCGTCAGCCGTGAAAAGGTGCCGTTTAAAATGCTTATCGACAGCCGGATAAAATCAATCCCATCACAGCTTAATTTTTTGGAACTCATCTTTTCAGCGCCGCGCTTATTTACCCTCAAAAAAGGGGGACAGAGCGTTGCATCGTATTATTCCAGAATTGTAGGCCGTACAAACTTCGAGCAAGTCCTCGCCCCTGCCATGAATGCTGTAATATCCCAAAAAGCAAATGACTTTCCTGCAGACATGCTCTTCAAAAAGCGTCTCCGCAGAAAAGATGTAATTAAAAAATTCACTCTGCCCAACGGCGTTCAGACAATAACCGATTCTATTGCATCAGAAAAAAACATTGAGATAGCAACAGGGAAGAATGTACTTTCCATAGAATCTAAAGGCGGTAATTTCCAGATTACTACACAGTTAAACACATATGAGTCGGACAGTCTGGCCATTGCCACTCCTGCGTCAGTTGCCTCGCAGCTACTGCATGAATCCTTCCCTGAAGTATCGGAAAAGCTGTCGCATATAAAGGTCGAAGCAGTGGAATCTGTAGGCGCAGCGGTAAAAAAAGACTTTGTGGTCTCGATACCTCCTGTGGCAGGGATAATTCCTGCTTCAGACAATTTCTATTCCATCGTGTCCAGAGACACGGTCAAACACGATACTTATCGCGGTTTTACCTTCCATTTTAAGCCAGGCCTCATGAATCACGAGGCTAAGCTCAAACGGATCGCTGATGTTCTTGGAGTAAAGGAAAGGCAGTTAAACCATATAGTAGCAAAGGAGAATTTTATCCCTGCACTCAAAGTCGGCCACGACACATTGGTTCGTGATATTCAGCAATTAATTTCCGGAAGCCGTCTCCTCCTGACAGGCAATTATTTTGAAGGCATAGCTATAGAAGACTGCATCACGAGATCGCTAAAGGAGCTCCTGCGCTTAAAGGGGCTTCGCTGAAATCCAACCGCCATATGTATTTTTATTTTCTGCCTCTCACGGAGGCTAACAATTCCTTCAAAGACTGCTCGCCACTATCCTCTCTGTATCTTCAGCAATAAGATGGCAGTCAACGCGGATGGCGTGGTTTTTCAGACGGCCCTCTATCTGCTTTTTTGCCTTGTGGCAGACCTTTCTCAGAATATCAAACCTTTTACCGTAATAAAAACAGGGGAACATATCATTCACGTCCGAAGCTTTGAATGGCTGAAGCTCTTGAGAACTCACCCCTGCACTTTTTAATACCGTAAACGCATCTCCTGCAGTCGGTTTCTTTGTCTGCCACAAAGAGACCTGCAGGAGATTGCTCCAATTAAGGACTAAATGGATTTTTGAGGGGCATGATGACGATTCGGCATTGTACGAATTAACGATATTTACAATGGAATCAAAAATATTTTCTGTTTTGTCGGCAGTTACATATACATCATCGCTGTAGTGGAATAATTCTTTGTGAGCCTGCTTTGCCACCGCACTGTCGCAGATTATGATTTCATGGTTTTCCTTCAGGTTATCTATCGGACACAAAAGCGGCATATGTAATTTTACCAATCCATTGCAATCTCAATTCTGCTCTTATTTTCTGCTCTCAATTATCTGTTTTATCGTGGCCTTCAGATTGCTTAGGTCAGAGGACTTGACCATATATGCATCGGAAACCCAGACAGAAAAATCATCCCTGTAATCATATGCTGTGAGCATTATTATGGGCATGTTAGGCCTTTTTTCCTTCATCTGCCTTAAGACCTGAATGCCGTCAATGTCGGGCATCAGAATATCGAGGGTCACAAGGTCTGGGTTTTCGGCTTCAAAAACCTCCAATGCCTCCTTTCCGGAATTTGCTGTAACAACGGCATACCCCTCGTCCTCAAGCTCTGCCTGATAGAGCTTCAGTATATTCTTTTCATCGTCCACAACAAGTATCTTCATGCTATTCCTCCAATGGTAGATGTATCTTAAACTTTGTTCCTTTGCCCCAGATGCTCTCCACTTCTATTTTACCATCATGCTCTTCAACAATCCTCTTTGTTATCGAAAGCCCAAGTCCTGTACCTGTGGGGCGGGTGGTAAAGAAGGGATCGAAAACACGGTCTATATCTTCTTCTTTGATGCCGCATCCGTTGTCTTCTATTTCTATTACAGCCTCCCTCTTTTCTTCGACATGTCCAAAGAGATTTGCATCCGAATATGTCTTTGCAACATATGTCCTTATTATTATATCTCCGTTGTCGGCTGCCTGATTGGCATTGGTTACAATATTTAAAAGAGCCTCTTTTATCCTGTCGTAGTCTATAAATACCTCCACAGGCTGTTCTATCTCTTTCGTAATTATATTGCCCCTGTCATAAACTGCCGGCTCAAGCAGATTAATAATATTTCCAACAAGCTCGTTTATATCCACCTTTTTCTTGTCGAGCCTTGCGCTCCTGACAAAACCCAGGGTGTCGTTCAATATGCCTTCGAGGCGCTGCACCTCGCTCACTATTATCTTTGCGTGCTCTTTCAAGTCCCCTTCGAGCCTCTTTTCGAGCCTCCTCGCAAAGCCTCCTACCGAAAGGAGCGGATTTCGTATTTCGTGCGCTACCTTTGCAGCCATCTCGCCGAGGGCAGCCATGCGTTCAGTAGATGCGACCTTTTCCCTCAAATTTTTCATTTCCGAGACATCTCTGACAATGTGAACTGTCCCCATTATCCCTCCTGCCTTATCAAAGATAGGAGAACTCGAAATAAGGAATGTACCTCCCAAATAAGGGTCTTCAAGCTCTTCTATAAAGGGCCTTTTTGTCATCAATGTCTTATGATGCGGGCATTTTTTCCACGGCTCAGACATCCCATGAAATACCTCATAGCATTTTTTCCCTATAATCTCATTAGCAGGCTTTCCGATTTTTTCTAAAACAGCCCTGTTAACCCTTTTTACTGTATAATCACTGCTGTTGAAATATACAAGGTCAGAGATCGACTCAAAGATATTCTCCAACTCCTGTTCTGCCTGCGCCACATGCTCAAAAAGCCTCGCATTTTCTATGGCAGATGCTATCTGGTCTGTAAATCCTTTAAGGAATTCTATGTCACTCCCTGTGATATGTCTTCTCGAATACAGGTTGTCGACCCATAATATCCCAATCACCCTGTCCCGCGATATTAAAGGGACTACAGCATAGGCTATGGTCCCGAGTTGCTGAATAAGAACAGTGTCCGAAAAAGGCTCGCTATAGACATCGGTCACATTGAAAGCTATTTTTTCTTTTACAGCCTTTGTGAGTATTGTATCTATATCGAGTGGCACCTCTATGCCGCAGCAGAGCCTGTCCATAAAGGAATCCTTTCTTAATGGGCTGCTTTCTATTTCCTCAAGGAGTGCATGGAGCTTTTTGTGCTCTATGGATAGTTGCGACCATATCTGCCATGCCTCTTCATGGCTAGCAGGACCGACACCCATCGCGCCTTTCAAAATCTCTTTGTCTTCGTCCAGAAGAAAGAGCATTGCCCTGTTAAAGCCGAGGCCGTCCCCCATTGTTACTGCTGTAAGCACCATCCTGAGAAGCTTATCAAGCTCGAGAGTGCCTCTCATTGCAGAGCTTATGAAGAAGAGTCTCGAAAGCTCGTTGTTTTTTCTCAGAAGTTCTTTTTCTATCCTCTTTTTCTCTGTTATGTCCCTGGCTATTCCGCTTATGCCGATTATATTGCCGCTGGAATCCTTGATAGGAGAAAGGGTAAGGCTAACATCGATAAGCCTTCCATCCTTTGTCCTTCGCACGGTCTCTATGTCCTTTATGGTCTCTCCGCTTTTCACCCGCTCGCTGTAATTTTTTTCCATGTCGATGAGAAAGTCAGGAATAAAGGGAAGAAACCTGTCGATGGCCTCTTCCTTTGTGTAGCCGTAGATCTTTTCTGCGCCCATATTCCATGATGTGACAATTCCGTTCAGATTAGAAGTCACTATCGCATCTGCCGAGTTCTCTATCAATCCTTGAAGGTAGTCTTTCAGCTCTTCTACCCGTTTTTTCGCCTCTATGGCCTCTTTTTCCTGCTCGACGGCATTTTCATATAGGATGGATTTGTCTATTACAATGGCAACAATGGATGCAAGCCCTTCAAGGGTAGAAATGTCATCCTCCGTGAATGGAATTATCGAGCCGTGGGGTGATATTTTGTCGAAAAGTCCGAATGTTCCTATTATCTGGTTTCCTATCTTTAACGGCGTGCATATGGCTGTCTGGATGTTTATATTCGGGGCAATGATGCCGAACTCTTCGGGGCTTTTCACCAGTATTGTCTTTCCTTCCTCCGCTGCCTTTCCTGCTATGCCTTCGCCCATGCATACCGTTATTCCTTCGCGTACCTCTTCAGGAAATCCAAAAGAAGCCCTTATCTTCAGCTTCCCGCCTTCTATGAGACGTATCATGCACCCTGTTGCATTAAAGAGTTTGACTGCATCCTCAGATATCTTCTTCAACAGTTCGTCAAAATCGCTTATAGATATAATTGCCTTTGTTAATTCGTATACTACAGTAATCCTGTTGAGCTGCTCCTTTGTGATTTTGTAAAGCTCTATATTCTTGTCGACGGTCTCTTGAAGCTTTCTGAGCACATCCTTGTCGCTCCCCAAAAAGCTCTCCATCGAGAACTCTTTGCGCTCTTCCTGTACATCCTGAGATACTGCCGTGTTATTTTCAGTCATGCCTCTTTACCATACTATTTTGGCGTAAATATCAAGATAAAGCCTTGCTGACTTTTCCCATGAAAAGTCCCTGCTCATTGCACCCTTTATCATGCCCTGCCAAAATTTTTTGTTATTATAACTAATAAGCGCCCTCCTAATGCAGCGCATAAGCGCAGGCTGCGAATACTCATCAAACAAAAAACCGGTCTCTCCGTCTTCGATGGTGTCTGCAAGCCCTCCTGTCTTCCTTGCAAGGGGTATCGTGCCGTAGTGCATAGCTATCATCTGACCCAGACCGCACGGCTCGTATCTCGAAGGCATAAGGAATATATCCGACCCTGCGTATGCAAGATGTGCGGTGGGTTCATCAAAGCCTGAGTAGAAAAAAAACCTGCCGCCGAACCGGTTCTTCATGGAACTCAATAGAGTCTGGTAATACTCCTCTCCTTTCCCAATTATAACAATATTTGCACCGGTTGCAATTATTTCAGGGATAACATCTGCAAGCATGTCTATGCCTTTCTGGTCCGAAAGTCTTCCTACAAAGCATAAGACAGGGGTATTCAAATTGCCCTTCAAAAAGCACATTTTCATAAGTTCGGCCTTGCATTTCGCCTTCCCTGATAATCTTCGCTCATTATATGCATATGGCAGGAATTTGTCGGCAGAAGGACTCCATTCTTCGTAATCTATACCGTTCAATATTCCGTATATGCAATCTGCCCTTTTCCTGAGTATGCCGTCCAGCCCGAAACCGGCTCCCGGCGTGAGTATTTCCTTTGCGTATGTATTGCTCACTGTGGTAATAATGTCTGCTCCAACAATGCCGGCCTTAAGAAAATTCATATTGCCGTAAAACTCAACACCGTCCATATGAAAAAGCTCCCATCCAAGTCCTGTTATTTCCATTGCCTGCGGAGGAAATATTCCCTGATAGCCGAGATTGTGTATGGTTATAAGAGACCTTGTTTTCCTGAAAACATGGGAATCCTTATAAAGAGTCTTTAAATAAAGAGGGATTATTCCTGTCTGCCAGTCATTGCAATGCATTATGTCTGGGTTTATATCCAGCCTCTTGCATATTTCAAGTACGCTCTTAGAGAAAAATGCAAACCGCTGGTCATTATCGGAATAGTCTCCTTTTGCTGTTCCATAAAGCTCTTCCCTGCCGAAATATTCCTCATTGCCGATGAAAAAGATACGGGGTAATGGAGTGATAGAGTGATGGAGTAATGGAGTTGAAAATACTTTACACCTTCTCATGGCTTTTCCGAGGGGGATGTCAATTTCTATGCCTGTATCCTGAATATCTTCTCTGAATTGTTCTGCCGTCTTTTTATAGAGAGGAACGAACAAAAAGGCTTCGATTCCCATCTTCAGGTATTCTTTAAACAGCGTGCCGGTTACATCAGCAAGTCCGCCTGTCTTTGAAAAAGGAACAGCCTCAGATGTTACTATGGCAACCTTCATTATATCTTTGCTTCTCTAAGGAACTTCGTCGCCTCTTCAGGAGGTGTGGGATTGATAAAGAATCCAGAGCCCCATTCGAATCCGGCCCTTTTTGTAAGTCTCGGCAGAATCTCAAGATGCCAATGGTAGTAATCGTTAATCTCCTCCTTGAATGGAGATATGTGGAGAATGAAGTTATAAGGCGGTGTATCGAGAACCTTGTCAATCTGCTTTAATGTCCTCTGCAATATCTCTGCAAAGCTCGCAAAGCTCTTATCAGGAGGGGAGAAATTGGATTCGTGCTTTTTGGGCAAAATCCATGTCTCAAAGGGGTCGCGAGGAGCAAATGGAGAAAGAGCCACGTATCTGTCGTTTTCATAAATAATCCTTTTGCCCGACTCCAGTTCCTGATTGATGATGTCACAGAAGATGCAGCGCTCTTTGCTGTCATAATACTTTTTTGACGATTCCATCTCTTCTCTGACGGTCTTCGGCACAATAGGAAGCGCTATCAACTGACTATGGCTGTGCTCAAGCGATGCTCCTGCAACTTCACCTTCATTCTTAAAAATCAGGACGTACTTGAAACGCATATCCTTCTTCAAATCTGCAAGCCTGAAATAATAAGCCCATAGCACATCTTCAACTGCCCGATGAGGCATTGTGGCAAGAGAGAGTTGATGGTCCGGAGTTTCTATAATAACCTCATGGGCTCCTATACCGTTCATCATATCGAAAACTCCCTCTCCTCGTTTATTGAGTTCTCCATGTATCTGCAGGGCTGGAAATTTATTCGGCAATACCCTGAGCGTCCATCCCGGAGAGTTCGGCGGTGTGCTTGCAGGCCTGAAAACAATAATCTCCGGCGGCGTTGTATGTTCATTGCCCGGACAGAATGGGCAAAAACCTCCTGCCTTTCTCTTTTGGTAAGGTGATATAAAGTCGGTGGGTCTTTTGCCCCTCTCGACAGATATGATTACCCATCTTCCTGAGATGGGGTCTTTTCTCAATTCAGGCATAAATCCTCCCTATCAGCGCTAACAACAGACATTAATTTAAATGCTATAATTATACCACTATGAAGCCAACTTTTCATGCAAGGCCTGTCAATGGCCCGTTCGAGGACCCATGCGTTTACGCAAGAATCATAAGAGAAAAAAGGGCGCTGCTTTTTGACCTCGGGCACCTTGGAAGGCTCGAACTCGGAAATCTTTTAAATATCACTGATATCTTTGTCACACATATGCACATGGACCATTTTGCAGGCTTTGATACGGTCTTAAGAGGAGTTTTAAAAAGAGACGTCCCACTAAGAATCTTCGGCCCTGAAAATATAACAGCATGCGTGGAGGGCAAGCTCAAGGGATACACATGGAATCTGATAAAGGATTATCCGTTAAAAATCGAGGTCTTTGAAATAAAGGACAGCTCGATATCACACGCTAGCTTCTATGCTGAAAATTCATTTGCGACAATAATAAACCCTGAAACAGAATTTGAGGGGATTATCAAGAAAGAGCCTTTATTTAAGATACGCGGAATTGTACTCTCGCATCAGATTCCTGTAATTGCATATTCTTTGGAGGAAGAGTTCCATATCAATATAAACAAGGCGCTCCTGAGCGAGAGATTGCTTCCAGTCGGATCATGGCTTTCTGATTTGAAAAGGGCAATCAGAGAGAGTCAGCAGTCAGCAGTCAGCAGTCAGCAGTCTTTTGAGGTAAACAATAAAGTATACGGCCTGGAGGAATTAATGGATATTGCCACAATTACAAAAGGCCAGAAGATTTCTTATGTAATGGACATAGCTCCGACTGATGAAAACATGGAAAAGACTATCCCTTTTGTGAAAGGCTCCGATATATTATTCTGCGAGGCGTATTTTCTCCAAAAGGACATGGACAGGGCAAAGGAAAGACATCATCTTACGGCAGCGCTTGCAGGAAGGATTGCGAGGGAGGCAAATGTAGGGAGTCTCGAAATAATGCATTTTTCACCAAAATACAGGCATTGTGTCGATAAGTTGTACAATGAGGCGATGAAGGAGTTTAAAGGATAAACTCTTTTTTAGTCTTCATGCAGGTGAGGGTGAGTCCTTCTTTGTCATTCTATACACAAACGCCAGTATCTCCGCCACCGCCCTGTAAAGCTCCGCAGGAATCTCCTGATAAAGGTCAAGTGTTGAAAGCACCTCTACAAGCTGCGGGTCATCCTTTATAGGAACATTATGCTCCTTTGCAACCTGCAAAATCCTTTCTGCAATCTTGCCGCTGCCCTTTGCTACAACCTTCGGCGCTGCGTCTTTCTCAGGCTTGTATCTAAGCGCTGCTGCTTTTTTGCGTGTTTCCGCCATAATCTACGCCTTAATGCTTACAGTCCTTTCAAAGGATTCGAGCTTCTCATGTTGCTCCAAAGAGGTGTCATTACTATCCAAAATATTTACTGCCTTAAGGCTTAAGCCCCTTGCGCTGAATGATTCCTGAAGCTCATTTGCATTATTGTTGAGGACTGTTTGAAATTCCGAATTTTCAGCCATGAAAGAGACAAAAAACTCTCTGTTGTACATCATTACCATTACCGAGAGTTTTCCAAAACTTTCGAGGTCGAGGTTTATCCTGCATGAATATGACATTCCCTTTGCATCGCTCCGTCCCCTCTTGAAAGAGACTTCCCCATCTTTCAAATCCTGCCAGTTAACAGGCAGAAATGTATAAAAAGAGTCTGTGGTTTTTGATAGCAACTGAAAGGTCCCTATGTCTTTAATAAGTCCGCCAATAACCCTGACAGCGCCTTCCTTTTGGGTTAGTGTGAGGTCGGCAGTCGAAAGACCTTTTAAGGTCTCTCTGCCTTCTTCAAGCATAAGCTGTTTTAACTGAAGCAGTCCTGCCTTCAAATCCTTTTTTATTGCTGCCATATCATGCTGTATCTGTTGCTGCTTGGGCTCTTGTGTAACAGCATCCCTGCTTTGAGGCAATGTTGCTGCCCTCTTCTTATCCGGTGCAGTCTTTAGAGCATCGGCCTGCTTTATAGGCTGTTCTGCAGGCTGCTCTGTCCGTTGAAATAGCTCAATGATTGCCTTTAGCTTTGCCTCAAGCGCCACACCTGTATTTTGTAAAACACTTTTCATTGGAGTCTGCAATAGTTTCTCTATACTGACCGTTAAATCCTTTGTAAGATTTTCTACAACCGGATGATTTTTAATGCCAGCGGGAAGTTGGTTTATAAAACTCTCAAGCCTTGTCTGGATGCTCTGTCCTGTTATTTTGAGGCTTGACTGCAATAGATTCTGAAGCTGCACCCTTATCTCTTTCGGCAATAAATTCATGTCGGACGGCAATGCCTTTAATATCTCGGAATTAAGGGTTTGCAGTTTGGCAATATTCGCATCTGTTTTTTCTCCTAAGACAACGCCTTTTTTGATGTCTGCAAGGCTGTTTGTCAGTTCCTGAATGAGTTTTGGTATGGGGCTATCTTTAAGATTGAATGAAGGCACAGGCATTTTCTGTCCTTTGGCTGATTCAGGGGTATAGCCCATGAACTGGAGTTTTAAGTCCTTGCCCTCAACAGGCAGGTCGGTTACTTTAAAAAACGCAATCGTGCCCTTCTCAAGCGGGACTTCTGTTTTTGCTGTAATGAAGTCGCCCTTTATCTTTAGGGTTACGCCGCCTGACGGCAGAATATCCATCACCTCTGCCTTTATAATCTCTCCCAATTTGAGAGATATGGCCTTTCCTGCGGGCTTTTCTATGGTGAGAAATCCGGTATTGAGGCTTGTAATCTTGAAATTAATCATGGCTACTTCTATTATATCCTAATACGAGTTAAGGAGTTAACTTTTTGGAGGTTTTATGCTTGATGCAAAGTTTATAAGAGAAAATATTGATGTCTTAAAAAATGCTATCGAAAAAAGGGGATATGAAATCAACCTTTCCGGGTTTCTGTCATCAGAGGAGCAAAGGCTCGCCTTATTAAAAGATGTGGAAGAATTGCGTAATAAGAGAAATGTTGTGTCCGAAGAGATAGGGAAACTAAAAAAACAGGGACAGGATGCCTCAAACCTTGTGTCGGAGATGAAAGGTGTCTCTGACAGGATTAAGGAGATAGACGAAGTCCTTAAAGGGATAGAGGAAAAGACAAATTCATTTTTACTGAACATACCGAATATCCCGCATGAATCCGTTCCTATCGGCAAAGACGAGACAGAGAATGTGGAAGTAAGAAAATGGGGGGAGCCTCGAAATTTCGATTTTGAGCCTCTTAATCACTGGGACATTGCAGAAACCCTTGATATTATTGACTTTGAGAGGGGTGCAAAGATTGCTGGAGCAAGATTTGCCGTAATGAAAGGGTTTGGCGCAAAGTTAGAAAGGGCATTGATGAATTTTATGCTCGATTTGAACACATCAAAGGGCTATAAAGAGATATTTCCGCCAATACTTGTAAACAGGGAAAGTATGATAGGAACAGGCCAGATTCCGAAGTTCGAGGGAGAGTATTTCAGAATAGTCGACCCTGAGTTTTATTTGATACCAACAGCAGAGGTTCCAGTGACAAACATCCACAGGGACGAAATATTGAGAGAAGACCGACTGCCCATTTATTACACGGCATATACGCCCTGTTTCAGGCGCGAAGCAGGCTCTTATGGAAAGGATGTGAGAGGACTTATAAGGCAGCATCAGTTTAACAAGGTCGAGCTTGTGAAGTTTTCAAAACCAGAGGACTCTCATGCCGAACTCGAAAAATTGACACAGGATGCTGAGGATATTTTACAGAAGCTCGGACTTCCATATCGTGTTGTTGCGCTTTGCACAGGGGACATGGGCTTTTCATCAGCAAAGACATATGACATAGAGGTATGGCTTCCCGGACAGCAGAGATACAGGGAAATATCTTCATGCTCTAATTTCGAGGACTTTCAGGCAAGAAGGGCTAATATACGATTTAAAAGAGAAGGCAAGAAAGGGACAGAATTTGTCCATACTCTAAACGGCTCAGGCCTTGCAATAGGAAGGACACTTGTCGCAATCCTCGAAAACTACCAGCAGAAAAACGGAACGGTGATTGTCCCGGAGGCATTAAGACCGTATATGGGAGTGGATATAATTCGCTAAAGGGGGCAGAACCCCCTTTTGCATTATGTTCCCATTTCCCAGCTTTGGAGATATTTCTTCTGTTCCGGTGTGAGAGTGTCTATCTTCATACCCATTGCCTTTAATTTAAGACGTGAAATCTCTTTGTCGATATTCTCAGGGACGCTGTAAACCGTCTTTTGAAGTTTCTTTGCATTTTTAACCATATATTCTGAACACAATGCCTGGTTTGCAAAGCTCATGTCCATGACAGCGGATGGATGCCCCTCGGCAGCAGCAAGATTAATAAGCCTTCCCTCGCCGAGGAGATAAATCCTCTTGCCGTTTTTGAGTGTGTATTCCTCTACAAAATCCCTGATAATCCTTTTTGCCTTTGACATCTTACGGAGACTTTCGATGTCAATCTCCACATTGAAATGTCCCGTGTTACAGACTATTGCTCCATCTTTCATTAATGGGAAGCACTCTTTTGAAATAACATTGATATTTCCTGTAGCCGTTACGAATATGTCGCCGATTTTTGAGGCCTCTTTTATCGGCATTATTTCATAGCCGTCCATTGTTGCTTCAAGGGCTTTTAGCGAGTCAATCTCTGTGATTATCACCCTTGCGCCATGACCCTTTGCCCTCATGGCAACACCCCTGCCGCACCAGCCGTATCCTGCTACAACGAAAACAGAGCCCGCAATCAATCTGTTTGTAGCCCTTATAATTCCGTCCAGTGTGCTCTGTCCTGTTCCATAACGATTGTCAAAGAGGTGCTTTGTATATGCATCGTTTACAGCAATTATTGGATATTGAAGCGCGCCGTCTGCAGCCATTGCCTTAAGCCTTATAACGCCTGTTGTGGTCTCTTCTGTTCCGCCGATGACATATTTAAGGAGAGCCTTTTCCTCTTTATGGAGAATTGAGACAAGGTCCGCTCCGTCATCCATTGTTATCTGAGGCTTAAGGGACAGGGCATCCTTGATATGTCTGTAATATGTCTTTGTGTCTTCACCTTTAATTGCAAAAACAGCAATTCCAGAATTCTTTACAAGTGATGCTGCCACATCATCCTGTGTACTCAACGGATTGGATGCGCAGATGGTCAATTCAGCGCCTCCTGCCTTAAGGGTCTCCATAAGGCTTGCGGTTTCTGTTGTGACATGAAGACATGCAGCGATTCTTATTCCCTTGAGCGGTTTTTCCTTTTTAAACCTTTCAGTAATGCTTTTTAAAACAGGCATCTCCTGAGCAGCCCATTCGATGCGCAGTTTTCCTTTATTTGCTAAGCCGATATCCTTTACATCATGTTTAACCATTTATCCTCCAATTGTAATAAGTGTCAGTGATCAGTGTCTGTGTCAGTGATTATTTTTACTGTCACTAAACACTGACACTCTTCACTTTTACAGTCCTGCATCCTTTTTAAGAGCATCTGCCATGTCGGTCTTTTCCCATGTAAATCCGTCTTCGTTCCTTCCGAAGTGTCCGTAAGCTGCTGTCTTTTTGTATATGGGCCTTCTCAAATCGAATTTCTCTATAATGCTTTTAGGTGTCATGTCGAAGTTCTTTATAATGAGTTTTGATATATCTGCATCGGCTATCTTGCCTGTGCCGAAGGTGTCAACAAAAACAGAAACAGGCTCCGGTATGCCGATTGCATATGCAAGCTGTATCTCGCATCTCGCTGCTATTCCTGATGCGACTATATTTTTGGCTATGTAGCGGGACATGTATGATGCAGACCTGTCGACCTTCGAAGGATCTTTTCCTGAGAAACATCCTCCGCCGTGGCTTCCGACACCACCGTATGTATCGACGATTATCTTTCTTCCTGTAAGTCCGGTGTCTCCCTGAGGACCGCCGATAACAAATCTGCCTGTAGGATTAATGTGATAAACTACATTCTCTTCGTCAAGGAGTTCCGGAGGTATTACCGGCTTTATGACCTTTTCTATTATGTCTTCCCTCAGTTCCTTCAATGTTATGTCAGGGCTGTGCTGGGAGGATATGACAATTGTACGCACCTTGTAGGGTTTGCCGTCTTTATATTCTATTGATACCTGTGATTTTCCGTCTGGACGGAGGTATCCGAGGATATCTTTTTTCCTCACCTCTGCCAATTTCCTTGTGAGTTTATGCGCAAGCATAATAGGCATCGGCATTAATTCAGGCGTTTCATCGCATGCAAAACCGAACATCAAGCCCTGGTCTCCCGCGCCTCCTATATCAACACCAATAGCAATGTCTGAGGATTGTTTGTCTATAGAGGTAATCACTGCGCATGTCTCGTAATCAAAACCGTATTTGGCCCTTGTGTACCCGATATCTTTTATAGTTTCCCTCACTATATCCGGAATATGGACATAACAGGTTGTTGTTATCTCACCTGCAACAAACGCCATTCCTGTTGTTACAAGGCACTCACATGCAACCCTTGCTATAGGATCTTGTGCCAAAATCGCATCCAGTACTGCATCGGATATCTGGTCTGCAATCTTGTCAGGATGACCTTCTGTCACCGACTCTGAAGTAAATAAAAAGTCTCTGCCGTTTGACACGCTTGCCATGGTTCACCTCCATTAGTTTCGTAATGCATTATGCGTAAAGCGTGATGCGAAAACATACTCATCACACATCACGGATTACTCTTTACGGTTTTATAAGTTCTTCCGCTATCTGTACTGCATTTAGCGCCGCTCCCTTTCTCAGGTTATCGGCAGCAATCCACATGTTAATACCGTTTTCGAGGGATTCGTCCTCTCTGATTCTTCCTACATAAACCGCATCCTTGCCTGCCACATCGATTGGAAGGGGATATAAATTCTTCTCCGGCGCGTCAAAGACGATAATTCCCGGCGCCTTTGAAAATATTGAGCGCACCTCATTGGGTGTTATCTTTTTCTCTGTCTCTATATTCACGGACTCGGAATGCCCCCTGAATACAGGAACCCTTACTGTTGTGGCTGTGACCCCTATAGAGTTGTCGCCCATTATCTTCTTTGTCTCATAGACCATCTTCATCTCTTCCTTTGTGTAGCCGTTTTCGAGAAATTTATCGATATGCGGGAGAACATTAAATGCTATCTGATGCGGATAGACATTACGCTGAATCTCCTTGAAGTTCAAGAGGTCTATAGTCTGCTGTAAAAGCTCATCCATAGCCTTTTTGCCCGTGCCTGACACAGCCTGAAATGTAGTTACAACAACCCTCTTTATCTTTGCAGCATCATGTATCGGCTTTAATGCAACAACCATCTGTATTGTCGAGCAGTTCGGATTTGCAATAATTCCTTTATGCCACTTGAGGTCATGGGCATTAACCTCAGGGACAACAAGGGGCACTTCAGTATCCATCCTCCACTGGCTTGAGTTATCAACAACCACGCATCCTGATTTTGCTGCAATCGGCGCCCATATCTTCGACCTCTCTGCGCCTGCAGAAAAGAGCGCAATGTCTATGCCATTGAAGGAGTTTTCATCAACTGTTTCGACAGGTATTTCGCTGCCTTCAAACTGGAGAGTTTTTCCTTCTGAGCGCTCTGATGCAAAGAGCCTGAGTTTTTCGACTGGAAACTTTCTTTCCTCCAGAACAGCAATCATCTCGTTACCTACCGCGCCTGTGGCGCCTACAACAGCGACTATATATCTTTCCTTCTTCTTAAGCATCTTTTTTACTCCTTTATCTCAGTTACGTGCTTTGCGACTAAATCTCCAACCTCTGTGGTCGTAAGTCCCATCTTTCCCGCTGCAAGGCTTTTCAGATGTTTGCCTGTAACTTCCATGACCGCCTTCTCGATGGTTTTTCCTGCTATGTCTTCTCCGAGATGCTCCAGCATCATTCCGCCGGCGCATATTGCAGCCAACGGATTGATTATGTTCTTGCCTTTGTATTTCGGCGCAGAGCCGCCGATGGGCTCAAACATCGAAACGCCTTGAGGATTGATATTGCCTCCTGCTGCAATGCCCATGCCTCCCTGTATCATTGCGCCTAAATCAGTGATTATATCGCCGAACATATTGTCAGTAACTATGACATCAAACCATTCCGGATTTTTCACAAACCACATTGTTATTGCGTCTACATGCGCATAATCAACCTTTATATCAGGATATTCTTTTGCAACCTCATAGAAAGTCCTCTCCCACAGATCAAATGCGAATGTCAGCACATTTGTCTTTCCGCAAAGAGTAAGCTTTTTATTTTTGTTTCTTTTTCTGCAATATTCAAACGCATATCTGATGCACCGCTCAACGCCTTTTCTTGTGTTTATAGATTCCTGAACAGCCACCTCGTCAGACGTTCCTTTTTTCAGCACTCCTCCTGCGCCTGCATAGAGCCCTTCTGTATTCTCCCTGACAACGACAAAATCTATATGCTCAGGACCTTTGTCTTTTAAAGGACACTCCACGCCTGGATAAAGCTTAACCGGCCTCAAATTCACATACTGGTCAAGCTCAAATCTCAGTCTTAATAAAATACCCTTTTCGAGGATTCCGGGCTTTACATCAGGATGTCCTATAGCGCCGAGATAGATTGCATCGAATTTTTTGAGCTCATCTATTGCTCCATTAGGGAGTGTTTCGCCTGTCCTTAAATACCTGTCGCCTCCAAAATCGAAGTGGTTAAAGTTGAGCTTGAATCCGAACCTTGCTGATGCGGCATTAAGAACTTTTAGCCCCTCGGCTACTACCTCAGGCCCTGTGCCGTCTCCGGCTATTACTGCAATGTTATAAATCTTGTTCATACTGCAACTCCCTTTAAATCAATGTTTGGTGTTCAGTGTTTGATGTTTTGTATCAAACATTAAGTATTATCTTTTTCTTTGTCCATTCTATTAAGCCTCCGGCAGCTATCAATTCCTGCATAAACGGAGGTATCGGTTTTGCTGTATATTGTTCGTTTTTTGTTAGGTTTTTTATAATGCCGCTGCCTGCATCGATCTCCACTGTATCTCCTTCTTTAATCTTCTTTGACGCCTCTTCTGACTCGAATATTGGAAGACCGATATTAAATGAATTGCGATAAAAAATCCTTGCAAAACTCTTTGCAATAACCGCCTGAATGCCGGCAGCCTTTATGGCAATGGGAGCATGCTCTCTGGATGAGCCGCAGCCGAAGTTTTTGCCTGCGACGAATATATCGCCTGCCTTTACCTTATTCGGAAATTCTTTGTCCGCATCCTCCATGACATGCCTTGCAAGTTCTTTTGGGTCGGATGTATTAAGGTATCTTGCAGGGATAATTGCATCTGTATCTATATCATCGCCAAATCTCCAGACCTTGCCTTTGAGCAACATAAGAGACCTCCGAAATTCTTTTTAAGCTAAATATTATAAACTTTTATTATAATAATTTCCATGAAAAAAGTAATGATTCTCCTTGGCCCTACAGGGGTTGGAAAGACAGCGGTATCCATTCTCCTCGCAAAGCATTTGGACACAGAAATCATAAGCTCCGACTCTATGCAGATTTACAGGCACATGGATATCGGAACAGCCAAGCCGACAAAAAAAGAGAGAGAGTCCGTGAGGCATCACATGATAGACATTGTCGAGCCGTGGGAATCATACAGCACAGGGGACTACATAAAAGATGTACATCCGATTATTGAAAATCTTCTGGGCAAAGGAAAAATCCCTATCATCGTCGGCGGCACTGGCCTTTACATAAGGGCAATGACAAGGGGGATTTTCACAGGCCCTTCTGCCGACTGGGACTTGAGGAATGAACTGCTCCAGAAAGAGGACTCAGAGCGAGGTTTTTTATACGAACATCTTAAATCCCTCGACCCGATTGCCGCATCAAAGATAATGCCCACCGATACGAGAAGGGTTATAAGGGCATTGGAAGTATGCTTAAAAAGTGATAAAACTATTTCAGAATTGCAGCGGGCTTTAACCGAGCCACTGCCTTATGAATTTATAAAAATTGGAATTACAAGGGACAGAAAAGAACTTTACAAGATGATAGAGCAAAGGGTGGATAAGATGATAGAACAGGGGTTGGTTGATGAAGTCAAAACCGTGATAGAACTGATAAAAAGCAAGGGCTATAGGCAAGAGGCTATAGGCGTTAGTGAAAAAGAGTCTTTGCCCATTGCCCATTGCCCATTGCCTCTTGCCTATTCCTCCATGCAGGCAATCGGCTATAAGGAAATAGCCATGCATCTTTATGGCAAAATAAGTCTTGAAGAGGCAATAACTCTTGTGAAGAAAAGGTCGAGGAATTATGCAAAGAGACAGTTTACATGGTTTAAGAAAGAGGAAGGAATCCGGTGGATAGATGTAACGGGGGTTTATGATGCTTCTGAAATAGTTAAGAAGGTATCATATATGATCACCAAACTTCCAGACTAAAGTCCCTATATCTTCTTATCAGATCAAAGTCTGCTCTATTTGAAGTAATAACGGTTGCGCCATAATTCCTCGCAGTAAGGGCTATTAAAACATCAAAATGTAAATCCCTCCGCTTGTCTGGAGAAAATCCTCTGTCTTTATAAATCCTTGATAATATCTGCCCTGATTCCAGCCAGTTTTTTCTGTAGGAGTCAATATTGGATGGTTTTTTGACAGAGTGACTACAAAATCTAATTCTATTTCTTTTGTGGCTCCTCTTGCTAATTCTGATAGAACGACAGAAGAATTTCTTATAAGAGCGTTTATGTTTTGGAAGTGGTTAGTATATTTATTTGTCCTCAAATGGTCTATAAAGACTGACGTGTCAAAAATAATAATTCTACTTGCCGTGCGCCTCAAACTTCAGTTTTCCACCGTACTTTGACATAAGCTCCTTAAATTTCTTAAGGGTAACCATCTCCCTTAAGGCTATGTGCACTGCCTCGCTTCTGCTCTTTACGCCAAGCACTTTTACCGCCTCATCGGCAAGTTTTATATCAAGCCGTATGGATGTCATTTTAGTTGCTGTTCTCATTAATAACGCCTCCTCATTTGTATATACATAGATTATTATTTTTATATACGATTGTCAACTCAGCGAATTGCCTCATCAAAAATCTATATGAAACTGAATCGTTGCCTCATTTAAAAAGGGTCTTCGTGAAATAGTGTGAGTAAAAAGTGATAAGTTGAGAGGTGTAGACCGGCTCTGGGTAATGAAAAAATGGGTTCAAGATGTGTAAGAAAATCTGGTAAGATTACCTATGGGGGAAAGCGGTTATTCCAATACGAATCAAATGGAACGTTTAACATATTGTTGTCATTTCCCGGCTTGCCTGCCCTCGAAGGTAGTAATCGGGGAATGATAAGGGGGTCGGGGAATGACATGAGTTTGCAAGAATTTACCCACTTGATTACGCGAAGACCCAAAATTAAGACGGTTTCGTAATGTATTTGGAGTGGAATGGCGCAACGACCGGAGAGACGCAAAGATGCTGGCAAAGATGTTGAAATTAAAAGACCATATGGATGCCGGAGAAGAAAAGGCATTCATAGCGGTAGAGAAACCGCCGGCAGTCCATGAAAAGCTCAGGATACTCTCAAGGCATCAACAGAGCCTGATAGATGAGAAAGTCAGTATACAGAACCGGCTGAAGAAAAGGCTGCTTTGTGTAGCCTATTCTTAATTTCCCTGCTTCTATGCCATCTCTGTCCCACTGAGCTTTTCTTCAAACTCTTTAGTTTTGTCCTCAAGTTCGATATGCAGACGCTCCAGTTCAGAGAAGAGGGAATCTATCTTTGCTTGTGAAGCGTGAAGCGACTTGGACAGTTTATTGATGGTGTTGCCGTCGCCTTTGAAGGAAGCATCCACAATATCTTTGTTGCTCTGCCCGACCATCGCTTCAAGGCTCATGATCTCGCGTTCAATTTCAACTATCCGCTTCTGCAACGCCCCGAGGGTCTTTGATTTCTCATTGACCAGTTCAGCGCGGAGGCGGCGGAGGAGTTTCCTGTCCACGGTTTTGCCTTCGTTCACTTTGGGACTTCGCTGCAACGGAGGAATTTCATTGTTCCATCCTGCTCTGTCAAGGAAGTCCTGATACGTGCCTTCAAAAAGGGTTGCCTTCCCGTTGTCAAATACAATGAGCCTTGTCGCGATGGCATGGAGTATCATTTCGCTGTGGGTTACAATAACTACGCAGCCGGGGAAGGCGTCTATCGCCTCAAGCAGGGACTCAGCGGACTCCATATCAAGGTGGTTCGTAGGCTCATCTAACATCAGCATGTTGGCAGGGCTGACGAGCAGTTTGCCAAGCAGTACCCGGCTCTTCTCACCGCCGGAGAGGACGCTGATCTTTTTTAATGCATCATCGCCCGGAAACATCATCACTCCGCATATCTTACGCGCTGCGCCCCTGTTATGGTCAGGGTATGCTTCCATTATCTCTTCTTCCACGGTCTTCTGCAGGTTAAGCCGGTTTATATTTGTCTGTCCGAAATACGCAAGCTTCAGGTCATTGTGATGGCGCACCTCGCCGCTGAGAGGAGCCAATTCCCCGGACAGAAGGTTCAGGAGCGTTGTCTTGCCTTTGCCGTTTTTCCCTATTATCGCGATGCGGTCATTCTTTCCGGCATAAAAGCTTAACCCGTCAATTAACGGCGCGCCGGAATCAAATCCAAAAGACAGGTCTTTCACTTCCATCAGCTGTTTGCTGTTAAAGGGCGCTGAGTTAAAGGTGAAGTCAAGATTCTTTGTGTCAGACAATTTTTCGAGCCGTCCCTTTTTCTGCAATGCCTTGACTCTTGACTGAACCGCCTTAGCCTTGGTCGCCTTGGCCCGGAAGCGGTTTATGAACTGCTCTATCTCCTTCCGCTTTTTCTCGTCGTTTACCCGTGTCTTTTCATATACCTCTTCTTCAAGCAGTAATTGCTGATACACATTTTCCGTCGGTCCCGCTATCTTTCGTATCCCGCAGCGATGAATCGCCATTGTATGCGTGGTAACACTGTCCATAAATGAGCGGTCATGCGTAATGATGATAAGTTCTTTTTTCCATTCGCGCAAGAACCGGACTAACCAGCGGAGCGACACGATATCAAGATAGTTTGTGGGTTCGTCAAGGAGGAGGAGATTCGGATTGGAGACGAGCGCCTTCGCCAAGTTCAGCCTCACCTGAAACCCGCCGGATAACTGCGCAGGATTGAGAACGAGATCGTCAGCGGAAAACCCAAGGCCCATCAGAATGGCTTCTGCCTTGTAACTTTCGTCCCTACCCCGAGCAGCTCGGGGCAGGCTCAGACATGCTTCTTTCAATACGCTCTCTTCTGTAAACCGGATGTGCTGGGAGAGATACCCGATACTGTAGCCGGCAGGAATGCTGATAGTCCCCGAGTCCTGATGCTCCTGTCCTAATATCAGTCTGAACAGGGTGGTCTTGCCATGACCATTTCTGCCCACGAGTCCCACACGCTCTCCGGGGTTGATCATGAAACCGATCTTGTCGAAGAGCACCTGTTGTCCGTATGATTTTTCTAAATTGCTTACCTGGATCATTATCTAATGCCTTGTCATGCTGTCGGTTAGCAGTTTCTCTGAAGCGGGATTTTTGTGCGTAGTCCGCAATTAGTATTGTATGATTTATGATGGAGTTAATTCAAGACAGCAATCTGCTATAATGATGTAGATTGTAGCATGAATACCGACTACCGAAGATGGATAGTCCAAAGCTACCACCCTGATTGCTATCCTATTTGCTGAGACTTAGCTTCTCAGAAGGAGACCTCGACTTGAAGATAAGCAGCAAGACCATTCTCGGGAATCTGTCCCATTTGTGGGCGGGGTTCTGCGGAAACAGCCGGATACAAAAGTGCGCCGTCACTGAGCCGCCGCTGCGATCGGAACTGTTCAGCAGCGATCAGATGGAGCGGCACGGCAAGACTCTGGCGGGCTGGCATAAGTTGGGTCTGGAACGTGCACGGGACCGGCTTCTGACGCGGCTGGCTGATAATGAAAGCGTGCTGCTCAAAGTCCGCAACCTCTTGACTGAGGCTATTAAGGCGGCCCGCCGTATTACGCCGGCGGGGGAATGGCTGCTCGATAACTTCTACCTTATTGAAGAGCAGATTCGCGCGGCCAGGAGACACTTGCCAAAGGGGTACAGCCGGGAACTGCCTCGACTGCTGAATGGTTCATCGGCCGGTCTTCCGCGCGTTTATGACATTGCGCTGGAAACGATCTCGCATGGCGATGGACGGGTAGATCCGGAGAGCCTCGGCAGTTTCGTGGCAGCCTACCAGACAGTCACCGCCCTAAAACTGGGCGAATTGTGGGCAATTCCCATCATGTTACGCCTGGCGCTGATCGAGAATCTCCGACGCGTTGCAGTCCGGATCGCCACTGATAGGACCGACCGAAACCTTGCCGATTATTGGGAGGACCAGATGACGGAGATCGCGGATAAAGACCCGAAGAGCCTTATTTTAGTGATCGCGGACATGGCGCGTTCGAACCCGCCCATGGTAAGTTCGTTTGTCGCGGAATTTGCGCGCCGACTGCAGGGGCAGGGTCCCGCTTTAGCAATGCCGCTCACCTGGATTGAGCAGCAACTGTCCGAGTCTGGCCTGACAATCAAACAATTGGTGCAGTCGGAGAACCAACAACAGGCTGCTGATCAGGTCTCGATGAGCAACAGCATCGGCAGCCTCCGTTTCCTGGGCGCGATGGACTGGCGCGAGTTCGTGGAGACGATGAGTACTGTGGAAAAAACCCTGCGTGAGGACACGGGCGGAGTTTACGGCAAGATGGATTTCTCAACCCGTGACCGCTACCGCCATGTTGTAGAGAAGATTGCGAAGAACGGGCTGCTTTCCGAGCGCGAGGTGGCCACGCAAGCGCTCCGGCTTGCGCGTGACGGTGCAGCCAAAAATGGCCCTGACGATCGCGCGGCACATGTCGGCTTTTACCTGATAGACAAGGGACTGGCGGAGCTTGAGCATCTGGCAGAAGTGCGCTTATCTGTTTTTGAGGCCCTTCGAAAATTGAGCTCACGGTTTCCTTTGCTGCTGTACATAGGCATGATCATGCTGATGACAATGATCTTCGCCTGGAGCTCACTGGCGAAGGCGCATGCCGGTGGTTTAAATGGTTGGGCACTCGGGCTAATCGGTATCCTCTCGCTCCTGTGCGGGAGTCATCTGGCCGTAGCCCTGGTGAACCGGCTGGTGACTTTGCTGGCAGCGCCGCACCCGCTGCCGCGAATGGACTTCTCCAAGGGAATTCCGCCGGAATTGCGCACTCTGGTCGTGGTCCCGACTATGCTCACAAACACTCAGAATATAGAGGACCTGGTAGAAGCTCTTGAAGTCCGGTTCCTGGCAAATCGGGACGACAGCCTGCACTTCGGCCTGCTGACTGATTTTAGAGACGCGGCCGAGGAAATGCTGCCGGAGGACGGATCGCTGTTGCTGCTGGCCCGGCA
>CAMTVO010000021.1:0-7904 GCA_947085205.1 uncultured Nitrospiraceae bacterium
CAGAGATTAAACTCAACGAGTCTCTGGCAGCTCCTTTGATAGAGGCGACACGCCGCGAATTTGAAAGACAATTAGCCCAGAAGGACGAAGACATCTCAAGTCGTGAGGCTTCGCTCTGTGAGCGTGAAAAAGAGATTACAAAAGAAAAAGAGTCTATAGATAATCAAGTCAATGAGAAACTAAAACAGGAGCGCACCAAAATTGCTGCCGATGAAGCAAAGAAGGCCAAGCTTGCCATAGGGACGGAACTTGAACAGAAAGCCAAGGAAATCACCGACCTTCAGGAAATCCTAAATCAGCGAGAGGCTAAACTTGCCGAGGCGCAGAAGGCACAGGCTGAACTTATCCGAAAACAACGTGAACTTGATGATGCTAAACGCGAACTGGATCTGACGGTTGAAAAAGGAATTCAGAACGGGCTTACTGCTGTGCGTGAACAGGCTCACAAAGAAGCAGAGGATCAAATGAAACTTAAGGTGATGGAAAAGGAACAGACTATCACTTCAATGCAGAAACAAATTGAGGAACTTAAACGCAAGTCTGAGCAAGGATCGCAACAGCTTCAGGGAGAAGTTCAGGAACTTGCGCTCGAAGCGCTATTGAACACAAAGTTCCCTCTCGACACTATTGAGCCCGTTCCTAAAGGTGAACATGGTGGTGATATATTGCATCGCGTTTGTAGTTCATTCGGCCAGCCCTGCGGCACGATATTATGGGAGTCGAAACGCACCAAGAACTGGAGCGATAGCTGGCTTGGAAAACTCCGTGAAGACCAGCGGTCTGCCAAGGCGGAAATCGCCGTAATTGTGAGCCATGTCCTCCCGAAGGGAGTGGAGACATTTGAGTTGATTGAGGGCGTATGGGTAACACATCCACGTGCCGCTCTTCCCGTTGCAGTTACGCTTCGCCATATACTTATCGAAATTGCGTCAGCCCGCAAGGCCACTGAGGGTCAGCAGACCAAGACGGAGATGGTCTATCAATACCTTACTGGTCCGCGTTTTCGCCAACGGGTACATGCTATTGTTGAGGCGTTTTCTACTATGCAGGAAGACCTTGATAAGGAAAAGAAGGCTATAACAAAGCAGTGGTCCAAACGTGAAGAGCAGATTGATCGCGTTATGCAGGCAACAGTCGGCATGTATGGAGATTTGCAGGGCATCGCTGGCAAGACGCTGCAAGAGATTGAAGGATTGGAGTTGAAGGCTTTGGAAGCACCAACAGATGAAGGAAAAAAATAACTTAATGAGTGTTTATTAATAATATGCTATTGCGAAAGCTGAAAATAACAAATTTTCGATGTTATAAGGATGAGGTCATCATTGATATCGATGATCTAACCGTCTTTATTGGTAAAAACGATTCAGGAAAATCGTCCCTGTTTGATGCATGTGATTTATTTTTTAATCGTGTTCCTGAACAAGATGATGTATGTGTTCACGGGGATGAATCGACAATTAAAATAGCATGTGTATTTGATGATCTTCCGGCGGAGATTGTAATTGATGAACAACACCCAACAAATTTAAGAACAGAATACTTGCTGGATCAAAATGGAATGTTGGAGATCGTGAAGATGTTCAACTGTTCTGGTTCTGGGAAAGTAAAAGCTGCAAACGTGTATGCCAGAGCAATTCATCCAACTGCTGATAAGTACAACGACCTTTTAACTCTAACGAATGCTAAATTAAAGCAGCGGGCTAAAGAGTTAAAAGTTGATCTGTCAAAAGTTAACCAGACAATCAATACTGAACTTAGGCGCGCTATTTGGTCTCATGCTGACGATCTACAATGTCAGGCAATCGATATTGAACTCAAGTCTGAGGCTGCGGAAAAGATTTGGGAGCAATTGAAAAAGAGTCTACCTGTTTTTGCTCTATTTAAATCCGACCGTTCCAGCACGGATCAAGATGAAGAAGCACAAGATCCTATGAAGTCTGCCATAAAAGAAGCCATTAAAGCCCAAGAAACAACACTCAACGAGATTGCAGAGAGAGTAAAGCAAGAAGTTCAGACGATAGCTGACAGAACGGTCGAAAAAATCCGAGAGATGAGCCCTGAGTTGGCAAAGCAATTGAAACCACGGGTCTCAAATAAGAACTGGGACAGCCTTTTTTCTGTCAGTCTTACTGGTGAGCATGACATTCCTATTAACAAGCGCGGTAGTGGTACAAGACGTTTAGTTCTGTTGAACTTTTTCCGCGCAAGGGCAGAGAAGGATGCAGAGGGGAAAGACACCGGTGTTATATATGCCATTGAGGAACCCGAAACAAGTCAACACCCTAATAATCAAAAAATGCTCATTGAGGCTTTTGAAGACTTGGCAAATCAGGCTGGTTGTCAAGTACTTCTTACAACACATACCCCTATGCTGGCAAGACGGTTCGGACAAACGTCATTACGTTATCTTACGCAGGAAAATGATCGGACGGTTATTCATGATGGACATACGGATGAGACTCTAAATGAAATCATGACTTCGCTGGGTGTTCTACCGGACCATAATATTAGAGTGTTTTTAGGTATTGAAGGTAGAAACGATATATTATTTCTCACTACTATCTCTGAGATATTACATAATGCCGGTGAAGATGTGCCGAACTTGAAGAAAGCCGAGGATGACGGTCACCTCGTATTTGTTCCATTAGGTGGAAGCAGTCTTGATTTGTGGGTGTCGAGGCTTGAAAGATTTAATCGCCCGGAATTCTATCTCATGGATAGGGATAATCAACCACCTGAAAAACCTAAGTATCATGCCATAGCAGAAGAGTTTGGTAAGCGTGCTAACTGTACGGTTTGGACGACTAACAGAAAAGAGCTTGAGAACTATATTCATCCTAATGTCATTAAAAAAGATTATGCTAATTATGCAGGGAAAGGCGAGGCTTTTGAAGACGTTCCTGTTCTTTTTGCCCAAACGGTTCACGAAGCAAGTGAAAGTGATCAATTGTGGATAGAGGTGTCATCAAAGGCCGAAAAACTTTCTAAGAAAGAGTCGAGTGCTAAACGCCGACTTTGTACCGATTATGTATCAAAAATGACGCCGGAGTTGCTTTCGTCTATTGATACCGATAATGAAATTAGGAGTTGGCTTCGTGCAATAGGTGATGCACTGAAAGGACGTTAAATTGTCTAAACCCCTAAAACTTGAACTCACATGGATAGGGAAGGATGAGCAGCCGAGGCTGGAGCCGCGCATATTGATTGAAGACCCGGAGAGGTCTTACGGCGACAAGAACAGCGGCAACATGCTCATTCACGGCGACAACCTTCTTGCGCTTAAAGCCCTTGAGCAAGACTTTGCAGGGGAGATAAAGTGCGCCTGTATTGACCCGCCTTATAACACCGGTAATGCCTTTGAGCATTACGATGATGGTTTGGAGCATTCAATTTGGCTGAGTCTGATAAAGCCGAGGATTGAAATGCTTCACAGGCTGTTAAGCAATGACGGAACGCTCTGGATTTCTATTGATGACGATGAAAGCCATTATTTGAAAGTGCTTTGCGATGAGATATTTGGGCGGAAGAATTTTGTAAATAATGTGATTTGGGAAAAGAAGTATTCCCCGCAGAATGATGCAAAATGGCTGTCAGATAGCCATGACCATATTCTGGTTTATGCAAAGAACAAGGAAATATGGAGACCGAATTTTTTGCCAAGAACTGAAGAAGCCAATGCGAGATATAAGAATTTAGACAATGATCCAAGGGGCTTATGGAAATCAAGCGGTTTAGATGCAAAACGGTTAACACCAAAAGATGTTTATCCAATTACAACACCAAGTGGTAGGGTTGTTTATCCCCCGAAGGGCGCGTGTTGGAGGGTATCAAGAGAAAAATTTAAAGAGTTGGTTATGGATAATAGAATCTGGTTTGGCCCCGAAGGTAATAATGTGCCTTCTATAAAACGATTTCTTTCGGATGTTCAAGAAGGAATGGTTAGTAAAACAATTTGGTTTAGAGAAGAAGTTGGAGATAATCAAGAAGCGAAAAAAGAAATTAAGGATTTACACGAAACGGAAGTTTTTACAACTCCCAAACCAGAACGCCTAATCCAACGCATTCTTACCCTTGCCACCAACGAAGGCGACCTCGTTCTTGACTCCTTCCTCGGCTCAGGCACAACTGCCGCTGTTGCACATAAGATGGGACGCAAATGGATAGGCATTGAGCTTGGCGAACATGCGCATACCCACTGCCTGCCGCGATTAAAGAAGGTTGTTGACGGAACGGATCAAGGCGGGATATCAAAGTCTGTAAACTGGCAGGGCGGGGGCGGTTTCAAATATTACTATCTTGCTCCAAGCTTGCTCAAAGAGGACAAATACGGCAATTGGATAATTGATGAGCGGTATAATGCCGATATGCTTGCTGCTGCAATGGCAAAGCATGAGGGCTTTAAATACTCCCCTGATGAGCAGATTTACTGGAAGCAGGGGAAGTCAACGGAAAAGGATTACATCTTCACCACCACAAAATTTGTTACTCTTGAGTTTCTTGATAAAATCCATGATGAAATGCAGGCTGATGAGAGCCTCTTAATCTGCTGCAAGTCCTTCTCAAAGCCGTGCGAGAGCAGATACCCGAATATTACAGTTAAGAAAATTCCAAAGATGCTTTTGGGACGCTGTGAGTTTGGAAAAGAGGATTACAGCCTTAATATTGTGAATATGCCTATTGAGGGGAATGAACCGGATTTTGAACCTGCTGAAAAGACAAACGGCAATAAAAAGAAAGGCAACAAATCTGCTTCCTTAAAAGCACCGGTATTGTTCAGCGAGGAGGATGACGACTGATGAACCGCATTGCCAATTCCATAAAGAACCGTTTAAGTCTTCGCCCTCCACAGGCTGAGAGCCTGAATATATTGGCGGAGCTTGTTGATAAATTGCCTCTTGTAAAAAATAATGACCTTCCGGCATTGCTTGAGATAGTCAAAAGCACTTACCCTACCTGCACGGACTTTGAATGAAATTTCCCTTCAATCTGTTTTGCGCTGGCAACAGGCGTCGGCAAAACCCGTTTAATGGGGGCTTTTGTTGCATATCTCTACTTAGAAAAGGGAATTAAAAACTTTTTTGTCCTTGCCCCGAACCTTACCATTTACAACAAACTGATTGAGGACTTTTCAAATACCACTCATCCTAAATATGTCTTTAAGGGCATCGGAGAGTTTGTCCATAACAATCCTATAATAATCACCGGCGACAATTACAACTCCATCGGCGATCTTTACAAGGAGCAGGAGATAAGGATAAATGTTTTCAATATATCCAAGATAAACGCAGAGGTGCGAGGCGGCAAACTCCCGCGTATCAAGCGGCTTTCGGAATATTTAGGAGATTCTTATTTTAATTATCTCTCCAATCTTGACGACCTTGTTCTGCTTATGGATGAATCCCACCACTACCGCGCTGACAGAGGAATGGAAGTTATCAATGAATTAAATCCGATTTTGGGTCTTGAGCTTACGGCAACTCCGCAGGTTGAACGAAGCGGAGGGGCGATAAAATTTAAGAATGTTGTATATGAATATTCTCTATCCAAAGCAATACAGGATGGTTTTGTAAAAGAACCGGCTATTGCAACGCGCAAGGATTTTAATCCTTCGCAGTATACGATTGAGGATTTAGACAGGATAAAACTTGAAGACGGCATACGAATCCATGAAGATACAAAGGTGGCATTGGATATTTTCGCGAGGGATAGCAAGATGCCTCTTGTTAAGCCCTTTGTGTTGGTTGTTGCAAAAGATACAGAACATGCCCGCAGGTTAAGAGAACTTATTGCATCCAGCGCATTTTTTGAAGGATATTATGCAGACAAGGTAACAGAAATCCATTCAAACCAGAGCGGTGAGGAAAAGGATGAGAACATCGCTCAATTGCTTTCACTGGAAAGCCCTGACAACAAGATTGAGATTGTAATTCATGTGAATATGCTCAAGGAAGGATGGGATGTTACGAACCTCTATACCATAATTCCTTTGAGGACAGCGGCAGCAATTACTTTAAGAATGCAGACTATCGGCAGGGGGTTAAGGCTGCCGTATGGAATACGGACAGGGTATAACAAAGCGGACAAACTTACTATTGTTGCACATGACAGGTTTCAGGAAATCATAGACGAGGCAAATAAGCCTGATTCCATTATCAGAAAAGAAAATATTATTACCATTGATGCAGAAGATTTAAGCCAGCCTAAAGAAGTAATCACTGCAGTGACATTGGTTGAGAAAAAGATTGAGGAGCAGCAAAAATTAATTAATTCCATTGCTGAACCTGAAGAAAAACAAAAGGCGCAGATAACCCTTGATGTTCACAAAGCCCTTGTCTCTACATTGCCGGAGATAAATAATAAAGTAACGAATATCACTGAATTAAAGAAAAGCGAAATCAAGCAAATTGCTATTGAGAAAATCAAAGAGAAAATAGCCAGCACACCGCAGCAGGCGCTGTTTGCTGCTGAAATGATACGGGAGGCAGAAGCAGCCTATGAAAGAATAGTGGATGAGTATACAAACAATATTATAGAAATTCCGAGGATTAGCATACAGCAGTCAGATGAAGTAAAATCGGGTTTTAGGGACTTTAATCTTGATGCCAAAAGCCTCAACTATCAGCCGGTATCAGAAGAAATTCTTATCAAGAAATTAAGAGAACAGGAAAACAGCATTGACATTGTTATAGGCAAGGGCAGGATTGTTGTTGACACGCATGAGAGGATAATAGTCAATGAACTTATAAATTATCCTGAAATAGATTACGATGAGCAGGCGGATTTACTGTTTAAACTGGCAGGGCAGGCAGTAGAAAAGTTCAGGTCATATCTTAAAGAAGACGATTTAATGAATGTTGTTCAATCTCACAAAAAGGAAATCGGCAGCTATATTTATTCCCAGTTGATGGAGCATTTCTACTGCGAGACTGCGGGCTTTGAAAAGCCTATTGTAAAACCTTTCACAAAGATTGAGGAGCATAACTTTTCAAAATACACAAAAGACAGCATCCATCATTTTACTGATACGATAACTCCAACAAGCGCTATTCCCAGCAAGGTGTTCAGCGGCTTTAAAAAAGCCTGTCATAACCTGTATAAATTTGATTCAAAGACTGAAAAGGACTTTGCAATAATTTTGGAAAATGACAAGGCAGTTTTAAAATGGCTGAGACCCGCGCAGCGGCAGTTTCATATCTATTGGAAGCATAACTCCAAACAGTATCATCCCGACTTTGTAGTTGAAACACAAGAGGCGATTTATATGGTTGAGACGAAAAAAGAAGGGGATTTAGAAGATGCAGATGTTCAGGAGAAAACACAGGCAGCCTTAGAGTATTGTAAAAACGCAACTGATTTTACAACCCAAAACAGCGGCAAGCAATGGAAGTATGTATTGATTCCCCATAATGCAGTGCAGACGAATATGAGTTTTGAATATTTGGCAAAGGCTTACGAGGTGAAATGAAGTCGGCTCTTACGGCAAGAATCAGAAAAACTCATTGAGCGGATAATTGCAGAGGTGCGGGGAGAGGAGCAAACATCAAATACCACATGGGGCGAGGGAGCGAGGATGAGAAATTTAGCATAATATATAAAAAGGAGGTAACGTTATGGGAACTATAAGCAATGAACTTGCAGCAAAAATTAAATCTTTGCCGGACAACGAAAAGATAGAGCCGGTAGATTCTATCTTAATTCAGCTTGACAAGCCTGACCCTGAAATTGACCGTGTTTGGGCAGATGAGGCGCGCAAACGCTGGCAGGCATACAAAATGGGCAAAGTAGAGACAGTGCCTTATGAACAGGTAATGGCTAAGCATCACGCCCGATGAAGGTTCGCTTCTTAAAACCCCACCTGCCTGCCTCATGGATTGATGAGAAGAAGACAAAGGTTGGCTATGAAA
>CAMTVO010000022.1:0-25548 GCA_947085205.1 uncultured Nitrospiraceae bacterium
CAAAGAAATGATTCAAAGCAGCACCTCCGTAAAAAGTTATTTGAACAAGGCAGGTGAAGCCTCCCGGCCAATCCTCCATGATGACAAGGGTTCAAAGACCCAATCAACCTATTATGGCTATGGGAGGCAGGGAACAGACTCCGTTGAGGGTTCATTGACCCAGGTGATATGGAGTTCTCCTGCCTGTCCACCTTTAACGGGTAAAACCCGTTCATATAAATTTTATAACACATATTCTTAGTAGGAGGTTTTATGGAAAGGTGGAAATGCAGTGTATGCGGTTATGTATATGACCCGGAGTATGGAGACCCTGATTCAGGCGTTGCACAGGGTACGCCATTTGAAAGTCTTACTGACGACTGGGTATGCCCTGTCTGCGGCGCATCAAAGGATATGTTTGAAAAGGAAGTTTAACTGAGCAGTAAAATATTCAGGAGGATTTATGAATTCGATTGAGATTGCCATAAAAATGGAGACAGACGCCATAAAGTTTTATAACGAGGCTGCTGAGAAATGCAACCATGTGGTAGGCAAAAAAATGTTTTTGTCCGTCGTTGAGGACGAAAAAAGACATCTTGATATGCTTTCGCAGTTACTTAAAAAACTTGACCTGAAGATACAGGATGTCAGTCCCATGAAGAATGTCAAATCGATTTTTGAAGAAATGAAACATGAGATGATGGATCGGGTTGAGGCTACCAAAGACGAACTTGAGGCATTTAATATTGCAATGGATATGGAAAAAGAGGGTATCGAATTTTACAAAAAAGCCGCCTCGGAAGCAACGACAGACAAAGAAAAAAAACTGTTCGAAAGACTCATACATGAAGAAGAACAGCACTATGCTGTCTTTGCAAATACCTATTTCTTCATGTCCGATACTGGAAGCTGGTTTATGTGGGAAGAGCACACCATTGTAGAAGGCTGAACGCCCTGGGCGTGATTTAGCTTATAGCTGATGGCTCTTGGCTCATGGTTTTGCTATGAACTATCAGCTATGAGCCATGAACTATTTTAATCCCAATACATCCTGCATGTCATAAAGACCTGACTTTCTATTTGCAATCCACAAAGCAGCCTTTAACGCCCCTCTTGCAAAGGTATCCCTGCTTGATGCCTTATGCGTAATCTCTATCCTCTCGCCCAATCCTCCGAATAATACCGTATGCTCACCAACTATGTCTCCTGCCCTCACTGTCTGGATGCCGATTTCCTTTTTTGTCCTTTCACCGATTAATCCCTTTCTTGCATATACTGCAACATCGTCGAGGTCTCTGCTTACTGCATCTGCAATAACCTGAGCCATCTTCATTGCAGTACCGCTTGGAGCATCTTTCTTTAGTCTGTGGTGTGCCTCTACTATCTCTATGTCATATTCATTGCCAATAACTCTTGCAATGTCCTGCAAGACTTTTAAAAGGAGATTAACGCCCACGCTCATATTCGGCGCAAGGACAATCGGAATATACTTTGAAGCCACTTTAATTGGCTCTAATTCTTCTTTTGAAAATCCAGTAGTGCCAATTACCATTGCCTTTTTTCTTTCATGAGCTAACTTTACATGCTGCTGTGTTGCGCTTATGGATGTAAAGTCGATAATGACATCGCAGTTATCAATAATATCTTCGAGCTTGTCTGTGAGTTTTATATTTGTCTCTCCAATCCCGACAATTTGACCAATGTCCTTGCCTATTGCATCATGTCCTTTTCTTTCAACAGCGCCTGCAAGATTTAAGTCGTGATAATCCTTTGAAAGGGTGGTAATCCTGCTTCCCATTCTTCCTGTTGCGCCTGTAACAATAATCTTTGTCATTTGCAAGTCCTCCTTTTATATCAATTATCAGTTTCTTTTTTCTCTTTCTCTTCCTTTTCCTCTGCTTCTTCTCCCGGAACCTTGTAATCTTCCGTTGCCCATTTGCCTAAATCAATCAGCTTGCATCGCTCGGAACAGAACGGCTTCCATGTATTTTCTTCCCATATCGTCTTTTTCTTACAAACAGGACATGTAATTTGCATTACTCCATCGCTCCATCACTCCATTTTATGTTATCTCTTATCCCTTCTGTGACAAGAATTTTACCATCTTTATCCACAATTACTCCATCAAATCCAAGTCTCTTTAAAACATTCATGCCCTTTTGAGGACCAAGAATAAATATGCCGGTTGCAAAGGCGTCTGTAAACACAGCGTCTCTTGTTATTACGGTTACGCTGCGGCATTTATATACAGGATAGCCTGTCTTAGGGTTGAGGAGGTGATGATACATCTTGCCGTTCTTTATGAAAAACTTCTGATAGTCGCCTGATGTGGAGACGGCCATGTCCGAAAGGCTTACGACTGCAATAATTTCATCCACCCCCCCATTGTGGATAGGGGGGTTAGGTCCCGGATTTTGTATTCCGACATTCCACAGATTTCCATCAGGTCTTTTGCCAAACACTTTGATGTCTCCGGCAACAGCCACAATGCCTGATTTTATTCCGTTCTTTTTAAGAACCTCCGCTGCCCTGTCTGCTGCGTAGCCCTTTATAATTCCCCCCAGGTCTATCTGTATTCCTTTTTTTTTCAAAAAGACCGTGGATTTTTCTTTATCTACAATTATATTCTTATATCCCACAAGTTTAAGCCTTTCTGTAATTGTTTTTTTATCCGGTAGCACCTTGTTTCTGAAGTTCCACAGACGCACTACAGGGCCGACTGTAATATCAAAAGCTCCTTCTGTATTTTCCGATACATGCAGCGCCTTTTCTATGATTTCCAATGTTTCCGGCGATACTTTCGCCGGCATGTCTCCTGCGCTTCTGTTAATCATTGTTACTTCGCTGTCTTCAGAATAGAAGTTTAACAGACCTGCAAGCCTGTCCAGTTCTTTAAAAGCACTGTCAATGGCCTTCTTTGCTATTTTTTCAGAGTCTGAAGAGACAGTAATCGAGACAATGGTGTACATCGATGTGCGGGTCTCTTTGTATAGCTTTTCTTTGGGTTTGTTATCGCATGAAAATAAGACCAACGCGGCAAGACAGCATAATAGTAATTTTTTGCCCCGAAAATGTTTTTGTTTTGTCATTTCAGTTTGCCTGCCAAAAACCTTCCAGTGTACGATTCCTTATTTTTTGCCACTTCCTCGGGAGCGCCCGCTGCAACGACTCTGCCTCCTTCTTCTCCGCCTTTAGGCCCGAGGTCTATAATATAATCTGCGGATTTTATTATATCAAGGTCATGTTCGATTACTACAACACTGTTGCCCATATCAACAAGCCTGTTTATCACATTGAGAAGTCTCTGTATATCTACGAAATGGAGTCCTGTTGTCGGTTCATCAAGGATATACAGGGTGTTGCCTGTAGCCTTTTTGCCAAGCTCCTTTGAGAGTCTTAGCCTCTGCGCCTCTCCTCCTGAAAGGGTGGTAGCAGACTGGCCTAATTTCAGGTATCCCATTCCCATGTCTTCGAGAATATCGAGGCGCTGCTTGAGTGGAGGGATGGCTGAAAAGAATTCAAGCGCCTCTGAGATGGTCATTTCAAGGACATCAGAAATATTCTTCATTTTATAAAAAATATCGAGGGTCTCTTTATTGTATCGTTTGCCCTTACATGCATCACAGGTTACATATACAGCCGGCAGAAAATGCATCTCTATTTTTTTCAGACCGTCTCCCTGACATGCCTCGCATCTGCCTCCTGGCACATTGAAACTGAATCTCGACGGCTTGTATCCCCTTATCCTTGAATCAAGGAGTTGCGAAAAAAGCTCCCTGATAATTGTGAGTATTCCTGTGTATGTAGCTGGATTTGAGCGCGGAGTCCGTCCTAATGGCGACTGGTCAATGCATATCACCTTGTCGATTTTTTCCATGCCATCTATTTTTTTGTATTTGCCGGGAATCAAACTACTGTTGTATATATGCCTTGAGAGCGCTTTGTATAAAATTTCGAAAATGAGCGTGCTTTTGCCTGAGCCTGAAACCCCTGTCACGCAAACAAACAGTCCGAGAGGAATTGAGGCATTAATATTTTTTAAATTGAATTCGGATGCTCCTGCAATCTTCAAAAACTCTTTTGGTTTGCGTCGTTTTTCAGGAACAGGTATTGTGAACCGGCCGCTGAGGTATTTGCCTGTGATTGATGATTCGTCTTTTATAATGTTTGCCGGTGAGCCTGTTGATATAATCCATCCGCCGTTTTTTCCTGCGCCAGGCCCCATATCGATAACATGGTCTGCGCTCCTTACGGTTTCTTCGTCGTGCTCAACAATGATTACCGTATTGCCTGCATCCCTGATGGAGAAAAGGCTTTTCAGGAGTTTTACACAATCCTTTGGATGCAGTCCTATGCTCGGCTCGTCAAGGACATAAATGACGCCTGTAAGTGAAGAGCCTATCTGTGTTGCCAGCCTTATCCTCTGTGCTTCTCCGCCTGAAAGGGTCAGGGAAGGCCTGTTTAGGGTTAGATAGCCGAGACCGACCCTGTCGAGGAATGAGAGCCTGTCTTTTACTTCTTTAAGAACCCGCTTTGAGATTGCCGTTTCCCTCTCGGAAAGCTTCAATTCATTAACAAAGACCTCCGAACCCTTAACAGACATTGCAGCGAACTCTCCGATGCTCACATTATGCAGCTTTATGCTCAATGCCTCTTTTCTCAGTCTCATGCCGCTGCAGTCTTTGCACGGCACAATATGTGTCAATTCCTCTTCGTCAATAACTCCGAACCCCGAACGGCTCGACTGAGCTCGCCGAAGTCTCCGAATTCCGAACTCGTCACCTATTCCCTCAAATCCGATTCCATTGCACCTCGGACATGCGCCGTACTTGCTGTTGAATGAAAAAAGCATCGGCTCGATTTCCGGATAGCTGATTCCGCACTTGGGACATGCGAGCGTTCTGCTGAAAGGGATGTCTCTGTCTTCATCTATGAGATTGATTATGACCGTATCTGCATATCGAAGGGATGTATCTATCGCCTGTCTTATATGCCTTTCTGTGGAATGCTTTATGATAAATCGGTCTATTACTATTTCGATGGTGTGTCTCTGCTGTTTTTTTAACGAAATATCTTGCGTTAAGTCGACCATCTTTCCATCAATCCTCGCCCTGACAAACCCATCCATCCTCATTTGCTGTAGTTCTTTCTTATACTCGCCTTTTCTCTCGCGGACAATCGGGGCAAGCGCCTGAATTCTTGTTCCAGACGGCAATGAGAGAATAGACCTTATGATGTTATGCAAGTCCTGTGTTGTAATAACAGAGCCGCACTGATAACAATATGGGATACCGATTCTCGTATAAATTACTCTCATGTAGTTGTAAATTTCCGTAATTGTTCCCACAGTGGAGCGCGGGCTTCTGGTGACTGTCTTCTGGTCAATGGCTATTGCAGGTGAAAGTCCTTCGATATAATCAATCTCAGGCTTCTGCATTTGCTCGAGAAACTGCCTTGCATATGCAGAAAGGCTTTCGACATACCTCCTCTGGCCTTCCGCATAGATGGTATCCATTGCGAGGGATGACTTGCCTGAGCCTGAAGGGCCTGTGATGACGGTTATTTTATCTCTCGGGATTGTTACGTCTATATTTTTGAGATTATGCTCCCGCGCGCCTTTTATGACAATGTATTCCTGCATATAAGCATGGTTCCCTGAATTGGTTTAATTTTTAATATAACTGAAATGAAGCAATTCTTTCATCTTCCATTATGTCCTAAGTGGAAAGCATGTCTATACCTATCCGGTTTTTAAGCAAAGAATGAGGTTGCAAAAATCCTCAATTCAGTGGATAATCTAAAGCATAAGGCAATTCTAATGTTGGTATACTCGGCAGGCTTACGAGTCGGTGAAGTGGTAAAATTGAAACCAGAAGACATTGACAGCAAGCGGATGCTGATACATATCAAAGAGGCAAAGGGAAGGAAAGACCCCTGTAGATCGTAAAATACAATTGACCCCCTAAAAACCTATAATCTCCTTCCAAAAACATGAAGGAGGAATAAGAAGGGGTGATAAGTAGGTACAAGGATATACAATGAACTCAAAGAGATAGGCTACACAGGCTCTTTGTCATCGGTGTATAGGTATATAGCCGATGCAAAAGATATGGAAGAAATCAGGCACGTTATACGCTCCTGTTATTTCTCTTTTTCTGTCTCCATTGTCTTCAATTCAGCAACAACCCTTCCGATAGATACTTCTGTCTCAAGCCGGAGAGGAACTCTCATGTCATCATCGGAAAGCCAGACAGTTATATTGCCTTTGTTTTCGAAGAGGCCTTCTGATTTGAGTACGGGTTTTACAACCACTGCATCAACTTCTTTCTCATCTGTCAGTTTTATTTTATCTTTTCTCAAAATCTGCACTTCAGCTTTATAGAATTTGTTGCTGTCGAAGATATTGATATAAACAGTTTCTCCGACATTGAGTTCCTGTGTCCTCAAGTAATAAAAGCCTGACATCACATCCCATAAATTCTCTGCATTAATAACATGCTCGTCTTTTGTCCCTTTGATGTGATTTATATGCGTAACCTTTTTATTGTTAATGTCGAAGAACGTCTCTTTGTCGCTTCTCTTTCGTCCCGCGCGCTGTTTTATTTTAAAGAGAGCAGGCATGCCGTTTGTCACACGGCTTTCAGCATAGTCTTCCACCTTATAAAATGCAGAGATTACCGGCGCGGAATGAACCTGTGAAGTAATCTTCACATTGCCGTTGTCATTGACTGCTTCGAGGACTGCTTTTCCTACATAGACGCCGAGCCAGTAAATATCGAAGTGGAGCTTTTCCTTAGCTGATTTTAATATCTGAAAAGTATTCTGAGAGTGTACAATTTCTATTTGTTCTTCTTTCTCTATCAGTTTGGATGTCTGCTGCTCTGTGATGGTATCTGTTTGTTCCTGTTTATGACTGACAAGAGGTTTTTCTGAAGACATCTCGGATTTCTCTCCAAGAGGTATTTTTTCTTTATGCGGTAAATCAGAGGGAGAAGTTTTTTGAGGCGGTTTGTTTAATTTAGACTTATGCAACGTCTCGGAGACTATCTTTGCATGAAATGGCTTTGTCGAAAAAAGCTCTTTAAGATTAAAAAAATCCATACCAGCGATGCCTGCGATGACAATAATATGCAGTATCACGGACAGAATAACGGCGATTATTATTGAGAGCGATTTTTTATTGATGACCCCCATAGATCTATTATACCCGAAAACAAAAAGGCCTCCAGAATTTCTCCGGAGGCCTTTTTGCATTTCTATGGTTGTTTTTTAGAATAAACCTTTTACTTTTCCTGTTGCAGTGTCAACGTCTATTCTTCTATATGCTGGATCAGAGGCTGTTCCGGGCATCAATGTAATGGCTCCTGCAACCGGCACAACAAAGCCTGCGCCCTTATATGTGAGGATATCCCGGATAAAGAGCTTCCATCCTTTAGGAACTCCCTTGAGATTTGGATTGTCGGAGAGGCTAAGATGGGTTTTTACCATGCATGTGCCGAGCTTTGCTGTTTCGGGGTCCGCCTCCATCTTTTTAGCCTTCGAGAGCGCATCTGGAGAATACTCTACTCCCTCTGCTCCGTAAACTTCTGTTGCTATCAATTCAATGCGCTTGCGGAGAGGGGTGTCGAGCTCATAGAGGAACTTGAAGTTGTTTTCTTCATTGCATGCATCTACAACTGCATCTGCAAGCTCCAGAGAACCTTCGCCGCCGTACTGCCAGTGTTTCGAAACGGCAACCCTCGCTCCTGCAGCCTCGCATAGGCGTTTTACTGCCTTTATTTCATTATCGGTGTCCGTGTAAAAGGCGTTTATGCATACAACGGGATTTACGCCTGCCTTCTTCACAATATTTATGCAGTGAATAAGGTTTTCCGTTCCTTTCTCGACCCAGCCGACATTTTCTCCCTTGTATTCTGCAGGCAGCGGTTTTCCGGGAACAGGTATCGGAGCTCCTCCGTGGCATTTTAATGCCCTGATTGTCGCCACGACTACTGCAGCATTAGGCTTGATGCCTGAATAGTGGCATTTCAGGTTCCAGAACTTTTCAAATCCTATATCAGCCGCAAACCCTGACTCTGTTACATTGTAATCTACAAGTTTGAGCGCCACCTTGTCTGCTATAATCGATGACTGGCCTATTGCTATGTTGGCGAACGGCCCCGCATGCACAAAAACAGGCTGTCCTTCTATTGTCTGCATGAGGTTAGGGTTCAGCGCCTCGATCATCCATGCTGTCATAGCGCCTGCAACTTCAAGGTCTTCTGTTGTCACCGGATTTCCGTTTTTGTCATAGGCAACAACGATCTTTCCCATCCTCTCTCTAAAGTCTTTTAAATCCTTAGCCACTGCCAGAATTGCCATCACCTCTGATGAAACTGCAATGGCAAATCCTGAATTCATCATAAAGCCGTCTGTCTTTCCGCCGAGTCCGATAATGATATTCCTGAGTGACTGCGCACAGAAATCCATTATCCACTTCATCTGGACGTTGCGAGGGTCTATATCAAGTCTTCTTAACTTGCGTTTTGCAAGTTGCTCATCTGTATAGTTGAATTCGTGCTGCATGCGGGAGGTTAGGGCAACCATTGCCAAATTATGTGAGTTTATGATGGCGTTTATGTCGCCTGTAAGTCCGAGAGAAAAAGGCGTTAGCGGAATGCACTGCGACAACCCTCCGCCTGCTGCAGAGCCTTTGATATTCATTGTAGGCCCGCCTGAAGGCTGTCTTATGGCAGCGGCAACTCTCTTGCCTCTCTTACCGAGCCCCTGAACCAGTCCGATTGTTGTTGTGGACTTCCCTTCTCCGAGCGGAGTCGGGGTTATGGCTGTTACATCGATATATTTGCCGTCGGGTTTGTCTTTGAGTCTCTCTGTAACCCTCGCATAATCGATCTTTCCATAATAGTGTCCGTAAGGAAGCAGTTCCTCTTTCTGAAGACCGAGTTCATCTGCAATCTGATAGACGGTCTTCATGTTTTTTTCTGCTGCTTCTGCAATCTCCCAGTCTGCGTGTTTTGTCGGATCAAGCGGCATAAAATACCTCCTCCCTTTTTTATTTAATAGTTAACGAGCGCTTTTATAAATTTGTCATTCATGCGCCTGACATTAAAGCCTGCAATTAGAGCAATGTTTTTGATTATTTTAAGCATAATTAAAGGCTCTTTCTTCTCCAACTCTTCAAATGAATTCCTATGAATTAAGAATAATTCAGACGGCTCGAGGGCCCTGGCATCAGACGCGTGTTCTGTTTTTTCAATAGCAGCAATTTCGCCCATAAAATGTCCTGCTGTCAGTATGACCAAAGGCTGCCTCCAGCCGTCGGGTGTAGTTTTTGATATCTCTACTTTTCCGCTTTTAATCATATATATGCCCTTGCATGGCTCGCCCTGCCTGAAAATATTATCATCCTTTGCAACTCTGATATTTGATACAACCGGAATAATTTTCTCTATATCAGAGTCATCAAGCCCTTTAAGAAGTTCCTGCGCCTTCAGTTCATTCAAAATATTTGACATTTTACTTATCCTCCTATGCGAAAGTCTCTATTTTTACTGCTGTTACTTTAAATTCAGGCGTTTTTGCATAACTGTCAAGAGCCTTATTGTTTGTCAGTATGTTAATGGCAGCATCGGCATAATGCATTGGTATGAATACTTCCCCCTGTTTGACACTGTCAGTAATCCTTGCCTTTATGGTAATGCTTCCTCTGCGTGAGGAAACTTTTAACATGCTGCCGTTTTCTATATTAAGAACAGCGGCATCGTCAGGGTTTATCTCAATATATGCCTCACCTGCGTGTTTATGGATTGCATGTGCCCTTCCTGTCATTGACCCCCAATGATAATTAAACAGGTTTCTGCCATTTGTGAGTATAAAAGGGTAATTGTCATCCTTAATCTCTGCGGACGCTTCAAAAGGAACAGATGTAAATGATACCCGACCCCTCGGAAAACCGCCTTTATATAAAAACTTTGTTCCCGGATGGTTTTTTGTAGGGCATGGCCACTGTATGCCTTCATTTTCAATTCTTGAATATGTTATCCCTTCATATGCCGGCCACAGGCTGCCGAGTTCTTCGAGTATCTCCGCCGGAGAATTATAGTTCATCCCGTATCCGAGCCGTCTTGATAGCTCCGCAATTATCCAAGAATCTTCCCTTGCCTCTCCGGGAGGATTTACAGCCTTTCTTACTCTCTGGACCCTTCTTTCTGTATTTATAAATGTCCCGTCCTTTTCCGCAAAGCACGCCGCAGGAAAAACAACATGAGCCAATCCGGCAGTTTCTGTAAGAAAGATGTCCTGAACAAGAAGAAAATCAAGATTCTTAAAACCTTTTATAGTATGCTCTGTATTTGGGTCGCCCAACACAGGGTTTTCTCCCATAATATATACTGACCTTACCTTACCTTCCATAATCTTTTCTGTAATTTCCGATGCCATTATGCCTGGTTTTTGTGAGAGTGTTACGCCCCACGCGTCCTCAAATTTCTTTTGTATATCAGGCAGGTCAACCCTCTGGTATCCTGGATAGACGCTCGGGAGGCAGCCGGCATCACAGGCGCCCTGCACATTATTCTGTCCTCTCAATGGAATTATACCGGTAAATTCCCTTCCTATATTGCCTGTCAAAAGAGCCAGATTAGCTATGGCATTAACATTTTTTGTGCCGTGGGTATGCTGGGTGATGCCCATTGTGTAATAAATCGCAGCCTTTCTTGAGCTTCCATATGTTATTGCAGCCTTAATAATATCTTCCTTTGGCACGCCTGTTAACTTTTCGCCTGCCTCAGGAGTCGTGAATTCTTCAATGAACTTTTTCCATTCTTCAAATCCAGTGGTATGTTCGGCTATAAACTTCTCATTATGAAGTCCTTCCTTTAATATCACATGCGCCATGCTGTTCAAAAGCGCTATATCTGTCCCCGGTCTCTGCTGCATCTGCATATAAGCGAATTTGCTCATTGATATCTTTCTCGGGTCCGCAATTACAATCTTTGCTCCTTTTCTATATGCCTTTATCATCATATTGGCTATAACAGGGTGCGCCTCTTTTGTATTAGAGCCGATTATAAAAATAACCTCATTGCCTTCTATTTCCCTTATAGAATTGGTCATTGCCCCTGAGCCGAATATTGTAGCCAGACTGGCCACAGTGGGAGCGTGTCAGAGACGGGCGCAGTGGTCAACATTGTTATTGCCGATAACCGCCCTCATGAACTTCTGGAAGAGGTAATTTTCGCCTGTTGTACACCTTGCTGATGACAGCCCTGCTATTGCCTCAGGACCATAGGTATCCTTTATTTCCCTCAGCCTTTGGGCAGTATAATCCAGCGCTTCATCCCATGAAGCAGGCTGGAGTTCGCCATTTTTCCTGATAAGCGGCGTTTTAAGCCTGTCCGGACTTGATACAAACTCGTAGCTAAACCTGCCTTTAACGCAGAGCAAACCATTATTTACAATACTGTCTTCCTTGGATGTAACACGAACTATCTCATTGTCTTTTACATGCAGAGTAATGTTACAGCCTACGCCGCAATAAGGGCAGACAGTATCGGTTTGTTTTACACCCTTTTGTCTGCCTTTTCTCTTCCACATCTTGGCTGTCAGAGCAGATGTCGGACATACACTAACACATTGTCCGCAGAATTCGCAGTTCATGTCTTTGCCGTCGTGGGTAGTAATCTTTCCTTTAGGGTCTGTTTTATCAAAAGCCAATGCCTTAACACCCTGCACCTCGTCACATATTTTTATACATAAACCGCATTTAATACACTTATCAAGCTCCCACTCAATAAAGGGATTATTGTCTTTTCTGTAATCGCCCTTTTCTGTCTTGAGCTTCGTGATATCAATATCATAAAAATAGGCGAGTTCCTGTAAGGTACACTCTCCTGCCCCTTCACAGGTCATACAGCCATTGGGATGGTCTGCAAGGATTTTCTCCAGATTGGTTTTTCTTAACTCAAAGAGTTGCGGCGATGTGGCAGTAACCTCCATCCCATCCTTCACCGGTATAAGGCATGAATAAACGGGCTTTGATGAACCTTTCACCTCAACTGCGCAGAGTTTGCATCTGCCGGATGGCGAGAGTTTCGGATTATAACAGAGGGTCGGTATATATATATCAAGCATCTTAGCAGCCTTGAGGATTGTAGTCTTTTCCGGGACTTCTATTGGTTTCCCATCTATTGTAACCGTTAACATTTTTTTTCCATCTTCCATATTTTCTCCATAGATGATAAATATAACAATACCGCTGGCATTATTCCAATAAATCAATGAATGTATTAAAAATTTTAATTTTGGGCATTCAAGATGCTATATTTAAATAGAGGGATATTCTAATGAACATTACCGAACTTCTTTGCATCAGGGTTGAAGAGCTGATACAGTCAGGCATGAACGGCATATCCATAGCCCATCAACTGGCGGATATGGTGGATGACTTTTTAATTTCAACCTTTCACTCTACTGTCTCTAAACCCCAAACTCAGAACTCTGAACTCCAGATGGCTCTTGTCGCCATAGGAGGCTATGGGCGCCGGGAGATTGCGCCTTTTTCCGATATAGACATTATGCTCCTTGCAAAAAGCAGGGACGAGGATATTATGGAAACCGCACAATCGGCGCTCTATCGCTTCTGGGACATGGGGCTGAACATAAGCCATTGCTTCAGAACCCTGAATGAATGCGTCGAGGATGCGATGAACGATATCCAGACAAGGACATCGCTTATTGAGGCGAGATTCCTTGCAGGAAGCGGGATGTTTTTTAATGAATTTAAGCAGGATGTCTATCAGAAGCTCATATTTAAAGGCAAAAGGGAATTCATCGGAGGTATCATGAGAGAGACAGAGAGAAGGTATAAAGAATACGGCGATTCGGTATACCTCCTCGAGCCCAATGTAAAAGAGGGAAGGGGAGGTCTCAGGGATATACATGCCGCATCATGGCTCCTAAAGACCGGATTGAGGATAAATAAAATCGAAGGTCTGAGAGAAATATTATTGCCTAACGACTACAGCCATTTCATAAAGGCGTACGATTTTATTTTAACGACAAGGTTATGCCTTCATTTCATCGCAAAAAGAAAAAATGACATCTTGTCTTTCGACATTCAGGAAGAAACAGCAAAGAATCTAGGATTTAAGGACACAAAGAGATTTCTCTCCTCGGAAATACTGCTTAGGCTTTATTACAGGAAGGCAAAGAGTATCGTAGATGTCTTAACTCGGCTTATGTATATCTGCAGCCGGCGGTATATACATTTCTATGAAGGCTTTACGCCTGCAAGCGTAAAAAAGATAACAGACGATTTTTATCTTTCCAAGAATGAAATAATCGTTAAAGACAAAGGCATATTCAAAAATACGGACAAAATCTTAGAGGCGTTTTACATCTATTCCATTACAGACAGAAAGTTCAGCTATCAAACAAAAGAGGCTATTAGGCGCAGATTTCTTTTTATCAATAAGAAGACAAGGTCATCGAGAAAAGCGGCAATGCATTTCATCGAGATACTTAAAGGAAACAGGGTCTATGAGACCCTTCGTGAAATGCATGATACAGGCATCCTCGACAGATTCATCCCCGAATTCGGAAGATTAAGGCATCTCGTCATACAAGAGCCTTATCACAGATACACGGTGGACGAGCACACCCTTATGGCCGTGAGGAATATAGAAAAGCTGAAGACCACAAAACATAAGAGGCTTTATTATCTTGCAGATATTCTAAAAAATGTAAAGCAGGAGATTCTATTCCTATCCATACTCCTCCATGATATAGGCAAGGGGATATGCCCCCCTGCATCCCCCCTTACCAAGGGAGGAATTGAAGGGGGGTATAAAAGACATGAGGATATTGGATATAGAATACTTAAAGATATAATGGAGAGATTTCCTATAGAACAGAGCGGCAGGCAAAAGGTAGAGTTTCTTGTCAGAAACCATATTGTACTTTCAAGGCTTGCGCTGACAAGGGATGTAGATGCCCCTGAAACCGTCATACAGCTTGCAGAGCTTGTTGAAAACGAAGAAAACCTCAATGCATTGTATCTTATTACCTATGCGGATATGACTGCCGTAAATCCGCACTTCTGGACAGAATGGAAGGCATATCTCTTTCATGAAATATACTCAAGGACAAGGGACCACCTGCTTGGTATTAAAAGACATTACTCAGAAAAAATAGTCGATACCGGGATTAAAAGTTTTGTTGAGGATATGCCGCACAGGTACCTTATATCCAGCGCCATTGATACGATTAATGCCGATTTTCAGATGGCGCAGGAGGGAAAAGAAAAAAGACCGCTAATATCCATCGAAGAAAAGGCGGCCGGAACAGCGAATGGAACAGCGGAATTCACAATAGTAACCGATGACATGCCGGGCCTTTTTTCACAGATAGTAGGCGTTCTTGGATTCAGAGGCTTGAATATTCTCCGCGCAAGGCTTTACACCGGGAAAAGTAGTCTTGTGGTCGATAAGATTTTAGTCTCGAACTGGAGGGATATGTGGTGGCAGGGCATGGAGGAACAGATAAAAGACGATCTAAAAAAGGCAATAGGGGAAAAAGTCTATAACCTATCGCCCTTCGCTCCCTGCCCCTTGCCCCTTCATAAGAGATTCGAGAGCTTTATCGAAATAGACAATGAAACCTCAGAAGAATACACAATACTCGAATTGTTTTCGCCAGACAGGCTCGGATTGTTGTATGATATATCATCACGGTTTTATGAACATAATGCGGATATTATATCTGCGATCATTAATACTGAAGACGGGGTAGCACAGGATGTCTTCTATTTACAACACAAAAACGGCAAGCTTAATGCAGAGATTATAATGAAGGTTTTAAATTCGATTCAGTCAGTTATTTTATGAAACATTCATGCCACTCCTACCCCTCCTTTTGTTATTAGTGAACAGTGAACAGTTTTCGGCTTACTGTTTACTGCTTACTGCTTTTTTAAAGAGAGGGGTTAGGGGGAGATTACTAAATAAGGGTATTTTCAGATGAAAAAGAGAATTATCAGCATAATAGTCTTGGTCCTGATTTTAGGCATATTCTTTTATGCCTTAAGGGGTCCGAATATCTCCAATGCCCTGAAAAAAATTATCCTGCCGGAACTGGAACTTATAACCGGGAAAAAGTTTATAGCCCAGAAGATGTATATAAACATTTTCCCGTTATTCATCGAGATGAAGGACGTTAAGGCCTTCGACGATACCGGCAACAGGATTCTGACAGCGGAAAGGGCCAAAGGTTATGTATCCGTTTCAGGACTGCTCAGAAAGGAAATAATTCTAAAAAGGCTCGTGATAAAAAAGCCGGATATCAGCTCCAACAGGGAACAGACCGAAGATATAATCGAATCGGTAAATAAATACCTGTCCGAGGCGTCGAAGATGCCCTTCAAGGTAATTATAAAGTCTGTTGACGTCACCAATGGGGGCATATCTTTCCATTATGGGAATTCTGAGGTGTTGGCTGAAGGATTAAATTCTAATATAATTCTATCTCATGCGCCGAGATTCAGGGTGTCCGCAAAGGGCATTAAGGTCGTAAGGAAAGGCATCCCTGAGTTTTCATCAATGCTGGAAACTTTTTTTGTCCTGAAAGAAAAAGATATAGAAGTGAAAAGCCTGAAGATAATGTCTCACAGCTCTGAAATAAAGGCGTCCGGTATTTTCGGCATCGAAACATTAACGGGTGAGTTAGGAACAGAGATAAATTTATTAGCAGAATCGATAAAAAGGATATTCGGCCTTAAGAATCCCGGAGAGGGGAAGGTGGTTGCCAAAGGCTCGGTAAAGATCGATAGCGCTAAATCAGGCATAAGCAAGGTCTTTCTAAATTTAAAGCTAAAGGGAGATATGTATCTCGAAACGCTCATGGAATTGCTTAAAGTCGAAGAGACATTAAAAGGGCATCTGAGTTTTTACGGAGAAATTAAAGGAAATCTCAATAATCTTCAAGGCAGCGCAAAAGCCAGGCTCGAAAAAGGCAACCTCTTTAACGTTATGATAGACAGTCTAATCTGCAATGTTTTTTACAAGGACGGTGCGATGCGGTTTGCAAACGGCAATGCAAGGCTTTATAACGGCGCTGCTTCTGTTGAGGCAATGATAAGGCTGCCTGTCGTCGATTATTACAGCCTTAAAGTCAAAGCAAAAGATGTCGGCAGCAAGGGCATATTTAAACTGATAAAGTGGGATCCCCATATCCCTGAAGGCAGGGTTTCCGGAGAGATGGAGTCATCAGGAAGCGAATTCGAGCCTCATGGAAATTTCTCTTACGTGAGCCTGCCGAGGGGCAGGGATATACTCGATAGGGTTAAGAAGGTCGATGGCGAATTCAGCATGAAAGGCGATGAGATATATTTCCATGAGATGTTTATATCTACAGACAAATCAAGTGTTCTCGCTGAAGGAAGTGTTGACCTGAAGAAAAATGCGTTGAGTTTTACCGGCAGCGGCGCCACTGCCGATATAAAGGATTTCTCGTCTCCGTATTTCAATGCGCTGTCCGGCCCCGGAAAATTTACATGTGCCGTATCCGGCGTATTTAAAGACCCTATAATAGACATGAAATTCGCATCAAGCAACATGACATTTTCAACAGGAGAACTTGGAATTTCTGATGTGTTGAAAAACAGGAAGATGCATTTTAATGAAGCGGAAGGCGTCATGTCATACAAAAAAAATCTTCTAACGGTTAAGAACATCTCTGCGCGTTCTTCCAAAGAGGAATACAAGGCCTCCGGGCATGTCTATTTCAAGAAAGCTCGTGAATTGTTCGAATTAAAAGAGCCGGACTATGACCTTAATGTATCGGTAAAAAATATAGACATAAAGACCATTTCCGATATATTTCACGGAGGTCCCCAGTTTGCCGGAACCTTAAATTCGGATTTCAAACTTTATGGAAAGCCGGAAGATATAAGGGCCTCGGGAGATGTCCATGCTGAGAAGCTTCTGTTGTACGATACTTATCAGGTCGACAGTGCGAATGGAAAGGTCTCGTATGCAAAAAAGGAATTCTCATCCACCTCATTGCTTATAAAAAAAGGCGGTTCTGCTCTGAATGCAACCGGAATGATTGCCTTGGATAAGAGGTTTTTCTTCAACGCCGATGCAAAACAGATAAAGGTTGTTGATGTTATGCCCGAAAAATTTAAAGTTCAGGAATATAAATCCAAAATTCTCGAAGCCCTTTTATTGACCGACGCAAATATCAAAGGTAACGGGACATTTGATAATCCGAATATCGAATTAAAGAGCGGAATAAACGGAGGAAGCTACAAAGGCCAGTCGGTCGGAAAGGGATTTGTCAAAGCCGTGCTGATTAATAAGCACGCAGACATTGATGCGACTCTTCTGGACGGCAAAATTAATATAAAAGGAGACGCAGACCTTACCGACTCTCTGCCGTGGTCCGCTGCAATCGAGCTTCAGCCTGCCAGATATGACTTTATCATTACTAATTTTTTGAAAGAGATCCCTGAAGATTTGTTGTTAAATATGTCAGGCAGCATAAAGGCATACGGAGATCTAAACCATGTTAATGCAATCGCGACAATAAACAGGGTACACCTCTATCTTTACGGCATCGGTTTCACAAACAGTTCCGACATTATCGCACAAATGCAAGACAGAAAGCTTTCCATAAGCGCATTATCCATGAAGGGCGACGCTACGGAGTTCAGATTAAGCGGAAACATGACAATAGGAAAAAACTACGACCTGCTTCTTGAGGGCTCGTCATCCCTTGCGCCTTTAAAGGCAATATCCAAAACTATTGACGTAGTGAAGGGAAATGCCTCTTTTGTCTTTTCGGTATCCGGAGACTGGGATAAGCCTAAGATAAACGGCGGTATGGATGTAAACAACGGCACGTTGGGATTCAAGGATATCCATTATCGCCTTGCCTCGGTTTCTGCCTATTTATATATAGACGAAGACAGGATTACGGTCCAAAGGGCTGCAGGAAAGCTTTCCGGAGGAGATGTAATCATATCAGGCACTGCATACCTTCAGAGATTTTCGATAAAGAGGTTTTTCTTGGAGTCCCGGTTAAGCGGCATAACGGCATCCGTATCAAAAGATTTTTGGGTCAATTTTGACGGAAACCTATATTACAGGGGCACCCTTGAATCGCAAACCCTGCTTGGCGATATTGCGATAAAAAGGGCAAAATACAGCGAGCGGATAGAATGGAAGAGCTGGCTTTTAAAAGCGCGTCCGAAGGAGAGACCGAAAATCGAGGCCGCAAAAGTCGATAAAACAAATCTGAATGTAAGGGTATCGGGTGCAAACCTCTTGATAGACAATAATGTTGCAAGGGCATTAATGAAGATGGACTTGCTTCTTAGGGGAACTATAGGCCAGCCGATAATATTAGGCAAAGTCGAGACAAAAGAGGGAATCGTCTATTTCAGAAACAATGAGTTTAAGGTGTTAAAGGCAAGCGTGGACTTTTCCAATCCGAACCAGATAAATCCGTATTTCGATATCGTGGCTGAAACAAGGGTCAGGAACTACAATATCAGACTAAACATGGACGGGTATATCGAGCAATTTAATTTAGCGCTCTCCTCTGACCCTGCATTGGAGGAAACAGACATCTTCAGCCTGCTTACGGTTGGTCAAATGGGAAAACATTTGAAGGGACTGGAAGGAGGCATCGGCGCAGGAGAAGCCACGTCATTTATAACAGGCAAATTACAGGATGTGTTGGAAGAAAGGCTGAAGACCATTACGGGATTTGATCGCGTCCAGATAGACCCTTATGTTTCGAAGTCCACCGGAACAGTTACTCCGAGAGTGACAATAGCTAAGAGACTGTTGGGAGACAAGCTTTATGTAACCTACAGCACAGCAGTAGGCACCGGAGAAGAGCAGGTATTGAAATTGGAATACACATTGGGGAAAAATACATCCCTTGTAGGATTAAGGGATGAAAGAGGCGGCATAGGTGGAGATATTAAGTTCAGGTTCGGGTTCAAATAAAAAACCGGGCGATAGGCTATGGGCTATAGTTAAATTATTTTTCATTTTGACATTGCCTATCGCCTATTGCCTATCGCCTATCGCAGTTTCTTCTCAGCCTATTGCCGACATTGAGGTGACAGGTCTTCATTCCATTTCCGAAGACGAGCTTTTGTATCTTTTAAATATTAACACGGGTAAACCGCTGGATAGGGCTGGTCTAAAGGCTGGCATCAAAAGGGCCTTTTTAAAGGGCATATTTGAAGACATTGTTGTGGAAAGCATTAATGATGCAGCCCCGAGAATTAGAATAACGGTCAAGGAAAAAGATGTTGTAGAGTCGATAAGTATCGAAGGTAACGACTACTTTTCCGCCAGATTTATAAAAAAACAGTTTGGCATAGATAAAGGAGAAAGGCTAAGCGCCTTAAAGCTGAAAAAGGCCGAAGAATCACTGAAAAGAGAATTAAAGAAAAAAGGGTTCGTCAATGCAGATATTGCGTATAACATAATCCACAAAAAGGATAACAAGGTTTCTTTGATTATCAAAGTTACGGAAGGTCAGCCTGAAATCATTAAGAAGATATTAATTTCAGAACCGGAGGATATTGTAAGGTCATATTTAAGGTTTTCGGAAGGGGACATATTCGACAGTACCGAGATGGAGCGTTTGTCAAAAAAGGTATCTCAATACTATAAAGAGCGAGGATATATTAAGACAGCGCTTGAGTATTCGTATGAAAACGGAACACTCAATATAAAGCTTTATATGGGCAAAAAACTGGTCATTTCATTTGACGGCAATACTGCCGTGCAATCAAAAATATTAATGAAAGAAGCGCCGTTTTTTGAAATAAATGAATTCAGCGATGACCTTGTCGAAGAGACAACAGCAAGGATAATAACCCTGTACCGCCAATACGGCTACCCTTTTGCTCAAGTTGCACCGGTAATATCCGATTCTGAGGATAGCATCTCTCTGGAATTTTTTATATTCGAGGGCAACAGGCATGTGGTGGATTCCGTTATATTTGAAGGTATTCGAGAGAGTCTTACCATGCCGCAGGAGAGACTGAAAGACATTCTAACATTGAGGGCAGGGGGCTATTATAATCCCGATGTGCTGGAATCGGATATGGAGACTATAACAGAATTTTACCATGCCCTTGGCTATCTTTATGTCGAGCTTCAGGAGCCGGAGATAAAAATTACAGACAACAGGGTCGAAATAAGATTCTTTATAAAAGAAGGCCCTCAGGTTAAACTGTCCAAAATATCCATAAAAAACAACAAACAGATAAAAGAGAGCGAGATATTAAAAGAACTGCGTGTAAAAGAAGGGGATCCATACAATGAAGTGGATATATCGGACTCAAGAAGGAAGATACTCGAAGTTTATAACAGACGTGGTTTTCTTGATACTGCAGTCGCTGTAGAAAGGGAGATATCAGACTCGTCCGCAAATATAACCTTTAGTATACATGAAGGCGATATTACATTATTCGGCAAGTCTATAATCATAGGTAACGAGCAGACAAAATATCGTGTCATAAAAAGAGAACTCCTGCATAAAGAAGACAATCCGTTAAATTACAGTCTTGCGCTTCAGGAAAGACAGAGGCTTTACAGACTGGGCCTGTTTACAGATGTGGAGGCAAGGCTTTCAGACAAAGAAGGCGCTCAAAGGGATGTGCTGTATAAGGTGAATGAGGCCAGCGCCGGAGCGGTGGAGTTCGGGTTAGGTTATGCAGAATACGAAGGACTGAGGGGCTTTTTCGATGTCAGCTATAAAAACTTATGGGGAATGAACAGGCAGGCATCGTTCAGGACAGAATTGAGTACACTGGAAAGAAGGTTCATGCTTTCGTATTACGAGCCGCGGTTCATGGAGAAGGATTTGGCATTCAAGGCGTTGCTCCTCCACGAAGACAGGAAGGAAAAAAGCATAGACAGTGGAGATATACGCTATAGGATAAGAAGGGACACGGCAAGCGCCGGAATCGAGAAGAAACTCGGCGAAACCATGAAGGTCGAACTCTATTACGACCTTTCTATCGTAAAAACAAGAGAGATAAAACCCGACATAGTGCTGAGCAAGGAAGATATAGGCACCCTTATTATAAGCGGGCTGCGGCCGGGATTAATCTACGACACCAGAGACAATCCGTTTGAACCGAAAAGCGGACTGCTTGCAGGTCTCTCCTTCAAAGTGGCTTCCGGAGCATTATTATCGGAAACAGATTTTGCAAAGATATTGATGTATGTAAACAAATATCATAGCCTTAGCAAGAGAGTCGTCCTTGCAGCGTCTTTAAGGGGAGGGGCGGCGAAAGGATTCGGCAATACAAGAGAACTGCCTATAGTCGAGAGGTTCTTCCTCGGCGGAAGAACTACTATCAGAGGATATGAGCAGGATACGCTTGGACCTAAAGGAACGGACGGAACGCCGACAGGAGGGAATGCTTTCATAATGGGTAATATCGAATTCAGAAACGATGTTGGGAAAGGTTTTGGATTGGTAGCTTTTCTTGACGGCGGAAATGTATGGGAAAAAATGGAGGGTGTAGATATAACAAAACTCAAATACACCACTGGTCTGGGATTAAGATATAATACGCCGGTAGGACCATTCAGATTGGACTACGGTTATAAACTGGACAGAGAAATAGGAGAAAGCAAGAGTGAAATACACTTCAGCATCGGACATGCGTTTTAAAGACCGTAATGCGTTATCCGTAATGCGTAACAAGTTAAAGACACTTCTGATCTTTTGCTCTATTTTACTCATCACTCATTACGCATCACACGTTACGTGTTATGCTGAAATAATCGACAGGGTGGTTGCATATGTGGATGATACTGCCATTACATTTTCGGAGTTTCTGGAAAATTATGAAAAAATGAAAAAGACTGTAGCGGATATAAAGAAAGAAGAGGTTATCAATTCGATGATTAACCGGCTACTCCTCCTGAAAGAAGCAAAGAAGATAAAGCTTGAAGCCCCCACGGATGATGAAGTTCTAAAAGATTATATCGACATTAAAATCGGGGCGTTAATCCTTATAAAAGAACATGCTATCGGACAGTTCTATGCCGAGCACATAAATGAATTCAAAGGGCGGAATTATTTGTCTGTCAGGGATGAGATAGAAAAATACCTATTTGAGATGGAGACGAATAAGCAGTTGAAAAAGCACCTTGAAGAATTAAGGGCAAATGCAGAGGTAAAGATACAGCTTAAAAATAAATAATCACTGCATGCTCGTCGCATTCCGGGAATTTCGGACATCTCAGACAATCGCCCCATATTTTGTGTGGCAGTTTTGTCTTGTCTATTTCGGAGAAACCAAGTTTTTTAAAGAAATCGGCCTGATATGTGAGGGCGAAAACCCTTTTTATTCCGAGTCCTTTTGCATCCTTTAAACATCTCTTTACAAGGCTCTTGCCGATCCCGAGCCGTTGGTACTCCCTTTTTACTGCAAGAGACCTTATTTCAGCGAGGTCTTCCCATAAGACATGCAGGGCGCAGACACCTTTGATTATTCCTTTTTCTTCATATACAAAAAAATCCCTAACTCCCTCGTATAGGTCATTGAGCGCCCTAGGAAGCATCTCCTCTTTTTTTGCAAATTCATTTACGAACTTGTGAATCTGCTTTATATCAGTTATCTTTGCCTTTCTTATCTTCAAATAATAAGTATCCTTTCTTTATCAAGACCTTGTTCATATTGGCAGAGTTTTTTCTATGGGAAGGCGTTATCTCATCAATAGCCTGAATTATAGAATCAATGCTCAAGACGCGGGTAAGGCTTGCAAATGCGCCCATCATGAACATATTGGAGTATTTTGTGCTTTTTAAAGATGCTGACATTTCTGTTGCAGGAACTCCTACGATTTTAATATCAGTCCTGAGTTCCTTAACATTAATTAAGGATGAATCATAGATTAATAAGCCGCCCGCCAAAACCCTTTCTGAAAAGCGTTTGTAAGACGCCTCATTCATTGCTATGAGAATATCCGGATTTCTTATGACAGGGGAGCCTATCATTTCATCCGAGACAATTACAGTGCAGTTTGCAGTGCCGCCCCGCATCTCTGCGCCGTATGACGGAAAACAGGTAACTTTTTTGCCTTCAACCATTCCTGAGCATGCTATAAGCTTTCCAAGAAACAGGATACCCTGACCGCCTGAGCCGGCAATAATTATTCTGTTTTCCATCTGTCTTTGAGAACTCCCAGTTTGTAGACATCCATCATCCTATCTCTCATCCAGTCGATAGCCTTATCAGGAGCCATCCACCAGTCTGTGGGGCAGGGGGATAAGATTTCGACCATGCTGAATCCTTTGCCTTCGATTTGATATCTGAATGCCTTTTCTATCAATTTTTTTGTGGTTGTAAGATTCTTAAAGGAATCAACAGATGTTCTTGCAATAAAAGATACACCATCAATAGTGGCAAGCATTTCAGACACATGCAGTGGATAACCTGATGCCTTAATATCCCTACCCATAGGTGTTGTGGTGGTTTTTTGCTCAAGTAAAGTAGTTGGCGCCATCTGTCCGCCTGTCATTCCGTAGGTGGCATTATTCACAAAAAAGACCGTGATATTTTCACCTCTGTTTGCTGCATGGATAATCTCTGCAGTGCCGATTGCAGCTAAGTCTCCATCCCCCTGGTAAGAGAAGACAATCTTGTCTGGAAGGGTGCGTTTCATGCCTGTTGCTGCAGCAGGCGGTCTTCCGTGAGCAACCTCTATCATATCAATATCGAAATAATCATAAGCGAATACAGCGCATCCTACCGGAGCGATACCTATGGTTTTTCCCTGAATTCCGAGCTTGTCTATGATCTCTGCTATCAGTCTGTGAATGAGGCTGTGTCCGCAGCCCGGACAATAGCGGAAAGGCGTCTCTTTAAGGCTCTTCGGCCTTTCAAATACCTTTTTCATAACAGTTAAAATTATAACACATGATAACTTATTATCGCTCCTTCCGATAATAGTGAAGCTAGGCGCTCCTTACTTTATTCTATTTTATGGAAGATATTAACGACTTCTTTGACTGTGTGTTCAATCGAAACCTTTTTAGCCTCTTTGGTACGACGGTTTTTTATCTCGATCTGATTGTCTTTCAATGCCTTTTCGCCAAGGATAATATGGACAGGTATCCCTACAAGATCTGCGTCTTTGAATTTAACGCCGGGTCTCTCATCCCTATCGTCGATTAGAACCTCAATGCCATTTTCCGTAAGGCCTTTATAAAGTATATCCAGAACTTCCATTGTTTTATTGTCATTAACATTCAATGGGATTACTTCTATATCGAAAGGAGCGATGCTTTTGGGCCATATGATACCGTCCTTGTCGTAATTCTGCTCTATTGCAGCGGCAGCAATCCTTGCAGGGCCGATTCCGTAGCTTCCCATAATCATCGGCTTTTCCTGTCCATTTTTATCAAGATATACGGCATTTAAAGGCAAAGAGTATTTTGTCCCAAGTTTAAAAATATTTCCTATTTCAATGACTTTTTCTATCCTAATTAAGGTGTTACATTGAGGACAAAAATCCCCCTCCTTTGCTATATGAAGGTCATGCCACTCTGCATTAAAGTGGATATCCGGCTTAACTCCTTTTATGTGATAGTCAATTTTATTAGCGCCTGCCACATAAGCTCCTTCTTTAAGGGAGGAGTCTGCCAATATGCGTATTTTGTGTCCCATAGGGCCTATAAAACCCACTTCTACGCCAAGTATGGACAGTACTTCTTCCTTTAAAGCGGTCCTGAATTGCCCGATTATCCTCGTTAGTTTCTTTTCATGAAGCTCCAGATCTCCCCGGATAAGTACGAGTACAGGGCCTTCAGCAGCCATAACCAACAGGCTCTTGATAAAATAGGCCGGCTCTATATTCAAGAAATCGGATACCTCTTTTACAGTCCTTTTCTGTGGCGTATGAACCTCTTCACACTTCCAATCGAGGTTTTTAATTGAGGGCGGAATAGAATGTGCCACTTCAACATTTGCAGTATATCCGCACGTGTCGCACAAAACAATATCATCCTCACCAGCAAGGCTGGGAGCCATAAACTCATGGGCAGTTGCTCCACCCATCATACCGGGATCTGACTCCACCTGATAAAACCTGAGGCCGCATCTCTTAAATATCCTGTGGTAAGCATCTGCATGGAGCTTATAGTTTTTTTCAAGCGATTCTTCATCTGCATCGAAGCTATAGCTATCTTTCATTATAAATTCCCTTGTCCTTAAGATGCCGCTTTTAGGCCTTGCCTCATCTCTTAGCTTTGTCTGTATCTGGTACCATATCTGGGGTAGGTCTCTGTAAGAACGTATCTCCTTTGAGGCAAGCCATGTCATTATCTCTTCATGCGTCATCCCAAGGCACAAGTCTCTATCTGTTCTGTCCTTTAAACGAAACATCTCTTCTTTTATGTCGTACCAGCGGCCTGTCTTCTGCCATATCTCAGCAGGGTGAAGGATAGGCATGGATATCTCTTGTGCTCCTATAGATTCCATTTCTTCTTTAAGTATTCTGTTGATGTTGTTTAAAACCCTCCAGC
>CAMTVO010000023.1:0-27941 GCA_947085205.1 uncultured Nitrospiraceae bacterium
CGATCTGCCAATAAAATAGGTAATCAAATGAATCTGGGGTCAAACCTTCAAATTTCATTTATCTCATACTCAATAGATTATTTATCGTAAGGTTTCCAAAGGACATGCCCATCGATCATCTGATAATGATTGACATTGCAAGTTACCAGCTTGCAATTAAGGCACAAAGCATAAGATATCAGAATCTACAACTATAGTTTCAGTTAATTCCAAGACTTCTTATACTTGTTTTACTTTCTGCTCTCAATTTTTCAAGATAATCTGGTTCGTCTATCCATATTCCGAATGTTTCTTCTAAAAGATTCTTTTCTTCTTTTTCTTCAACGATTAAGTAAACATCAGCATTCTCATCAAACTTAAAATCTTCGGGCAGACAAACAACACCACCAACATACTTACCTTTAACAACCTTTTTCATTCTATTCCTCCTGTGTTCATATTGTATCACATTTCTTATATAAATCGCATACCTATTTCAAGAAATATGTTTACTCTATTCTCCATTCCATAGACCCGCCGTCAATAATGATATGCTCTATGTTTGAGTATGTCTGATTAACTATGCTTTGTATGCAGTCTTCGATAGTTTCAACTCCATTTAAAACTGCTGTTATAACAGATACTTTCATTGTTTAGATTTGAGGACTTCTACCAGCCAGACATAATATTTATCCCAGTTCCATTCTGCCCAGATGTTCTCCTTTTGACACCTCCGAGGTGTATCATGAGCCATTACTTTACTGGTCTCTGACTATCTTGGACTGTATTGGACTGTATTGGGACACTTCCCGTATTTTTTCACTAAAGAGGATAAGTGTCAAGAAAAATATGGGAAGTGTCCCGTACTATTACTATTATATCTGCCGGCTTATCAATATCCCCCTCTGTCCCCTCCTGAAATATGAGGGGAGTTTTGAGAGATTCCACGTCATCTTCCTGAACGCACGATAGGGGGAATTGGGATGTGTCCCTGTTTGATTTGATTAATGTTAAATAGAACCGTCCCATTAAACATTTATTGATTTATAAGCTATTAATATTTGTCATTCTCTGGCTTGACCAGAGAATCCAGAACCATAAAGACTGGATTCCCCGATCAAGTCGGGGAATGACGAAAAGGAGCGTCGGGGAATACCATTTTCATCCCCTTTTGTGCCGAATTGTCGGCATGTGTGTTTCATTTGACATGAACCAGTCTGCTGTCTCGCTAAGCCCCTGCTCCATTGTGAATGGCGGAGTCCAGCTTAACTCTCTGCGTATTTTAGCGCTGTCAATTTGTAAGGAACCAGTTAATCGCTCAATCTCAGAGCTTTTACCTGCGATCTTTCCAATCATTTTCAAAAGAGACAGCGGACATGGAAATAATCTCGCTTTTTTACCCATTGCCTTGGCTATCATCCTTATTAACTCAGGAGTAGAAACATCCTGTCCGTCGCTTACTAAATAGGTTTTGCCGATAGTCTCAACTTTCTGTGCACATTTAACAAGAGCATCTATAATATTCTCCAGATAAATAAAACTTTTTCGGTTATTAATACTCTCAAAAGGGAGCGGGAACCCACTATTGATTAATTGCATGAATCGGCTGAAATTCCCCGGAGCATGCGGTCCATAGACAAGAGGAGGACGCACAATGACTACCTCCATTGCACCGCTAAACTCACGAAGGATCTCTTCAGCTTCCCACTTTGATATCGCGTAAAGACTACACGGGGAAGGAATATCGCCTTCTGTAAAAGCTCCTTGCTCTGTGCTCTCCCCGTTAACTCCTATCGAACTTATATAAATTATACGACGCACCCCGGCAGATACCGACATTTGGGCCAGCCGTTTAGTGCCCATAACATTCACCTCCCTAAATGCAAGCAGGGGGTCATGTACGGACTCTCTCATCACGTGTACTCGAGCCGCAAGGTGAATTACAACATCAATACCACGCAGCGCATTGGTCCAGTCAGTATCCCGCCCTATTGAATTAATTATTGAGATATCTATTCCTTGCGGTTCACAGGCGCTTGAGTGCCTTCGTACTGCTCCTCTAACATAGAAACCTTCAGAAAGAAGCCGTGCACATAATGCACGTCCTATAAATCCGTTTGCGCCTGTCACAAGCACTTTTGGGGCTGAAATATTATTCATATAAGCTGTACATCAATGGAACAAAACCTTAATAGCCATTTTTGCTTTTGATAAAAATTGTTTTAAGTTTCGTGTTTTTGTGATCTCACGAATTATGACTCGTGGATTCATGTAAAATTGCCGTTGAATCGAGTTCTGCATACTCCTAAGTTCTTCAGAGCTGAAGAATTGATTAATAAAAGGAGTTCTAAACGATGGCTCAGGAGCCTTAGCAAACTCAAGCCAGTAATCATGTGTGATCACCCCTTCCTTCATCAGCTTTTGATACAGATATGTTTTCGGCATAGGAGTGCATATCGAGCAATGAAGGTGTTCAGGCCGTATCTCTTTCACCAAACGCATCGTCATATCTATATCCTCCTTACTCTCCGAGGGGCAACCGATCATAATGTAGGCGCACCGGTCGATCCCGTACTTTCCCGCACTGCGAAATGTATTTTTTATCTGCTCTATGGTAATCCCCTTTTCCAGATAATCGAGAACGCGCTGCGAGCCGGATTCGACCCCAAAATATATACGGTAGCAGCCAGACCTCTTCAGGTATTCCATCACTTCGTCATCAAGATAATCCACCCTCGAACTGATCTTGTACTTGATCCCCAGTTTCGCCTCAATGAGTAGCTTGCAAAATTCAATTGTACGGCTGCGATTTATGGTAAAATTATCATCCTGGATAAAAAATTCCTTCACCCCGCGCTCCACCCAGAAACTAATTTCTTCCATAATATTTGCGGGGCCGCGGAAACGGTATGCAGTCCTCCGCATATCGCAGAAAGCGCATCCCTGAGGACAACCGCGCGAAGTCATGATGGTGATCGAATGCCCGGTACAAGCCAGAAGATTGGAATACTTGTATGTATCGACAAGATCATAGGCGGGGAAAGGCAGTTCATCAAGTCTCCGCATTACTTCCTGCTGAGCGGTGATTCTGATCTCTCCATTACTCGTTCTAAATCCAATTCCTTTTATCTTCTCAAATTCCTCCTCATCCACTCCCATATTTTTCCCGAATGCCGCTATCAGTTTGGGAAAGCTAACTTCTCCCTCACCGATCACAATAAAATCTGCCCACCCCAATTCCAGTGTCTCATAGGGATACAATGTCGGATGCCAGCCGCCATAGCAGATTCTCGTGGCAGGGCTGTACTTGCGAATTAACCTGCTCACTTCTATGCAGTTCAGCAGATTAAATGTAAGGACGCTGAATCCGACTATGTCAGGGGTCTCTTCCCTTATGATTTCCCCGATATCATTGAGGGATAGTCCCTCAGCATTTGCATCGATGATCCGAACCTCTATGCCCAAAGACATTCGCAGTGCTGCAGCAACATAAAGAAGCCCCAAATATGGTCGTACCGTATTGCTCTTGTCTGCCTTTACGAAAGCATATGGTTCTATATAGTGAATATCAGGAGGAACAATAAAAAAAATCTTCATTATATTAACCCATTCAAAAATTAACCGGTGTCATACCTCATTCTGTTTAAAAATGTTTTCGATTAATTTGCAGTAGCTATCTATTCCTTTATTGTACGTATATTTATTTTCAACTGCCAGTCGAGCACGTGAACCCATCTGTTGTAATTTTATGGGATTTGAGTAGGCATTCAATATAACCTCAGCTAATTCATTTGGTGCGTCAGGAGTCGTTACCCAGCCAATTTCTTCCTCATTAATCACAAGCGATACTTCCGAGTCATGTTCGGCAATAGCAATAATAGGTTTACCTGCTGCCATAATATTATATAGCCGACTAGGAACAGCAGCTCCTTTCATTCCTGATATTAACGAAACTATTGCAATATCACAGGCATTCAAAAAAATTGGTTGGTCAATGCGTGGTCTTTGTCCTATGATAGTTATGTTCTTAAGCAGTTTATCTTGAACGGTTTTTTCCATCCATTCTCTTTTGACGCCAGTACCGATAAAAAGAAAATGTATATCAGACTTTTCTTGTAACATTTCAGCAGCTACAAACATGCTTTCTATTCCTTGAGCACGACCCATATTGCCTGCACACTGGACAACAAATTTATTTTTCAGCCCTAGTTCATTAATTAAAGTATTATTATTTTTGGGCATAGGGGCAACTAAATCTAAATCTGCCCAATTAGTAATTGTGGTTACATGATTAAAATTCAAATCACGATACGATTTTGTTTCTACCAGTTGTTTCATGTCTCTTCCTAAAACAGTAATATGGTCAACACTTCTATAAAGCCACCTATTCAAGAAAGACATTAAACGCGCTAATATACTTCTGGATTCAGTAATGCCGGTTGCAATTAATGTTTCCGGGTAAATATCCTCAATGCGAAGTATACATTTTGCCTGAACTAATTTACATGCAATTGCAATGACAAAAGGCAATGAGGGCGGCGCGGTTGCCACGATTACTAAATCCTGTTTTCGAATTTTCAACAATGCCTTTATAAAAATAGACATGCTAATAGTGAAGAAATTAATCAACCTCAGTAAAAGTATTTTTTTATCAAATTTCGTTGAGAAACATCTTTCTATATGTACATTGTTATGTATTTCTTTCTTCGGGAGGCAGTCATGATCCCTATCTCGGTGAGGGTAACCACAGATAACATGTACATTATATATTTGCGCAAGACCTTCGGCCAGTTTTGTCATAAAATGGCCTCCTCCTTGCTCATCGGGATAATATACTTCGGAAATAACCCAAACCTTATCAGGCACCTTCAATGTTGTAATTACTCCTTTTCCGCTATTACACCAAATCCATCAGCAGTCATGCCTGGCGGAAATGCTGCATTAAGGCAAATGTTCTGCTGTTTCGCAGTATTTTCTTACACTTAGCGCTATTCTCTCTGCGCTTTGCATCTTACTTGCAATATACTTTCCTCATCCATGCCACATATCTCTTTATCCCTTCTCTTATATCAATCTGAGGGTTATGGTTCAGATCCCGACAGGACTTAGAGTAGTCAACGACCTTCACCCGCGTAGTAAAACCTTCTTCTCCTTTGTATTTGGCAAGTGAAGAACTGGCACCAGTTTCTTTTAGAACTATATCAGCAAGTTCCTCGATGCTAATCACCCATTCTTCTTTGCCTCCAATATTATAAACTTCGCCTGGGATGAAGTTATCTGTTATATTTGCAAAAGTCCTGCATGTATCTTCCACATAGTCAAAAATTCTTTTGTGGCCTTTGTACACAGTGAAGGGCTTGTTCTTAAGGCAGTGGTATACAAAAATGGGGATCACCCCCCTGTACCTGCTGTAATACTCATGAGGGCCATAACAACCTACGGGACGAACACGTACCACCTCTACGCCAAACATTGCAGCATGGTTTAAACATTGCAACTCCCCTGCCCATTTACTGATTGCATAATCATTCATTTGTTTTATGGGTATGCGCTCCATCACATCTTCGGACATAAGTCCATCATAATCTCCATAAACCTCAGCACTGGAAAAAAAGATCATCTTAAAACGATGTTGCTCCTGAAGACGCAACAGGTTCTTGGTCCCGACAACATTAGTGCGCCAGAGATTCTCATAGTGGTCTTCCCCGTTCCAGCGTCCATATTCAGCCGCCAAATGATATACATAATCAAACCTATGCTCCCTAAAAATACTATCCATCTGCTGATAAACACTTGTATCAGCTTTCAAGTGTTGCTCATCTTCCCCTTGCAAAATATCGCACGTCCAAACCTCATGCCCCCTTGAACGCAACTCATTTGTTAAATTAGTGCCAATAAAGCCTCTTCCACCTGTGACAAAAATTTTAGCCATCAATTGCCTCCCAGTTTATTTTGATGAATATCCACTATTCTCTCTGCAGCCTTACCTATCATGATAAACAATTATCACATCATTTCTCTTATCTTCTATCCTCTTTACAGACTGCATTATACGTTCTTTTAACTTTGATATGTTGTCCATTTTTCAAGACCTACTTTCGTTAAAACAGATACTCTCTACACCTCTTACTGCGCTGCTCATACCTGGTTTGAAATCCGCTAAGGCTTCAATTTTATCCCAATTGTCGCTGAACCACTCAATATTAGTCCTAAGGCCATCCTCAAAATTAATCATGGGGTTATAGTTTATCAATTTTTGAGCTTTCTCGATTGAAGCTAAGAGCCTTGGTTTAGTATCCCATTTACGACGCTCTCTAAATAAAATCTCTGCTGTGTTGCCTGTTGCCTTATTTACCATATTTGCCAAATCAATTATTCTAACTTCACTTCCAGAAGCCAGGTTGAAGTTTTCCCCAATAGCCTCTTTACAATAACCTGCCTTAACTAAACCCTGAACCAAGTCAAGCACATATGTAAAGTCTCTTGTTTCCTCGCCATTTCCTGTAATCGGAAGCGAAACGCCTTTCATTGCCCAATAAATAAAGTTAGGAATAACATTTCTGTATTGCCCTGGAACTTCACCGGGACCGTAAGAATTAAAGAACCGACAGTTTACAATCGGTAGTCCATAGTGATGATGGTAGAAATTACAATACATCTCTCCGGTCATTTTATTGATCTGATACGGCGTGGTAAGGTGCATGGATATGAACTCCTCTTTTAACGGAAGTTCAGGATAGGAACCGTAAATTGCACATCCGCTTGAAGCATAAATGAATTTTTCTATCCGGGCTATTCTTGAGTATTCCAACAATTTTATTTGACCAATCACATCCACCTCTGCTGAGGTCTCAGGATAATCAACAGAATTCTGATTTGCAAAAAAAGCTGCCAGATGGAAAACAATACTCGGCTCCTCTTTAAATACTCTTTTCAAATCAATATCGCTGCGCACATCACCCATAACAAACATGATATTGGGAAGGGGAGTCACATTCCATGGGTCTTTCGCTTTTATAGAGGAAAGGTTATCCAGAACCAGTATCTTTCCATTACTGCCGACAAGACTCGAAAGGGCAATAATCAAATTGCTTCCTATCGCTCCTGCTCCGCCTGTCACAAGAATTGTTCTTCCTGCATAGTAATCGGAAATCTCTCGCGCAAGATTCATCCTGTCCATGTATTCATTTGCAAGGCTTATCCGTTTCTCATAATTTCCCATTTAAACCTCCACTATATGTTTGATAAAAGTATTTCCACAATTCGTTTTGCCGCTTTTCCATCCCCATAAGGATTAATAGCTCTTGCCATTCCATTATAAGCAGCTTTATCATATAATAATCGTTCAGTTTCCATCACAATTCTATCCGTATAGGGTCCGACCAGTTTTGCAGTCCCCGCCTCCACACCTTCAGGACGCTCTGTCTCTGTGCGCATCACAAGCACTGGTTTTCCAAGTGAAGGCGCTTCTTCCTGTATGCCACCTGAATCTGTCAGAATAATTGAAGCGGCATTCATCAGATGCGCCATTGCATCATATTCTACAGGCTCTATCAACAATACTCTATCCAGCCCTTTTAAAAGGCGGTTTACAGGCTCTTGCACATTCGGATTTAAATGAACAGGATAAACAATGACAATGTCCTGATTTCTCTCAACTAATTGTTTAATGCCCTGACATATATTTTCAAACCCTTCGCCAAAATTCTCACGCCTGTGAGCAGTAACAAGAATTATTTTCCGCTCCTTACCATTATCACTAATTCCAACTCTGTTCAGAATCTCTTTTACAGCCATGGGAACAGGTTTCTTTAAAATCATATGCAGCGCATCGATTACAGTATTTCCTGTTACATATATCCGTTCCTGTGCGACACTTTCGCTAAGTAACGCTATCTTTGCTTTTTCGGTAGGAGCAAAATGGTAATAGCTCAAGATACTAGTCACTCTCCTGTTCATTTCCTCAGGAAAAGGTGAGCATAAATCATGTGAGCGCAAACCAGCTTCTACATGTCCAACGGAAATCTTATTATAAAAGGCCGCTAAAGCAGCAGCCATCACCGTTGTCGTATCCCCTTGAATCAGGACTACATCAGGCTGTTCCTTCTTTAAAACACTGTCAACGCTGTTAATAACTCTGCCTGTCAGTCCTGATAGTGTCTGGTTAGGCATCATCAAATCAAGATCAATATCAGGAACAATGTCAAAAAGCTCTAATACCTGATCGAGCATCTGTCTATGCTGGGCCGTAACACAAACCTTAGTCTGTATGTTAAAGCACTTCTTAAGCTCAAGAATTACTGGCGCAAGTTTGATAGCCTCTGGCCTCGTACCAAAGACAAAAAGGATTTTTTGTACTGTTTTATTGTTTTTCACAAAACCAACCTATACTGTTAAAAACAAAAATATCCCTCATTCTATAGGTCTTTTCCTGAAGATATACATTATGTCATGAAGTATTTTCGCCCATTTAGAAAAATAAAACAGATGCGTCAATTCCTTTGAATGAAAAGCAGCCAAAGCAGGGTAATTCCAAAAATTTCTTTTCAAGACAAATTTTCTTTTTAGAGCTTCAATATCACCAATAATTTCTATTTCTTCCCTTTCAGGTATAAACCCATATTTCGCCGCCATTTTTAAATGTCCAACTTTTCTCCAATCAAACCCCATCATTTCAGAAACTATCATGTCAAAAGCTCCCAATGAATTAGAGGCTACAAACCAGTTGACTTCTACCGGGTCGCCCATCATAGGACCGTTGTTATCCAGTCCATATTTCCCATCAAGAAATGCATAACGAAATTTCAATTTTCCACAGACTTGGCCGATAATTTCATCAAAAACATAGTGATTTTTGAGCCGCATAACATCAGGGAGACAACCCCATTGATTTTTGTATGAAAGGGTAACTTTAGTCATGCAATGAACTTTCGGAAGGGGGCAGGAAATGGAAAAATCAATTTCTTCAAAGAATATTTTCGGGAGTCTGAGAGGATAGAGTTTTCCGTTTGCGGTCAGTTCAACAATCCTTGTTTCCATCTTAGATAGATTAATTATTTCCACATTAGGATAGTTTTGTGCAATTTCATAGAATCCCATATTCTGCATAGCGTCAGTCATGGAAAAGCTGTTGTACCCGCCCTCGCCTTCACCAATATATATTTTGGTTGTGGAGTTAATTTGTCGCAAACCTGCAACAAGGCTTTCAACAAATTCCTTTCTGGTGGTTATACCCTTTTTGTAAGTTGGATAAGTCAAATTCGGTTTGATAAAAATTGCGTTTGCGCTTTTAAAGTCATCAACAAGAGAAATCAATTCAAAAGCCTTGCTGAATTGTTGCTCCAGCGTTTCCGAGGCTTGAATAAGCCTGTTTATATACACAACCGGTTGCATATCATTTTTTCCCTTTGTAATTCATTGTCTCGCAGCCTTTGCCAACACTGCCACGGTCTTTTCAGCACAGATATCCCAAGAGAACTCTGCTGCACGTCTTTTTGCTTTTTCCGACATAATCTTACATTGATCATTATCCCAGACAAGAAGTGTTTTAATCACTTCGGCTAAAGCTTTTGCATCTCTTGGAGGATAATAGATAGCGGCATCCCTGAAAATTTCTGGTAGACAAGAACTATTAGCCGAAACACAGATACACCCATGCGCCATTGCCTCGACCCCGATCATTCCAAAGGATTCCACACGGCTGGTCATTATGAATGCTTGAGAATTTTTGTAGCACCATGCCATTTCTTTTTCATTCAGGTTGCCTGTCCAACAGATTCTATTCGACAAATTGTTATTTTGTGCTAAAGACTTCAACTTTTTCTGATAACCAACCATTCTGTATCCAGATTCACCTGCTATCACCAATCTAATTGATTTTTCTCTGTATGCCGAGAGATGTTTTAGGGCCAGCAACAAATCTTCAAGTCCCCTTGCAGGGCGGATTGAGCCGGCAGTAAAGAAAAACTGACCATCCCATCCTTTGGGAATGATATCAGGACGATGGGCATCTTTATTTTCAGGTAAGTCTACCCCATGATAGACTAACCCAATTTTGTCACCATGCACATTCAAATTATGGAGAAGAAAGTCCCGAATGTACTCTGAAGGAGCTATAATTTTATTTGACCTTTTAAGTGCTTTCCTTGCATCTAACCTCCGAAGCCAAGTTCGGAATCGTTCACGTAGTGGATTACCATTAATACTCACAAACGGTTCCATGTTTTGAATCATATTAACAACAGGAACTTTCCTAAATCGGAAAGAACGTTCAACCGGTACAAAAATGACATCAGGCAAAAACTTTTCCAATTCCCGCAATAAGTCAGCATCGTGACCCGAAAACAGAAACCGAAACGGTTTACAACTTACAAACCTGACATTTGGCATGGGATCAAACCAATCCTGAACACCGATAGACTTAGGCGTGGCACAAAGAATAGCTTCTACATCATCGTGCTTCGCCATGCGGGGAAGAATATTTTGCAAATATTTGCGATATCCTCCACTCATGTCTCCGCCTGTTAGATTAATGACTGCTACACGCATGTCTTTCTTTTCAATCGTTTGCCAACACTGTCTGGATTTTATCACCAGATATCGTATCTGTAATTTGAGTGTTCCTATATTTCCAGAATCCTCTTAAAAAACCATAATCATCATTCATCTTTCCTATTCCAACCACGCCAAGGATCGGCTAATAAGTTACTGAAATGTCGGAGATGCCACGCCCTAATATCACGACTTTCATTATTCTAATTGCTCGTTGACGACTGCTTTTTCTTTTTGACTTCTTTTTCAATTACCTTTTTCAAGCCTGTGATTAGATCATAATGTGGTTTCCAACCAGGAATCTTTTGCCCTTGATTCCAAGGCACCATCACTTCCCGAGGCCGATAGGGCCTCCCACCCCAGTTGACCGGCACCGGTTTTCCGATAGTACGACCATAAAGCGCGACTATTTCCTTGAGCGGAATCGGATTGCCGGAGGAGAGAGCATATTCTTCCATATTTGAAACCTTGTTATCCATTAAGCGCTTTGCTGCCAGGAGATACCCCTCAATTACATCATCAATATAAACGAGATCGATCAACTGTTCACCGGACGACATAACCAGTTCTGCCTTCTCTTGCGCAGACTTCCTCAGCAAGGCAAAAAGCTTCGGCCTGGGATCATCTGCCCCATATGTATCAAAGAGCTTAAGGTTAATTACCTTCAGCCCCGATGCCTCCACATAGAATTTGAGCATGTCTTCAAATGCCTGCTTGGTTGCAGCATAAAGACACACGGGATTGTAGGGTTCATCCTGAAAATGCTGCCACGATGTTCCGGTATTAACCAGTTTTGTGACACCTTGCAATGCCATGGCCTCAGCGAGTTGGACACCAAATAGGATATTGCTTTTAACCAGACGCTCTATATCCTCCGATGTGTGCTGTGCCAGAAACAGGGATGCTAGGTGAAATACAATTTCCGGTTCAGCCTCTTTTGCGATGTTTATCATTGAATTTGTTGTGCCGTCGTGCAGATGAAGAATGATCTTGTTGCGAACATCTTTTAACGGCGTTAGGATTGAAGATGATCTCGTGATAATGTGTGTTTCCCATCTCTCTTTTATCAACCGGCGCACAAGGTGAGAGCCCACAAACCCTGTTGCGCCGGTCACAAGCGCAGTTCTGTTGTAGGTCTTTTTAGTCAACTTTTCTGCTCCCATAAATAAAAGGTGATTCAAATTGGCATAACGGCGGAAAGCCCTTGTCACGTTTAGACAAAATAGGCATGTCATCAGGCCACGGCACACCAGCGGAATTCCATAAAATGCCGAAATCATGCTCTGGGGCATAGATTGTGGTCACTTTATACATGACGATGGCAAAGTCGCTCATCACATAATAACCGTGTGCAAGGCCCCTTTCTAGATAGAGTGCGTTCGCCTTCTCTCCGCTTAGTTCAAAAACAGCATGTTGTCCATAGGTCCGCGAGCCTTTGCGCAAATCAACAACAGCATCCATAACCGTTCCAAAGACGCAATAGACGATCTTTACATAATCATGAGGAGGCAGTTGAAAGTGAAAACCCCGAAGAACACCTTTTTTTGAACAGGAATAGTATTCCTCTGCGAAATCCGTGGTTAAACCGTGTTTGTCAAAAATATCCTGATGAAAAGTTTTCACAAAAGCCCCCCGCTCATCCTTAAACACATCCGGATAAATCTCAAAACAGCCAGCGATATTAGTTTTTATAATATTCATAATTGAAATCCTGTTGCGCAGACAAGCAGCACTTTTTTTCGTTTAAGATCCGATATGTCTATTTTGCCCATCTTGCGTTTTTTTCAAGGCAATGCCAGGGTTATTCTTTCATGAAGTTGATGCCTATTCCGATGAAACCGTCCATCTGAGCAAATAATGGGAATGTTGGTTCACATTTACTTTTCTCTCAATTCCGCGTTTTATTCTGCATATCTTCAATCCATTTCTGTTCCTTAAACTTTGCACGTTTGGTACCCCTTACATTGGCCATATTCCAATAAACAGAATGTACCAAGCATTTAATGCGATATGTCAATTTAAAACGAATCAAACGATCAACACTTTTGTTTACACGTTTGGTTTTCCAAACAGTGTTTGGAAGTAAAGCATATGCAATCATTTTGGCCAACGTAAGGATTATTTGATGAAAGCTGTAATTTTTAATAGCAAACCTGAGCCAATTACGATAAACATACTTTGTTAGCATCTGCTGTTTTTCAACAGAATCTGAAAACCCTTCGCCTAGATGATAAATCGGTATATTAGTTTGAAGAGTCTTGTATCCTACCCGCATGCATCTATAAAAATAATCATTATCTTCGCCATACATGTAATAAAGTTCGTCATAAAGACCAACTTTTTTAATCACTTCTGAACGAAGTATATATAGAGCTACGCAATTAGGTTGTGAGCGGAAATTGGCTTCTATAATGGGAGGCATTGTTAATGGTATGTTATCGTACGGGCCATTTATCTCAACAAAACCAATAATACCACACTCAGGATAACTTTTCGCAATACCAATTGAAGAGGAAAGCCATTGTTGATGAACTTTAACATCGTTACTGAAAACCACGATATACTCTGCACCTATTTCTAATCCTTTGAGAAGTCCTCGATTTACAGAGCCTGCAAATCCGGTATCAGTTTCCTTCTGAATGATTTCAAATTCAGGATATATTTTATGAACATATTCAACCGAATTATCCTTTGAACAATTATCAACGACAACCACTCTAAGGTTCGGATAGTCAATTTTAGATATAGATTCCAAGCTATATTTAAGATGTTTAACTCCGTCTTTATTTGGAACAACAATAAGTACAAGAGGATGGTAAGATTGGTTAACTTCAATAGTCATTATTAGATAATCCCAACTTGGAAACAACATCCTTGCATCGTGAAAGAAATGTATGCGCACCATTTATAACGGCATTAAAGCCTTTATTCGCTATTTTGATCCGTTCATTTTCATGCTTCAAATAATAGCGCACTTTATCAATTAACTCTTGCTCTGTTTCGTACAAAGCGATCTCTTCATCTTCTCTAAATATATTCAATAGTTGTTGTGTCCTATTACAAAGTTGAAATCCCCTACAAGCAGGTATCTCAAAATTCCTAAGGTTTGTTTGGTCCCGATTTTCTTTGGTAAGGATATTCAGACATATTTTAGATCTGCTTACAACTCGGGAATATTCTTCTAGATCAGCTCGTCTATACATTAAATGAATGTTTGGCTCTTTCTTTAATGTTTTTGCTCGATGCCAACTTCCTCCCCAGATATAGATCTTAAAAAAGGGGGAAAGACTCTTTATCCATCTTTCCCGACTTATACTCCAATTGCCAATAAAACTTACGTCGTATAATAAATTACTACTATCTTGAGCTGAACCGAGTGGGTAAAATATTGTTGGATCAAAACAAAACTCAAGGTACTCAACTCTATTTGCACCTCTCCGTCGATACTCCTCAAAAAGATGCGGACGAGAGCTAAAATGTATATCATAGAGCTTAAATACTTCATCAGAATAAGGAGTTATATATTTAGGGTTAAAAAAATCATCAACATGCCAATTAACGATTGGTATTCCAACTTCTCTGACTTTTTGCAAAGTCTTTGGGAGAACATGTAATCCTTTAACGACAATAACAAGATTGGGCTTAAAATCTTGAACACATTGCAGGAAACAGCGGTTAATATCCAAACATCTCTTTTCAAAAAAGAACTTATCTATTATGTGTCCTACTTTTTTAAAGATACGGTTACCATCGAGTTTGCATAGATATTTCTGATAATCAAAAATTATAGCATCATATCCTAATCGGGTTAGTGCCAACAGAATAGAATGAGGCATACTACCGCGCCATGATTCCCCATAGATCAATATACGTTTTGATTTGGTCTTTATAAAATGCATAGTAATCTAATCATCTTATAGCAAACCGGCAATTTTAAAAACATCTGAAAATCGTTTCTCCCAAGTATGATCCTTCAACGCCCTCATCCTGCCTGCCTTTCGTATTTTATCTGCCTCATCAGGATTCTCTAAAAGCCATTTGATCTTTTCAGTGCAATCCTTTTCATCTCTGTATGTCATAATTTCTTTTCCTACATCATAAACCAGCAATAGTTCAGGGTTATTCTGAGTCAGATAAAGTCCCCCACTCATCGGCACCTCGAAATCACGCCCTTTGAGACACATTAATTTTTTAGAATGACCCACTCCTGCAAAGCCAAGATTTATTCTGCTGCGGGAATACAGCTTAACCATCTCTTCCTCAGACAATGGACCATTCTCCCATCCATTGCCAAAACACGTAACTTCTATGCCCATCTTTCGTAATTTTTTAATAAACCTTGGCCTCCAGCCATACTTCCCCCCTACAAACGAAACATCATACTCAAATGGCAGATCGTAAGGCTTATGAACATCTGGATGAGCCGCCTCGGGCCAAAACATAGCCAAACCACCTTCAACCATGTATTTGAATACGGAATCAGGAGCATTCGTTAGATTAAGATCTACCGCTGAGACTATCCTCTTCAAACTCCCATTGAAATAAAGTTTATCATCCCAGCAAAAATTAAAAATAATCACTCCATTTCTTCCTATCTCTAACAAAGTATCTTTTTTTGTATTAAAATCAGATAAATAACCTATCATCACATCAACAGGCTGCTCCGCTTGTGCTTTTTTAAATGCACTGAGCATTTCGGAATTTAAACTCTCCCTCCATTTTAGCCAATCCTCGCTTCTCCTAAAGAAACCTCCAGACTGCCATGAAAAAGTTGTTACTCTTCCAAAAGGAGCCAATGCTATTGGCAAAACCGATTCCCAATTACTTAATCCAAAAGCTAAAAAAATGTGGAGATCACCTTTGTGTTTTGGAGTAAGATTTATTCCTCTCTGTTCCAACCTTTGTCTCACCGATTGAGCAAGCAACTCACTTTCGGGTAATTTCATTCCTCCTTCCGATGCCTTGCGGCAATAATATACGACCTCGGCCGCCGCCTTTTTCTCCTGTATTCTCGCCTTTACAATAGCATTAGTCCTGTTTAAAAATGGTACCTCTTTGATGCGATGTTTAATATTCACTAATTTAGATACGAGTTCTATAAGGTTTTTATCAATTTCGGACCATATAACTTCTGTTTAGTTTTATATCGGGTTGAATTTAATACTCTATTCATTATAGCATAGCAAAGTGCAATCATTATAGCATTACGTGCAAGCATAAATAGATATATATTCCCCCATATACTTATGCAAAGATACACTGCAAAAAACCAAGCAACAGAATATGCCCCTTTTCGGATAAACAATTCTTCTACAAAAAGCACGAGGAGACATGAGATTGTTGTTCCTAAAAAGATTACTGCATAGCTGCCACTGAGAGCCAGCATACCCCAAAAGCCAAATCCAATCCCAAAAGCATGAGTGTCGCTTGTAAAAGGTACAAAACCGAATACCGATAGCAAAAGACTTTGGATATAAACACTATCACTAATGAATATTGCCCAAGGGGCATATATATCATTAACTCCCGAACTGACATTTGCCAACAATTCTCGCATTCCGCCTATTCTTGCAGTAGCCAATGAAATAAAAGTAGAAATTGCCTTTAGCGGATCAAAATCGCTCCATGCCGTCAAAATCCTATAAGATTCATAAACAGAAAGATCTCCTGTCGCAAATCCAACATCTCGTAGATTCTGGACTAATACGACAAGAACAACTGTCATTATAACTGAGCCAAACATATATCTAAATAATATTCTGCGCTTCCAATCACTTTTATAACTTGTCAACAACATAAACAAAAAAGCAGGGAAAACAGTAAACACAAAATATCCTCTACTTATTCCGGCAAAGGAACCCAATGCTCCGACAAGGATAAGCATCCACAGCAATAGTTTTGTCAATCCTTTTTTATCTGCATTTAGAGATAGTCCTAACAACAAAAGTCCGCCAAATGGTATGACAACATTTCTTAGAAAGAAAAATATGCCGACTAGCTTAAATGGTAGAGTTGTTGCACCTTTCAATCCTATTCGGCCTATTTCTAAATGCCACATAAGCATAATCAAGGTGACAGAAAATACAAACCATGTCCAAACCCAATTTCGCAAGGTTATTGTTTTTATGGAAAACAGTACTGGTTCAATTCTCTTTGCCTTAATGACATGAAAGTGTTTAAATATTTTTTCTGCCGAAAATGTGGCAACAATTATACCGCTCATTCCCACAAATATTGTAAGCGCTATCGGAAAAAATTCTTCATTAGTAAAACCAAATGACCCAATAGCCATAAAACCGCTAACAGGCATATCCTCCTTATTAAGCAATATATCAGTAAAAGATAGTAGGTATCCCAAAAAATAAAATATGGTGAATATTAGTGGGGAATAATATCTTCTTCTTGACCTTGTATAGGTAAAAAGAGAAATTAGTCCAATGCCAACCAAGAAAACCCCCCATAAAAAATGTAAGGATTCATCTATGGCAAAAATGAACAGCACATATGCAGAAAAAAGACAACCAAATGCACAGAGCCATTTACGTGCAAATGGCGCTATAGTCCACTCATTCCGACTGTAATTTATTGAATTTTGGTTCATTTTGTTGACATATTCACTTCGACATGACAGACAATCGTGACGATATTTCCACCACTCCCACCAGTTCTTCCCCCATCCCGCATTTTGCGGCAAGCCAGCCTATTGGATAGCAGGCCCAAGTCAACCAACAAGGATAACTATATTCTGCCTTGGCGTGCTTTTGATTTCTCCATTGCATGATGCTCAACGGCAGCCAGGATGTAGGATTGTATTCATAAATGCGGATATCCTTAAAACCCGCTTCACTCAGTAAACGTCTCAACGACTTATGCGTAAAGAGCTGGAGATGAAACGGTATCCATGCGGAAATGGAATTACCTTTCATAAACCTCATGCTCAGTCCCCTGCCATGCGGCACATAAACCATAAGCTGCCCCCCCACGCAAAGGAGACGATGGCATTCTCTGATGACTTCTTTCGGATTTGGCACATGCTCAAGGGCATTGTCAATCCGTATGTAATCAAAATAACCGTCCGGCAACCCAGTCTCCTGCAATTCTCCCTGTATAAAGTGTCCTTCCGGCAGCAGTTCTTTGCAAAGCCGGATTGCATCCGCGCCCACATCCACACCCCACACCTCATAACCGCGCTGAGCAAACTCAAATAGCTTTGCACCGCTCCCGCATCCAAGGTCTAAAAGTCTCTTGCTTCCCTCAGGCATAGTTTCAATCGGCCATGAGTGAGGCCGAAAGCGGATTTTCCGCAAAAGCTGTTTCCACTTTGGAACAGGTATTTCAGCCAGCTGTCTCAACTCTTCCGCATCTGCCCTCCCTGCATTTGCGGTCTGATCTTCATCTATAGAACAATAAAACTTCACAATCTCTTCCCACGGAGGCCGCTCCAGCAGATAAACCAGAGAACATTCCGTACATTGCACATAGGTGCCGGAGCAATCAATATTGTCACGGCGGTTGCGGCCGCGAAAAAGGGTCTTATATCTTGATGCTCCGCAAATAGGGCACAATGTTGTTTCTGCTTTCATAGTTCATTAATAAGTATAAAAAGGGCTGATTTTAATTCTTTACCTTTCTTATGACATTCTTAATTTTCGGCCATAACCATGCGACCTGCAACTTTAAGGCAATCAACTGGAAAAAAGACCGGGGGGCCTTGAGTAAAACAGGAATACGCCATTCCAATTCCTTAATAAACTTGTCGTATTCTTCTGGATATTCAGGAGAAAGAGAGCCTACTTTTGCAGCAAATGCAAATTGAATAGCCTGGCAATAGCCCTTACTTTCATAAAGCTTAGGTAGATTTGATTGGTGTTTCATAACGAAAGTATGTTGGACCATTTTATCCATATTGAGCAAGGGAAAAGGTGTATATGAAATAGAAGTATAATCTTCGTCACAAGTAGCAAGCGGCTCAGAAACAATAGCGAGAAGCAAGTTCTGAGATGCTTCCAGAACTGAAAAGGCCAAGGAGATGTAATACCAGCCACTCCCTATGTTTTCGTCCAAGGTTCTCCATTGATAGTTATGAAATTTAATTTTGCGTATAACAAAGATGCTTAATTTAGTGTAGCGAAGTATATGTTCAATCGCTGAAACAGGGTCATTCACCAACCAGACCGGCTCGGAATAGTTGAACTGCCTTACCTTGGAGTCAGGAGGCTGGATAAACGAAAACAGCAGCACATCTGGATCATGCATTTTGAGCGTGCTGAGAAGTTTCCCAATAGATCCCATCAGTGGCAAGTCATCATCAGCCATAAACCAAACATACCGTGTCTTGGCATGAGAATATAAAAATCGTAAATTGCCATCGAACCCAAGGTTCTCAGGCTGTCTATAATATTCTAAGCTGAAATTCGAATCTGTAAACTCGGAAACAATGGATGGAGTATCGTCAATGGAAGCGTTATCGCTAACCAGAACGTCAATTTGTTCCTGTAAACATGAAGTAACTATCTCGTCTTGAAGTGCTGCAAGCAGCCGTTTAAGTTTAGCCGCTCGATTGAACGTTGGAATTGCAATTGTTAATAATTTATCCATGTCATTCTCTTCCACTATAGGCATGTTACGATGCCCTTGTCTTTCCGAGTGCAAGAACTAGCGCTTGAATCCGTGAAAGTAACCATAGATATTTTTGTATGTGCGCCAGATAAATGATGACGATTTAAGCATTATAAATAGGGTTGCGCGTATCTTATCAAGTTTTGTTTTAATTTTATAAATCAAAAGTGCAACTTGGTCAAATTTTGAGTACAAGGCATACATTGCACTGACGACATAAAACCTTTTACGACAATTCCTACAGTACATAACCCGCTTATAGAATAAACCTTTAATGGTAAAATTATTATACTGTATTATTTCCTCACAATGTGGACAGCGTACTACAATGCTGTCTGGATAAATTTTTACCGGAGTAGCACAAACACTATATTTTAATTGATAAATATACATTAGATCTAATAACTTTGAGAAATCCCTTTTTGACATCTCCGTCATATTGAAAAAGTCAAATAGATGGTACTTAATAAAGTATAGTTTATCATTAATTATTTTTTTATTTATACAATATTGATATATTTCACTATTCGGACATGACATAAGGCTTACAAGTTGAATACCTGACTCTGGGTGCCCCTTCCAAAATTCCAAGGTCTCCATAGCAGTTTCCAAGGTTTCGGCCTTATCACCAAAAATAAAATTCCCCTGAATTGATATTCCGCGATCTAAGGTTTTATGGATAGCGTTATGGATCTGTTCTGGTTTTATCGATTTTTTCATACTTTTTAAAACTTTTTTGCTATAACTTTCGAAACCATAGCTAACCAGAAAACATCCTGATGCCTTCATTGCATCAAGCATCTCAACATTTATATCACTAACCCGCATCTGGCAGCCCCATTTTACTTCCCAAGAAAGTGTCTCGGTAAATTCTTTGAAGCGTTTACTAAATTCATAGCACCTTTCTTCACTATATGAGAATAGTTCGTCATATATAGATACAATATTTATCTTGTATTTTGGAATCCTTTCCTTCAGTTCATTCATAATTGAGTCAATAGACCTTTGTCTATATTTATTTCCTGCTGGATGAAAACAAAAAGTACAGAGGAAGGGACATGATCTCGATGCTACTAATGTATATTCTCTTGGGTAATCAAAGATATCATAATAATATTGATCTGTTGGTTTCATGGAATCAAGGTGTTTACTATAATTGAAAGCATCGAAATCTGGCCAAGGAATAGAATCAAGATCTTCTATTTGATTTCTATTTTCCGTTATCTTGAGATCCCCTTTGTCAAAATAACAGATACCTCTAACGTTTGATAAATTCTCATTCTTTTCTATACATGATATTAACTCAATAATGGTTTCTTCCCCTTCCCCAATTATTGAATAATCCACATTCAATGCTTTACTCATTAATTCAGGCTCGGATGTAATAATTCCTCCACCCATAATTATTTTTGTGTTCGCCGAATGTGCAATATTTGAGATGTGCTTAAGTTTTATATATTCAGCAGATAACCCACCGGTTGCCACAAAATCGTATTTATTTCTTAGCTTTTCGACTAACGTGTCGTAGTTATTAAAAACAATTCCATCGACTAAATGTCCCGCCTTTTTAAGCGAAGCTGTAATATAAGCAATACCAACAGGGTAAACAGTATCATTCGGCATTACAACTAATATTTTCAATTATTTCACCTCCAGCTAATAACTTTCGCTTTCGACATGTTACGTCCCACTATTTTTCCAGTTCAACTTACCCATGATATAAGAGCGGATCTGATCACGTTCTGCAGACAATAACCCCACATTTGCTGTTCCTAAGGCCCAAATAAGGACAAAAATAGAACCCCAAAGGAGAAATAAGGGCCATGTCGCAAATGGCGGTTTTAGCAACACCACAATCAGCACTAACAGCGGCAAGACACTTGACTTGAGGGCTGGAAGTATAGCATTGCGGCCTACCTCACGTACTGACAATCCTAATAATCGCCATACACGATAACTTAAATAGACAAATGCAGGTATATCTACTATAGCATTGGCAATCATGACCCCCTGTAACCCGATTATTCGCCCCAGCCAAAATGCCATTATTACCTTCACAATTCCCGAACAAAGAAAAATTGCGCTCATCACACGAATATCACCATATGCCAACAACACAATACCATTTAAGTGAATGATAACCTGAGTGACAGCAAAGAGTGAAAGCGCTATCGTAAACATGTCACCTGCATACTGTGCCTGTCCCACCCATAATGTGATTGCGCATCGGTTGAAGCCAAGAATCCCGATAGCCAACGGTATAACCAGAAGCAAACTATAACGTAGCAAACGTAGATAGGCGTTGGTTAATTGAGAAGTAGCACGCCTGGCTTGGAGCTCATATAATGCCGGCGCTGAGTTATCGGTAAGTTTCCATATCAATTGATAGAATATTGTTCCCGGCATTTGGCTGGTATAGTAGATAGAAACTGCAGATGCACCAAATAAATAACCGACAATAATGCTATCAGTATTTGCGCTGAGTCTGCTAGCCACAATAATAATCATAAACGTCAATCCAAATCCAAACATTTCCCGGAATAGGGTGCGGTCAGGTATTCCCCAACCGAATTGATCATCCGGGTAGCGATTGCGATACCATGCATATCCACCGATGTAAGTCGCAGCCTCAGCTATGATATTTGCCAACATCAGCCCGATAAGACCCGCCCCCATCATTACCAGCCCCAGAGAGAGGAGCAATCGTAGCGCAGCACCCACCGCCACAATGATATTGACCGCCGCTAAATTCTGAGTTGCAGTAAGAGCATCGTTATATAGGGAAATTGGGGTACGTATAGCTGCCCATATTGCCAATAAACCGAGTGACCACTGGGCTTCTTTAGCAACACTGTAGCTCATGGGCATAAAACTATTTACTTTCCAAGCTATGATCAGAATTAACCCGGTAAAAGTGAGATTACTGGCAAGGTAAAAAGTTCTACCTGTGATAAAGATGGTTCGAAAGCGTTGCCCCTGATCATCTATGCCGATAGCCTGTGCCAGATAGCGCCCTATTGCAACACCAAACCCGAGGTCCGTAAGGGCTGCCCAACTGATTATTTGCATTAAAAAGGAATATCCCCCCAACACCTCCTGTCCTGCAACGCGTAAAACTATTGGCGCTAATAGGAATTGCAATGCCATTATGAAAGCATATTGGAGTAAACTTGTAATTGTACCGGCGATTGCACGGGAAGTGCGCGTTGAGATGTTTGAATTTTCCAAAATTAAGGGATTACTTACCTGACTGATTTTTGAAAATTGGGAAACTATTTATGGTATTTCATCCATGACAGCGTGCGCTTAATGGCTTTGTCAATATCCGTATAAATATCTATGCCTAATTCTGATCGTCCACGATTGATATCGGGCACATAACGATCCGGCTTGGATTTTATATTTGGTTTTGATGAGATAGTCATTTCTACAGGAGCATCCAGAAAAGCAATAAATTTATTGGCCAATTCCAATATTGAAATTGATTCATCTGAGCCCACATTATAAATTCTTCCAACAGGACTTTGAAGCAAGATTTTCCATAACATTGCCGTCAAATCTGCTGCATAGCAATATGATCGCACCGTCGTCCCATCACCCTGGATCGTTAAAGGACCTCCTTGCAGGCCATCGCGTATAAAATCTGTTACTGCAAATCCGGCATTCAGGTCTTGGTAAGGTCCAACGAAAGTAAAGGGGCGCGCTATATGGATAGGAAGACCATACCTTTGATGATATAGGGTACAAAGCATTTCTGCATATCGTTTGGCTTCGCCATACGCCGACCGGATATTCGTAACATCCGGAGCGCCAAGATAATCTTCAGGAATTCTCTCCAAATCAGGCGGCTGCACTCCATATACTGCCCCGGAACTGACAAATAAAAAACCTTCAATATTTTTTTGTGTGGCCAGTTCTAATATGCGGCGCGTTCCCCTGACTATGGTTTCTGCCACACCAAGAGAATCATGAATTAAAGCTCTTGGTTCCCCTGGGGCCGCTGCGTGAATTATAAAGTTACACTCATCATCTGGATACTTAAAATCGACTATATCTCCTGGCAACAAGACAATTTCTGAATTTGCTGCCAGATGGGGCGCCTTACGGGCAAATGCCTCAGGGTTGCGCGTTGGAACATAGACTTTACAAGGTTGATTGCAATTTTTATTTAACCAAGAGATTGTTTCCAAGAGCCACGTGCCGATGAAACCCGTTCCGCCCGTAATCAAAACTCGCTTGCCTTGTAAGCGGTTAAGATCGTTCCCGACTATCTTAAAGATAGATTCAATATCTTCCTGAACAATAGGATGAGTCAAATCGCTCACCAAGCCTTACAGGGAACATTGCCCGCATCCCACATCCGGCTCAGCGCGTCATACTTGCAGTATGTATCCATCAATAATTTTCGATCAAAAAGAGAGATCATATCGATACATCGGCTAGTTTTTTGTTAAAAGTGTCATTGCACGGGTTGCTATCGAAGAGGCATCTAAACCCAGTTTTTGTCTCAAGTCCTTTTGGCTCCCGATAAAGTTCATAAACTCAGGTAAATAGATTCTTGCAAACTTGATGTTCAGTGCAGCTTCAGCGAGGATTTCTGCAATTGCACTTCCCAGACCACCAAATGCTGTGTGTTCTTCTACAACAAGAACTGAACGGCAACCATCCAGGAATTGTAGAAATTTCTTGTAATCAATAGGTTTAACAAAGGGCATACTTAGAACTCGTGCCTCAATTCCTAATGACTTGAGCACTTCAGCCGCTTGTAATACCTCAGATACTAAAGAACCTGTAGAAACAAGAACGATTTCCCCACCGTTTTGGTTGAGACACACTGGCTCTCCAAGATGCAGCTCAGGGGGATTGGCATGGACTATCGGCTCGTTATTCTTGCCAAGTCTTATGTAAAAAGGGCCTGGCGTTGTGATTGCGAGTCGGGTGATCTGTGCCGCCTCTAACGCATCTGATGGCGCGGCAACTACCATACCAGGCAACGCTCGCATAATGGCAAGATCCTCCGTAGCATGGTGAGAAAAACCCGCTGTTCCGTAGCAGAGCCCTCCGCCTACTGCAACGATCTTAACGTTTGCTTTGTGGTAACAAACATCGTTTCGGACTTGTTCAAGGCACCGCATGGTAGGAAAGTTTGCAATTGAGTAAGTAAATACGATTTTCCCTGAAAGAGATAAACCTGTGGCGACTCCTGTCATATTCTGCTCGGCCACACCTGTATTAACGAAGCGAGAGGGAAATTCTTTTGCAAAAGGTTCTAATACAGAATAACCCAAGTCTCCAGTGAGGAGCCAAATTCGCTCATCTTGGCGCGCCATCTCAGTCAGTACGTTGCAGAAAGCATTTCTCAATGCTTCTCTCCCAGCTGTTTCAGTGCCTGCGATAGTTGTTCAGGATTTGGTGACTTGTAGTGCCACGCCAACTGGTCTTCCATGAAGCTAACACCCTTGCCCTTGATTGTATGTGCCAGTACAAGACTGGGATGGTCGGGCTCAAACGGCACCTGGTTCAACAGCGTCCATAAAGCCCGGTGATCGTGCCCATCAACCTCGCGCACAGCCCAGCGAAAAGCACGCCACTTCTCTGCGAATGGCTCCAGTTCCAGCACCTCATCAACCCGCCCAAACCCCTGCAATCTGTTTGCATCCACGATGGCAACAATATTGTCCAGCTTGTGGTGGGCGGCGAAAAGCGCGGCCTCCCAGTTGGAGCCTTCGTCGCACTCGCCATCACTCAGTACAACAAATACACGGTGTGACTTTTTCTCTCTCTTGTCAGCCAACGCCATGCCGCAACATACTGGTAGCCCATGCCCTAACGATCCGGTTGATAATTCCACGCCCGGAACATGATGGCTCACATGTCCCAGCAGTAGCGAACCGGCTTGACAAAACCGTTCCAACCAAGCCATCGGGAAAAAGCCGCGAAGAGCTAATGCAGCATAGAGACCAGCCGCCGCATGTCCCTTGCTGAGAATAAAACGGTCACGTTCAGTCCAGTCTGGTCGCTTTGGGTCAACACGCAATACGTCCATATATAGAACGGCCAGGATATCAGCCATTGATAAGGAACTGCCAATATGGGAACTATTCGATTGAGCTACCATCTTGATCGCATGGATACGGATCTTCCGGGCCAGATCAATCGAATTATTTGGATATTCTATCTCACTTAATTGTGTCTTCACTATTATTTCTTTTTGAAGTATTTACCAAACTTTCCATGATGCATTCCCTGCATCCCACATCTGATTCAGCATTTCGTACTCACGGTACGTATCCATACCGATCCAGAATCCCTCATGCCGAAAAGCCATCAGTTGCTTCTCAGCAGCCAGTTTTTCCATTGGCTCACGCTCCAAAATGCAATCCGGAGCCAGATAATCGAAAACGCGGCGGTTGAAGACCAGAAAGCCCCCGTTTATCCATTCCGTTTGCACTTTCTCGCGGAACTGTTTTACCTGATTCTCTTCAGTCAATTCGAGAATTCCAAATCGCGATGGGGGGCGTGTTGCGGTGAGTGTTGCAAGTTTGCCATGCCCATGATGAAAGGCCACGAGATCATCGATGTTGATATTTGCCAAGCCGTCTCCGTAGGTCACCATGAACGTATCCGTATCAATAAATTTTTCAATGCGTTTAACCCGGCCGCCCGTCATCGTCTTCAACCCTGTATCCACAAGTGTTACATTAAAATCCTGCTCGGTATGGTTGCTCTGGTATGCCAGATTATTCCCTCTTCCTAAGTTGATGGTAAAATCATTACTCATCGCCTCATAGTTGAGGAAATAGTCTTTTATGACGCTCCCTTTATAGCCCAGACACAGAATAAAACGACGAAAACCGAAATGGGCATAGTGCTTCATGATGTGCCACAAGACCGGTTTGCCGCCGATCTCGACCATGGGTTTGGGTTTGTACTCCGTTTCTTCCCGCAAACGGGTTCCCATGCCGCCACAGAGAATCACAACGGGGATGTTTTTATCATTCTCCATTTTAAACTACTCCCTTATCTCAAATTCCATACCATCAATTGCAGCAAACATAGGGCGCAAAGCGCATGGCGCAGAGCGCACGGCGCTATTCTTTCAGGGTCTTTTGAAAATTGGTGTTTTTTGGCACAGATGATCCAGCTTCTCAAGAAGTTTCTCAAGAGTCTCAGCACTGATGAAGTTACGGTTTTTCAAGATGATCAATATATTGGCATTTTCAAAGGTTGACCTTTTAGCGATGTTCAAAAATTGGTAAAACTCCTTTTTCGAAGACGAGCCTGACCCCTCGGCAATATTGTTGGACATGGACATCCCAGCGCCACGCAATTGCTCTGCAAAACGATATAACCGCCTCTCTTCAAGTTCATCGGCAATATCGAAAAGTTCATCGGCAATCTCTATTGCCATATGCCATATCTCTAAATCCTGAAACCTAAATTTCATCGTCTCTGTTTATTTGCCTTGCTCTTTGCGCTATGGCTCTCTGCCCTTTGCTCTTTACAAGCTCCCTTATCTTCTCAACCATATACCCAATCATTCCATCACTTATCCCCGGATAAACTCCTATCCAGAAGGTATCACGCATTATTCTATCAGTATTACTCAACTCTCCTACAATTTTAAAACCTTCACTACTTTTCCTCATCTCATCAAAACACGGATGCTTGATTAAATTTCCTGCAAAGAGCATCCTTGTTTGTATCCCTTTTGATTCAAGATGATTGACTATCTCATCCCTTGTAAATCCCGCATCTTCTCTTACTGTGAGCAAAAATCCAAACCAGCTCGGGTCAGAATTTGGCGTTGGTTCAGGTAGGATAAATTTATCAGATAGGTCTGCTAATCCGTCTCTAAGAAGCTGCCAGTTTCTCTTCCTCGCCTGAATAAAAGCCGGTAGTTTTTCAAGTTGAGCACACCCGATAGCGGCCTGCATATCTGTGATTTTAAGGTTATATCCGAAATGCGAGTAAATATATTTATGGTCATAACCATAAGGCAGTTCTCCAAGTTGCCAGCCAAAACGTTTTCCACAGGTATTGTCCTTACCTGAGGGACACCAACAATACCTTCCCCAATCCCTGAGTGAATCCACTATTTGCTTAAGTTGAGGGTTATTTGTATAAACTGCACCCCCTTCACCCATTGTTATATGGTGAGGGGGATAAAAACTGGAAGTGCTTATATCTCCAAATGTACCAGTATATTTCCATTCCCCATTATAAAAATATCTTGAACCGAGAGAATCACAATTATCTTCTATTAGCCATAGATTATGCTTATCACAGAATTCTTTAATTGTTTTTAGGTCAAATGGATTTCCAAGTGTATGGGCAAGCATTATCGCTTTTGTCCTTTCAGAAAGGGCGGTTTCCAGTAAGCTGCAATCTATATTGTATGTTGGAAGTGCTATATCAACAAAAACAGGAATTGCTCCGTATTGAATTATGGGAGCTATTGTTGTAGGAAAACATGCTGCAACTGTTATAACTTCATCTCCTCTTTTTATTCTTCTTTCTCCAAGTTGTGGCGATGTTAAAGCCATAAAAGCTAATAAGTTCGCTGATGAACCTGAATTTACCAGAGAGCAGTGCTTGACCCCAAGAAATTCCGCAAAATCCTTCTCAAACTTTTCCGCATACCTGCCAGATGTAAGCCAAAAATCAAGGGCACTATCTACTAAATTTATTATCTCTTTTTCGTCAAAAACCCTGCCGGCGTAATTGATTTTATCCTCTATAGGAACAAACTCCTTGATCTGAGGGGGTTTGTGAACTGTCTTATAAAATGC
>CAMTVO010000024.1:0-38303 GCA_947085205.1 uncultured Nitrospiraceae bacterium
GAGTCTGTTCCCTGCCTCCCATAGCCATAATAGGTTGATTGGGTCTTTGAACCCTTGTCATCATGGAGGATTGGCCGGGAGGCTTCACCTGCCTTGTTCAAATAACTTTTTACGGAGGTGCTGCTTTGAATCATTTCTTTGTTGGTATTGATGTATCTAAGGATTCTTTTTCTGCTACAGGCATTGATGTTAAGGGAAATGTCTGTTTCTCTATTACTGCTGCTATGGATAAAGACGGTTTCTCTGAACTGATGAAGGCTATTACTTCTAACTGTAAAGACCTCTCTGCTGTCATGGCTGCTATGGAGTCCACAGGCTGCTACCATATCAATCTCTTTTCCTTCCTGTCCGCTAAGGAAATCAATGCCATTGTGATTAATCCCCTTCTGATCTCTAATTTCGCTAAGCTGTCTTTGAGAAAGGCCAAGACAGATAAGAAAGACTCTCTCACTATTGCACGATTTATCCTTATACATAAAGATTCCATTGAGCAGTTTTCTATCTCTCAGGACACTAAGGACTTCAGGGATATTGCCAGAGAAAGAGAGTCTATCTCCCACTTTATCGCTTCTACGAAAAACGAGGTTAAGAGGATTCTTCAGAGTATCTTTCCTGAACTGGAGTCTATCTGTAATGTCTTTACTACAACTATGCTGCTGTTTCTTAAAGAATTCCCCTCTGCCCGTTTTATCAGGGCCGCTAAGGCTAAGGTTGTTGCAGAGGCGCTTGAGCGCTGCGGCAGGGGCAGAAGGGTCTCTATCAGCGCCGATGAGATTATTAAGGCTGCCAAAGGCTCTATTGCTTCCAATAGTCTTGCTAAGGAACTCATTCTGCCTCAGAAGATCTCTACGCTCCTTCATCTTATGGAGCAATTGGATAAGCTCTCCGGCATTCTCTCTGAGCTCTGCGAGTCCATTGCTATTAAAGAGATGGAAATTATTACTTCCATTGACGGTATCGGTGATACTACAGGAGCTGCTTTCCTTGCTGAAATAGGCGATATCAACAACTTCTCTTCTCATAAGTCTCTTATTGCCTACGCAGGAATTGACCCTACTGTCTTTCAGTCCGGCAAGTTTCAGGGAACAAGCAGAATCTCTAAAAGAGGCAATCGCCATCTCAGGAGAATTGTCTATCTTATGACTATCGGCGTTATCAGATGTAATGCCTTCTTTAAGGCTTATTTCCTTAAAAGAAAACAGGATGGCCTGCCTTTCAGAAAGGCTGTCTTGGCTACTGCTCATAAGTTGATTAGAACTGTTTTCGCTATGCTTTCTCATAATTCTTATTTCTCGGTTAAGGAGAATTCTTTATAGTTGACTCCGTTATTAATATCGTATAAAAGAATTTATTCCCTGTCAATTTTTTCGAGTTTAACCTTAGCTGTCCTCTGTCCAATCATCTCAATTACCCTTAATTTTTTGCCTTCGAGTTCTATGGTGTCGCCTGTCTGTGGTATCCTCTGGAGATATGTCACGATAAAACCTCCGAGGGTTTCGTATTCAGTAGACTCAGGTATCTCTACATTATAATCCTCCATTAGGTCCCTGACGCTTATGGATGCATCTATTATCATTGAACCGTCGCTCAACTGGATAACAGGACTCTCGATATCGTACTCGTCCCTGATTTCGCCTACAATCTCCTCAAGAAGGTCTTCCAGTGTCACAAGTCCTGAAACGCCGCCATATTCGTCGATAACTATTGCCATGTGAACCCTCTTCTTCTGCATTTCCCTCAAGAGAATGCTTATCTTCATCGTCTCAGGGATAAACATAGGAGACTTTATGATTTTATGTATATCAACTGAACCCGTTTTTGAGAGGATATTATAAAAGTCCTTTGCATAGAGGATGCCCCTGATATCATTTATGTCCTTGCCTGTGACTGGATAACGGGAAAATTTCTCCTCAGAAATGATCGACTTTGCTTCCTCAGCAGGCATATTAATTCCAATGGTAATCATCTGGGGGGCAGGGATCATCACTTCTTTAACAAAGGTATCTGTAAATTCAAAAACGCTGTGTATGAGCTCCTTTTCTTCGGGTTCAAAGATGCCCCGTTCTTTGCCCTCTTCAATAAGCATCTTTATCTCTTCCTCTGTAATGTATCCCCTTTCGCTGAATGCCCTTTTACCAAAGGGTTTCAATAGGACGTTGGTGCTTACTGTAAGGATACCGACGAATATTGTGGCCAACTTAGAAAACCTGTCTACTGTCCGAGCGGTCAGGAGTCCAATGGTCTCCGGGTTAGAAAGGGCTATTGACTTTGGGATGAGTTCCCCAAAAACAAGGGAAAAATACGTGATAATCGCAACCACAATTCCTATAGATATCGCCTCGCTTGAGGCAGAGATAAAAGGTATATGAATGGTCTTTAATACAGGCTTTATGACCTCTACTGCAACTGCACCACCTATAGCAGATGCCAGTGCCCCTGCCAGTGTAACACCGATCTGTATCGTTGCGAGGAATCTGTCAGGTTCATCCCTGAGTTTATTCAAGACATCGGCGTTCTTTCGACCTTCCTCAACTAACTGTTTGATACGCGTCTTTCTTGCTGTAACCACTGCTATTTCTGAGGCAGCAAAAAAGCCGTTTATAAGGATGCATATTGATATGAGGATTATCTCAAGCCACATATTTATGAGGGGACATGAGATGAAGGGCAATGGACAAAAGCCAAGTTAATGACCGCTGCCCTTGGGGTTTGTTAGGAATATACGGCTCCCGACTTGATAGATTAGGATCCATGTGATGTAATTATATCATGTTTAAGGATTAACCGTAAGTATCATCCTGACCATTTCCGGATAGTGCGCTATCAGCTTCAGTTCGTCGTCTGTAAGGGGCTTCTGCGTATGCAGGTTTGCATACTGGGCAAGCTCAAGAATCTTCCTCGCCTCGTTGTCGTCATGAAACTCTATTCCTAACTTACTGTAGACATGTCTGAAGCCTTTTATGCCTCCGTATTCTCCGGTTGTTATGACACGTCCTGTTTCTACAAGCTCATGCTCTCCCCTTCCTACATCTTCGGGGTCGTAAAGCTCGTAGCTCCTTCTGTCCTTCAATGCGCCGTCTGCATGGATTCCTGACTCGTGCGCAAAGGCATTAGCGCCCACGCCTGGCTGGGTTATGGGGATTGGAAGATTGAAGGAATAGGATGCGTACTTAGCTATCTTCCATGACTTTTTCAAATCCACATGCTCATCGAGAGGCACTTTATCCTTAACACCGTGCGAGAACTTTAATGCAAGAATTGTAGATACGAGGTCGCAGTTTCCTGCCCTCTCTCCATATCCGTTTATTGTGGTGTTTATATAAGCATCAACGCCTGCTTCTATTGCTCCCTGAGCGCCGGCAACAGAGACGGCCTCACCCATACCGAGGTCGTTATGGCAATGCATCTCCACAGGGACTTTTGTTGCGAATGAAAGCGCCTTTATCCTGTCGTAAATTGTTATAGGGTCGTCTGCTCCAAGAGTATCGCAGTATCTGAATCTGTCTGCACCTGCCTCCTTGCCTGCAAGTGTAAACTCGATAAGCCTGTCGAGTTCGGTCCTCGACGCATCCTCTGCATTAACGCCGACTGTCTCTGCTCCGAGTTCTTTTGCAAGCTTTACCGCCTCTTTTACTGTCTTCAATATATCCTTCCATGACTTTTTGCCCATGAATTTTGCACGAAGCATTATCTCCGAGGTGGACATCGAAACATTGAGATGCTTAAGTCCCGGACAGTTCTTAAAGGACAATTTTACATCCTCGGGCACAGCCCTGCACCATCCCTCAAGGTGAATCCTCTTCATTGCACCTGCTTTAGCAAGTTCTATATTTGCATTAATATACTTGACTTCGTGTTTAAGCGTAGGGAAGCCCACCTCGCTCTGGTAGATTCCCATCTCATCGAGGTATATATTCAGCATGGTCTTTGAAAGCTTCGGCAGCAAAATCCTCGATGTCTGCACGCCGTCTCTATTTGTGACGTCAATGAGATATACTTTGCTGTTATTCATTGTCCTCCTTACTCCTGTCTTTTCTTTATTTTTATTTCTTTTTTGTGATTTCCCTTGCAATGGCAACCTTCCCTGTCCTTACAAACTCCTTTATGCCCATTGGTTTCATCAGTTCGATGAATGCCTCTATCTTTTTCTCATCACCTGTAATCTCTATTGTGTAGGTATTAGGGCTGGAGTCAACAACCCTTCCCCTGAATATCTCGGCTATCCTCAAGACCTCTGCCTTGTTTTCCTGCCTCGGGGAGACCTTTACCAGCACCATTTCCCTTTCCACATGGTCGAGCTCCGTTAGATCGGTAACCTTTATCACATCAATAAGTTTGTTCAACTGTTTCGTAATCTGCTCTATTACCCAATCGTCTCCTGTGGTGACAATGGTCATAATCGAGACCTGAGGGTCTATCGTCTCGCCGACAGAAAGGCTCTCAATATTGTATCCCCTTCCGCTGAAAAGGCCTGACACTCTCGAAAGGACTCCGAATTTATTCTCAACAAGAACAGAAATAGTATGTCTCATTCGTAACCTCCGTTATTTCACAGCCTTAAGTTTCTTCTCAGTCTTTTTCTCTTTCTCTTCAAAGAGCATCAAGTCCAGTGTGGCGCCAGCAGGAACCATCGGATATACCTTTTCCTTCCAGTCAACAACAAAATCCATGAAGACAGGTTTCTGTATCTTAAATGCCTCTTTTAAAACAGGTTCCACCTCGCTCGGCTTTGTTGCCCTTAAACCGACTGCGCCGTATGCATGAGCAAGCTCGACAAAATCAGGCGTGACATCCAGATGGGTATGCGAATACCTCTCCTGATAGAAGAGCTCCTGCCATTGCCTGACCATTCCCAGATACCTGTTATTGAGGATTGCTACCTTAACAGGAAGCTTGTATATAACCGCAGTCGCAAGCTCCTGTATGTTCATCTGAATACTCCCGTCGCCTGCTATGTCTATAACGAGTTTATCCGGATGCGCCAACTGTGCGCCTATGGCTGCCGGGAACCCATATCCCATTGTCCCGAGACCTCCTGATGTCAAAAGCTTTCTCGGTTTGTCGAACTTATAAAATTGAGCCGCCCACATCTGGTTCTGCCCCACCTCTGTTGTTATAATGGCATCTCCTTTTGTGACTTCGTATATCTTCTCCACAACAAACTGGGGCTTAATTACTTCTGAGCTTGGAGTGTAGCTCATAGGCCTTTCCTTTTTCCATTCCGCTATCTGCTTAAGCCATGATTTCCTTACTTCTCCCCACTGTGCTTTGACATCTTCTTTTAAAATCTTGTTAAGCGCTGAAAGAACCTTCTTTATGTCTCCAACTATAGGAACATCGACCCTTACATTTTTCCTTATGGATGTTGGGTCTATGTCTATGTGAACTATCTTTGCATGGGGCGCAAATCCTTCTATCTTTCCTGTTACCCTGTCGTCAAATCTCATACCTATTGCAATCAACAAATCCGAGTCCTGAACGCTCTTGTTCGCATAGTATGTGCCGTGCATGCCGAGCATTCCCAACGATAAGTCGTGCGTGCCGGGGAATGCGCCAAGTCCCATTAATGTCATAGTCACAGGAATATCCGCATGCTCTGCAAGCTCCTTTAACTCTTTTGATGCGCCTGAGATTATGCAGCCGCCGCCGGCAATTATTAGAGGCTTTTTTGCCCTTGCAATCTCATGGGCAGCCTTTTCTATCATCCACTTGTTTCCTTCATAGGTTGGATTATAACTCCTGATATCTATCTTTTCAGGCCATATAAAATCCGTCTTGCCTGATGTCACATCCTTAGGCAAATCTATCAATACAGGACCAGGCCTTCCTGTGGTAGCTATATGAAATGCCTCCCTTATCTGACTCGCGAGGTCTTTTACATCCTTTGCAAGAATATTGTACTTTGTGCAAGACCTCGTTATACCCACAATATCCGCTTCCTGAAATGCATCGTTGCCTATAAGGACAGTAGGAACCTGACCTGTCATAACTACCAGAGGAATAGAGTCCATCGATGCTGTTGCTATGCCCGTAACTGTATTCGTAGCGCCTGGTCCTGATGTCACAAGCACCACTCCGGGCTTTCCGGTTGCCCTTGCATAGCCGTCTGCCGCATGGACAGCCCCTTGCTCATGTCTTGTGAGAATCAGCTTTAAGTCCTTCTCATCGTAAAGGAGGTCGAAGATATTTAATATGACGCCTCCAGGGTATCCAAAGATATGTTTTACACCTTCTCTTTTCAGACTTTCAATTATTATCTCAGCGCCCGACATTTTCATAGTTCAGCTCCTTGTTTAAAAGGTTCGTTAAGTTATGAGTTATTAGAATATCATAATTTTCATTAACTTTTCCATAATGAAAGGACAAAACGTAAGACTGAGAACGTTTCAGAGCTTTGATCTATTCATTTTCTCCGGGGACTTGCTCAAGATATAGTTCTCCTGAATCGTAATCGTATGCAAACAATTCTGCATATCTGCCCCAGTCTATGGCAGTTTCGAGCTGATTCCATGCCTGTTCGGTGGTGAAATGATTTTGGAGTATTCCTATAAAAAAGTCTTCCGCCATCTTGTGCTTTAAAGTGGATAACAAGACCTGCATTATCTGTTTTATCAACTGAATATTGCTGAGCGCAGTATCCCTGAATATCTCCTTTTTCTGAAGGGTATCTGCCTCGGAAAACGCCGCGCCTTTTTCCGTTATTATAAAGTCGCCTTCCCTTATTTCTCCGAAACCAAGGAAAACCGCGGCTTCTATAATAGGGAAAATATCGTCAACTTCCATGCTGAGTTCGGAGGCAAGAGTTGAAATATCAATCCTTCCTCCATTGTCATGAACCATTTCTATCAGACCCGCTATAGCGCCTACCTTTGCATGAGGCAGGAATTGGTAACGTTCAAATCTCAGTAAAAATGGTATCTCTTCCGCAGGCTTTGTGAGTATTGTGTAAATTCTGTCAACTACATATTGAAATTCTCTCGTATTTTTATCTCTCGGATATGGCATCTCAATTGGTATGTCAGCCTTGACTCTGGCTGGATTATGACTTAGCACTATTGCCCTGCCGGACATAAATACGGCTTCCTCTATGTTATGGGTAACAAATATTACTGATTTTATGGGCATCTTCTTTTCAGTCCAAAGATCAATAAGTTCGCTCTTTAAATTATCAGCCGTGAGCACATCCAGCGCCGAGAAGGGCTCGTCCATGAAAAGCACCTCCGGCTCAAGCGCAAGCGCCCTGGCAATGCCGACACGCTGGCGCATGCCTCCCGAAAGCTCTCGTGGATATGCATCTTCAAATCCGTCCAAACCTACCATATCCAGCATCTTTACGGCACGCTCACGGGCTTCTTCGTCTTCAAAACCGTATGATTTAAGCCCAAGCTCTGCATTTTCAAGCACCGAGAGCCATGGAAACAGCGCAAAGCTCTGAAAGACCATGCCTATCTTGGGCTTAACGCTTTTAAGAGGCTCTCCGTTATAAAGAATATCCCCTGCCGACGGCGCTGCAAGCCCAGCAATTATTCTGAGCAGTGTTGATTTCCCGGCTCCTGAAGGTCCGAGAATGGAGACGAATTCTCCTTCCATAACCTTGATGTTTATATCTTCAAGGACGATTATTTCTTTCCCGCCGCTCATGGGAAACGACTTGGTCAGATTTCTGGTCTCCAGAACAGCAACTGACATTATGCTCTCCTCAATCCAAGCGGTATTTTTCCTGCGCTAAAGTGAATAGCCTTTTCCATAATAGACGATTTATGCTCACCACTACAACTGCCATTACGATTGTGCTTAAAAGCAAAAGACCTAAATTGCCTGAAACAGTTGATTCGCTTATAAGACTGCCCAATCCTCTTGTCTTCATAACTTCTCCGCCGAACGTTACGTATTCCGACACAATGCTTGCATTCCATGCGCCGCCGGTTGCTGTTATCATTCCCGTAACAAGATAGGGGAAAATGCCGGGCAGAATCAGCACTTTCCATTTCCGTATTCCTTTCAAGCCGTACAGGGCGGCAGTTTCCCTCAGATCTTGCGGAATTGCCGATGCCCCGGCAATAACATTAAAAAGAATATACCATTGTGTGCCTAAAAGCATTAAAAAAACAGACCCTACGGCAAGTCCTCCCCCAAGCTTTATGAGAAAGAGTAGAACCACAGGGAATACTGCTGTGGCAGGAATAGAGGCTATAACCTGTACAATCGGTTGCAGCACTTTGGATGCCTTAGGGTTGAGACCTATGTAAACTCCGAGCGGCACTGTCCAGAGAGAGGCAATTGCGATTGCAGCGGACGTTCTAATAAGAGAGGCAAATGCAGCGGCTATAACTGCCGCATACTCCCCTGCGGTAATACCTGAAAAAAGAAGTCCAGCTCTTATCAGCGCCCATACCATCAAACTAAGAGCCCCGATGCCGAGAATAAAGGTCATGCCTTTACGCAGGATGCCAACTATCTTTCTCTCAGGAAGCGCCTCTATTCTTTCATAAAAAGCTTCCGCATTATTGAGTGTTTTATCCCAAAAGCCTCCTGCGCGTTCTACAAATGGAGACTTCCTTAAGAAATCCAGCACAAGCGACTCCTTTTCATCTTCAGCCTGCACTGTATCAAACCGGAATTTCTGCGACCACGCAACAACAGGTCTCCATACCAGAAAGTCAAGCAATATTATAACTGCAACCATTGTTCCTATACCGTAAAAAACATGCGGCATATCGCCAAGGTTAGCCGCAGTCTGGATGTAAGAGCCGAGACCCGGAAGTCTGAAATCCCTGTCTTTCATTACAAACATCTCACATGCCATGAGAAAAAACCAACCCCCCGCAACCGACATCATACTATTCCAGACAAGCCCTATTGCGCTGAACGGCATATCAAGCCGCAAAAAACGGGTAAATCTATTGAGCCGGAAAATCTTTGTTACTTCAATCAATTCCTTAGGCATTGTATTGATGGAATTATAGTAGCTGAAGGCCATATTCCAGACCTGTCCGGTAAAAATAAGCAGTATGGATGCCAATTCAATACCTAATCTCCTGCCCGGAAATATTGCTATCATGGCAAGCGTTACCGCAGGCAAAAAAGAAAGCACAGGAATTGACTGAAGCACGTCAAGAAGGGGAATCATAATCTTTTCATGAAGCCTGCTCCTGTTGGCAGTATAGCCGTACCAGACCGAAAATAAAAGGGAAAGCATATAGGCTATAACTATCCTTACTACTGAATTGGCTGTATAGATAGGTATATTTACGGGATCAAGGTTTATCTCTACGGCAGGCTGCATCTCATAACGCCAGCCGGATGCGACATAAACAACCAGGGAAAGTATGGCAGCTATAAAAAAGAGGACAACAACATCTATAAACTTAAATCTGACTGATACGAGCGGGATTGAAAAGGGAATTTTAAGCATTTTCAGCCATAGTCACGCCCGTTTATTTTTTTCTTCCGGTGTTTTAGATGCTGATCCTTCTATTTTTGCCGCGGGTTCTTCATCCATAGCTTTTTTAAACCCGCGTATCGAATCGCCGAGGCTTTTCCCAAGGACATTAAGCTTTTTTGCAGGGCCGCTCTTAACCATAATTTTCTCCTATAAGCTTTTTGCTAAAAATTCACCGACTTTTAATGCCGTAAACCCGGCAACAACGCTGAAAGCAACATTTGCGGCAGCAATCAGCCATTCCCCGTCTTTTATCAATCCGCCTGTTTCGTATTCAAAAGTTGAAAAAGTCGTATATGCTCCTAAAAAACCAACCACTAACAACAAACGCCATTGCGGATTTACCATAAATCTTTCAGTAAGCAGAGACATTATTAATCCGATAAAGAAGCTGCCGCTCACATTGATAAAAAATGTTCCGAGGGGAAAACTCCTTCCCCACTTCTGTTCAATCCAGAAGCCTAATGAATATCTCGCTATCGCGCCGAGAAAACCGCCCGCTCCTACAATAAGAAAATTCAGCATTGTTAATTATATCAGAATTGAAATATTGACTTCAGTTTTTTCGGATGAAGATAATAAATACGATAAACAGCGCAGCCGACAGGCTCGCCGTAATAGCTCCGAAATAAAATGTCGCTGATGGCGAAATATTATCCCACAGCCACCCTCCGATGAGGCTTGCGGGAAACATCAACGGCCTTTTTCTTTTCCGTGATGAAAAAAATTATCAGCAGCATGGCAATAACGCCGTGAGTAAAGGGGACGGTTCTCTTTATTTGACAAATTTGGCCTGAGATGATACTTTTGACATATGCCAATGACCGCAAGGGTGGCTCCACAAGAGCATGTCTATCATGTACCGATGAGATGGAGAAAAAAATAAAGAGAACCGTCCCCTTTACCTTTTTTTGACCTTACGAGATTTATAAAAAGTTTATCTGGGCGGGCATTTCCCTGTTGCTTATCCTGATAAAAGGCAATTGAATCCCGACCTCCGCATAGTCGCCAGATGTCATGAACTGAAAAACGTGGATAACGGGTATCAGTCATGCTCACACATTAAACCTGAAATTAATTATATCCCCGTCCTTTACTTCGTAGGTCTTGCCTTCAAGTCTTAAACGCCCTTTCTCCTTTGCAGAAGTCATGCTTCCTGATGAAATAAAATCATCATAGCCGGCAACCTCAGCCCTGATAAATCCCCTCTCGATATCCGAATGTATCTTGCCTGCAGCCTGCTGTGCATTGATGCCTCTTTTTATAGTCCATGCCCTTACCTCATCTTCACCGCATGTAAGGAAGGATATGAGACCTAAGAGGTCGTAACTGACATGTATCAATTTGTTAAGCGCAGGCTCATGTATTCCAAGGTCATCGAGGAATGCACGGGCTTCATCCGGAGAAAGTTGTGCAATCTCCATCTCTATCTTTCCGTAGAGCGCCACGACTTTTGTAGTTTCTGATATGCCTTTGTCGGCAAAATGTTTTTCGGCGTCTTTTTGGAGATTTAATGCCTTATCTGTATTTAAATCACCTTCGCCGATATTTAAAACAACCACCTCCGGTTTTGTAGAGACGAACTGGAGATGTTTCATTACTTTTTGCTCCTCGTCTTCAAAACTTACACTTCTGAGGGGAATCTCCTTCTCAAGGGCATCCTTGCACTTCAACAAAAGGTTTTTTTCCGCTTCATTCGGCTTTTTGCCTTTCTTTGCTCCCTCCTCCATTCTTGCGAGTCTCTTTTCAACCAATTCAATATCTCCGAATATAAGTTCAAGCTCCAATGTCTCTATGTCGTTAAGCGGATTGACCTCATTCATCGGGTGCGAGACAGAATCGTCCTCAAAAGCCCTTGCTACATGGACAATGGCGTCAACATCTTTTATCAGGTCAAAGACCTTTCTGTTCTGGGCAATGTCTCCTTTGGTGAGGCCTATGTAATCAACATATTCCACTGTGGCGTAAGTGATCTTTTTGGGTCTGTAAATTTCAGCAAGCTTATCAACTCTGTAATCAGGAACTTTTACAACACCGAAATTCGGCTCGCCGCTGACGGTCGGATAAATAGTCGTCTCAAGGTTCTGTCCTGTAAGGGCATTGAAGACGGTAGTCTTTCCGGAATTGGACAATCCGATAATCGCTAATTTCACATTTCCTCCATTAGTATAAATAAATATAGGTTAATAAACTAATTTGATTTTTTTCTCGCGGGCAATATTCTTTATGACCATCAAAGCAGAATAAAGCCTCTGAAGCCTTATGCTTCTTTTTCGTATCAGATAAATGTCTTCGTATGGAAAAGGCTCGGACCGAATCTCAATCTGCTTGCGCTCTATAGCCCTGCATAGAGATTTAAGTGCATTTTCATCGAATGACTTCAAAAATATTGGGTTAACGGCAATAAAGCCTTCCGATATATCTGAGACGATAGCCCTATAATTTCTCTTAATCTGTTCCGCCATGCTCCTTTTTCTTTGCAAACAATGGTGAGATCCAGATACCTATCTCATATAGCAATATTATGGGGACAGCCATCAACGTTTGATTAAACGCATCCGGCGTCGGCGTCAAAAAGGCAGCCAATACAAATGCGATTAATACTGTATATTTCCTGTTTTTAGCAAGGGTTTTAGGGGTAACAATACCGAGCTTTGTGAGAAAAATTATAATTATTGGAAGCTCAAAAACAGCGCCGAAAGCGAGTATAAATTTCAGGCAGAAGTCAACATACTGTCCCACAGAAAGCATGGGCATTAGAAAATCGCCCAATTTGTAAGTGAGGAGAAATCCCATTGCAAAAGGCAGGACAATAAAAAAACAAAAAGCGGCTCCGAAAAGAAAGAGTCCTGTTGCGGAAAATACGAACGGCAGCACATATTTTTTCTCTCTCTGATGAAGCCCCGGAGAAATGAATTTCCATAATTGATGGAATATTACAGGCAGTGAAAGTATCAGTCCAGCAACGAAAGAAACCTTGATATTCATCCAGAGAGCCTCAGCAGGACCAAGGAATACAAGCTTCGTATTTTGGAGTTTATCCTGCGGGACAAAATGCACATATATATTTTGTACGGAGAAGTCCAGATTGTATCTAAGAGGAAACATTAAGAACTTAAAAATCTCTTCGGAATAACTGAATGCTGTTATAAAAGTGACAAGTAAGGCGACTAAGGATATTGTTATCCTCTTTCTGAGGTCGCCGAGGTGTTCTGTAAGGGGCATCTTTTCATCTTCCATCTGCCCTACCCCGAAAAGACGGTGATGAGTGACGAGTTATGAGTGATGAATTAATGAATAATAAAATTATTTTATAAAATTTATTTTCAGCCATTTTTAGTATTCTTCTCTGTCTCTGATGAATCGGCTATCTTATCTTCTGTTTTTTGTTCTGACTTATAAACATCTGCCTCTAACGATATAGGCTGTTTTATATCGTGAAGCTCTGCGTCCATCTGTTCTTTAACGCCGTGCATTGCCCTTTTGAGTTCGGCAATCCCCTTTCCGAGCGTTCTTCCAAGTTCCGGCAATCTCTTTGGACCAAAGACAAGGAGTGCGACAATGAATATTACTATAAGTTCCTGTACGCCTAAGTCAAACATAGCTTGTTATTATAACACAAAACTACTCTTCGTAGACTTTTTGAATCTTTTTCTTTTCGGGCGGAAGAATAACGTTGACCGAAAACATCAGCCTGTAATCGGGGGTTCTATTCTTAATATTAAAACCGGCTCCGACAGTCGTATACAGATAATCGGTGGTTGCTATTCTGTATCCGAGCCTCCATTCAACCATGTCTATCTTGTTTTTAAAGTAATTCTTTTTCCCCACAATCTCTGCAAGCACTTTCGAGTCATGTGTTACAGCAAGCTCCGCGCCAAGATTAACGGAATATTCATCTTTAAGTCCCTGTTTCTCCGGCTTGGAATAAAATGCGTTCAGATGTCCCTTGAAAGGCCCGACCTTTTTTGTCAGAAGTATTCCTCCGCCGACCCTTCCGTCGGTGCTGAAATCATCCTTGCCTGACGGAGCGGATACCGTCAGAACATATGCAAATGCAGGTTCATAGTAGCCTTCATCCATAATTCTATGCTTAATCCCCAGACTTACATCTTCAAAGCCGTCTATCTTTCCATTCCATTCCGCTACATAAGGCAATGTGACATTGAACTCAAATTTGTCGTGCAGGCCGTATGCAAGCTGAAAAATAGTGCGGTAAAAATCGGGGTCATTGGATTTCTCGACGCTCAAGCCGAATCCTAATTTATTCTGTTTAAGGCTCTCTGCGCTGAATGTAGAAAATACGCCGTAAGGAGGAAGGGGCTGAAGGCCTTTTACATCAAAAGCAGATGCATCGGCAAGCAGTATAAAACATAGGAGTATTGGAGTAATGGAGTAATGGAGTATCCATTTTTTCATAGTGTATGAGAATATCAAAAATACCTTTTTCTGTCAAATAACAACACTCCAATACTCCATCACTCCAATGCCGTTATTTCCCAAACGGACAAATGGGATACCTGCATTCCTTACAGTTGAGGCACAGACCTCCATGCCCGAGTTCTGCAAGCTCCTTTCTGCCGATACTTTCCCCTGCAAGCACTCTCGGAAGAATCAAATCAAGCACGGTTGTCTTATGATACATCCCGCAGGCGGGAATACCGAGGATTGGAATGAGTTCAGAGTTTTGAGTTATGAGTTTTGAATTATTTAATCCCTGAACTCCTAATTCTGAACTCTTAACTCTTTCGATACACGCTATCAGAAACATTGCACCTGGAAGCACTGCGGAGCCGTATGATATATCAACAGCGCCCAAATTCCTTATGGCAAACCGCGTTACGTCGTCAGGATCGACAGACATGCCTCCTGTTGTAATAAGCAAATCAGCGCCTGCATCTATTAATTCTCTGAGTCTTGCCTCTATGAAATCTTCATTGTCAGGCGCATAATATATTCCGACAATCTCACCATTAAACTCATCTATCTTTTCCCTGATAACCGGCGCAAAGGCATCCTTTATCCTTCCATAATAAACCTCATTGCCTGTAATAACCACTCCGGCCTTAGGTTTTCTCAATTCCTTAACTTCAATAACGCCTTTACCTCTGACTTCTGACTTCTGACTTCTGACTTTTTCTGCAATTGCCACTGCTTCCTCAACCACTTTCCTTTTAACTATAAGAGGAATCGCCCTTGTGCCTGCCACAACCTGTCCTTTTTTAACCACTGTGTTATCATGAAGTGTTGCGCACATTATATCACCGAGCATATTAAATTGAGTGAGGGTGCACTTATTAACCTTTAACAGTCCCTCTTTGTCCGCAATTATATTAATCTTGCCCTCCTTCGGTTCTCCTTCCATCTTTACGCCTTCACCCATTAAGGCATTGGCCAGTGCATATGCAGCGCCATCTTCATGCACCTCGTCATCACCAATGTTTAGAACAAACAGATTCTCCTTTCCAAGTTTTTGGAGATGACTTATATCCTCTTCTCTGACAATATGCCCTTTTTTAAATGCCCTGCCTTTAAAATCATCCTGCCTTATCTCGGTAATGTCATGTGCCAAAACCATCCCCGCCGCCTCTGTTACAGGGATTGTCTTAACGCCGAGCCTGCTCCTCGTATCGGAGCCCTGAATATCGCACATATTATCCTCCTCTTGTTGTCATTCCTCGACCACCGCTGTCATTCCCCGATTTAATCGGGGAATCCATGTCCTTTTGTTCTGGATTCTCCGGTCAAGCCGGAGAATGACAAATACTATAACTCTTGGATTCACGTTCCCCGCTTACGACCTGCGGGGACAAGTTTCACGGGAATGACAAAATAGACAATTATTTGCCGAATATCTTACCGAATTTCTTATCAACCGCCTCTCTTATCCCTTCTTCCATCTGTTCATATTTTTTCAAGAACTTTCTGGCGTCTTTTGTGAGAACTGCGCCACCGCCATTCCTGCCGCCTGCCTGCCTCTCAACCAATTTTATGCCAAGCCTCTCCTCCATTGCCTTTATATAACTCCACGCCTTTCTGTAAGAGATGCTTATTTCTTTTGCCGCCTGATTTATAGAGCCGTATTCATCTATCGCATTAAGCAGAAATCTCCTGCCCCTTCCAAAAACCGGCTCTCCGTCAACCTCTATCCAGAGCTTGGATTTTATTTGCATATCGTTATGACTTTTTGGCATAGCGTATAATAACAAAAAATTATTCCCTTGTGATACTTGTAATTGTAATCTTCTGAAGCCAGAAGATTCCCTTCAACGGTGACAATATCCCCTTAACTGTACTCTCTATCAACTGCCTTGCGAAGTCCTTTTTTGAGATATCTATTTCTCCCTTTTCAGTATAGATATGAAACTCGTCGGAATCCACGCATACCGTTACCGTATTTGAGTCAACACCAAAGGATATCGCGGCTGCATACAGAACATTGGTTATATATTTCTGTGTAAAATCATTCAAAGGGACTATATTATTATTTACCAGGAGACTTGTCTTCAATTGTGTAATACCCTCCATCTGCGCATGGCCTGCATAACACCTTTCCGTTTTTATGTATCTCTCTCATGTCCTGAACATATTCTCCGCATATATTGCATGACACCCTTTTCAGCGGCCTGCCCGGCAGGTTCTCGGGCTTTATGCTTACCCTGACATTCATCACCTCAAAAAGTTCCTTATCAGACATTACCTTATACGCCTCAAGCTGAGCCTTGTATTTGTCATCTATATCAGGGAAATATTTCTTTGCCTTTTCCCTTGCGTCCTCTTTTGCCACGACTCTCACTGCCCTGCCTGTCTTTAGATTCACAAATGTCGCAGCCATCTTGCCGTAGTCCATAAACTTCATGGTCCTATGACCAAGGCTGCATCCTGTCACAGACTGGACTGCATCTGTAGCGCACCTGTCCATCTCAACAAATACGATAAGGCTTTTCCTGTCTTTGCCCTTCGGGTCTTCAATCCCTGTCTCCCTCAGTCCGAGCATTGACATCTTAACTCCAAGCACCTGTCCCGGGCATAAATGGCCGTGGATTTTGACGGATTCATCAAGGAGACCTTCAAAAGTATTATCTATTGACATAGTTAAATTTACAATTTGGAAACAATAATAATCAATAAAAAGTTTTCTCCTTTAACGCCTGCAGTTCTAAAAGTCTTTCAAGTTCAACCGTTATATGATCAGGCAGTTCTCTAAATTCATCGTCTATTGAGAGACCTTCATCCTGCAATCGCCTCTTATACTCTCATTTATCACGAATTTTTTAATATCCACCTTCACCTCTCATATAAATAGAGACTGTCCATAAAGTAAGGTTTTGTCATTGTCCGGCTTGACCCCCGCATCCCCAGATTTCGGAATTATACATGCCTTTTTTCTTGAAATCTTCCCAACCTTCTATTTTGTCTCCCTTGAGAGGCTCCTTTGGCTTCCAGAGAGGCGCTGTGTGAATTTTTGTGGCAATCTCGGAAAGCTCTTTGCCGTTTGCAGGGGTCTTGCCTGTCTCAGGGTCTTTAAACTCTGTTGAGAGATAGGCATAGAACTTGTCAAAGCCTTTTTCTTTGAGTTTTTCGGCAAGCATCCATACAAACTCGGTCTCTTCCTGTCTTACATCCCAGAGGGGTTTTACCAATTGCTGATGTAATGATGCCCACGCGTGAAGATTATATTTTGACTTTAAATATGCTGAATTCAATTCAAGCATGTGGTGCGGCGCAGGCAGGACTATATCTGCAAAGTGAGCCATTTCAGACGAGTTAGTCCTTATAATGAATTATTCTTCAGAGAGGCCAATGCCTCAGCTCCTGTTTCGAAAGATACGACATCATAGCCGGCAGATTTGAGGGCGTCTTCGAGGGTGACCCTCATAGAGCCGTATCTACAACCTTAACCTTACAGGTGCCTTGCAACAGCGCCTTTTATCTCTGAAAACTCATAGCCGAATTTCTGCGGCTTTCTGCCGAAACAGATACCGAGGCTTTCGAAAAGAGCTATCTCCTGTATATCCACTTCTCTCCGCTTTATCGCTTCAGAGGTCGGCATATAATGAATATTCTTTCCATCCACATTAACAACAGTATTGGCTGTTTTGCCTTCCATAAGAAGAAGAACCGCTGCCGCCCCTGTCTTGTATCCAAAATTCACATCATATGCAGATGAGCCTCCGCAGCGCACAAGATGTCCCAGCGTAACTTCCCTTGCCTCCGGTATTTCGTAAACACCCGGAGCATACATGCCTGTTTTTTTCATGAACTCAACTACTTCAGGGTCGCTTTTAAGTCTCTTTTCGAGCTGCTGCCTTACATACTTCCCTGCGCCTGCAAGTTTCTTATGGCCGAATGCATCTACACCTGCTGATTCATCGTATAAAAGCTCGCCGCTTGCATTTTTAAGGCCTTCAGCAACAACGATTATATATGTGCCTGCCTTAACATCGCTTCTCATAACCCTGCCGAAATATGTAGCCTTCATGTGTTCATATACAACATCAAAGTCAGCCGGGACCTCCGGAATCAATATGCAATCAGCCTCTGCCCCTACACCGCCGCGAAATGCCGTGTGTCCCACATATCTTCCAAAAACTTCGATTATAAGGACACGATTATGGCTCTGTCCTGTAGTCTTTAAGTCCTTTGTAAATGTAGCTATCCTGTTTATTGCCGAATCGCCGCCTACACTGTAAGGCTGAAGGTCGAGGTCCATAGTCTTAGGGACATGAATGCACGGTATGCCTTGAGATGAAAGGTCGACGACAACGCTTCCCGTATCATCGCCGCCGCTTATTATGAGGGCGTCTATTTTAAACTTCTTAAGCCCATCTTTTATACGTTCGTATGTATTAGGGTCTTTGATTTTGCTAAGCTTCACTCTGGAATGACCGGCCTCAGAACCGGCAAGCGATGCTTCTATCTTGCTTACCCTCGCTGCATCGAGCACTACAACATTATCAAGATCGATAAGATTATAGAGGCCTGCGTATCCGTTCGGAATAACCACCGATTCTATTCCTAATGAATACGCATATCTCGCAACTCCCTTGATTACTGCATTGAGACCGCCGCAATCGCCTCCGCTTGTTATAACTCCGATTCTTTTGATTGAAGCCATATAAACCTCCTTATTATATTAGTGTTGACGAACTCGTAAAAAGTCTTTTTTCAGGTCGTCATTCCCGAAGTCCTTAATCGGGAATCCAGTCTTTTCAAGTAGTTGTAACGTCTCTGGATACCCGCCTTCGCGGGTATGACGACTTTTTACGAAGCTATCAGTGTTTAGTGAATAAATTCAGTTTTTATCTATTCACTATGCACTATTTACTATTCACTGCCTCTATGGTATTCTTGTATTGATTTAATGCTCAATTCTTTTTTCAACAGCATCTCGATGGCCTTAACAACAGCGCTCGCCCCGGAGATTGTCGTTGTATAAGGGATATTATACTGCAATGCGCTCCTTCTTATGGAGAAAGAATCCTTCTGAGCCTGAGCACCCGTAACCGTATTAATTATGAAGTTTACTTCCCTGTTTTTTATCATGTCAACAACATGGGGCCTTCCTTCCATAACCTTATTGATTAAATCTACATGAATCCCGTTTTCTTCAAGATATTGTTTGGTCCCCCTTGTCGCAATAATCTGGAAGCCCATCCCTGACAATTTCTTTGCAATCTCGAGCGTATAAGGCTTGTCTTTGTCTTTCACGCTTATGAATATTTTGCCTGATGTGGGTATCCTGTTTTTACTTGCAGCCTGAGCCTTTGCATAAGCAAGGCCGAAATCTTCATCTATACCCATTACTTCGCCTGTTGACTTCATCTCAGGACCGAGTATCACATCCACGCCCGGAAATTTATCAAAAGGAAATACCGCCTCTTTAACAGCCACATGGCTTATCTCTATCTCCTTTGTGAGTCCAAGCTCTTTCAATGTCTTCCCGACTATCGCCTTTGCTGCAAGCTTTGCCAAGGGAACGCCTGTCGCCTTGCTCACATACGGAATAGTCCTTGATGCCCTCGGATTGACCTCTAAAACATATATATCATAATCTTGATTGCTGATTGCTGATTGCTGATTGCTGATTGCTGACTTGACTGCAAACTGGATATTCATCAAGCCTATGACATTAAGTTCCTTTGCAAGAGCCTTTGCATGCCTTTTTATTTCATCCACTATGTCCGATGGCAGTGAATAAGGAGGAATGGAGCATGCCGAATCGCCGGAATGAATACCTGCTTCCTCTATATGCTGCATCACCCCGCCAATAACAACATCCGCGCCGTCAGATATTGCATCCACATCCACCTCTATTGCGTCTTCAAGGTATTTATCTATGAGAATCGGATGTTCCGGTGATGCCTTAACCGCCCTCTTCATGTAGTCTATCAGGGATGTCTCATCATAAACTATCTCCATTGCCCTTCCGCCGAGGACATAAGAAGGTCTTACCATCACAGGGCAGCCGATTTTATTTGCAACATTCACCGCCTCTTCGCATGACATTGCAGTGCCGCTGTCAGGCTGCTTTAGATTAAGCTTGTGAAGGAGTTCCTTAAACCTCTTCCTGTCTTCTGCCCTGTCGATTGAATCAGGGGATGTGCCCAAAATCTTCACGCCTTCTCTTTCAAGAGGCACGGCGAGTTTCAATGGAGTCTGGCCTCCGAACTGGACTATTACGCCTTCAGGCTTTTCCTTTTCGATAATGTTTAAAACATCCTCTATTGTTAAAGGCTCAAAATAAAGCCTGTCTGCTGTATCGTAATCCGTGCTGACGGTTTCCGGGTTGCAGTTGACCATTATGGTTTCATAGCCAAGTTCTTTCAAGGCAAAGACAGCGTGAACACAGCAGTAATCGAACTCTATTCCCTGCCCTATCCTGTTAGGACCAGAACCCAAAATAACAACCTTCTTACGGTTGGTGGGATTTGATTCGCATTCAGTGCGGTAATGCGGTAGTGCGGTAGTGCGGCAGTCTTTTAAGGAAATATTTTCTGTCGCTCTGTCGCTCTGTCGCTCTATAACACTATAAAACGGTTTTTCATAAGTCGAATACATATACGGCGTATATGCCTCGAACTCTGCGGCACAGGTATCAACTAATTTATAAACAGGCTTTAAACCTATGTCATTTCTCATCTGCCTTATCTCCGCTTCTGTTTTCCCGGTAAGCGCTGCAATCCTTTTGTCAGAGAAACCATACTCCTTCGCCTGCCTTAAAATGTGTTGGAAGTCTGAATGTTCATAATTTTTTTCTGTCGCACTGTCGCACTGTCGCACTGTCGCACTTATCCTATCTTCCATCTCCACAATCTGTTTTATATTATTTAAAAACCACAGGTCTACCCATGAGAGATCATAGATTTCATCTATGCTCATGCCCTGTCTAAGTCCCTGTGCTATATACCATATCCTTTCTGCATTCGGTGTCTTTAATTTGCCTTTTATATCATCGATAGTTGTTTCATGCGGCTCAAATCCTGCAGAGCCTATCTCAAGGCTCCTTAATGCCTTTTGCAGAGATTCCTTGAATGTCCTTCCTATAGACATGACCTCGCCGACAGACTTCATCTGTGTTGTCAATGTAAAATCCGCCTCGGGGAATTTCTCGAAAGTAAACCTCGGGATTTTAGTCACCACATAGTCTATTGTCGGCTCAAATGATGCTGGCGTTTCCCTTGTTATGTCGTTCCTTATCTCATCAAGGGTATAGCCGACTGCAAGTTTTGCTGCAATCTTTGCTATGGGGAAGCCTGTTGCCTTGCTGGCAAGGGCAGAGCTTCTGGATACCCTCGGATTCATCTCTATCACAACCATCATGCCGTCTCTTGGATTTAAGGCAAATTGGATATTTGAACCGCCAGTATCAACACCAATTTCTCTTATAACAGCAATTGCCGCATCACGCATCCTCTGATATTCCTTGTCAGTTAAGGTCTGAGCAGGAGCAACTGTAATAGAATCGCCTGTATGGACACCCATAGGGTCAAAGTTCTCTATGGAGCAGATGATTACAACATTATCCTTCATGTCGCGCATCACCTCTAACTCGTATTCCTTCCAACCCAGCACAGACTCTTCAACAAGAACCTGACTTGTAGGACTCAGCTTTAATCCCTTATCGAGGAGTTCACTGTATTCTTCGATATTGTAGGCAATGCCTCCCCCAGTGCCTCCGAGGGTAAAGGCGGGTCTGAGTATTGCAGGAAAGCCTATGTGTTCAATTATTTCGAGGCCGTCCTTAATACTGGTAATTGCCGCGCTCTTGGGGACATCGAGTCCTATCTTTCTCATCGCCTCTTTAAAAAGCTCCCTGTCCTCAGCCTTTTTTATAGCAGGCAGTTTTGCGCCTATAAGCTCAACGCCGTATTTATCAAGGACCCCGGCTTCGGATAATTCAACAGCAAGGTTTAATGCGGTTTGCCCTCCCATTGTCGGCAGAATGGCATCAGGTCTTTCTTTTTTTATAATCAATTCTAAAATCTCTGCGGATAACGGCTCGATATAGGTTGAGTCGGCAATCTCCGGGTCTGTCATGATTGTTGCTGGATTTGAGTTCACAAGCACTATCTTATAGCCTTCCTCACGGAGGGCCTTGCACGCCTGTGTCCCTGAGTAGTCAAATTCGCAGGCCTGTCCGATAACGATAGGGCCTGAGCCAATCAAAAGTATCTTCTTAATATCAGTCCTTTTCGGCATTCTTACCTCTCTATAAAATTTTTTATTTTTGTCGCAAATTTATTGCCTAAAATAAACCATCCTGCTTCCGCCTAAATGAAGGGGGATCCCTGCCTTCTCGCTCCACAAACCTTTCTTCATGTATTTATCATCAGCATAAGCAGAAAGCACCTTGCCGAAAAATCCATAACACTCTCCTGCATCCACAGCCTTCCACAATTTGCATTCAATATACCCCGCACAGCCATCAATTATCGGAGCTTTCAATGACTTAGCCATATTTTGTTTGAGCTTTGCTTTAGCAAATTTATCGGTATCCCTTCCTGAGGTTTTCCCGCAAATCCATAAGGCCTTCAGCATTTCCTTTGTTGGAATATTTATCGCAAACTCCCTTGTCTGTCTGATTAACTCTGCTGAATAGCTCTCCTTTGCAACACAGACAACAACAATGGGCGGCTCCTCGCTCACAGGCGTTGCCCATGCACATGCCATGACATTTGGCTTTCCATTCTTGCTTATACTGGTAAGGAAAAACGCCATCTTTGGATGAAGGAGATGGTAGATGTCTGATTTTATTTCCTTCAACATTTTGCCTCCATCATCTCCCTGAATCTTTTAAATAAATGCGTTGAGTCATTTGGACCGGGCCCGGCCTCCGGATGGTGTTGGACAGAGAATATAGGCAGTTCTACATGCTCCATACCTTCTTCCGAGCCGTCAAAGAGATTTCCATGCGTGAGCCTCACCTTTCCGCCAAGACTGTTTATGTCAACACAATAATTATGATTCTGCGAAGTTATCTCTACCCTTCCTGTCTTTAAATCCTTTACAGGATGGTTGCCTCCGTGATGGCCGAATTTAAGCTTATACGTCCTTCCTCCCATTGCGAGACCTAAGATTTGATGGCCGAGACATATTCCGAAGATGGGCTTTTTGCCAATGAGTTTCTTTGTATTTTCGATGGCATAGGTTACTGTCTCAGGGTCGCCGGGGCCATTGCTCAAGAGTATTCCATCAGTGTTCATTTCAAGCACAGCTTCGGCAGGCGTTTGAGCGGGGACAACGCTCACATTAAAACCTGCCTCCACAAGATTTCTCAGGATATTGAACTTTACTCCAAAATCATAAACAACAACCTTAGCCATTCCTTCATATCTGTCGCTCTGTCGCTCTGTCGCTCGAATTCCCCACTTCCAACATCCCTCTTTCCACTCATAGGGCTTTCTCGTGGTTATATCTTTTACAAGATCAATTGCTGATATACCAGGATGTCTCCTCACCTTTTCAAGAAGGCTTTCAGGATTTAAATCTATTGTCGAAATTATGCCCATTTGTGCGCCGTGATTCCTCAGATGCCTTGTCAATGCCCTTGTATCAATACCCTCGATACCCACTATTTTGTTATCTTTGAGATACTCACCCAATGACATATTAGAGCGCCAGTTGCTCGGAAAATCAAGGTATTCCTTGACGACAAATCCTTCAACCTTCGGCCCGCCCGAGGATTCAATATCTTCGACATTAACACCGTAATTGCCCATCTGGGTATATGTCATTGTTACAATCTGACCTTTATACGACGGGTCTGTGAGTATCTCCTGATAGCCGGTCATGGAGGTATTAAAGACCACCTCGCCGGTAGTCTCGCCTTCAGAGCCGAAGCTCCTGCCTTCGAAAACTGTACCGTCTGACAATACAAGCAATGCCTTACTCATTTATCCTCCATCTAATCTTATCAATCAAAAATCTTACCTTTGCATATTGTTATCACAGGCATACCTTTCAGGTTCCATCCCTCAAACGGCGTATTTTTACCCTTTGATAAGAACCTTTCCGATTCAACCTTAAAATCTTTATTTATATCCACTATCACGACATCTGCATCAGAGCCTGCCTTCAATGTACCTGTATTTAAGCCGAGAATCTTTGAAGGATTAATCGTCATCTTTTCGACAAGCTGCGGCATTGTCAGAGTACCGTCCCTGACAAGCTGGAGGCTGAGGCTTAAAGCTGTCTCAAAGCCGGATATTCCTGAAGGCGCATTGTCGAATTCCTGAAGCTTTTCGTCCCTGTGATGCGGCGCATGGTCGGTAGTTATAACATCTATTGTGCCGTCCCTCAACCCTTCCTTTATTGCCTCAACATCCCTTTGTATCCTCAAAGGCGGATTGACCTTTGCATTGGTATTGTAGTCTCTCACTGCATCCTCTGTGATTGCAAAGTAATGAGGGCACGTCTCTGCCGTTACATTTACGCCCCTCTCCTTTGCCTGTCTGATAACTCTAACAGAGCCTTCTGTCGAGACATGGGCAATATGAAGCCTTCCGCCGGTATGCTCTGCAAGGATAACGTCCCGTGCGACCATCACGTCTTCGGAAGCCGAAGGAATGCCCTTTAAACCCATCTGCGCAGAAAGCCTTCCTTCATTCATCGAGCCGCCTTCCGCAAGGCTTATGTCTTCGCAATGGGAAATAATCGGCACATTAAATGTCTTTGAATATTCCAATGCCCTTCTCATTATAAGGCTGTTTATGACAGGCCAACCGTCGTCTGAAAATGCAATGCAGCCTGCGCCAATCATCATTCCGAATTCGGCAAGCTCTCCGCCTTTCTGCCCTTTTGTTATTGCGCCGATAGGATAAACAGAACATACCCCCTCTTCCAGAGCCTTTTTAACAATAAATCCGGTTACAACCGCATTATCATTTACAGGATTAGTATTTGGCATGCAGCATACGGATGTAATGCCTCCCCTCACAGCAGCCATAGTGCCAGTCTTGATTGTCTCTTTGTATTCAAATCCCGGCTCCCTAAGATGTGTATGCATGTCAACAAGGCCCGGCAATACATATAAGCCTGTTGCATCAATAGTGCGGCAGTGCGGCAGTGCGGCAGTGCGATAGTTTTTTAAAGAATTATCTTTTTCCTTATTGACTGTCGCTCTATCGCTCTGTCGCACTATTTTGACTATCTTCCCATCCTCTATAAGAACATCTCCGAGGCCGTCAATCTTCTGAGAGGGGTCTATTATGTGTCCATTCTTAATTAATATATTCACGCCGTTACTCCCTCACTCCTGCCAGCAGATACATAACAGCCATTCTCACGGCAAGACCGTTTGTCACCTGCTCAAGGATTATGGACTGTCCTGAGTCTGCAACATCAGAGCTTATCTCAATCCCTCTGTTCATAGGCCCGGGATGCATTACAATAGCATCTTTTTTCGCAAACTTAAGCCTCTTCATGTCCAGTCCCCAGTTCTTAAAATACTCCAGAGTGGAAGGGAAAAATCCCTTGCCCTGCCTTTCCATCTGAATCCTGAGCATCATTATTACATCAACATCCTTAAGCCCTTTGTCCATATCGTAAAAGACTTCTACATTATAGTCAGACATATCGGGAATAAGCGTCGGAGGGCCTATAAGCCTGACATTTGCGCCGAACTTCGAAAAGAGATATATATTAGATTTTGCCACCCTGCTGTGAAGGATGTCTCCGACTATCGCAATCTTAAGCCCGCTGAGACTTCCCTTCTTTTCGACGATACTGAAGGCATCCAGCAATGCCTGCGTAGGATGCTCGTTTATGCCGTCTCCTGCATTTATAACGGACGCATCAACATTCTTTGCAATAAAGTGCGGCACCCCGCTGGAGGAATGTCTTATCACAATAAAATCTACGCCATATGCCTCGATGGTCTTGACCGTATCAAAGAGGCTTTCGCCTTTAACCACACTGCTCGTCGGCACAGAGAAATTCAGCACATCTGTGCTAAGCCTCTTTTCCGCCAGTTCAAAAGATGTCTTTGTCCTTGTTGAAGGCTCAAAAAAGAGATTCACAACAGTCTTTCCGCGCAAGGCAGGAACCTTTTTAATATCCCTCTTTAAGACGTCCCTGAATGATGAGGCTGTGTTGAGTATTAACTCAATATCGTCCTTGGATAGCTCTTTGATTCCGACTAAATCCTTCATTCCTTTGTCTGTAACACCACTTTGTCTTCAAACCCTTCTTCCTCAAGCTGAACCTCGATGCTCTCTATGCTTGAGGTAGGAATATTCTTACCGACATAATCAGCCCTTATGGGCAATTCCCTGTGTCCCCTGTCGACAAGCACAGCAAGCTGTATCTGGGCAGGTCTTCCGAAATCCATGAGTGCATCCATTGCCGCCCTTATGGAACGGCCTGTAAAAAGCACATCATCCACAAGTACTACTTTTTTATCCGTTATATCGCAGGGCATCTCTGTCTTTCTGACAACGGGCTGCTCTTTTCTTATGCCAATGTCATCCCTGTAAAGGGATATATCAAGGGAGCCTACTATAATATCAGCATTCTCTATGTCTTTTATTTTTACGGCAAGCCTTTTTGCAAGATGCACCCCTCCGCGCTGTATTCCTACAAGGCAGAGGTTTTCAGTGCCCTTGTTCTTTTCGATGATCTCATGGGCTATCCTCGAAAGTATCCTTTCGATATCCTTTTTATTAAGAAGTTCTTTATTCATTTTAGACATAAAAAAAAGCCTTCCCCTGTCTTCAGAGGAAGGCATATATTATTGAATATTTGTTTCAAGCGATCTCCTACCTTTTAGCCTCACAGAGCTATCATTAAAGGTAATACTATTAAACCATAAATTATTTTATATTGTCAAAAATAATTTTGAGGTCTATTTATCGCTGAGATTTGTAGAGCATTTAATAGAATCGAAGGCATAAAGAATCCTTTTTTCCTTTTCCGCCCTCTCTTGCGGATAGGGAGGGAATGCGTTCTCTTTGACGATTTTCATTGCATCTTTTTTTGACGGTATTGATTCAAGACCTTCTGCTATTAGTTTGCCTTCGGAAACATCCAGTATCCTTGCATGTTCGCTGTCTGTAACGATTGCATAGGGTATCTGGTATGATTCAACAACACGTCCGAAGGCTACAGAGTGTCTTTCCCATGATTCAAGGGAGCTCATCACGCATTTTATAATGCAAAAGACCCTTCCTTCTATTTTAAAGACAATATCCGCCCTTGCATTAAAAGAGGACTCAGGCAGAACTACAGTAAAGTCTTTGTTTGCCTCGATTTCATCGCTGGTATAACCTTTTGAGGAAATCAGGAAATCGATAACCCTTCTCTGAACTTGGGTCAGTTCGAGACTGGAGAAAAATTCTTCCATTGCCACCCTTTTGGCAAGCAGCTCTTGCCGCTCTTCAGGGCTTGTGGGGATTTTGCCTAATGAAATGTAAGTTGACATTATTCATTTCACTCCCTCTTTCAGGGTAAGTCCGTATTTTTGGTGCTCAAAAGGATGTGTTGCAGGGAACTTTGAAAAGAGCCATCCCTTGAATATGCTCTTGCCATCCTCAAAAACCTCAAGCCTTACAGCGGGGTTGTTAGGCATATCGCTTGCAGACGTGATTGTTGATTCATCCATTCTGAAGTCCGGCAAAAATTCGCTTGCGACTATTTTCAGCTTAGTATTCGGAACCTTTAATTCAGAGCCAACATTGACAGTATATTCGCTGCTTTTCTTTGATGCCTTGTCCTCAAATACAAATTTCACTTTGTTCCATTTTGCTTTAACATCAGCAGGTACAACAATCTTCTTTTCTGCCTTAGTCCCCGCATTGCCATGAGGAGACATGGGTGTCTGCATAGGTGTAGACATAGGAGCCTGCATCGGCGCCGACATGGGCTGCTGCTGCGCAGGCGTCTTGGGAACTGGCTGTTCTTCCTTCTTTTTACAGCCGAAGGCTATCATGGACAAAGCAAGTCCGACAACAATGGTCATACCAAATCTTCTCATCTGATGATCCTCCTTTATTTAGTTATATGAGTTGCGAGCTAAAGACTCCTGAAACTTTTAATCCTTAACTCCTTAATTTTCTATTCACTATTCGCTTATCACTGTCATTAATGGCGGAGAGGCAGGGATTCGAACCCTGGGTGAGGTGTTACCCCCACAACCGCTTAGCAGGCGGCTGCCTTCGACCGACTCGGCCACCTCTCCAAAAATTTTAACTATCATATCAACTCGGATACGAAATTGTAAAGCAATGCTTGCCTTTTTGCTCAAATGTGATACACTTAATTTAGAAGACCACTCAGGAGGTGTACAATGAAGATATTGCTTGCAACAGACGGCTCTGAATACTCAGAGGGCGCCGCAAAATTTTTAGCGCAGTTAGTCTTCTCGCCGGAAGATGAAATCACAGTCCTTCATGTTATATCGGAAGTTCCATTCAAAGACGACAGGGAATCGTATCACGCAAAACTCAAACAGATAAAACAGGAAATAGCGCCTAAGATACTGGATTCAACAATCAATAACCTGAAACCCCTTAATGTAAAAATCAGTACGGCGTTGATGGACGGTTATCCTGACAAAGCCATTGTGAATGCAGCGGTGGATTACAATATGGATTTGATTGTCATGGGAGCGAGGGGATTGAAAGGAATAAGGTCTCTTTTAATAGGCAGCGTAACAAGGTCTGTATCCATCAACTCTCAAAAGCCTGTGCTTGTAGTTAAACCGCTTCAGCGGGAAACAACCGGGGCATTAAAAATCATCTATGCAGCGGATGGCTCAACGTATTCAACAGATACAGGAAGACTTCTGGCATCAATTCCTTTTCCAAAAAATGCGGAAATTACAATACTTAACGTAATACCATCGGCGCACATGGATATTCCCGAAAGGTACTGGATGGAGGTGGATGAGAAAATCAAAAACGAGATTGCAAAGATACGGGAAAAGGAATTCGGGGTATCGGATAAGATAATCGACGATGCACGGGAGATGTTGAGGGACAGATTTTCAGACATAAAGGTATCCATAAAATTCGGCGATCCGTCTCTTGAGATACTTAATGAAGCTGAGAGTTTAAAGGCCGACATTATTGCGGTGGGCAGCAGCGGAATGAGGGGTGTAAAGGGAATGTTAGGAAGCGTGTCCAGAAGCATACTCGGACACTCGGAATGCTCTGTATTGATAGGGAAATAGTATATAATGAATAGATGTATATTATCGAAAGGGTCAAAAACACTATCCAGAAATACTCCATGCTCGTTCGTGGCGACCATGTGCTTGTCGGACTCTCAGGAGGTCCAGACTCGGTATGCCTGCTCATCATTCTCAACAGACTAAAACCTGAGCTTGGCATTAGTTTATCCGCAGCTTATATAGACCACGGATTAAGGCCTGATGAAATTCCCAATGAGATAGAATTGTGCAGAGATTTATGCAGTTCCCTCGACATGCCTTTTATAACAAGACCCATTGATGTAAAGTCCTATATGAAAGAAAAAAAGCTAAACAAACAGGAAGCCGCAAGAGAGTTGAGATACAAAGCCCTCGATGAAACAGCAATAGAAAAAGCCGCTGACAAAATAGCTCTCGGACATAATGCCAATGATCAGGCAGAGACGATAATGATGCGGCTTTTCAGAGGCGCAGGCCCCTCGGGTCTCTCCGGCATACCGCCTGTGAGGAGTTTTGAGTCAGGAGTTTTGAGTCAGGAGTTGAGAAAAAAAATATCCATAATACGGCCGCTAATTGAGATAGAGAGATATGAAATAGAAAAGTTCCTTGAAAATGAAGGTATAGGTTTTGTCATTGATTCATCTAATCTAAAGCACGAGTATCTTCGCAATAAAATACGGCATCTCATAATCCCTGCAATCAGGAACATAAACAAGGATGTCACCCACACACTTTCAAGAACTGCGGATATTTTCAGGGACGAAGAGCGATATTTCAAAATACTCGTAACAAAAACCCTCATGAAGCTTATAACCAGAAAAACCTGCAATTCTATCGAACTATTTTTAGGGCCTCTTGAAGGCATGGATACCGTGTTATTAAGAAGGGTCTTAAGGCGCTCCATCGACGAAACCAAAGCGCTTCACGGAATCGGTTTTATCCATATCGAGGAGATACTTTCCCTTATAAAATCAGGCCGGTCAGGCGACAGGATTTACCTGCCTAAGGACATAAGAGTCATAAAAGGATATTCGACGCTTATTATTACATCGGAAAAGCCGGCGCAACTTAATATACATGCTATGGACGGCCCTGGTGAAATTCTACTAAAGGAATCATCAATAGTAATTCGGTCTGAAATTATTGAAAATATCTCCGAACTCCGAACGGCTCGGCTGAGCTCGCCGAAGTCTCCGAACTCTAAACTCTTTTACAGCGATGGTAAAAAAATCGTATATATAGATGCCGACAAGGCGCTTTTCCCGTTGACAATACGAAGCAGACGGCAGGGAGATTTCTTCTATCCAATCGGTTTTGGAAAGAGGAAAAAGCTTCAGGACTATTTTGTCGACGAAAAGATACCGAGGGATGAGAGAGATGCGGTTCCTCTATTGACCTCGAAAAATGATATTGTATGGGTAGTGGGACACAGGCTCGACGAAAGGTATAAGGTTGATAAAGAGACCAAAAGAGTTTTAAAATTAGAAATCAAACCTTTAAAAATTTAGGCATGGAGGAATAAAACACAATGAGGCATGGCGATAAAACATCGAAAAAACTTTTGCAAATAGTCGTATTAATCCTGTCTTTCAGTCTGCTTTTTCCTGCCTTGACCCTTGCAGGCACAGCAGACAAGGATGCAACAGAGATACTCACAAAATTCGGCGATGCAATGGCAACGGTAGCAGAACGCGTAAAACCTGCTGTTGTAAATATATCAACCACAAGGACTGTCAAGGCCCCACGCCTCCCATTTCTCGACGATCCATTTTTCAGGAGATTCTTTGGAGACGGCTTACATGCGCCACAGAAAAGAAAGGTTACAAATCTCGGCTCAGGCGTCATCGCTACACCTGACGGTTACATACTCACAAATAACCATGTGATAGAAGGCGCTGAAGACATTCTCGTGAAGTTAGCAGATGGCAAGGAGTATAAAGGAAGAGTCATAGGCATGGACTCAAGAACAGACATCGCTGTCATTAAGATAAACGAAACCAATCTCCCGACAGTACAATGGGGTGATTCAGATAAATTACGGGTCGGGGAAGTAGTGCTGGCAGTGGGCAACCCCTATGGTTTAAGCCAGACCATAACAATGGGAATTATCAGCGCCCTCGGCAGGTCAGGAATAGGCATTACAGACTATGAGGACTTTATCCAGACCGATGCTGCCATAAATCCAGGGAATTCAGGCGGCGCACTGGTAAACATCAAAGGGGAGTTGATCGGCATCAATACAGCTATATTCAGCGTAACTGGCGGTTATCAGGGCATTGGATTTGCTATACCGTCAGGTATGGCGAAAAACGTAATGGATAGTATCGTCAATCAGGGAATGGTTGTAAGAGGATGGCTCGGTGTGCAGATACAACCCCTTACCCCTGATATCGCAAAACAGTTCAATCTGAAGGACGAAAAGGGCGTATTGCTTGTTGATGTTGTGGAAGGTGGGCCTGCCGACAAAGGAGGACTGAAAAGGGGCGATGCAATAGTGGAGTATGACGGGAAGAAGACGGATAATCCATTCCATTTTAAAAACATGGTGGCCTCCACAAAGCCGGGCAAAATCGTAGAGATAAAGATTATACGAAACGGCAATCTCCTCACTGCAAAAGTAACCATAGGCGAACTGCCCATAGAGCCGCAGATCGTTGCGCCTGCACAATTTGAAAACGCATTAAGGGGAGTGTCCGTTCAGGAAGTTACAGAGGAGATACTGAAGAGGCTCGGCATAACAAAGAAGATAAAGGGTGTTATGGTGAATAATATAGAAGAAGACAGCCCTGCGCTGGGCATTCTGAGAAAAGGGGATATAATAATGGAAGTCAACAGAAAACTTATAGCAAATATAAAAGAATACAATGATATAGTCTCAAAGATAGAAAGGGGTCAGGACATACTCCTTTTAATCATCAGGGGCGGTTCATCTCAATATATAACAGTAGCTTCACGATAACCTCGTTGCTTAAGAGAAGCCCTTTTCCGGTAAGCCTTAAATAGTTGTCTTTCAGCTCGATAAGGCCGTGTGATGAAATATCTTCCACGGCCTTCATTATTAACAGCCGTTTTTCATCCGGTATTCTGTTTATGTCTATGCCTTCTGTTTTTCTCAGGCCGAGGAATATAAACTCTTTCAATGCCTCATCATCCGATATTTCTGTCTCTTCTTCAATCACGGATATGCCGCTGTTCAAAAACTCGATATATGCATTTACATCCCTGATATTACTTGTCCTCTTTTTATTGAGAAAAGAATGGGCGCCTGCTCCGACGCCAAGGTATTCTCCCATATTCCAATAATTGAGATTGTGCCTGCATTCATATCCATGTTTGGCAAAATTCGATATTTCATAATGTTTGTAGCCATGTTCCTTTAATATATCTATTCCCTTGTAGTACATTTCGGCAATTAATCCTTCATCAGGCATGACTATCCTTCCCTGCTTTATGCTTTCATGTAACGGCGTATTTTTCTCAGGCGTAAGCTCATATGCAGATATATGTGTTGGCGATAGTTCAATGGTCTTTTCCAGCGAGTATTCCAAGTCATCCATTTTTTGCCCGGGAATTCCGTATATAAGGTCTATCGATATATTGTTAAAGCCTGCCCTTCTGACATCCTTTAAAGCCTTTACAGCATCATCTGCATTATGGCTTCTACCTAAAATCGCAAGCTCGACATCAATGAAAGACTGCATTCCGATGCTTATCCTGTTTATACCCGACTTCAGCAAACTCTCTGCCTTTTTTTCTGAGATGGTTCTCGGATTAGCCTCAACAGTAATCTCTACATCAGGATGTATGGAATAATTTTCCCTGACAGCATTCAATGCTCTTGAAATCTCTTTTTCAGAAAGAATTGTCGGCGTCCCTCCACCGATGTAAATAGTTCGGAGTCCGGTCCCTGCGAAAGCAGGGATCAGAATTCGGAGCTTTATTTCTCTGCATAATGCGCTTATATAATCTTCGCCTATCTGTGACTTAAAAGGTATCGAATAAAAGTCGCAATAAACGCATTTCTTTATACAAAATGGAATATGTATGTACAAATAATCGGCCATTTGTAATCCTTAGTTTAATCTATTATAATCTAACCATTAATATAGAATATAGAAACATAGGGAGGTCGGGATGGAGAAGAAGGTGGCATACTTTGAAAAAGTAGGGAAAGAAAACACAGAGGCATGTCTCCAAATCGTCAAAAATGCAATCAAAGACGGCAATTATAAACACCTTATAGTAGCCTCGACAGAGGGCGATACAGGACTCTTATTTTCAGAATCGCTAAAAGACTCTGGAATAAATATAGTTGTCGTAACACATTCTGCAGGCTTTAAGGCTGCCAACACGCATGAGATGCCTTCTGAAACAAGAAAGAACATAGAATCAAACAGCGCAAAGATATATACAGGAACTATGATTACTCATAACATCGAGACAGCCTTTGCATCAAAGTTTCAGGGACTTTATCCTACGACCATTGTCGCTCAGGCATTAAGGAGATACGGCGAGGGGCCAAAGGTATGCTGCGAGATTGTGATGATGGCTGCGGATGCGGGGTTGATTCCAGAAGGAGAGGAAGTCATTGCGGTGGCAGGAACTGCAAAAGGCGCAGATTCCGTGCTTGTAATAAGGTCTGCTGCTTCAAAGAGATTTCTTGAATTAAGGGTGCTTGAGATACTGGCAAAACCGAGATAATTACACTAAACCAAATATCCTTCAATCATGAGGTCTTCGCCGACTTTTTTGACTTTTATGTCTTGAATTTTATATGCTGATTCCAGCCTCTGAAAAAATTTGCCGCCTATGGCAAGGATTGAGTCCCTGCCGCCGATTATTTTCGGCGCGATAAAAAATACCACCTCATCAACTATCCCGTCCTGAAGTGCGTAGGCATTGAGAGATGAGCCTCCTTCTATCATTACTGATATGATGCCCATCCCGCCAAGCCTCTTCATAAGCCATTTTAAGTCAACACGTTCTCCTTCAAACTCGATTATCTTTATACCCTTGTCAATCAAGGTTTTTATCTTCTGACTCCTGACTCCTGACTTCTGTCTTCTGGTTATCACTATCGTCTCAGGCGGCATATTGAATATCTTGTAGTCTAATGGCGTTTCGAGATTAGGGTCTATGATAATTCTCTTGGGATTCTTGACCCTTGACCCTTGACCCTTGACCCTCACGGTGAGTTCCGGATTGTCTGCCTTCACTGTTCCGACTGCTGTGAGTATGGCATCGGCGTTGCTTCTCATCCGGTGGACCACTTTTCTTGCCTTTTCACCTGTTATCCATTTTGATTGCCCTTCGGGCGTCGCAATCTTTCCATCGATGGTCATAGCTATTTTTAAGACAACAAAAGGCATTCTTGTGGTGATGTATTTTATGTAAGCCTCGTTCAGTTTTTTTGCCTTATCTTCAAGGATTCCATTAATAACTGTAATGCCATGACTTTTCAACTCTTCTATGCCCTTGCCCGACACCTTCGGATTCGGGTCTTTCATGGCAATAAAAACTTTCTTAATTCCTGAATTAATAATAGCCTTTGTGCATGGAGGCGTTCTTTTATCTGTGTGGCAACATGGCTCAAGAGTCACATAAAGGGTTGCGCCTTTTGCCTTTTCTCCGGCCTTTAATATAGCAAGCGCCTCTGCATGAAGCTCTCCTACTCTTTTGTGAAAGTCTTCGGCGATAACTTTGCCGTTTTTGACTATTAAAGCCCCAACCATCGGATTAGGGCTCGTCATTCCCCTTGCCTTTGAAGCAAGGGTCAATGCACGTTGCATGAAATTTTTATCTTTATCAGAAACCTGCATTTAAATATAATAACAGTATGCTGCTTTTGTTGACAATGAAAAGGTGATTTCCGAAAAATAGACATAGAACTTTCCAAAAGTTTCCCCTCCCTTTTCTAACTTTCTATATCTATTTTTCGGATACAATTATGTTATCCTTATATGCAGAAGGAGGCAAAGAAAGGAAAAAGCAAGGATAAGAAGGCTTGAAGCAAACAGAAACTTAATGACCCAAAAACAGCATGCATTAAACAATCACAAAAGGAGGCAGCAAAATGGATGAAAGAGATGTTTACAGGGCTAAGGAGGCAATGCAGTCTGCAATAAAGAAAGGACCTATGAGGCTGGCGCTGATTATCGGAGCAATTCTGGTCGGTTTTCTGTTTTTAAATCCATGGGTTCAGGTTGGTGCAGGTCAAAGAGGGGTTGTCCTTAATTTTGGCGCTGTTCAGAAGAATGTGCTTGGAGAAGGGCTGCATTTCAGGATACCTATAGTGCAGAGGGTTGCCATAATGGATGTCAAGGTTCAGAAATCTTTAACAAATGCCGCTGCTTCATCAGCTGACCTTCAGGAAGTGAGTTCAGAGGTTGCGCTTAACTATCATATAATTCCAGATAAGGCAAATATCGTCTATCAGTCCATCGGCATACACTTTAAAGAGCGAATCATAGACCCTGCAGTGCAGGAGGTGGTAAAGGCTGTGACAGCCAAGTATACAGCAGAAGAGCTTATCACAAAGAGGCCGGCGGTAAGCGAGGCAATGAGAGCAACCCTTGCTGAAAGACTTTTGGAGCACAACATAGCAGTTGATGCATTTTCTATCGTCGGTTTCAGCTTCTCCAAGATATTTATGGAAGCCATTGAGTCAAAGCAGACAGCAGAACAGCTTGCACTAAAGTCAAAGAGAGACCTGGACAGGATAAAGATAGAGGCAGAGCAGAGGATTACAACAGCCAGGGCAGAGGCAGAGTCCTTGAGGCTGCAGAGGGCAAATATTTCACTGGACCTTATAGAGCTTAGAAAGGTGGAGGCTAATCTCAAGGCTATAGAGAAATGGAATGGAATTCTCCCCCAGGTTACAGGTGGTGGCGCAGTGCCATTTATTGGCGTAGGTGAGATACAGAAAAGATAAACGAATAATCATAAAAAAGTAGAGAACCCCATTGTTTAGATATATATTACTGTTTATCATTGCAGGCATTGTGGGGAGCATCATAGCTACAAGAAAAGGGCGCAGCCCGATATGGTGGTTTATACTATGCTGCGCCCTTTTCCCTTTGCTTATTATTGCATTGCTTCCACCTCTGGTATCTAAAGGGTATACCAAAAAGTGCCCTTACTGTGCAGAGATTATTAAAGAAAATGCAATAGTTTGCAAGCATTGTGGCAGGGAACTGCCCATAGAGATGATCAAGGTATTCTCGAAAAAATAGGGACAGCCTGACGGTTCTATTTTTTACAGGGAGTCTTGTATGGGCTTGCGTCTTGAACTTTGAATTCACTAAGTCATAAAAATATTTTTTGCTTGCTAATTATCCGTTAAATTTGTTATTTTATTCATGAAGTTTTAGAAGTTTCTTTTGTCCACACAAGGCCACAAAGACTTTTAGCTTTGTGGCTTTTTTATTTCTTGCGCCCTTCTGAAATTTCAATTCACACGTAAGGAGGTACGCACATGGCTAACGGAACAGTAAAGTGGTTCAATGAATCCAAGGGTTTTGGCTTTATCACAAGCGAAGACGGCAGTGATATATTTGTCCACTATTCCTCTATCCAGGGTAACGGATTCAAATCCCTTGCCGAGGGTGACAGAGTAAGTTTTGATATCGAAAAGGGCCCGAAAGGTCCCAAGGCAATCAATGTAGTAAAACAGTAAGGAACTGAAGAGCCCCTTGCGCACAGCAGGGGGCTTACTCTTCTGGACAAGCCAGAATGACAGAGTATAGAATCGCTCAATTTAGGTTAAATATTGTATTTATAATACGCTGCGCAGCTTCCTTCCATGCTCACCATGCACGCGCCTATAGGTTTTTCCGGAGTGCATGCCTTGCCGAAAAGAGGGCATTCCGAAGGTATTTTAACGCCCCTCAACACCAATCCGCACTGACAGCCCTTCGGCTCAGAAAAATCTGGAACATCTATTTTAAAAACAACCTCTGCATCCCGCTGCTTATATTCATCCCTCAGTTTCAGGCCGCTCTGCGGCAGCACCCCTATGCCTCTCCAATGGCTATCGCACGGCTCGAAATACTTATCGATAAACTCAACAGCCTTTTTATTGCCGGTCTCCGTAACAACGCTTTTATACTGGATTTCAACCGCCGCCCTTCCCTCTGCGATCTGCTTAAGCAGCATGGTTATGCCTGCCAATATATCATCCGCGCCGAAACCCGTTATAACGCACGGCGTCGCGTATTTCGAAGCAATAAAATCATACGGCTTACTGCCGATTATGGCGCTCACATGCCCCGGCATTATAAAGCCGTCTATCCTCACGTCATCCGATTGTAGCAAGACATCGAGCGCAGGAGGCACGAGCTTATTCACGGAATATATGAAAAAATTATTTATCCGACGCCGCTCTGCTTCAAAGATAGTGCCTGCCACGGACGGGGTAGTCGTCTCAAACCCCGCTGAAAAGAACACTATCTTTTTATCTTTATTCTCCTCAGCGATCTTCAGGCAGTCGAGAGGAGAATAGATTACACGTATATCCGCACCCTCTGCCCTTGCCTCTGATAGAGACTTCTTAGCGCCCGGAACGCGCATCATATCGCCGAAGGTTGTAAATATCACATCCGGCTGCATCGCGATTGCTATTGCTTTGTCGATATCTTTAATGGATGTAACGCATACAGGGCATCCCGGACCGCTCAAGAGCCGCAGTCCTTCCGGCAAAAGGCTTCTTATGCCGTGCTTGAATATAGCCACAGTATGCGTCCCGCATACCTCCATGAGGTTTACGGGGCGGTTGATTTTGTTATAGAGATTGTTAATCAGGTCAATCATGCTTAAAAAGCATATCAGAAACAATTTAAATATTGACAGCAAGGGGGCGCTTTGATAGTATTTAGTTCATGGAACCGGGGTGAATATAAGCAAAGACAATTCAGGCAGGATAACAGTCGCCTTCCATTATAATCCTCAGTTTGTTGAGAAGGTCAAGACCATCCCGAGCCACAAATGGCATCCTGAAGAAAAGTGCTGGAGTTTTCCTGATTCAGGCGCGAAAGCCGATAGATATTTATCAATACGGTCGGTTCAAAAAATATTTGACAATGCATGTCAAAGGGCATCTATTAAGAAAAATGTTACTATTCACAGTTTACACCATAGTTTTGCAACGCATTTGCTTGAAAGTGGGGTTAATTTGAGATACATACAGGAGTTATTAGGACATAGCCATTCAAAAAC
>CAMTVO010000025.1:0-39637 GCA_947085205.1 uncultured Nitrospiraceae bacterium
GATGGCGGAGAAGTTTAAAAAAGAGAATGAAGACATGAACAAGCTCTTCTCAACTCTTGCAGAAAAAGAGGTCAGGCATGAAAAGGCATTCTCCGAACTCTTAGGCCTCATCGGAGACGCTGAGCCTGAAGGATGGGAAGACGTATCCCAGTATATGAGGGCTGTTGTAGAATCGGAATTTTTTTTAGGCAAAAATAAATCCCTTCCGTCCATGGAAAAGATAAAAACAGTAGAAGATGCCGTAAATTTTGCAATCGGTTTTGAAAAGGAAACACTACTGTATTTTTATGGGATAATGAGCGCTGTAAAAGAGAAAGAAATAGTTGCCGAAATCATAAATGAGGAAAAGAGCCATGTCATGTGGCTTAGCGCATTCAGAAGCAGTCTTGTTAAGAAGTAATGGCATGCCGTATGGAATCCTCTATATCGTCTCGACCCCTATAGGAAACCTTGAGGACATAACCCTGAGGGCGCTCAGGGTCTTGAAGGAAGTCGACGCTATTGCAGCGGAAGATACGAGGCATTCCATTAAACTTCTGAACCACTACGGCATATCGAAGCCTCTTATCAGCTACTGGTCTGGAAAAGAAAAGGTCAAGACGGAAGAGATAGTCGAAAAACTTAGGTCAGGACTTTCTGTGGCGCTTATTTCGGATGCAGGGACGCCCGGAATATCAGATCCGGGCGCTGTTTTGATAAAGAGGGCGATTGATGAAGGAATAAACGTAATACCTATTCCGGGACCTTCTGCGGCCATCACTGCACTTTCTGTATCGGGACTCTCCACAGAAGAGTTCACATTTATAGGATTTCTGCCGCCAAAGGCTGTACAGAGGCAGAAGAAGCTGAGCGAACTGTCGCTTGAACAGAGGACGCTTATTTTCTACGAGGCCCCCCACAGGATATTTGACACGCTGTCTGATATGGAAAATATTTTAGGAAAAAGAATGGCCGTGCTTGCAAAGGAAATCACAAAGCTCCACGAGGAGATATTGAGGGGCAGCGTATCAGAAATCCTTGATATGCTTGAAAGCCGTAAAATTGCAGGCGAATATATCATAATAATCGAAGGCGGGAAAAGAGAAGATGTTGGTCTGGATGAGGCGCTTGAAGAGATAAAATCGCTCATGAAAAAAGGCAAAGGCAGGAAAGAGGCTGTCAAAATAGTTGCAGAACAATATGGGCTCAGCAAAAAAGAGCTTTATGACAGAAGTCTTGGAGGATAGATTATGACAGGACTGATAGAATCACTGAACATATCTTCTTCAACCTATGTAAATGCCCTGATTTCGATCATGGCATTTATTCTTATAGCTAAGGCTGCCGACCTGTTTGTAGGCAAAATTCTTAGCAGGCTTACGAGATTTACGAAGAGCGATATTGATGACAAGATACTGGATATAATCCACAGACCCGTATATTTCACGATAATACTGGTTGGAATTGTTCTCGCCATCGCATATCTGAAGCCTTCTCAAAAGGTCATTTTTTATGCAGACGGGATAATCTACTCGATAATGGCGGCTATCTGGATGATTGCAGTTATAAAGGTTAGCAATATCGTAATCGAAAACGCAATTTACAAGGTATCAGACGTAACAGGCTTGAGCAAGGACATAATCCCTTTAATTGAAAATGTCGCTAAGATAGCGATAATAGTCGCCGGCCTTATGGTGGTCTTATCCATATGGAGAATAAATATAACACCCCTCATAGCGTCTGCCGGAATTGCAGGCGCAGGTATAGCTATTGCCGCAAAAGATACAATAGCAAACTTTTTTGGGGGCATAAGCGTCTTTGTGGACAAGCCGTTTAAGATAGGAGACTTCATTGTCATCGATAAGGTAGATAGGGGAGAAGTTGTATCAATCGGTATAAGGAGCACACGGATAAAAACCCTCGATGACATAATGATTACCATCCCCAATTCCATAATCGCCGGCTCGAAAATAGTAAATGAGAGCGCACCGACACCAAACCTAAGGGTAAGAATTCCTGTAAATGTTGCCTATGGAAGCGATATTGATCTTGTAGAGAAGACATTAACCGGCATTGCCATACAGAATGGAAACATTCTCAATGACCCTGCACCAAAGGTATTTTTCAATGCATTTGGAGAATCAGCGCTGAACCTTGAGCTATTGTGCTGGATAAAAGAGCCTGCATTACGGCTTCGCACCGTTGACGAGATAAACAGGGAGATCTACAAAAAGTTCAATGAACTTGGAATAAGAATCCCATTTCCCCGGAGGGATGTGCATATATATCAGGGCTGAAGGCTGAAGACATAAAATATAGGGATTTTTATAAAAAATGCATTTTCGCAGTCATGCAAAAAGAATTGATTTCAAAATTCTCGTTGGTATGATATAATGTAATACTAGGAGGAATTTATGGGTAAAGCAAAAATAGCGATTACTTTGGAAGAAGAATCTATTGAGCAGTTAGACAGACTGGTTAGTGAACACATCTTTCAGAACCGTAGCAAGGCAATTCAGGAAGCTGTGGTTGAAAAACTTCGGAGAATCAAGCACAGCCGATTGGCGAAAGAGTGTACCAAGCTTGATCCTGCCTTCGAAAGGGCGATGGCAGAAGAAGGATTAACTGAGGATTTGAGCGAATGGCCCGAATACTGAGAGGCGATATTCGCTGGGCTGATTTAAACCCTGTAAGAGGCCGTGAGCAGGCAGGCTTGCGGCCTGTGTTGATTTTGAGCCATGATGTTTTTAATGAACGTTCTGAAACTGTCATAGCGGTAGCAATTACAAGTCAGCCGCAACGTGCTGGTTTTCCGTTGACTTTCGAATTAAAAGCAGACCATTTACCTAAACGGTCTTGGGTCAAGATAAGTCAAATCAGGACGCTTTCCATAGAGAGAATCGGGAAGCTCATTGCCAGAGCGACTCAAGAGGAATTAGCACAAGTGATTGAGGGATTGAATGAAATAATTGCATAACAATTCACTACCTTCGGAGAAACCGCGCCGCTTGCCGGCGGCGTCAGACTCAAAAAATAGCATCTGATTCCAATAAATCATCTCGGCAAAAGCTAAGGAATAATTGCATATTTTATCCCTTTGCCTTTCGACAGTCTCTCAAGAGCGATATTGAGGTCCTTTAATGGATAGCTTCCGCTTATCAATGGGGAGAGATTGAGCGTGTCTTTCAGAAGATTATATGCAGTCTTAACATCAATTGGAGTAAAGTGAAAAACTCCCTTGAGCGTTATCTCATCGTAATGCAGCCTGTATGTATCGTATGTTACTATCGTGCCTTTCTTTACGCCTCCGAATAAAATCACGGTTCCTCCCCTTCTTACATAATTCACTGCGTTCTCCCACACATCTAACTGTCCTGTACACTCAAATACAAAATCAACTCCCATCCTGTCGGTGAGTTCCTCAATAGCGTTTATGAGCTTAGAAGGTTCAACGGTTATATCAGCGCCCAGATCCTTTGCCATAATTAGCCTTTCATGCTCGAGACCTGTGATAATAACCTTTGCATCTTTCAGTTTTGCCAAAGACAGGTGCAGAAGCCCGATGGGGCCTGTGCCGATTATGAGTACATTGTCTCTTTTCCTGATGTTCAGGCCGTGCATGCCGTGAACCACGCATGCAAGCGGCTCAAGAAGTGCTGCCTCTTCAAAGCTCAGGTTAGCGGGTTTATGAAACAGGTTCTGTTTGACTATATGTGCCGGCAGAAGGATGTATTCGGCAAATGCGCCGAGGACTTTTGTGTTCATGATGTTTTCGCAGAGATTAAAGACTTTCTTTTTACAGTAGCTGCATTTAAGGCACGGCGCACTGTGAACCGCCATTATTTCGTCTCCTGCCTTAAACTCCTTTACTCCTTTTCCAACATCTGCCATAACCCCTGAGAACTCATGCCCGAACACTCCTGGCATCGGTATCATGGGATGCCCTCTTAGAAATGCCTTTAAATCTGTGCCGCAGGTGAGCGCTGTTTTAACCTTTACCAGAACTTCTCCTCGCAAAGGCTTGGGCACAGCGGTTTCCCTTAATTCTATTACACCCGGCTCTATTAAATAACTCGCAAGCATCAGTTGAATTCCAGCTTGCCGCCGAAGAACTGTCCGACAATGGCGGCTATAATAAAAAGCGGTATGAAATTATAGTCTGTTTGTGAAATAAGACGCGCAAGTACAACAATTGGAACAGGCATATGGATATATATAAACCATTTCAGTGAGTATTTCTTTGACCTGCTCCTGAGATAGCCGAACGGAAGGTTAAGGACGAATGCTAACACTATTATTAAAAGTGCGGTTGACATGTTTTGATTATAGATTGGGTTTTATGCGATAAGCAATATTCAGCCGCATTTTTCGCAATATCCTAAAATCTCGAGGGAGTGTCGTATCCCTTTAAATTTTTCTTTCTGACATGTCTCGTTCTGGAGCATTTCGAGGGTAGGGGAGTAGAATTCTATCACCTTTCCGCATTTAATGCATATCATATGGTCATGATGATCGTCCGAAACCCTTTCGTAATGCGCATGTCTGTCGACCCTCTCCACTTCTTCAATCAGCCCGCTCCCTATGAGGAGAGGTATCGTCCTGTAAACAGACGCCCTCGAAACCTTTGATCCTTTTGTTTTTAGGCGGATGAACAGTTCTTCCGGGTCAAAGTGCTTTTTCATTCCCAACATCTCGTGGAGGATCTCATCGCGCTCTTTCGTTAACTTGAGACCTTTGGTCGTCAGGAATTCTCTGAATTTCTCTTTTTCCATGGCTCCTCTCCTGAATTATAAACTCACATTAAAATGCCTTAGTATCCAGTTCAGCAGCCCTCCGAACAGAAATGCAGTGGGGAATACTATACCTATAATCCAGAGGGCTGTGGTCATGCCTCTCTCTTTTATTATCATAAAGAAATTGGCGAGGCATGGAACAAACAGGGTTATGGTGACCAGGCTGACGATGGATTGTATTGGTGTTAGAAGGCCTTCCTGCGACATTGTAAACAGTCCCGCTGCGCCGTAGTCTCTTCTGAGAAAGCCTAAGATAAACGCCTCTGTTGTTTTTGCCGGAAGTCCGAGGATATTGACTATAACCGGCGATGTTATATTTTCGAGAAAAACGAGCAGGTTTAATTTATGTAAGACAAAGAGTATGAAAGTTCCGAGTATAAACAACGGAACCGCCTCTTTCAGATACCACTGCACCCTTCCTACGGTCTTTACGACTATGTTCATAAGATTGGGTATTCTGATAGGAGGTATCTCGAGGAAAAACTCTGTCCTTTCTCCCGATACTATTTTCGATGCGAGAAAGCCTGATATAAAAAGGACTATGATGATGCTGAATATCCAGATGACCGTCGCCTTCAAAGAAAGTGCGCTGAGCATTCCCAATATCACGCCCAACTGTGCGGAGCATGGTATTGCAAGGGCCAGGAGGAATGTTGTGATTATCCTGTCTCTCCTCGTCTCAAGAATTCTAGATGTCATTACAGCCATCGTCCCGCATCCGAGGCCTAACACCATTGGCAGCACTGCCTTGCCGTTTAATCCTATTATATTGAATATCCTGTTGCTCATGATTGCAAGTCTCGGCAGGTATCCGCTGTCCTCAAGAATTGCAAATGCTATAAAAAAGGTGATTGTTATAGGAAGTATGATAGCAATTGCATATGTCAGGGCGACTGTTATCAGCCCGTATTCGCCGACGAGCAACTCCTGCAGTATCCCTACCGGCACGAGGAGTTCGACGGTCTTTGTTGCGGCAGGATTTATATAGCCGTTGAAGACGGTTTCTTCTACGAGGTCTACGAGTGTGCCTGCACCGAAAGAGCCTACGAACTCGTAAAAGCCGTATAAAACCGCTATTAAAACAGGAATTCCGTATACAGGGTGCATGCTGATTCTGCCGATGAAACCCAGCGCTCTTCCGCCTTCAGGACTCGTCTTTTTGGTAACCTGACTTGTGATTTCTTCTGCGGCTTCTATTCTCGCCTTGTTTATCAGATACCCCACAGAATCTTTAAATCTTAATTTGCACTCATCTCTCAGTTTCTCTATCTCGGAGAGCGATTCTTCTTTGACATTCGCCTTTAACCAGTCTCTGAGACTTTCGTCTTCCGACAGTATCATCACCGAAAGAGAGCGCCTGGAGATGTTTGCCTGCGGAAGGAGTTTTGAAATCTTCTCGATGTATTCTTCGATTACCGGATTGTAATTTATCTGTATGGCCGGCTGTATGGCCGGTTTTTTCGGGGACAATATGGCTTCCTTAAGCTCTTTTATGCCCTTTCTCTGGGGCGCTACGGTGTTTATTACATCTATGCCGAGTATGCCTTTGAGTTTTTCCGTGTCAATGGCGATTCCCCTGTCCATAGCTTCATCAATCATGTTTAAATCGAGTATCAAAGGAAAGCTCATCTCGGCGAGCTGCAAAGTTATAAGAAGAGTCCTCTTGAGATTCTTTGAATCTCCTACCTGCACTACAGTCGAGGGGGCTTCGACGAGGAGGATGTCCCTCGTAACCTTTTCGTCTTCGCTCATAGGAATGAGGCTGTTGACGCCCGGGGTGTCTACAAGCAGCAGCCTTTTGCCGTCGAGCGATAGATTGCCATGTGTTATTTCGACGGTTGTGCCAGGATAATTCGATACAGTAACATACTTGCCTGTAAGCAGGCCGAAGATTACGCTCTTGCCTACATTAGGATTGCCGATTAAGGCTATCTTCTCTAAATGTGCTGTCTGTTTTTTAGATTTTTTTGAAGAATGTTCGTGCAAACAAAACCTCCAGCTGCAACTTAATCTCAATTACATACTAAAGGATATTGGCGATTATTTTCAAGTTTTCCAAATCCCGATATGGAACTTCCGTAATTATTCTCTCTCCCTCGCCCCAAGGGGCGGGAGTTTTACCGAGAGAACAATTCTCTATCTCTGTTTTTGGAGCTTGAATCTTGTTTCCTTAATCTTGTATGCTTTTACATAATGGAATATGTAACAGAAGTTAGAAGTCAGGATACTAATCTAAGATTACTTGTTACTTTTTTACTGTTTTCTGTGTTCTGTCTTCTGTCTCCTGCTTCTGCCCAGACAGTTAAAGAGCCTGTATCTGGGACTATCAGAATAGGCAAGCATGCTGATTTTATCAGAATCGTCTTATCCACGTCCGACGAATATGTACAGAAGGCATCAGTAATACTGACAGGCGACAATAGCATAAAAGTCGACTTCCAGTCACCGATTGTTTTCAAGACTCCGGAAAAGGGTATTCTAAAAAGCGAGGCTGAAGTCGAGCTGACAGGCGGCATAAAGATTACCGTGAAAGGCAGCAGCAGCATTTTTATAGTTGAAAACCTCGATGATATAAATGTTTCAAAGCTCTTAACGCCAGCGAGGCTTGTTATCGACGCTTATATTAGCAAGCCTGTCGGGAAACCATCAGAAGAAGGGTCTTTCGCGGATGTTTCTATTGATGGCGACTCTATACAGTTCGAATCATTTGTTATTGATGCGGGACACGGCGGGTATGATACCGGAATTAGGGGAAAGAACTTTGCTGAAAAGGACTTTGTACTTTCATTTGCAAGAGAGTTTGCGCACATCCTCGATAAAAAGGGGAAAAAGGTTTTTCTTACGAGAAAGGGCGACAATATTCTTTCTATAAGGGACAGAATTAAAGCTGCAAGCCGGAAGTCTCCGGATATTTTTATCAGCATACATCTGTCGTCTAAAAACGAGTTTGTTATATACATTATGCCGGGGGATGGAAGCAGTGTCCGGCAGCAGCCGGAAAAGGCATCCGAACAGACGAATAAGGCTGTACAGCAAGCAACTCTACCGGATGCAAATAAGGTTATCGCAAATGCCGTAGCTAATGCTCTTAAAAACGAGTTTCGCATAAGTGTCGGGCAGGAAAGGCTGCCTGTTCCGGTTATAACTAACGCCACCACCGCTGCTTTTTTGATAGAACTGCCGAATCCTGAAAAATTCGGGTACGATAAAAAGACCAAGGAGTGCCTGATAAATGCCTTATTGAGAGGTATAGCACATCCTTCGATACAGGCAGCGATTCCAAAGGGCGGAAAGGGACAGGTCTCTGCCGGTGGAAAATAAGAGAAACTTATTGATAATTTTAGCGCTGCTTTTCGCTGCGGCTTTATCCGGATGGCTTTTTACGAGATACCACCAATCTACAACTGAAAGGCCGGAGACTCCTTTGATAGAGCTTAAAGACGGCATGCCTAAAAATCAGGGGGCTTTCGGGGTAAGCGGAGAGGATACGATTTCGTTAAAGATATTTTATCCCTCCGAAGACGGAATTGTCGCGGAAGATAAGATTGTTCCGAACAAGCCGCTTCCGGTGGCTATGGCCGAAGCAGCGCTGACTGAATATTTGAAGGGGTTAAAAGCAGGACATAAGGATACAAAGCTCTTAGGTGTTTACAGGGACAGGAATAATGTTTTTTATATAGACCTCTCCGATGAATTCAGAAGGAATTTCTCAGGGGATGTCAGGCAGGAATACTATCTTCTGAAGTCCCTGTTTGATACGGTTGTCTCAAATGTCGCAGGGGCAGAGGATGTAAGATTGCTGATAGACGGAAAGGAGATTGAGAGCATAGGCGGTCATTACTACAGCCTTTATGGGCTGAAGAGGATAAAATGAAGAAGCTTAATGCTCAATATAGAATAATTGGTCAATGAACAACAACAATAATCCAATAGGCATTTTTGATTCAGGCGTAGGAGGTCTTACGGTCTTAAAAGAGGTCAGCAAGATACTCCCTACTGAAAATATCATCTACCTCGGCGATACTGCCCGCGTTCCATACGGCATCAGGTCGCCTGAGACCGTAATAAGGTACTCTTTTGAGTGTACGGATTTTCTTTTAAAGCAGGACATAAAGTTCCTTGTAGTTGCATGCAATACAGTATCCGCCATAAGCATCCATGAAATCAGGAAAAAGGTTTCTATTCCTGTGATAGGCGTCATAGAGCCTGGCGCGAGGGCTGCCGTAAATTCAACAAAAAATAAAAGGATAGGAGTAATAGGAACAGAGGCTACCATTAAGAGCAGCGCTTATCTTAAGGCTATAAAATCAATCGATGCGGACGTGGATGTCTTAGGGCTTCCATGCCCTCTATTTGTCCCTCTTGTGGAAGAAGGCTGGACAGACGGGACTATAGCAAGGCTTGTTGCGGAGAGATACCTGAAGGAGATGACGGATATGGGAGTTGATACCCTTGTCCTTGGATGCACGCATTATCCTCTCTTGAAAAGTGTAATTTACGAGGTTATGAATGATGTTTATCTGGTTGACTCTGCTGTCGAAACGGCGAAAGTAGTAAGGGATGTGCTTTCTGGAAATGGTATGTTAAGAGCAAATGAATATGAAAGTATAAAGAAATTTTTTGTTACCGACTCTACGGAAAAGTTTGTAAGTGTCGGCGAAAGGTTCTTACAGAGCAGGATTGAGGATATAAAGAAGATACAACTACCGTGATGTGTAAATGCATGATGCGTGATGAGTACAGAATAAATTAAGAATTACAAATTAAAAATTATAAATTAAGGAAATTTCTATAATTCATAATTCGTAATTGTTAATTGTATTACGCATTACGGATTACGCATTACGCTTTATTTGGAGGTAAGATGAGGCCTGATGGAAGAAAGAACGACGAACTAAGAAAAGTGCGGGTTACGAGGAACTTTATAAAAACGGCAGAGGGTTCTGCATTGATAGAAGTCGGCAATACGAGAGTTATATGCACGTCTTCGATAGAGGAAAAGGTTCCTCCCTTTCTCAGAGACCAGAAGAGGGGTTGGGTGACTGCAGAGTACGGCATGCTGCCGAGGGCTACCAATACAAGGACTGTTAGGGAATCCACTGTAGGCCGTGTAGGCGGAAGGACGCAGGAGATACAGAGGCTGATAGGAAGGGCGTTAAGGGCCGTGATTGATATGGAAGCGCTTGGAGCAAGGACGATATGGGTCGACTGCGATGTGATACAGGCCGACGGAGGCACGAGAACGGCATCTATAACAGGCGCCTTTATAGCTCTTAATGATGCATTGCATAATGCCATTAGAAACGGGATGCTCGAAAAAAATCCCGTAAGGGACTATCTCGCTGCGGTCAGCGTCGGTATTATCAACAACGAGCCTCGCCTCGACTTATGTTATGCGGAAGATTCTGCAGCAGAGGTGGATATGAATGTAGTTATGACAGGGAGCGGCAAAATAGTCGAAATACAGGGAACTGCCGAATCGGAACCGTTTTCAAAAGAGATGCTGAATTCGATGCTCTTGCTGGCGGAAAAAGGCGTGGCAGAACTAATCAAAATTCAGAGAGAGATACTTAAGTCAAATATGTTACAATATTAACATGCAAGGGAAAGGCCAAAATATGTCCAAGAGTTTGTTTGTATGGCTTCTCATAGGGATGGCGATGATCCTCCTCTTTAATCTTTTTAATGTGCCTCCCAAGAGCGATAAAGAGATAATATTCTCCGAATTTATTTCAAAGGTCGAATCAGGAGAGGTCGATGAAGTCACCATTAAGGAGAATCACATAACCGGAAGTTTTAAGGATGGCAGCAAGTTCAGGGTCTTTATAGTTAACTACCCCGACCTTGTCAAGGAACTGAGGGATAAAAAAATCAAGATAACCGCAAGGCCGCCTGACCAGAATCCGTGGTATGTGAACTTCTTCTTCTCATGGGGGCCTATAATATTTCTCGTACTCGTCTGGATCATATTTATGAAGCAGATGCAGATGGGCGGCAACAAGGCTATGTCCTTCGGAAAGACGAAGGCAAAACTGGTTTCGGATAAGGCAGTGAAGATTACATTTGCCGATGTGGCAGGTATAGAAGAAGCAAAGGCAGAGGTTGGAGAGATAATTGAGTTTTTAAAAGACCCTCAGAAGTTTTCAAAACTGGGAGGCAAGATACCAAAAGGTGTTCTTTTGGTGGGTTCTCCTGGTACCGGAAAAACCCTTCTTGCAAAGGCAATAGCAGGAGAGGCGGGAGTTCCCTTCTTCTCTATTTCAGGCTCAGACTTTGTCGAAATGTTTGTCGGCGTAGGCGCATCGCGCGTCAGGGACCTGTTTGAACAGGCAAAGAAGAACGCGCCCTGCATAATATTCATAGACGAAATTGATGCGGTAGGAAGACAGAGGGGCGCAGGGCTTGGCGGCGGGCATGATGAAAGGGAGCAGACCCTGAATGCACTCCTTGTTGAGATGGACGGTTTTGAAGGCAATGAAGGAACAATCATACTTGCTGCAACCAACAGGCCGGATGTCCTCGATCCCGCGCTTTTAAGGCCCGGAAGGTTCGACAGGCAAATAGTAGTGCCGGCTCCTGATGTCAGGGGAAGGCTTGAGATACTCAAAGTGCACACAAAGAATATACCTCTTGCTGAAGATGTTACCCTCGAAAAGATAGCAAGGGGCACGCCGGGATTCTCCGGCGCAGACCTTGCAAACCTTGTCAATGAGGCGGCGCTCCTCGCTGCAAGGAAGACGAAGGAAAAGGTGGATATGTCTGATTTTGAGTCTGCAAAAGATAAAGTATTAATGGGTGTGGAAAGGCGGAGTATGGTCATAAGCGATACAGAAAAGAAGAACACGGCTTATCACGAAGCCGGACATGCGCTCGTCGCAAAGCTTACACCTGGCACAGACCCGATACATAAGGTGAGCATTATACCGAGGGGAAGGGCGCTCGGCGTTACACAGCAGCTTCCCATAGACGACAGATACACATATTCGAGGGACTATCTCGAAAAGGCCCTTAATGTGCTTCTGGGAGGCAGGGCAGCAGAGGAGATAGCTCTTCATCATATGACCACAGGCGCTGGAAACGATCTCGAGAGGGCTACAGATCTTGCGAGAAAGATGGTTACGGAATGGGGCATGAGCGAGAAACTCGGGCCGCTTACATTCGGCAAAAAGGACGAGCAGATATTTCTTGGCCGTGAAATAGCAAAGCATAAAGATTACAGCGAAAAAACCGCCGAAGGAATAGATGACGAGGTAAGGAGAATTGTGACAGAAGCATACAAGAGGGCAAAGAAACTCGTGGAGGAAAATTATGACCTTCTTGATGGTATTGCACAAGCGCTCCTTGAGAGGGAGACCATAGAGGGAAGCGACATAGACAAAATAATGGAAGAGACAAGAGCTGTGAGGGCATGAAGGTTGAGTGGTCAGACTTCTCTTTAGACTTCGATAAAAAACCCTGCATAATGGGGATTCTCAATATTACCCCTGATTCATTTTCTGACGGCGGTCTTTATTTTGACGAGAAAAAGGCCATCGAACATGCACAAAGGATTGTTGAAGAAGGAGCCGATATTATAGATATTGGCGGAGAATCCACAAGACCCGGCTCGGAGCCTGTGCCTGTTGAAGAAGAGATAAGACGCACAATTCCGGTAATAAAGACAATCTCTAAGTCATTAAAAATTCCCATCTCAATTGACACCTACAAGTCCGAGGTCGCAAGACGCGCCCTCGATGCGGGCGCGTCGATGGTGAACGACATAAGCGGTTTGCGTTTTGATCCTGATATGCCGAAGGTCGTTTCCGAATATAAGGTTCCTGTAATCATAATGCACATCAAGGGACGGCCGAAAGACATGCAGCAGAACCCTGTCTATGAGGCATTAATTCCCGAAATTATGGATTACCTGAGGATAAGCATACGGCTTGCTTCCAATTTCGGCATTCCGGAAAACAAAATCATTATCGACCCCGGCATAGGTTTCGGAAAGACCTTTGAGCATAACCTTGAGATTATAAAGAATCTCAAGGAATTTACACTCCTTGGAAAACCCATTGCAGTAGGAGTTTCAAGAAAGGCATTTATAGGCAAAATCCTTGGAGATGTCCCGCCGTCAGAAAGGCTTGAAGGCGCTGCGGCTGCTGTTACTATCTCTATATTTAATGGTGCAAACATTGTCAGGGTGCATGATGTGAAGGAGATGGCAAGGGTTGCAAAGGTTGCAGATGCGATAAAGAGGGGTTACTTCTTCCAGAACTGAGGCACAAAGAATATCAATACCGTATAAATCTCAAGCCTTCCAGTGAGCATGCAAAATATCAAAATCCATTTCCCTGCATCAGGAATTGACGCATAATTTTCAGCAGGCCCTGCTTCACCGAGGGCAGGACCCACATTACACATTGCTGATATAACGGTTGAGGCGGATGTGATAATATCCATACCTGTGGCAGCCATTCCGATGGTTGCTATTGCACACACAAATATAAAGAGGAATACAAATCCCCATATGCTGCCCAGCATCTCTTTTGTCAGAAACTTGTCATCGAGTTTAAGGGATGTTACTGCGCGCGGATGTATCAGTTGATACATTTCTCTATACCCATGCTTAAGCATCAGCAGCATTCTTACCTGTTTTATTCCTCCGCCTGTTGAACCTATCATCCCGCCAAAAAACATTAACACCACAAGGGTTACCTGTGAAAATGACGACCATTTCTCAAAATCAGCAGTTGCATATCCTGTTGTGGTCATGATGGATGCGACCTGAAAAAAAGCGTATCTGATGGAATCAGAAAGTGAGTCATATGACGATTTCCATATGTTGAGAGTTATTATTATCGTGGCGATCAAAGCTACGACAAGATAAAACCTGAATTCATTGTTTTTCCATAGCCTCTTGACATCGCCCCTGAAGACATAAAAGTAAAGGGAATAGTTGACGCCTGCAAGAAGCATGAATATGCTTGCGGTGTATTCAATGAAAGGACTTTCAAAGTGAGCAATGCTCGTATTTTTTGTAGAAAATCCGCCGGTTGCCATTGTTGTAAATGCATGGCATAAGGCGTCATATAGATTCATTCCGCCAGCCATATATAGAGCTGTCGCGATGGATGTAAGCCCTACATAGATAAACCATAGAGCCTTTGCTGTGTCAATAATCCTCGGTTTGAGTTTATCAACGTTTATTTCAGGGACTTCTGCTTTGAAAAGCTGCATGCCGCCTGTTCCAAGCAGGGGGAGTATTGCTATGGCGAACAGTATTATGCCCATACCACCTATCCACTGTGTAAGACTCCTCCAGAACAGGATTCCCATTGGTACAACCTCTATGTCCCTAAGCGCCGATGCGCCTGTTGTCGTAAAACCTGCCATTGATTCGAAATAGGCATCAGTAAAGGAATGGAATGTGCCTGCCAATATATAAGGAACCGCCCCGAAGAAAGCCACTGCCAGCCAGCTAAGGGTAACTACAATGAATGCATCCCTATGTTTTAATTCCTCTTTTTTGTGGGCTCGTGTCAGGAAGTAAAGCAGGATTCCCGATAATAAAGTTATGAGAAACGATTTGACAAGAGGAACAATGTCCTGTTGTCCATATATGAGCGATACAATGACCGGAAATAGCATGAATAAGGATGTAAAAATCAGGACAATGCTGACAATATTCAGTATTAATTTAAAGTTCATGCAAGAATCTTTTCTATGTCTTTGATTGATTCCCTCAGTGTGAAGATTATGAGCTTGTCGTTCTCTAATATAATGTCAGCGCCTGAAGGAATGATTATTTTTTCGTCCCTTATAATAGCGCCGATAAGGGATGACTTTGGAAGCTTCGCATCCTTTAATGTCTTTCCAATAAGCGGTGATGTCCTGCTAACTCTTGCCTCGAGTATTTCAGCCTTATCCTCTGCCACTGCGGTCAGGGAAAGGATGTCGCCTCTCCTGACATATCGCAGAATAGTGCTTGCTGTAATAAGTCTGGGGCTCAGAATGGCCTGAAGCCCGAGACTGTGAGCAAGAGGGATATAGTCCGTTCTATTTACGATAGCTATTGTCTTTTTAGCTCCTAACTTTTTTGCAAGCAGGGACGCCATTATGTTAAGCTCCTCATTGTTTGAGACAGCTACAAAGGCATCCATATCCCCGATATTTTCTTCGAGGAGCAATTTCTGGTCAGTTCCGTCGCCGTGAAGCACCAGAGTTTTACCGAGGTACCTGCTTAAATATTTGCACCTCTCGGCATCTCTCTCAATAATCTTGATGTCGGCTTTATGCTCCATGTTTGTGGCGATATAATAGCCTATTTTCCCTCCTCCGAGTATCATGACCCTTTTTGACGGTTTGGTTGAAACTTCCAACATTGCGGCTGTATCAGCTATATCCACTTTTTTGACGGGCAGGTAGATTATGTCGCCGCTTTTTATAATGTCGTTACCCGAAGGCACGATGGTCTTATCCTCTCTTTCGATTATCCCGACGATGAACTTTTTATCGGTTCCTGAACGAATATCTTTCAATGACTTTCCTATCAGAGAAGTCTTCTCAAGCACTTTGAAGCCGATTACTTTTATAATGCCGCCTTCAAAATCCTCAACCTCTGTTGCAAATGGTATTTCGAGAAGCCTTGTTATAGCCTTTGCAACTTCGAGTTCAGGGTTGATTGCCGGGTCGATGTCAAGATTATCCCTGCAAAGGAGGTCTTTATTAAAGAAATAATCCGGGTTTCTGATACGGGCGATCTTGCGAGGTACCTTAAACATCGCCTTTGCAAGGAGACATGCAATCATATTGGTTTCATCGCTGTTTGTTACTGCAAGTATAATGTCCGCCTTGTCGGCATCGGCGTCTTTCAATGCAGAAGGGTCTCCTCCCTCGGCTTCTATAACTGCTACATCTAGTTCCTCGCTTATCTTTTTTAGTTTTTCTTTATCCCTGTCGATTACTACTACATCGATATGTTCGAGGGTAAGGAACTTTGCTATCTGATAGCCTACTTCACCGGCGCCTACGATTATCACACGCATGCAGAATTATATCACATTCAAACCCGAAAATAGACATAGAAAGTTGTCATTGCAAGTGAAACGAAGCAATCTCAAGCTTTTACAGAAAGATTGCCACGAACCCTTCGGGTTCTTGCAATGACAGGTAATTCAAGCATTTATAGTTTTATGTCTATTTTTCGGGGACGGTATTGTCGTTGACAACAACGCTGCATTCCATTTAAATTATCAGATGTTTTTTTGATGTAGGGAGGAGACATGTCTGGCAAAATTAAGGTGAAAGGCCCCATAGTCGAGATGGACGGCGATGAAATGACCAGAATTATATGGCATCTCATAAAGGAGAAGCTGGTACTGCCTTTTCTTGATGTAGAATTGAAATATTACGACCTCGGAATAAAGCACAGGGATGAGACGGATGATATGGTCACAATTGAGGCGGCGAACGCTATAAAGGAATTCGGCATAGGCGTGAAGTGCGCCACCATAACGCCGAATGCGGCGCGTGTAAAGGAATATAACCTCAAACAGCAGTGGAAGAGCCCCAACGGCACAATCCGCTCGATATTGGACGGCACGGTATTCAGAAAACCCATCATCATAAAAAACATTCCACCTGCTGTGCGCAAATGGAAGAAACCGATTATTATAGGCCGTCATGCCTATGGAGACATATACAAAGATGTGGAGATGGTTGTTGATAGGCCTGGCACCGCAGAAATTGTCTTCACTCCGGAAGGCGGCGGCGAAAAGACCGTACTGAAGATTCATGACTTCAAGCGTAAAGGCGTCGTCATGGGCATGCACAACACGGAAAAGTCCATCAGGAGTTTTGCTCAGTCATGCATAAATTACGCGCTCAGCGAAAAGGTCGACCTCTGGTTCGGGGCAAAGGACACAATATCCAAGCAGTATCACGGCTTTTTCAGGGATATCTTTGCAGAAGAAGTCGAGAAAGTTAAAGCCAGATTCGAGAAGGCAGGAATACATTACCGTTACCTGCTTATAGACGACGCTGTCGCACAGGTCATAAAATCAGAGGGAGGGATGCTCTGGGCATGCATGAACTATGACGGCGATGTCATGTCGGATATGGTGGCGTCGGGCTTTGGAAGCCTCGGTCTTATGACATCTGTTCTTGTATCTCCGGACGGTAAATTCGAATATGAAGCAGCCCACGGTACAGTAATGAGACACTATTATGAATACCTTAAAGGCAATCCAACATCAACAAATTCCATTGCATCTATCTTTGCATGGACAGGCGCTCTGGCAAAGAGAGGCGAACTCGACAACACGCCTGATGTAGTTAAATTTGCAAAGACCCTCGAAGGTGTTGTTATTCAGACAGTGGAAAGCGGCATAATGACAAAAGACCTTATGCTCATTGCAGAACCGCCTGTGACGAAATATGCTCTCACAGAGGAATTCATCGATGCAGTTGCAGAGAGACTGAAAGAGACGATTTAGCAGGCTATGCGTTCAAGGCATAAAACCAATATGTTCTGTGTCGTTAAAATCTTTGTACAGAGGCGATGATTTGGTGTAGTAGCTTATGCCGTCTTCTTCAGTGATGCACTTATAGAGTTTTGCCGAGAAAGCGCCTGCAATACCTCCAATTGCTGCTCCCATAAGTCCGCCCATTTTAGGGTTCCTTCGATTTGATAACATGCCCGCTGCCGCACCGGTTGCTGCCGCTATTCCTACCAATATTATCAGATGTCCCGGTTTTTTCATATGCAATCCTCTACATCCGTTCCGGCGCTTTTACTCCGAGTATCTTTAATCCGTGTCTTAGGACAATCTGTACTGCCTTGCATATGGCAAGCCTTGCTTTTGTAAGTTCCAGATCTTCTGATACTACCCTGTGTTTGTGATAATAGGGATGAAACATTCCTGCCAATTCCTGAAGATAGAAGGTTATCCTGTGAGGTTCATGGGCAAGCGCTGCATTTTTGAACATCATGGGATAAAGCAGGAGTTTCTTGATTATTCTCATTTCCTCGTCATTGAATAAATCTCCGTTGAAGTCTAAACTCCCAAACTCCTTAATTCCTAAGCTCTTTAACTCTTCTTTCGCTTTTTTAAATATACTGTTAATCCTCGCATGGGCATACTGGACATAATATACAGGGTTTTCAGAAGACTGCGCTTTTGCCACTTCTATGTCAACTTCGAGATGGCTGTCAGACCTTCTTGTGAGAAATAGAAACTTTGTGGTATCAGCACCTATCTCGTCCATTACCTCCCGGAGTGTGATAAATTCACCTGCCCTTTTTGACATCTGGACAGGTTTTCCACCCCTTAGAAGGGTAACCATCTGCACAAGGAGTATTTTTAAGTTATCCTTAGGATAACCAATCGCCTGTATAACTGCCTGCATCCTTGGTATATATCCATGATGATCAGCGCCCCATATATCTATTATCTCGTCAAATCTCTTTTCCACTTTTTTTCTATGGTACGCTATGTCAGTGGCAAAATATGTATATTCTCTGTCTTTTTTAATAATAACCCTGTCCTTGTCATCTCCAAATTCCGTAGATTTAAACCATATTGCACCGTCTTTTTCGTAAATATAGCCACGCTTTTTCAGTTCATCTATTGATTCTTCAACTTCTGACTTCTGATAGAGTTCCTTTTCACTCTGCCATGTATCAAAGAAAACGCCGAAATCCTCAAGATCTTTTTTTATCTCAGCGAGCATTTTTTTATAAGAAAAGTCTGTAATTTCTTCGAGTAGTCTATTGTCGTCTTTTGCTTCTAACTCTGAACTCCGAACTCTAAACTCTTTAGCAAGGTCTTCTATATATTCTCCCCTGTATCCATCCTCCGGGAATGGATAATCTATTCCCATCATTTGTTTGTATTTTGCCAGTACAGACTCACCGAGTAGCCTTACCTGTCTGCCTGCATCGTTTATATAATATTCCCTTTCCACATTATATCCGGCTTCCTTAAGCAGATTTGAAAGCGCAGCACCCAGCGCAGCGCCCCTCCCATGCCCTAAATGTAAAGGCCCTGTCGGGTTTGCGCTCACGAATTCCATCTGAACACCTCTTCCCTTTCCAATGTTCTCAATAAGAAAATTGTCCTGCTTTTCAATGAGTTCTTTTAACTCACTACAAAGGAATGTCTTTGTGAAGGTGAAATTTATAAAACCTGGTCCTGCTATCTCTATTTTCTCAAATAACTCTGAACTCTTAACTCCTAACTCTAAACTCTGCATGGAATTGACAATATCCTCAGCTATCTTCCGCGGAGGCCTTTTCAGCGTCTTTGCGAGCCCCATTGCCATAGGTGTCGATAAATCCCCAAAACTTTCTTCTCTGGGTGTCTCAATTTCAATGAAACCGACTGCTGATTGCTGGGCATTGACTGCTTTTTTCAGTATTTCTCTAAGAATTTTTTCCATAACTGTTAAGTTTAAGCATCTTGCTGTCTGATTGTCAATCAAGCTGAAAATTTACAAAAAATTTACGCTTATTAACTTCAAATTTACCTCATTTAGTAGTAGGATGTAGTATGGTAGCATGAAAAAATATAAAGGGGGTGGAGACGGGGATTTTTCTTAAAGGTAAAAAAGAGTGTTAGGTATCAAAGTTTAAATCCAAGAAGGAGGTAGTGGAATGGGTAAAAAAATTTATATGTTGTTCGTGGTTGTTTTTGCTCTCGCCCTTGTGTTCGGAGTTTACTACACAAGCGCGGATGCTCAGAAGGCAGCTCCTGCAGCGGCACCGGCAGAAAAGCCTGTAAAGGTAGAGACATGCTACGCATGCCATGCACCTATTAAAGAATTCCATGCAGGCGGAAAACATGCAAAGGTAAACTGTGTTAGCTGCCACTCAGGGCTTGAAAAACATACCGCAGATGTAAAAAGCAGACCTGTCACAAGAATGGATCACAAGGCATGCGGAGCCTGCCACAAGGAGCAGTATGACAGCTTCTTTACCATGAACTGGGACAAGAAGGCAAGGATTGAGAAGGGGCAGCCGAAGGAAAAAGCTCCTGCTATTGATTTTCTGATGTTCCCTCATGGTTTTACAAGGGAGCATAACATTCAGAGGTCGCACTCCTTTATGCTTATTGACCATTTACTGATTGACAGGGGATATGGTGGAAGATTCCAGCCAAAAGATGGTTGGGCATTTTATGCAAAGAGCGGAGACATTAAGGCATGGGATGTCCTTATGGAAAAATACACAGAGGACGCCCACAAGCCGTTTATGCACGGAACAGGCGCATTTGCAAACCCTGTTTGTCTGAACTGTAAAACCCAGGACCACATCCTTGACTGGGCATTTATGGGAGACCCTGTCCCGGGTACAAAATGGTCAAGGACATCAAAGGTATATCAATTTGCGAAAGACCTTAATCACCCACTTAACTGTTTTATGTGTCATGACCCACACTCTGCAAAACCGAGGGTTGTTCGCGACGCGCTTATAGAAGCATTGACGAGACCTGAGGCAGATACCCTTTGGCACAAAGACCCGAAAAGGACAAAAATTGATGTAAAGGATATGGGTCTAAGGGGCTTTACGAGAAAGATTGCCATACTTGAGAAGAATGACACAAAACTCCAATGCGGGCAGTGTCATGTTGAGTACAACTGCAACCCAGGCATTGACCCGACGGACGGAAAGCCCATCGGAATGGCTGACAGAAGGACAAATCATTTTCCGTTTAAGGATGTATGGGAAAATAACAAGCATTATGACAGCATCAAGTTCCGCGACTTCAGGCACGGCATAACAGGCGCCCTCCTCTGGAAGGCTCAGCATCCAGAGGCAGAGACATTCTGGAACTCAAAGCATGACAAGGCAGGTGTAAACTGCAACGACTGCCATATGCCAAAGGTGACGGATCCTAAGACAAAGAAGACCTATACTTCGCACTGGCAGACAAATCCTAAGAATTACCTGAAAGAGACCTGTCTGAAGTGCCATCCGGACTGGACCGAAAAGAAGGCGAAGTATGTCATTGAGTCTGTTGAGACACACCTTAAGGGCAAGGCAAGAAAGGCAGAATTCTGGCTTTCACAGCTTATTAATAAGTTCATTGAGGCAAAGGCTGCCGGCGTGGATGAGGCTGCCTTGAAAGAGCCGAGGGAAAAACATTGGCATGCCCATACACATTATGAGTGGTGGACTGCTGAGACCTCTGCCGGCTTCCACAATATTGACCAGGCAAAGGAGTCTCTCAATACTTCAATGATTCGCTCAATGGAAGGCATACAGATGCTTGACGATGCTATTAAGGCAAAGAGAGGTACAGACACTACATTCACCACACCAGTAAGGGCAAAACACTTTATTGGCGTAGAGCCGGTGAAGTAAAACACAGGGAAAGAGGCGGGGCATATGCCCCGCCTCTTTTTATGATGAAACGGAGGCAATGAATGAAAAGAAAGTTGATGTTACTGTCAATAGCATTAACCATGGTTGTCCTGATGGCGGCCATGGGATACAGCCACAACAACAGCGCGCCCAATTTTGAGTGTTTCAAATGCCATCAGCCTGTGGGTGCACATAGCACTCGGATTGTATTAAAAGGACTGCCAAAGGTCTACGAACCAGGCAAGGTTTATAAACTTGAGTTATCTGTCGTCAGTTCATTAAAAAGTATTGGTGAAGTGCAGGGTGGGTTTGCTGCTGAATCTACGGCAGGAGAATTGATAGTGAGTGATAAAATCAACACTCAGCTTTCCGACATGATATTAACACATACGCAGGAAGGATCAACCCTCAGGACATGGAAATTCAACTGGAAGGCTCCTGTGCAGAAGGTAAATGCGGAGTTGAAGGTCATGGTAGTTGCTGCAAATGGTGATTTCTCAGCAACTAACGATGCGGTAACTGCGGATATGTTTATAATTAAACCGGCGAAATAGTGAACAGTGAACAATGATAAAGACAGTGACAGTGACCAGTGACAGCAAATCAGTATTCAGTGTCAGTGGTTAGTGTCAGTAAAATTTGTCACTGACACAGACACTAAAAACTGAAACTGTAAGACACTGACACTAAAATAATGGAGGTGTTAGCAAATGAAACTAAGTAGAAGAGACTTTTTAAGGGCAAGCGCGATAACCACTGCTGCAGCTGCAGCAGGGATTGCAAAGCCCGATATGCTTTTTGCATCACATCCTGTCAGGACATTTCCAGTGGGGCAGTGCAGGTATTGTGCAGTTGGCTGCACCTGTATAGCGGACTGCGAGGTGGATGCTGCCGGCAAGGTAACAAGGGTTGTAGCGATAAAAGGCGATTTAAAAAGCACAGTCAACAGAGGAGTCCTTTGCACAAAGGCATTCTATCTTCACAAGGCGCTCATGTATAAAGACAGGCCAAAGGGCGCTTATGTCCGAAAGGAATTGATTAATCCCAAAACAGGAAAGCCTGACCTGAAGGACTGTCCGAGGATTCTTGAAGGGAAAAACACAAAGGATCCACATGGATTAAAACCATCTGAGGTTGACCTGAAAGATAATTTTGTTCTCATACCGTGGGAAGATGCCATAGAGTTTGTTGCTGATGCAGTTGAAAAGACTGTTAAAGAAAACGGCAAACACAGCGTTGCCTATTACGGCAGCGGACAGTTGGGTTCTGAAGAAACCCACATAATGAACAAGGCATTTAAGGGCGGTGGGATGCTCGCGAATAACGCAATTGAAGGACAGCCGAGGACATGTATGGCATCTGCTGTTGTGGGCTACCTTTATACATTCGGCAAGGACGAGCCTTACGGAAGCCTTGATGACCTTGATGTGCCCGACCCTGATTTTGGAAAACATGCCGATACATTCTTCCTTATAGGAAACAATACAGCAGAGGGACACCCCATACTCTTTAACAGGATAGCTGCTTTGAAGGCTAAAAATCCTGACAAGGTCAAGGTAATACTCGCAGACCCGAGAAAGACCCGTTCCGGAACAATAGCAGATCTCTGGCTTCCCTTTGCAACAGGCAGGGACCTCGTGCTTCTCAACTCAATAGCGTATGTTATTACCCACGAGCTTGATGGTGCAAAATATGATGTTGAAAAAGGCACTGTTGATGCAAAGTGGAAGTATCTTGACAAAAAATTCATTGAAAGGCATGTCAGCTTCGGTATCCACGAGGATGTAAAAAAGACATGGGTGAAGACCACATATGGCGGAACAAGGGATGCAGCATGGGATTTGACATACACAGCAGAGCCGAGAAAGACTTATCCAAACCTGAAAAACAAATATGCCTCAGAGGAAGATGTAACTAAAGACCTTTACAAAGGCTTTGCCATTTTCCTTAAGTTCCTTGAGGACTACAAGCCTGAAAAGGTCTCCGAGGCGATATTTGAAGGTGAATCACCGCTTCTCTATGACAGGGCATCGAGGACATGGAAAAAGATAAGCGGGCCCGAGGCAGTGAGGCTTGCTGCAAAGTGGTATGCAGAAGGATATACACTTTCAGCATGGTGTATGGGCGTTAATCAGAAGCTGCAGGGCACATGGACTAATGCCACGCTTCACATGCTCAATTTAATAACAGGAAAGACAGTAAAACCTGGCAGACATTCATTCAGCTTCACAGGGCAGCCCAATGCCTGTGGCGGCATCCGTGCGCCTGGAGCGCTATGCCACGCACTTCCTTATGGAAGGCTTGTTGCAAATCCCCTTCACAGGGCGGCGGTTGAAAAAATATGGTCTGACAGGGCAGCGGCATATCTTAAAAAGAGAGGATCCTCTGATGCAGAAATAGCAGCAGAGACAGCAAAGATTAAGATACATGATAAGCCTGGCCCTCACACAGTAGAGATGTTCAGAAGACTCGGCGCTGGACAGATTAAGGTTCAATTTATATCATGCGTCAATGCCGGTCAGAGCCTTCCCTATTCATGGCCTTACAGGCTTGCCATGGGTGGAGCAAAGAAAGGAGAGCCATGGCCGCTTACAGTGACCCTTGAGTCATTCCCCAATGCAACAACAATGGTTTCTGATGTTGTGCTTGGCGCATCCTCATGGTATGAGAAGGAATTCATCTTTGGCAACCTTGAAAGAAGGTATCAGATAATCAAGCAGGTCATAGAGCCATATGGAAATACAATCCCTGACCATACCATTTTCGCCATGATAATGAGGAGACTTGAGGAAAAGGGACTTGTTCCAAAGGGTCATGTCTCCCAGTTCTGGCCTGAAAAGTATGACGGTAAAGACTGGATGAAAAAAACCATTGATGCAGCAAAGACAAAGGAGTGGAACAGGAAGTTCAGCTCCAACATCTGGGAAGAGTTGATGACCCTTTCAGCAGGCACAGGATATAACTTTACAGGGATGAACAGAAAGGTGCTCCTTGAAAGGAATCATGGTTACAGGATTCCTTTCCCTGCGGATGTCCATACTGACCCTGCAATGAAGGCAAGGTATGAGAAGTATGAGTCATGCATACAATATGCCTTCCCGTATGACCCGCTTATAGAGAGGGTGACAGGAATGTATCTCGGCAACATGAAGGCATTTAACCCTGTATATGGTGCTTGGCTTGAGAAGAATTTGGACGCTATGAAAAAGGATGAGGCATATCACAAGGAGCAGAATGTGCCAAAGGGCTGGTATGCGAGCTTCTATAACTCCAATGCCTTCATAAACGGTATGGTTGACCTCCCTGATGGCAGGAAGGTGCCGGGATGGGATGGAAGGGCTATTGCATGGGCAAACCCGTGGTGGGCATGCAAATTTGACGGAAAGGGGTTCGTAAAATATAAGACCGTTGAGGTGGTTGAGAGGAATTTCAACGCTAAGAAGGTTGATGAGAACAGCATGCTTCCTTTTGATCCTGTGGCAAAATACACTGTCAATGTCATCGGCGACCCCGATAAGGATATGAATGCCCTTAAAAACATTGCCCTCAGCCCGGCAGAGTTCCACAACCTCAGGCATGAATACACAAAGGCTGACGGAAGCAAGTTCCTGATCATTGACACCACTGATTACAAATATGCCGCCTGCACTGGCAGGGTTGTTGAACACTGGCATTCAGGAAGTATGACTACAAGGGTTCCAGAGCTCAGCCGTGCGGTTCCCGGGGCATATGTTGAGCTCAATGAAATACTTGCAAAGAAGCTTGGGATCAAAGAGGGCGATTCTGTGATCGTTGAATCTCCAAGAGGTAAGATTGAGCTTCCTGCGAGGATACTTGATGTCGCTAAGGCAACAGGTGGACCGAGATACGACTATGTCTTCATCCCATGGTTTGATGAGTACAAACTCATCAACATGATAATGAGGGATGCATTTGACCCATTCAGCTTCCAGCCAGACTATAAGATGTTTGCAGTGAAAATTTACAAGGGCAAGACAAAAACAAGACAGGCAGAGCCTGGCAAGATAGTGGTGTAAAAAGTTTTTGTTTCCCCCTCCCCCTTGCCCCCTCCCGTCAAGGGAGGGGGAATATAAATCCCTCTTCATCAATGGAGGGATGACTATAAATCCCATCTCCCCTTGACGGGACAGGGGAGAAATATACCCTCCCCCTTGACGGGTGAGGGGGGGTGTTTGATAATGATTTCAATGTGTTATTGTGATTTCTTAATTAAGAATCGCTCAACTTAGGTAATAGACAAAAAGGAGGAAAGATGAAAAATTTTTTGGTAATTGTTATTTCGCTTTTTTTGGTGGTATCATGCGCAAAGAAGGAGGAAAAAAAGGCGGTAGGCGTGGCTCGTGGCGAGCAAATCGCTAAGGTCGGAGATACGGTTATAACTAAGGATGATATTCAGGCAATACCGGAAGCCATGAGGCAACTGTATTTAGGGGCAGAAGGGCTGGAGAGATTTGTTGCCGAGCAGATGTTATATCAGGAGGCATTAAAGAAGGGGCTTGATAAGGATACCGAATATCTTAAGATGGCTGATTACTTGAAAAGGAAGGCGTTAGTTGAGACCCTTTTGGATAAGGAGATAACGAAAAAAGTGAGGGTGGAAGATAAGGAATTGTCAGATCACTACAAGAAAAACAAAGAAGAATTCAAGGTAAAAGAGACAGGGCAGTATATCCCTTTTGATAACATCAAGGAAGGTTTGCGCAGGCAGATCTTAATGGAAAAACAGAAGGCTGTTTTTGATAAATATATGGCTGACATGAAAAAGAGATATAAGGTAGAGATTAATGAAGCGGCATTAGCGGCGCCTGCTGAAACCAAATAATTGAGCATATAAATGGGATTTAACAGAAGGGATTTTTTAAAGGCATCTCTGGTCGCTGGAGGGGCTGCAGCATTAGGTAGTGGACTTCATGTTCTTGGCAATACTGCCTATGCAGCAAAAGAGCAATCTCTTGCACCCCTGCCTGATATAGAGATTGGAGGCATTATCAGACCGCCTGGAGCGCTTCCTGAGAGGGAGTTCAGGGCTAAGTGTATAGGCTGCGGTGTGTGTGTGAATGTATGCCATGCCATGAAATACGACGCCATTGCCACAGTTGGCATTAGAGATATGAGGAATTTTGGAACACCTTACATAAAGGATATGCGTGATTTCCCATGTGCCCTTTGCATGGAGTGTCCAAGGCACTGCCCAACAGGCGCACTTCAAAAAGTGGAAAAGGAAAAGGTTGCAATGGGCGTGGCGCTTATTGATTATAAACTCTGTTTCGGATGGAATGGAGATGTATGCCTTTCATGCAGTAAGGTCTGTCCATTGGGTGCGCTGGTCTTTGATTTTTATAGCGGTGAATGGGGTAACCAGCCGAATATCAACGAGAAATGTGTTGGATGTGGACTGTGCGTCAAGTATTGTCCTTTAGGAGGCTCTGCTGCAAAGGTCGTAACAAAAAGGCAGTATGAAAATATCAAGGCATCTCGTGCTGGTGAGATGAACAGGCTTTTAGCCATGTCAACCGAAGATAGATACAATATAGTCTATGGTCAGAATCTTCCAGAGATTATGGCGAGAGGGAGGTTGATAGAGCGTGAATACAGATAGAGCGATAGTGCGACAGAGCGATAGTGCGACAGCCGCTGGTCAGGAGTTAAATTCCCCTTTGCCTTCCTATGCTAAAAAAGAGGTGGGCGGATTACTAAAGCTCTCAAGGCTCAGACGCTTTATCCTGCTTGGAATAATAATCTTATTCCTCCTGCAATTTCTCAAGATTAAAGTTCTGGTTGGCGGACTAACAGGTTCTGTTGCTGTATGGTTTGTAAAGCTTATAGATGTCTTTGCATATGTTGAGAGTCTTGTTGCATCAAAGGATTTTTCCACTACTGCTTTGATAGCAGTGCTTCCAATCATCGGTGTGTATCTGATATTCGGCAGGGCATTCTGCGGATGGGTTTGTCCTATGGATTTCCTTTATGAGATGGTGGATAAAATAAAAAACAGCAGTCAGCAGTCAGCAGTCAGCAGTCAGAAAAAAACAATAACAGACAAAATATCGCCCAAACTTGGATATGCAATGGCGGCGATTTTACTTGGCATTTCTGTGTTAATAGGAATCCCATTTTTTACAAACTACATCTCTCACCTTACAAACTTCTTCAGATTCATTACAGGCGGCGTATTCCTTGCGCTCGATCTGCCGTTTGAGCCTTCGGTGCTTGCATATTCAGGCAGTGTAATAATCCTGCTTTTAGGTCTTGAATATTTCTTTCCGCGTCTGTGGTGCAGGGTTTTATGTCCAGTTGGGAAGACCTACGGACTTTTTAATAAGATAAGCCTTCTTAAACTGAAATTCAGGGAGGGCGATTGCGGAGAGTGCAATCTATGCGAGCAGGTATGTTATATGAAAGTGAAGATAACGCCCTATTTAGACCAGCCGGGGTTAAGGGATATAAACTGCATTTACTGCGGTAGATGTGTAGATGGCTGTGGGACAAAGGGGAAACTTATAAAAATGAAAATAGGAGGATGGAAATGATTGTTGCAAGCGGATTTATAGAGACCAACGAGATAGAAGACGTGGAAGGGGTTGTGAGCGAGTTAAAGACAAGGGGAGTCGACGTTAACGAAATAAAGGATGAAAAAATCGTGTTTCTTATCGAGCGGGACTCGACCTCTGAGATAAAAAAATCATTGGATTCGCTTAAGGATATAGACGGCGTCAGAAACGTATATCTCGCGTACTATAGCATTGATGGAAGTGATGAGGTCGTTGCCAATTATCTGCAGGTAGGATAGATATTATTATTCTTTGAACTTGTATCCTATTCCCGAGACAGTGATTATATAATCCGGCTCGGAAGGATTAGTCTCTATCTTCTGCCTGAGATGCTGAATATGGACATCTATGACCCTGCTCCACGAGTAAATCTTTGGTTCTTTCCATAGATGTTTTCTTATGTCTTCCCTGCTGATAACCGTTCCTTTTTTTGATATTAAAAAACAGAGAAGGTCATATTCTTTTGGCGTTAAAAAAATCTCTTTACTCCTTACCTTCACTATCCTGCGCTTATAGTCGATGCTCAGGCTGCCGATTGTTATCCGTTCTTCTAATGTCGGCGCTGTCGGCTTCGTCCTCCTTATGCAGGCATTTATCCTCGCGATTAATTCGAGGGTTTCGAAAGGCTTTACCACATAGTCGTCTGCTCCGCTTTCGAGCCCTATCACCTTATCTGAAATCTTATCCTTTGCAGTAAGCATTATTATTGGCAATGAAGGATACTGTTTTCTCAAAGTGCGGCATATCTCAACTCCATCTCCGTCTGGGAGCATGAGGTCGAGGATTAAAATATCAGGATTATTGACAGACAGCGCTTTTTGGCCTTCTGTCCATGACTCCGCGGTCATGACATGAAATTTATGAAGCTCAAGGTTTGCCTTTAAGACCTTGCGTATGTCGGCGTCGTCGTCGATTACCAGTATTGTGCCGTTTACGTTTTCTTTCAGCATGGCGTTGTTATCCTTTTGGCTATTTCGAGCAGTCTGTGCTGCTCTGTGGCGTGAAAGCTTTCGTGAGAGAAGCGCTCGCGGTTTCTGTCGGGATAAGGCAGCTTGAAATAAAAACAACTCCCGTTTTTGCCGTCGCTGTTGACACCGATGATGCCGCTATGCGCTTCTATTATGCTTTTGCATATTGCAAGGCCGAGGCCTGTGCCTTCTTTATTGCCGTTTTTGTAGAACTTTTCAAATACCCTTTCATGCTCCGACGGATGAACTCCCGGGCCGTCGTCCCATACCTCGACAACCGCGTAATCTTTCTCTGGATACGCAAAAATAAGGATTTCAGATTCCTCGGGAGCGAACTTTATGGCATTTGACAGGAGGTTTATGAGAACCTGTTTTATCCTGTCTTCATCGACCCGGACAGTAATATTGTTGGGTATGTTCGCATTGAAGTATATGCCCTTTTGATCCGCATTTATCTGGAAATATGTCAGGGACTCCGCAACGATATAGGAAAGATTTGCATTGGTGAAATGCATTTCCGATGTGCCCATCTCTATCCTTTCCATGTCGAGCATAGCATTCACCATTCTTATCAGACGCTCCGAGTTCTTTTTTATCACCTCGAAGAATATATGCAGATCGTCGAGGGCTGTTTCGTGAGGGTTTTGGTGCAGGAAGTGCGAGAGTTTTGCCGATATGTAATCCATAGCGCCCTTGACGGATGTGAGCGGAGTCCTAAGCTCATGCGATGCCCTTGCTATGAAGTCTGATTTCCGTATGTTCGCCTCGTTCAGCAGCCGGTTTGTTTTGATTAATTTTCTGTTTGTATCCTCGATGCCTCTGGTTGCCTCTTTTATCTTGTTGTTCAGGCAACTGTGATACTCTGTAAGCGTCCCTGCCATCTCGGAGAATGATTTGCAGAGGTCTTCAAACTCGTCGCCTGTCTTAAGCCTGTTTGAGGGCGAGTATTTTCCTTCGGATAATTCGTTTATGGATGATTTTAGCCTTTTCATGGGACCAAGAACAAGTCTTGTCATCAGAAAATACATGGCAGCTATAAGCGATAAAACAATAAAGATAGCAGCAATCAACATATTCCTTCTGTTTTCTAATATTTTGGCAAAGGTTTTGTCCATAGGGATTGTGACGCTTATAGCGCCTCGTATATCTCCAACCTTATAACCCTGCTTTGCATGACAGCTCAGACATCCTTCTTCCACATAAAGGGGTGAAATATATCTCAGGTATTTGGAATTGTCAATCTTTTCTATGGAAAAGATATCTTTTATGTTACCTTTTTCAAATTGCAGAAGGGCCTTTTTCTCGAATTCATCAGGTGCGTTTTCAGGATTTACAAGTTTAAGGCTGGTGATATGAAACCAATAAAGGTCCTTATCCTCTGAATATTTTGAGATCTCTCTCGTGACCATGGCAGGATTTTTCTTTACAAATTTTCTGCCCTTAGTATCGGTTATCTCTACCTCTTTGCCTAAAGCAGTGAGATAAGGATTTGGTTTTACCCATGGAAGCTTCTCCACAAACACGCCACCATGGTCAGCAATCCATCCCCTTGTAATTACTATCTGCTTAAAGATGGCCCGTGCCTCATTTTCTATCTGTCCTATAATGAGTCTTTCCTGATGATGGGCTATTATATAGAAGGAGATGCCGAGAGCTGCAATAAGGGTGATGCTGCAGCCCATGATGATTTTAGTACTCAGGCTTAGTTTCAGGGTTCTGATTTTTTTAAGCAAACCAAGCATATGTCAAGTATAATAGATTTTGACGGAATTTTAACATCAAATTTATGTATGCAATAGGCCGGATGTGCGATTGTCGCCGCCGTTTTCTACTGTGAGCCTGGAATTCTAATCTTATATGCTTTCGTATATTACTGTTTTGTTTTTTCCAGAGGACTTTGCCTTGTATAGGGCTGTGTCAGCATTTTTTATCAGTTCGTTTGCACTCGCTCCATCATTAGGAAAGGACGCCATGCCTATACTCACTGTTATGCATGGATGCGGGAATTTTTCCCATTTACCACAGAGGGATGCCTTTATGTTTTCTCTTATTCTTTCTGCAACTGCAAATGCCTCTTTTTTGTTTGTCTGGGGCATTAAAACAGCAAACTCTTCTCCCCCAAATCTGGAGATGATGTCATTAGCCCTTAAACAATCACGGGCTATGCGTGCAACATCTTTTAAAACATTGTCTCCAGCAAGATGCCCTTCTGAGTCGTTAAAGATTTTGAAATCATCAATGTCAAGCATTGCCAGAGAGAAGACAAATTCATATCGCTCTGAACGGTGAATCTCCTCTGCAAATCGTTCCTGAAGGTATCGCCTGTTAAAAATCCCTGTTAAAGGGTCGGTGATGGAAAGCTCCTTCATCTGTTCAGCAAGGTTGTAATAGCTAGACACTTTTAATGCTATTGATACATAAGAAGCGAAATGATTAACCAGGTTCAAGTCTCCCTCTGTAAACACCTCTCCTGTTATTTTATCTGCAATATTCAGGACACCTATTGTCTCAGAAGCAAATTTTAAAGGCACACTAACAAAGGAAGTTGTTTTATAGTGGCTTCTATGTTTTATGAGAACTTTCTCTGCTCTGCCGTTGTTTGATAGCAACGGCATGCCTTCCTTGAATACCCTTCCAGCGATACCTTCACCTATTTTTACCCTTATGTCCTGTGTAAGCCATCTATTGATGCCCCTCACGGCTTTTATCAGAAGATTATCTCCTTCGGGCAGCATAATAGACCCCTTTTCTGCCCTTAAAATTTCTATTGCTGTGTTAACAATTGCTTCATAAAGAGCATCGGGATTGTAAAGTTGAGGAGTTAATTTTGCTGCTGCAATATTTACCATTGTCATGTCATCAATGCATTTATTATAGGCGGTTTGGAGCGATAGGCTCTTAAGGACTAAACATGCAAGCTTACAGAACTCTAAAATGCTATAAGATGCTTCCCTTGAGATAGTGGAGTTATATATAACTATTACGCCGTGAGTAGAGTTTTTACAAACAAGAGGGAAAATATGTATAGATGTAATGCTGTTAGGGAAGCCTAATTTTGAGATTTCCATAATATTATTTGTGGACCCTGGCATGTAATTTTCTATGGCTTGGGAAATCAAAGGGATGCTCTTTTCTAAACATATTGATTTTATATCGTCCCTTATCTTTCCGGAAGACACAGCAGTTTTGAAGAGATTTTTTTCTTTAACCATTATGGAGGCGCTCTCCACATTAAAAATAAACAGGAGTGCGTCAAGTATCAGGGAATGGACATCTTCAATAGGTGCAGGCAACGGGATATTAAACAGGACATCCATCAGGGTTTTGCTCCATTGGTATCTCTTATAATTCAAGTTCCTTTCGTAGCCGCTTCTTAAGACAGTTTCGCATATAGATTTTATGTTTACTGCTGTCTTATGAATGGATGGATAGTCCGTTGTCTTAATTATTTCTGAGCCCAAATCAATGCGAGACGGTAAGATACCAATATACTGCCCCTTTTTTGTTAAAGATTCCTCAAATTCAGTCCTCAAAAGGGAAAACGGACCGCTGGCGAGGACAAATTTGTAATCGTTGGCGCTGATAGGTATGAAAAGATGGTGTTCATTGAGGGGTCCTTTGAGCAGGAACACATCCTTTCTTATTGCTGCCTTTTCTATACCGCTTTGAATGAATTTTTCATATTTCTCTCTGCCGGAAGCGTAGGCTTTTAGCTTGGCAACGAGACTATCTTCGCTTTTAGATGGGATTAATAGAACTCCGCTGGAATCATATGTTGAAAAAGACAAATCGGTTATTTCTGAAATAGAGTCCTGTATAATTGATAATGACTGGATATCAATGAATTCAAGATTTATGGACATCTATTCACCCAATTCAATATTCCCCCTGAAATTAGAGAGCCATATTAAGTGACCGGGAAACACCTATACTAGTAATACCTTATAAGACAGGGTTATGTCAATACCTATTTTATAAGTAGTTAATGTGTTATAATTTGTCTTTAATTATGGAGAGAGAGGAATAAATATGGCTGAAGAGCATTCATTTGATATTGTATGCGAAGTAAATATGCAGGAGGTTTTGAACGCAGTTGATCAGGCAATGAAGGAGATAGTTCAGAGGTTTGATTTCAAGGGCAGCAAGAGCAGCATAGAGCTTGATAAAGGCAAGGGCATTATTACACTGGTCTCTGACGATGAGCTTAAGCTGAAGAGCGTTATTGACATCCTGCAGTCAAAACTTGTTAAAAGAGGAGTTTCGCTCAAGGCATTGAATTACGGTAAGATTGAGCAGGCTGCTGGAAATACCGTCCGTCAATTGATAACGTTACAGCAGGGGATACCGCAGGAGAAGGCAAAGGAAATAGTGAAGCTGATAAAAGATTTAAAGCTTAAGGTGAACGCCGAGATACAAAAAGATCAGGTGCGCGTAAGGGCAAAAAAGATAGACGACCTGCAGGCGATTATTGCAAAGCTCAAGGAGAAGGACTTCGGCATACATATTCAGGTTACGAATTATAGATAGCAATTATGGAATATTGGAGTGCTGCGCCGGTTTAAATGTTAAAAACAGTTCTTGACAGACTCTACAGCGAATATAATTTTGCAGAGCGTATTCTTCACGACCCTATAGAATTCCCACATCAATACAAAACCCCCGAGGATATAGAGGTCTCGGGTTTTATTGCCTCGTGTTTTGCATACGGCAGGGTGGATTTGTTCAAGCCTGTCGTGGAAAAAATCCTTTCTGTAATGGGTAAAAGCCCTTATGTATTTATTTCTGATTTTAATGTTCGAAAGCAGAGGCGTTTGTTTTCGGGAATAAAATACAGGTTTAATGAAAATGACGATATTATCCGCCTTTTATATATTTTGAGAACAGCGCTGAAAAAATATGGAAGTATAGAGGCTTTATTTAAATTGCATTATGAAGACAGTGATTTAAACACAGGTAATGGATTGATCGGTTTTGTCGACACTCTACATGCAATAGATTTATCTCACCCTCCCCTTAATCCCCTCCCATCCCAATTTTTACCGTCGCCTAAAAAGGGCAGCGCCTGTAAGAGGATGAATTTATTTCTCAGGTGGATGATAAGAGATAAAGACATTGATTTTGGCATATGGAAAGGCATTCCAAAGAACAAACTCATAATTCCTCTTGATACCCATATAGCAAGAATATCCATGTGTCTCGGTTTTACAAAGAGGTCGTCGCAGGACTGGAAGATGGCGCTGGAAATAACAAACGCGCTAAAAAGATTTGATCCGGAAGATCCCCTTAAGTATGACTTTGCATTATGCCATCAGGGAATATCAAAGATCTGCAGTAAAATGAGCTGTAAGGAGTGCGGTTTCAAATCTTTAACTTAGCTGCTTATCCTTAAATTCCCTCCCCTTCCAGAGCATATAAATCACAGGATAGATTATCAACTCAAGAATTGCGGAGGTTACTATACCTCCTACCATTGGCGCAGCAATTCTTTTCATCACGTCGGCCCCTGTTCCGTGGCTGAACATAATAGGGATAAGACCGGCTAATATAACGCTTACGGTCATAATCTTCGGCCTGATTCTCTTTACCGAGCCGTACATTATCGCCTCTTTCAGGTCGGCAATGCTGTTTAGCCTGCCTTCTTTTTTCCATTTCTCATAGGCAAGGTCAAGATAAAGGAGCATTACAACCCCTGTCTCTGCATCAAGTCCTGCGAGGGCTATGAGTCCAACCCATACCGCTATGCTCATATTATAGTTCAGGAGATAAAGGAGCCAGAACGCGCCTACAAGGGAAAATGGCACTGCTGTCAGGACAATCATAGTCTTTGTAACGGACTTTGTATTGAAGTAGATGATCACAAATATTATGAGCGCCGTGAGGGGAATAACGAGTTTCAATCTTTCATGTGTTTTAACGATGTGTTCGTACTCGCCGCTCCATTCGAGGCGGTAGCCCTCGGGAATCTTTAAAGAGGCTATTTTCTTTTTTGCCTCTTCGACATATCCGCCTATATCCCTGCCTGAAAAGTCTATATAGACATATGCCGCAAGAAGTCCCTCTTCGCTCTTTATCTGCGTAGGGCCTCTTACAATCTTTATATCCGTTAATTCTCCCAGCGGCACCTGAACAATATTCATGGATGCCGTCCGGATGCCGCCCATCGCCGACTGCTGACCGATGACCGCCGGCTGTTGATTGTTCATAACAGGCACGAGAATTCTTTTTAGTTTTTCGATATCATTCCTTAATTCTCTCGAATAGCGGACATTTACCGGATATCGCTCTCTCCCTTCTACGGTGGTGGTAAGGTTCATGCCGCCTACGGCAGACTGAATAATTTCCTGCACATCGTCTACCGTCAGGCCGTACCGGGCCGCCTCTTCACGTTTGATGTTGAAGTCGAGGAAATATCCGGTGGTCACCCTTTCGGCGTACACGCTCCTCGTGCCTGGAATTTCTTTGATATGGTGTTCTATTTCTAGTCCTAATCTTTCTATTTCTTCAAGTTTTGACCCCATAACTTTAATGCCTACCGGAGTCCTTATGCCTGTAGAAAGCATATCGATACGGGCTTTGATGGGCATTGTGAACGAGTTTGCCACTCCGGGGATTGTAAGGGCGTCGTTCATCTCGTTTTTCAGGTTTTCTACGGTCATCCCAGGCCTCCACTCGGATTCGGGCTTGAGGTTTACAACCGTTTCGAACATCTCCAGCGGCGCGGGATCTGTTGCCGTTTCCGCCCTTCCTGCCTTGCCGAATACCTGTGAGACCTCCGGAATACCCTTGAGTATTTTGTCCTGCATCTGCAGGAGTTTTGAAACCTCCGATATCGAAGCAGCAGGAACAGTTACCGGCATGTAAAACAGGCTGCCTTCATATAGGGGTGGCATGAACTCGGTGCCGAGCTTCATAAACGGATAGACGGTAACAGCCATGATAATCAATGCAACGACAATGACCGTCTTTTTAAACCTGAGCGCAAGTTTTGCAACCGGTTCATAGATCTTATGGAGAAGAATGCTTATAGGGTTTTTTTCTTCCGGCCTTATCTTACCTTTGATGAAGAGAGTCATTAATACCGGAGTCAGTGTTACGGCCAGGAACGACGCAAAGAGCATCGAGAAGGTCTTTGTGTATGCCAGCGGCTTAAAAAGTCTTCCGGCCTGCGCCTGCAGCGTAAATACCGGAAGGAACGCGACGGTAATGACGAGCAGCGCGAAGAATAGGGAAGGGCCAACCTCTTTTGCCGCATCGATTATTACGTCCATGCGGCTGCCCTGTTTCCCGTGTGCCTCCCATTCCTCGAGTTTCTTATGGGCATTCTCGACCATGATTATAGATGCGTCCACCATTGCTCCGATGGCAATGGCAATGCCGCTTAAGCTCATGATATTAGAGGTGACGCCGAGGTAATACATGCATATGAATGATATGATAATCGCTATTGGCAGGGTCAGTATGACCACAAGCGCGCTCGGCAGATGGAACAGAAATACTATGCATACAGCGCTGACCGCTACAGAAAGCCTTAATATTTCTTCTTTAAGCGTATCGATGGAGCGGTGTATAAGGTCTGATCTGTCGTAGGTCACGACAATTTTCATGCCCTTCGGAAGGCTCGGCTCGATATCTTTTTTGATCTTTTCTTTTACCTTATCTATGACAGTAAGGACGTTCTCGCCGAACCTGATAATTACAATGCCCCCGGCCACCTCGCCTCTGCCGTCGAGTTCCGCAACACCCCTTCTTATTTCCGGGCCGAGTTGGATATTAGCAATATCTCTTAGAAATACCGGAGTTCCGGCGCCGTTAGTGCCTACTGAGATGCTTTCGAGGTCTTTGAGGCTTTTAATGTAACCCCGTCCCCTTACCATATACTCTATGCCTGAGAATTCAAGCACCCTTCCTTCCACGTCGCTGTTGCTCTTTTTTATGGCCTCAAGCACCTTCGGCAGCGGAAGGTTGTACGCCAGAAGCCTGTTGGGGTCTATGGTTATCTGATATTGTTTTACGAATCCTCCGATGCTGGCAACCTGCGAAACGCCTTCGACGCTTTCGAGCGCTAATTTTATGTTGTAGTCCTGAACGGAGCGCAACTGCGAGAGGTCGTGTCCGCCTGTCTCATCCACTACTGCATATGAAAATCCCCATCCCACGCTGGTCGCATCAGGGCCGAGCACGGGATTCACATCCACCGGTATCTTGCTCTTAACCGCCTGCAAATATTCGAGCACCCTGCTTCGAGCCCAGTAGATATCAGTGCCTTCTTCGAAGATGACATATATGAACGAACTGCCGAGATATGAAAATCCGCGTACCACCTGCACCTTGGGAGCGGCAAGGAGAGTGGATGTTATCGGATAAGTTATCTGGTCTTCAACAAGGTCCGGGCTTCTTCCGGCCCATTCCGTATAAATTATCACCTGAGTGTCGCTTAAATCGGGTATTGCATCGAGAGGGGTCTGTTTTAATGCCCAGTAGCCCCATACGATGAGAAAAGCCACGAGCAGAAAAATGATAAACTTATTGCGTGCGCTGTATTCGATTATTTTTGCGATCATGATATTAGTGTTTGTGTCCGCCGAGAGGCGCTACGTTTTTAAGTTTTGCCTCGGAATCTATGAGGAACGTGGCTGATGAAGCGACCTTTTCGCCTGCCTTCAATCCCATCGTTACTTCCCGCAATCCTTCCGCCCTTATACCGAGTATGACCTCTCTCGGTTCGAAATATCCTTCTCCTTTGTCCACATAGACTATCTGCCGCGTGCCCGTATCGATTACCGCCTCTTCGGGGATGGCGAGCTTATTGCCGAGATTGACTTTAATTTCAACGTTGGTGAACATTTGTGGTTTAAGCTGTCCGCCGGTATTCGGCATCGAGAACCTAACCTTTGCTGTTCTTGTTTCGCCGGATAGGGCAGGGTATATATAATCGATTACCGATGAAAACTCTTTGCCGGGAAAATAGCTGAGACTGATGGTTGCCATCTGCCCTGTTTTGATGAGCGGCAGTTCGTATTCATAGATATCGGACAGCACCCAGACCGTGGATAAATCAACAACATCAAAGAGTTTTTCCCCCGGCATTACCCGCATTCCCTGCAATGCCATTTTTTGAACTACATAACCATTAGCAGGACTGTATACAGTGAGTGTTCTTATTGGTTTTCCCGTTTCCTCTATTTTTTTAATTTGCTCCTCTGTTATGTCCCACAGCCTTAATCTTTGCTTTGCAGCCTCTATTATCGCCTCTGCATCTTTTGAAAGGAGGTTGCCCACGCGCTCGCTCTTTATTTCCTTACTCTGTTTTGCCCATTTAACTACATTCAGATATTCCTGCTGCGTTGCAAAAATCTCTGGACTGTAAATCTCTGCTAATGGCTCTCCTTTTTTCACATATCTGCCTGTGTAATCGACATAGAGCTTCTCTATCCAGCCTTCAAATTTGGTGTTAACCGTTGCAAGCCTCCTTTCGTCATATTCTATGCGGCCTACTGTCCTGATAATCTTCTGCATGGATTTTAAAGATACCTCTGCAGTTTTTACGCCGATTAACTGCTGCTTTTCAGGAGGTATCTCGACTGTCGGAGGCTCTTCTGCTGCTTGTTCCTGAGACGCCTGCGGTTGTATGCCTACGACATGTCCCTGATGTTCTGAGGTGGTTTGTGATTTTGTGTTTTTAACTCTGCCGCCTTTAAAAAGCTCTTTCAATGAGACCGACTTGGAGAAATAGAGCAAAAGTCCTACCGTGAAAATTAATACGGCAACAACGATTAAGTTTCTTTTTTTCATCTCATTCTCCCTTACTCTTTACTATTGACTCTTGCCTTTCGACAGAGCCTGTCCTGAGCATGCAGAGGGGCTCAGGGTGACAGTTTTTATGTTAGACGTATAGAGTTTTCTGTCATGGTGAGTTTGTCGAACCATGACTATTGACTGCTGTTATCGCCTCAAGTCTTGCTATCGCCTTTTCTCTTTCAATAAACTGTATCCAGTACAGGGTTTCGAACTCGATAAGAGATTTCAGTCTCGATATAACAGTTATGGCTTCTATTTTTCCTGTCACATATCCTGCAAGGGCTGACTCAAAATCCTGATATGTCTTTGGAATCAAACCGTCTCTATATAATCCCATCAGATTTTCTGCTGTCTTGAGCATGGAGTAATTGTCCCTGACGGCTGAAGACAGCATCAGTTTGATTGCCTCCAGTTCATGTCTTGCCTCTGAAAGAGCTGCCTCAGCCTCATTAACAGCCTGATTTTGCTTTGTTTTGTAAAAAATCGGAATATTGACAGCGGTTGTTAAGCTCCACATATCGGGAAAAAATCTGCTCCTTACAAAATAGTTTGCAGAGAGGGTGAAGTCAGGATAGTATTCCCTTTTCGCCATTTGCACCTTTGTCTCTGCCGATGCAACCATTTTCCCCCTTGATTTTATTTCAGGCGAATTCTCATGGGCTATGGCAATTAGTTCATTTATATTTTTGGGGAATAGGGTTCGGGACGGCTCAACAGGCCTGCCGAGCGGAGAGTTCACATTCCTGCCTACAGCAGTATTGAGCATTGCCTCGATTGATTGTATCTTCTGTTTCAGCATCTCTTCTCTTTCGAGGAGCATGTATTTTTCCGTCTGAGCCATTAATACCTCCTGTTGAGGCGCCATGCCAGTTGAGTATCTCGACAGGGCTGCATCTTCTATCTTTGAAAAAAGGGCAGTCCTGTCTTTAATAAGGTCTATATTTTTGTATGCAAGAAAAAGCTCGTAATAAAGCTCTTTAACTCTTGCTGCTGTTTTTGACCTGACAGTCTTATGCGATGCTTTTAAGCTTTCGGCATCCCTCGCTGTCATTTCACCTTTCAGTTCCAACTTTCCGGGGAATGGGAATATCTGGGATACTGAGAACATCCATTGAGAATCAGGCGCCATATCATTGCCAAAGGTGTACAAATTCCTTGTCCCTTCATTCTGATAGCCGAACA
>CAMTVO010000026.1:0-7980 GCA_947085205.1 uncultured Nitrospiraceae bacterium
GGGCGAACCCGTGTGTTCGCCCTTTTTTGTATCAGGGCAGACACGCAGGTCTGCCCCTACAATAAAAATAATACCGTGAAAATGATTTGGCATTATCACAAATCCATCAGATTCAATATTTTTGAATTTTATTGCGATTTTTCCCCACCATTTCTGAACCATCTTCCCTGCCTTATTCAATCGCATCACCCCGTTTAACACATTCCCAAACAAACATTCCTTGTTATACGTGCATATCGTTATGAAATATACGCCTGTCTGTGAATAATCGTAATTTTTCAGACGGATTGAACGTCGGTGGTGTATGTCAGGGTTATATTTCATGTCGTCACTTTGTAGGGGCAGGTTTCAAACCTGCCATGGGTTTCATTGTTTGGTATATGTTATTGGGGTTGACAAGGGCGGGTTTAAAACCCGCCCCTACGTTAAAAACAATTTTCATTTCTTCCCCTCCACAATCTTAATCTCCTCCGGCGTTAATCCATACAACTTATAAACTATCCGGTCTATCAGATTATCAGTATCCCGAATTTTTTCCTTCAAAGGCTCAAGAACCGACAAGCTTTTTTCAAAATGTATTTCAAGCAATTCCTGAGTCTTTCGGTTTGAAGGGTCAACAGATAGCTTGTTTTTATTCTTTTTGAGGACATCAAGAAGATGCTCAAAACCGTGTTCGTGATATTCTTTGATAGCAGTTTTATTTGCTAAGTTGTTTATCTCTGCTCTGATTTCCCGCTCAAGCCATTTGAGAAATCCTTTCGTCTCCGCTCCTTTTACCTTATTTAACTCAATCATCTGTTCGGCAAGATAAGCAAGAAAGTCATGGATGGTGTCGGTGCGGTTCTGTGATAATTCAGCTTGAACCCATTCAATAGCATCTTTAAAGTTCATCTATGCCGATTCTATCAAGACAAGACAAGTTCCGACCTTTCTCCTGTCGCTTCATTGATTACAAAGAGCTTGCCGGCATCCTCTTTTTTCAGTTGATCATTGGCATTAAGCAATTCAATCCCATAAATAGTGCCGTCAGGAGCAATGTCTATATTAATTTCATCGCCTATCTTTATTGTCTCTACCTCGGTTGTTTTCTCGTGCAGTCTTATATAAGCTATGTTGTATCTTGGGTCGTATGTTAGTCTCATTTTTCGTCCCTCCTCTCTAAAAATATTTGGTTATTACAGTAACGACTATCCAATCATTTTTTTCTTTTACGGCAATTGCTTCAACTTGTTTCGTTGTATATTGTTTGCCGCGCCATGTACCGCCAAAGTGAAAGTTTCGCCTGAAGCCTGTGCGACCGAATTTTGCAGGAAATGTCTCACCGTTTTCAACTGCTGCAATAACTTCTTCTTCAGTCGCTCCGCGCTCTAAGAGCCTTTCCTTTGCATGTGGATGAAGTCTGACCATCACTTGCCTTTCTTATCCTTCCGAACATCCCTGTTTTCCATATATTCCTCTACCATCTCCAGGCTTACATGCTCGCCCTCAAACGCCATAGATGCCCACACCTGCTGTGGGATACTTGCCAGATAAGCTTTTCTCAGTGAGTCTATATCGCTGTGAGCCTTACGCCATTCTTCAACAGCTTTTTGAGATTTTATAAGTTCTTTTGCCTTCATTGCTCTCTTCCTCATCCTTATTTTGCCATTTATCAGTCTTTAAGGCAATATGGCCGAGTTCTTTCTGGTATAACTTTATCGCCTCCTCTACCCTCTCCTTCCGTTCTTTTTCGGGGGTGGTGAACAAAATAGGTGGCATCGGCATTGAATCAATCTCATAGGAATTTACATGATTATTTGTGCTTGTAAGCCTGAACCGCCATTCCCATAACGATGAATTCAGTAAAGCAAGAATGGCAAAGAGACTGTATTCTTTTGGTTTAACAATATAGTTAATGGTATCTGAGCAGAAGTTATCCTTCTCAACAACAGTTGCTATAATTCTGCGCCAGTTGTCTATTGCAGCCCCTCTCTGATACCCGATGCGGATATATTTATGGTCGTAAGCTTTTGTATCTTTGCCATGAGCATCAAGAAATCTTTTAACATCAAGAAACACTGGTTCTCCTTGTTTTGGCTGTTCTTGAAACTCATAGCGATTTATATGCGCACCTCTCAACACAATCTGCCCTTTTTCTTCGCCTGTCAGATATTCTGAGTGTGAAGTGAGATTAACTTCTCCTTGCTGAGATGGCGCAAAATGTTTGAGTACTGTTCCATTAGAAACCTTATTCAATTTTAGCGCAAGGGCAAAATCCTTTGTGGTCATATTCGGATAGGAAGGAATGCTTAAGTTCTCTTTATCAAATTCTTCAATCTGAGATGGTTTTATAGTTAGCAGAGATGAGGATTCAAGAATATCTCTCCCCTGATGGATTCTGATGTTGAACAAAGAAGGCTTTTGTTTAGAAAGGATGTATATGCAGGTGGAGAGCTTTTGACCTTTGAATATAGCGTAACACAAGTGGAACACTCTGTCAAATGGGGGCTTGAGTGTTGTCTCCCCGCCATAGACATGCCTTGTATTACTGCCCTCTTAACTGCAATTGCAGCTCTGTTTCGGTATCTATAAATCTTTCATCCGCATTTTCATAAATTCTTTTTGGCAGGTCATATTCAATAGAAAATGTACCTGTCCCCCTTTTTTTGTTATCGTACTCCTTATATCTCGCCACTCTCTCCTCCTTGCTATCCGGTCGTTTCTTAGGAAAACAGAATGACGATATTATAAGACTTTCAGACCTTTTTCTACAGCTTCAACGACCTAAATCAGCGGGGCGGTTTATCGCATCCGCTGGATTTTTTTGTTAGGCGTTCTTATATTCATATGTTCATGTGCTAACTTTACTAATTTAAATAGAACCGTCCCTTTTATCTCACTTTGAATTTTGAAGATTTGACTCTCATTCCTCCTCCATTCCTCCTCTTGGTATAGATTTTTCCAACTTTTCTGCCCTTTCCAAAAGATGTCCAGCATAGAACCAAGTCATTGTACTTGCTTTCACATATATTGAGGTTCCTATTCCTCCTGCTCTTTTATATAATCTTATTGCTTCATCTATTTCTTCTATTTCTTCGGCAATTATTCCGGCTTTTTCCAAAAGGTAGACTGCTTTTTCTGCGGGGCCTGTTTCTCCTGCTGTTTCATAAATCTTCAGGGCTTCTTTCTTCATGCCAAGATCGCAGGCCAGCTCTGCAGCTTCTTCTCTTTTTCCATACCTTTGAAGAATACCCACTAATTTTACTTCCAAACCATTTTTCTTTGCAATTCTTCTTGCCTCAAAAATTTCGTCTGCAATTACAAACCGTTCAAGAGAAGTATCAAACTCGCCAGCTTTTTCTTCCATACGAGCTGATAAAGAATTGTTCCCTTTTGTTAAATAAACATTTGCTGATGCAGAATAAAAAAATTTTGATAAACGTCTTAATCCTAAAACTTTAGATAACTCCGCCACAATCCACTGCCAGGGCATTTCACTATATGACCCTGGTGCACTACTATTAGAGTGGCGGCTATCGTCATAGGCATTGTCAGAACTATAGTCTTGGGAGTTCGCCTTGTCTGTATCTTTCCCTCTCGCTTTGAAAAAAGAACCCTCATGCTCTTTTTGAGAACGCCCTATCCAGTCTTCTTTTCTCCGGCTTGTTCCAGTTTGTTCACCAGACGAAGTGTAATGACGCTGCACTGGGCGGCCAAGCCAATCAGTATCATTTTTGCTATATCCAGCTTTTTTGCCTTCACTATTAAAATGCTCTGCTCTGTCACGGCCTAACCAGTCTGATCCTTTTCTTGTTTCACCTGTTTTCGTGCCCTCAGTATCATAGTGTTCCTGTTTTGGACTGCCTAACCAATTTGTTGTAAATTTCGTTTCGCCAATCTTATTGCCTGAGCTATCATAATGTTCCTCTTTTTCTCGACCGAGCCAATCAGTAGTTTTTTTCGTATGCCCCGACTTATCACCCATCGCTATTGTCCTCCTTGCCTTGTGATTATTTTTCACCTAATGCGGCAGTTGAGCCGCGCGGGGCACGATCGCCAACAACTGTACCGCTGTCATACCGCGTCGGCTCGAATAAGAAGTTATGTATTTGTTTCATTCACTTCTCTTCGCCAATTGCCTTTCTACAATCGCCTTAACTCTCTGCTTCTCTCTTTACGCCTTTTTCGAAAACATACCAGCATTGTTCTACGCACGATACCCAATGATCTTTGTTCTTTACCTGTCCGGATGCCTCTTTTGCGTAGCTAATTACTTCGCCCAATTTTCCAGAGAGGTATCTATCAATTTCCCCACTCAAAGTCGAAGCCATGAACTCTAATCGCCTAATTGAGTCTTGCGCTTCCTTCTTCGTGGAGGCATACATGACTTCCTCAACGAGACTTCTAAGTTCGCTCAATCTATTCTTGTCCACGGTCATTTCCTAATACATAATGCGGCAGTTGAGCAGTGCCCGAAGGGCATCTGTTCGAACTCCTTGTTCTCCCTGAGCGGAGCGAAGGGAAACAGGAGTTCCTGCTCAACTGCCGCATTCTCCCCGAGCGAAGCGAGGGGAGAATGCCAGTCATCAGCCGACCCCGCCACAGACGCTGGAATGAAAAAGAAAAACGGCTATTCGGGGTCGGCTGGATGAATTTAGGAGTCTTTTCTTTCATTTTCCTCTATGCCGGCCTTCTTCAATAGTCGCCGCATTGCTGCAGATGTGCTCAAAGCATCACTGGAAAGGATATAATCCCCTTTGTCAGCTTCATATGCAATGGAGAGATAACCCCAGCCTATAGCTCCTATAAATCTCTTTGCATAGGCCAGAAGCTTATTTAACTCCGCCCATGTCACCGGCTGAAGACCGGTAGCCGCCACTTTCTCGTCGTGAGCTATTCGCTTGTCTCGAATGCTTTTCACGGCATCCAAGGCCTGGGACAGCTCGCAATTCTCCTTTTTACTGATGTCAGGCAAGGAGGCTCGAAAGTGAGCAACAACCACGTGTGTAAGCTCCGAGTCCGGCAATACTTCCAGTGTGCTTCCCCTCAGTCCGGTATCATTCAAAACTCTTAGAAAATTATACCTTTCAATAATACTCAGAACATCACTATTTTTTTCTAATAAACCAATAACTACTGGAATGCTATGTGTAGGATAACGTGGGTTTTCTTTTTCGAATATCTTTGTTATGCTCAGAATGAATTTATCTGAAAATATGGATTGCAAGAATCCAAACAGATTGCCGAAGTTAGCAGCGTTGAGACCGTCCGCAAAGTCACCTGAAGTCTTTAGCAGATAATAAGCCTGGTCCGCCAGAAACACATTGGCAACTAAAGGCTTAATTTCTGATTTCAACGCAGATTTTGCTTCGTCGGCATTCATTTATTTACTCCTATATTTACTCCTAACGCTGGAATTCACGGGGAGCGTCTTACGCGATCCCGTGAAATGATTCGTTGTACTGTCTCTATTAGTCTTTGCCTTATTACATCTGTTAATTTTATTGGTTGCTGTCCCTATTTCATTATCCCTACCCGATTGTACGCGGGTATGGCATTTATTAGCTCTGTATTCTAAACCAATCCCTAACAGCGAGCTTGAGACGGAGGATTTCGTCTTCAGATAATTTACAGCTATGGGCAATGACATTACGTATTCTATTAAATCCAGATAATGTCTGTTGAACTGCCCTGGGACTTCTTAGCGTATCTGCGAAATCTGTCCAATTTGAGTTGATGATATCAATAAGTTCGCCGAAATTTGTATAGTCCAGAGGATCGTCTGATCGCAACGTCATCGTCGAATCTCTTTCTTCTTTTTGTTTCTTCTTTACTTCTGTTATGATTGCCTCCGAGACCTTTGAATCCCACCAATTTTCTCCATGGAGTTCTTCAAGTCTTTCTCTCACTAGTTTCCGAATAGTATTTTCAAGACAATAATAAATTTTATAGAACTCCGACATGGCCAGTGCTTCATTTCTGGTTTCAAGGTCGAACATCTGCAGGTCTACAACTGTGTTATCTTCCGTCATTACTTTTTTGTGTCCGATTTCTATGCCGGAGTCTTCAAGTTTAATCAGCGCAGTCTCAAGCATGAGGTTATGCATTCCAAAAAGTCTGACGAAACTTTCAACCTCTTGATTAGTCATGGAGTAAATGCTCCTTCAAACTCTTAAAGATAGCATTAAAGACTTCGATGTCAGTAGTTGCAGGAAGGTTTAAATTGATTGTATATGACAAATTTAATTTCTTGCCATGGAATGCCGGAACTTGAGGCGGAATCATAGGAGTCTTTTCCTCAGATTTCACAGCTATAACTTCAGGCTGCGGCTCAGCAGTATATGGTTCAGTTTCAAAATCCGCTAATTTGCATAGTTCATCGAATGTTGCGGCAATCGCAGCAACGACACGGGAATCTTCTTTCGCACCCGTCATTGTCTTTACTATTTCCTCAACTTCTCCTCTGGATAACTGGTTGGCATACTCATTTGCTAAAAATAGTTCTTTATATGCAGCCCGTATCGCTGCTGCAAGTGTGGAGGGACCATGAATTGAATGCCGATACTTTTTGTAGTTTTCTGTAGGAATTCCATCCTGTGTTAAAAAGCCCAATTTCTTTAATAATGGAATCATCGCATTTGCACTAGAGGTTTTAAATCCGAGTTTAGTCTGGAGAAAATCTGTTGTAAAGTTCGGAGGGACAGAGGCCTTTTTTATTGCATCAAGTATTGGTGCTATTAAACTCGGTGCTAAGACATAGGGTGGCTTCTTCTGTGCCATAATATTCTCCTTTGTACTTTTCTATAATTCTGCGGCTACATTCTTTTCTGTTTGTTTGCTGGTCTTGTCGACTAATTTTATTTCTTTGATAATCTTTACCGCCATAATCGTGATAATCACGAATACAGCGATTTCTAAAATATCAATTGATGCAATATATTGAAGCGGAACTGTTTTCCAGAGTTTTATATTGCCGAGCACTATTGATGCAATGCTTACTATGCTGAATAAACAATAGATCGCTATATAGTGAGCGCAAACAAATTGATGAGGAGTTTTTCCGTTTTTCTGCTGCTTGAGTAACCAGCTTTCCCAAAACAGTGCCTCTCTCTTATCGGTAAATTCAGCGTTTACCTTATTTTCCAATTCGGATAGGAAGCTCCCAGCTCGAAACATTCGTGCAACTTCACCAGTCCAAATAATTGAAACTAAATAGACAACTGCAGGCAGAAAGAATAAAAAGACGATTTCCGATAGATTGGGCTTATCCCAAACATTGAAGCCAGCAATAATGATGATGCCCATTGTTGCTGCACCATATTGCAGAATAGATTGCTGCATCTTCATAGACTCAATGCTTTCGGTTCTTAATGTCTTGTATTCTTCCATTACTATCGACAGCCAGTCCATTAAGTTACCGCCTTAGTTCTTATTGAGATTATCTTTAACGTACAACGAAAAACTCAGTGGCGCGCTTTAGCGCGTCCACTGGAGCGCTTTGTTAGACCAATTGATTGCTGGGCCACTTTTAGCAAACTGCGCAAGGCCTCATTGACCGAGGCTTCATCAGGAAATGCTGCAGCCACATCGGGACTGAGAAGAACGAGATTTGTTCCCTTTTTGTATTCCTCGAAATATTTACCCCTTATTCCTTTGCCCAAATCTTCTCGTCTGTATTCTTTACGCATTTCTTCGTGCTTAACCGTTTTCATATATTCTCCTTTCATGTCTCGTTGCGCGTCTTGCGCTTATTATTCTTGTCCTTCCATGCCGTTCTGTATGAACGACAACCACTAACTGGTTCATCCTGGAATAGCCAAAAGTGAGGAATCTGTCCTCACGTATCGAATGATCGGGATCGTTAAAGGTAATCGCCAGCGGATCACCAAATACTGTTGACGCCTCATGAAAAGAGATGCCATGCTTTTTGAGGTTAGCATTTGATTTGTCCGGGTCCCATTCAAATTCCATATCTTATTTTATCATTTTTTATGGTCTAAC
>CAMTVO010000027.1:0-25268 GCA_947085205.1 uncultured Nitrospiraceae bacterium
ATCAGATTTTATTTCAAAACTTCGCCGTCTTGCAGATTCGCTCGAAAAAGGTGAGCAGTTTGAAATTCAAATTGCGGGTGAAAGAATATACGTTCCCGTTCGTGCAACTTACAATATCGAGCACGAAAGAGAACAAGGCCAAGAAGAAATTGAGTTTCAAATAAAGTGGTCAAACGAGTAATTAACTAACTGAATGCCACATAACACTTATAAGGCCCACACTTGTCAAGAGAAAAAGCGATCCTAATCGGCTGACTTGATCAGGGGGTAAGAAAAATGATTTATTCCATAATTTAACTGTCGCACTATAGTTCTGTCGCTCTACATAACTACTTACTGCTTACTGTTTTTTTTAATACCACATGAGCGTTTCGTAATACGGCATCGGGACGGTCACTGTTACATAGCCCCTCCAAGGACATCTCTCAACCTCTTCTCCATTTCTTGTTATATCGACAGAAAAGTGGATTTCGTCATTCTCTTTTGTCTTTATATCGCCGAACGGTATCTCTATCTCGAATATTTCTTTAGCAGCCGCATTCTCGGTTGTTTTCGCTACAACCCAGTCCTCAAAAACCCTTTCATAGATGACCGCATTTGTCCCTTTCTTGAGGTCAAAGATAATTTTGAATGTGAATGGATGGACGATATTTATCTGGAGAACAATATGTTCCTGTATATTGGTGAATGGTATTGAAGGGTCAACCCTTATGTAAAGATTGTCTTTGTTAAAGCCATAATAGAGCGCTGAAACAAAGCTTTCTGATTTGTGCATGCTTCCGCCAGACCTTTTTACATCGATATAAGCGCTCTGATACCATTCAAAGTAGCTCGTTACAAAGCCGTCAATCTTTGGAGATATGAAGCCGCGCGCCTGTGTAACAGGCGCAATACTCCTGTCTTCAAGCAGGATAGGGATATGTAGATGAGGGGGGATATCTTTTCCCATTACCTTATAGACTTGCATGAGATAGCTTCTGAATAATTCATCGAAGTCTTCCTGAGTTTCTGTTGTATGTTCATCTCCGTACCACCAGTTCCAGTCGCTGCCTTCCGCTGCATGTATAGCATTCCATGCCTCGCTGAGGTCTTTATCCTGATTTGCTTTTGCGAATGCATCGAGGTCATCCCTTGTCTGTGCAAGATAGTCCCATGCCATGTTGTCCTCTTCGTGGCCTATCCATATGCCGAAGTTGGCATTAATCCATGAGCCTGTATGAAGTTTCGGCAGAGGCTCTCCGGCGCCATGTTCTCTGAGAAATTCCGAAACGGTTACTGTTTCGAACCTGCTGTCGTTACTCAATGCCCGATACAGACCCCTCAGGAAGTCATGTCCGTCGGTTTTATAATATTCCCAGCAGTTTTCTCCGTCGAGTATTATGGGGACAAGATATGCCCTGTCTTTAGGCAGGGTGTTTCTTATTTGTATAAGCTTGCCCATAAAATCTTCGACTGCCTTTTCCGGCTTCCATCCTGAATAAACAAAACCTATGAGGTTTGAGAGCTTATGGTCTCTGAATATGATAGATACATCGCTGAACTGATAGGGCTTGTAGAGGCTTCTTGTATCAATTAGATAGCCTTCAGGGCTTCTCAATGTTTTTTCAAGAGACCTTGCCAAGACCTCTTCGTCGGTTGCAATCCACTTGATTCCTTCGGCGTTTATAGCCCTGACCACATCCTCGCTTACAGAGCCTTCTGAAGGCCACATCCCTGACGGTCTGTATCCAAAGGTCTTTTCAAAATAGTCCATAGCCATTCTGATCTGTTTTACCGCATCTTGGGGATACGAATATCGTTTTTTAGGCATCCTCACATTCGGCATTGCTATTTTTGCAGACTCTGTATCCCAGAGCAAAGGCAGTATGGGATGATAAAAAGGCGTTACCGAAAGCTCTATCTGTCCGCTCCCGCCCATTTTTTTATATTCTGGGATTATCTTTTTCAGTATCTCGAACTGCTTTTTTATAACCAACTTCTTTTCTGATTCTGTAAATCCTCGTTCTTTTTGTATTAGCTCTTTCAGCGACGGGTCATCGTTCCTGAACATCGGGTCTATCCAGCTCAGATTAAATAAAACCTGAAGGTCTCTGATGTCGTAATCCGTGAAATATCTGGATACCCGCACAATGTCTCCTTTTGTGAAGCGGAATCCCCTTTTTATGAGCAGTTCGTAATATCTTGGAAATGGCTTTATCATGTTATCCCAGTTTGCGAGGAAGAAATTCTCTATGATAAAGAGTCTTTCGGATTCCGTTAGTTCAGACGGTTCTTTTAGCGTCAGTTCTAAATACCTGTCGGTTGCATTGTTTTCTGTATAGTCTCTCAGTTGCTCAAGTAATGACGGAACCATGTTGAAAGTCTGTCTGATATGCGGGAATTCTTCGAGGATTTTAACCATGTCGAGATAATCCTTTGTGCCGTGAAGCCTTACCCACGGAAGCCTGTAAACCCCTGTGAAAGGGTCTTTATAATACGGCTGGTGCATATGCCAGAGAAAGGCGATGTATAGCGGATAGCTCATAGTTCATAGCTCATAGCCTCCAGAATTATTGCTATGAGCCATCAGCCATGAGCTAATGGCTAATTTTTGTCATTCTGGAATTGAAAGATGTATTCGTCAGGCTTTGCGAGACCGAATTCTTCCCTTGCATGTTTTTCTATATAGTAGGGGTCATCTTTTAAGGCATTTATCTGCGACTTCAGAATTTTGTTTTCCTTGTCCATGGTGTTTATCTCTACCTCTAAGTTGTTTTTGGTCTTCGTGAGTTTTAGATATTTTATGAATCCCATGTCTCCGAGGATGAGCGCTGTGCCCATATAAAGAAAGGCGAGGATGATTATGGTGAAGAATATAATATTACGTCTCTTTCTTTCGACTGTTACCTGCTGCCTGAGATTTCGTGGTTGTATTCTGCCTCTCATATATTAATTATCGGATATTATAAAACGCTTCTTTACCCCTGAATACTGCTGATTCTCCCAACTCTTCCTCTATCCTTAAAAGCTTGTTATATTTTGCTGTCCTTTCGCTTCTTGAGAGGGAACCTGTTTTTATGAAGCCTGTATTGCATGCGACTGCTAAGTCTGCAATGGTTGTGTCCTCCGTCTCCCCCGACCTGTGCGATATGACTGCCGTGTATCCTGCCCGCTTTGCCATCTCGATTGCATCAAGGGTCTCTGTTACAGTGCCTATCTGATTGAGCTTAATTAATATCGAATTTGCGATTCCTTTTTCTATACCCTGCTTTAATATCTTTGTATTCGTGACAAAGAGGTCGTCGCCTACGAGCTGAACCTTTTTGCCGAGCCTTTCTGTGAGGAGTTTCCATCCGTTCCAGTCGTTTTCTGCAGCGCCGTCTTCGATTGAGAGAATGGGATATTTCTTTGTCATTTTTTCGTAATAGTCGACCATTTCGGATGATGAAATCTTTTTGCCTTCAAAGTTGTATCTGCCCTTTTCATAAAACTCCGATGATGCTGCGTCAATGGCAAGCAGCACATCTTTGACGGGCTTATATCCGCTCTCTGTAATTGCCTGAATGATTATGGACAATGCCTCTTCATTTGTATTGAGATTAGGAGCAAAGCCGCCTTCGTCGCCTACTGCCGTATTGAGCTTTTTCTTTTTCAGTATCGATTTAAGGGTCTGGAATATCTCAGCTCCTGCCCTTAATGCAGATGCAAAGTCCTTGAAGCCTGCAGGCATTATCATGAATTCCTGAATGTCGAGATTATTGTCTGCATGCGCTCCGCCGTTCATTATGTTCATCATCGGCACAGGGAGCTCCTTTGCATTGCATCCTCCGATGTATTTGTAAAGGGGAAGACCCAATTCATTGGCAGATGCATGACATACCGCCATTGATACGCCAAGGATGGCATTTGCGCCGAGCTTTCTTTTGTTCTCTGTGCCGTCAAGCTCTATCATTGTATTGTCTATGAGAGGCTGGTCCTGTGATTCCAAACCCCTTAATTTAGGAGCTATCTCTTCCATGATGTTTTTAATGGCTGTTAATACACCTTTACCGTGGAATCTCTTTTTATTTCCATCCCTCAGTTCCAGCGCCTCCCGTTCTCCTGTTGATGCGCCTGAAGGCACAATTGCCCTTCCTGTTGCGCCGCTGTCGAGCAATATATCTACCTCAACCGTCGGATTGCCTCTGGAATCTATGACTTCCCTTGCATATATGTCTATAATCTCACTCATTTTTCCTCCGCTGATTTATTTTTTTGGCGCATGAATTGCCTCGTCATGAACATCCTCTGCGGCCTCCATCAAACCCTCTGCAAGAGTCGGATGCGCATGGATCATATCAGCGACATCTTTTACTGTAAGACCTGCCTTTATTGCGAGCGCTCCTTCATGCACAAGGTCTGATGCATGAGGCCCGATTATATGCACCCCCAAAACCTTGTCGGTATCCGCATCTGCTACAATCTTAAGCATTCCGGCTATCTCTCCCATAGCATGTGCCTTGCCCAATGCCCTGAACTGGAAGCGTCCTGTCTTTATCTTTATTCCTTTGTCCTGAGCCTGATGCTCTCTAAGACCGACAGAGCCTATTTCTGGGGATGTGAATATTGCTGCAGGAACAACTGAGGAGTCATATTTCTTTTCTTTGCCGCAGGCATTGCAGGCAGCAACTATACCCTGCTTTGATGCAGTATGTGCAAGGAGTATTCCTCCTGTCACATCGCCTATTGCATATATGCCCTCGATGTTTGTTTCCATCTTTTCGTTAACAACTATTTCTCCTCTTGCGCCCTTTTTAATGCCTATTGCTTCAAGCCCTATACTCTCTGTATTGAGCGCCCTGCCTATGGACACAAGGAGTTTTTCCGCTATAAGCTCTTTGCCGTCTGCTAAGTAGACATGGATGCCGCCGTTTTGTTCAGCTTTGTGGCCCTCGACCCTCTCTACCTTTACTCCGGTTATTAATTTAATCTTTTTCTTTTTGAGCTCTTTTTCGAGGATTTCTGATATTTCGGGGTCTTCAGTGGAAACAGCCCTCGGCATCATTTCGACCATTGTGACCTCTGTGCCGAGTTCTTTAAATATGCATGCGAATTCACAGCCTATAACTCCAGCGCCTATTATTATCAGGCTCTTGGGGATTGATTTAATATTCAGGGCGTCATCGCTCGACATTATGTGTTCGCCGTCAAATGGGAATATTGGAATCTGCGCTGGTTTTGAGCCGGTGGCTATTATTATCTTGTCTGCCTCTATTATTTCTGTGGTATTGTCCTTTTTCTGGACTTCGATTTTTTCAGGGGTGAGCAGCATTCCTCTTCCTTCTACAAGATTTACTCCCCAGTTTTTGAATAAAGAGCGAATGCCTTTTACTTGCGTGGAAACAACCTTATTCTTTCTCTCCATTATCTTGGAGATGTTTGGAGTAATCTCTCCTGAGACATCTATGCCGAAATCTTCGAGATTCTTTGCCTTATGAAGGGCTTCTGCCGATGCCACGAGCGCTTTGGTTGGTATACATCCCCTGTTAAGGCATGTGCCTCCTACCTCTGTGTCTTCTATGACAGTTACCAGCGCGCCGAGCTGTGCTGCCTTTAATGCTGCTACGTATCCGCCAGGCCCTGCTCCGATAATTGTCAATCTCATTTTGCTTCCTCTTCTATGTATCTCTCATAGTCTCCTGCATCCATGAGTTCATCGAGATCTGATTCATTCTCCATCTCTATTACTGCTATCCATCCCTTTCCATAGGGGTCTTCATTGATAATTTCCGGAGAGTCTGCAAGTTTTTCATTAACCTCGATTATAGTGCCGCTTACAGGGGCTATGACTGCCGATGTTGCCTTTGTAGATTCTATCTCAGACATTTCTGTATTCGCTTCTACTGTAACATCAACTTCAGGAAGGTCAATGTAAACAATGTCTCCCAGCGCATCTTGCGCATAATCTGTTATTCCTACTGTTGCCTTTTTGCCTGATGCTTTTACCCATGTGTGTTCCTTGTGATATTTGATGTTTTCAGGATTCATACTCTCCTCCTTTTTGTTCGTTTTTAACGTAGGTGATTTTTCTTAACATAGTTTTCATTCTTTGTCAAGCCAAAATAGGAAAAATTTTGGCTGCTAATAATTAGAACATAATTTCATCGCACTCGGCAAGTATGTTATCATAAATCTCATGGAAATGGCTAAAAACAAGGCAATTCTCTATCTCAAGATGATAAAGATTTCCCATTCTGTCTTTGCACTGCCCTTTGCATTTACGGGTGCAATACTTGCTGCATCAGGACTTCCATCCAATAACCGTATATTCTGGCAATTATTCTGGATTACTGTTGCGATGGTGGGTGCAAGGACAGGCGCCATGGGGTTGAACAGGATAATCGACAGGAAGATAGATGCTGCAAATCCGAGGACAAAGAACAGGGAAATACCAGCGGGAAAAATAAAGACAAAGGATACGGTTATCTTTACATTCATCTCCCTTGCAGTATTTGTCTTTGCCGCATATAATCTCAATCCACTGTGTCTGAAACTGTCTCCAATTGCAATCGGAGTTTTAGTCCTGTATTCCTATACGAAGAGATTCACATGGATGGCCCATTTTGTCCTTGGCATCGCTATTTCAGCAGCGCCGCTTGGCGCGTGGATTGCTGTTAGGGGAACCTTTGATTGGGAAATAGCGCCTCTGAGCATTGCTGTAGTATTCTGGCTTGCAGGCTTTGATGTGCTTTATGCATTGCAGGATGTTGAGTTTGACAGAAGATATGGACTGCACTCAATACCCCAGAGATTTGGAATTAAAAAGGCATTAGTTCTTTCAAGAATCTTTCATTTTATTGCATGGTCTTTGCTATCCGTAAGCGGAATTCTTTTCCATTTAAGTCTTGCTTACTGGCTTGGCATGCTCTTAATTGCAGGATTATTGATTTATGAGCATTCCCTTGTAAAACCTCATGACCTGAGCAAACTGAACATGGCGTTTTTCAATATGAACGGCTATATAAGCATTGCGGTGTTTGCGTTTACAATGATAGCATTATTGATATGAGTATGCTTACATCCCATATTAAGAAAATATCCGATTTCTTCGAATTCAGGCTTTATCGCAACGGTGAATTGGTTGATAAAGCTCTTATCGGCAGACAATATGTAGCGCATAAACTTAAGACAGTCCCTCCTGTAGAAAAAGAGCAGGATTTTCTAAAGTTGATGGAAAAGTTCTTCTCTTTTTCTCTGCCGAATGTTTACGATGCCAAAAACCTTGCTGTTGAGCTTGCAAAGAGGACACGGTTTTTAAGGGATGAGGTTATAGCTCAGGAACTAAAAGAAGAGGAAAAGACAAAGAAGGGACAAGTATTCGGATTCTATGAGGCATTCAGGACTTATCTTATAAGCGGACTTTCAAAAGAGGATTTTGCAGACATTTATTCTCAGACCATCACTTATGGGTTGTTCGCAGCGAGAACCCACCATAATCCCCCCATCCCCCCTTTAGAAAAGGGGGGTGAGGGGGGATTTGACGGGTTTAACAGAAAGCTCGCCTACGACAACATTCCGCAAACAATTGGAATTTTGAGGGATGTTTTCAAATTCATTTCCCTCGGAGACCTTCCAAAACAGATGGAGTGGATTGTCGATGATATTTCGGAGGTCTTAACTGTTACCGATGTTTATAAGCTGCTCGATACATATTTTCATCAACATAAGGGTAAAGATCCCATTGTTCATTTCTACGAGACATTTCTTGCAGAATACGACCCCAAGACCAGAGAAAAAAGAGGCGTCTATTATACGCCGGAGCCTGTAGTCTCTTATATTGTCCGCTCGTTGCATCATATGTTGAAAGAGTATTTTAATAAGGATGACGGTTTTGCAAATCCCTCTGTAACTGTTTTAGACCCTGCGGCAGGCACGCTCACCTTTTTGGCGGAAGCGGCTAAACTGGCTGTTGAGGAATTTACTTCACAATACGGCGATGGAGCAAAAGATAAGTTTATCAAAGAGCATGTACTAAAAAACTTTTATGCCTTTGAATTGATGATGGCTCCATACGCAATCGGACATCTAAAGATGTCTTTTCTACTCGAAGAGCTTGGATACAAACTTCATGAAGACGACAAGTTAAAGCTCTATTTGACTAATACCCTTGAGATGGAAGATCTTGCTCAGACGGAACTGCCGGGAATGTCGTCCCTCTCGGAAGAATCACATCTGGCTGGGAAGGTTAAGAAAGAACAGCCAATTCTTGTAATCCTCGGCAATCCGCCGTATTCCGGACATTCTTCAAATATTGGAGAATGGATATCAAGGGAGATCAAGGCTTACTTTCAGGTTGATGGGAAACCTCTCGGCGAGAAAAATCCAAAGTGGCTTCAAGACGATTATGTGAAATTTATTCGTTTTGCCCAATGGAAGATTGATGAGGCAGGCGAGGGGATATTAGGCTTTATTACAAACCACAGTTATCTTGATAATCCGACCTTCAGGGGGATGCGTCAATCGTTGATGCAGAGCTTTGACGAGATTTATCTGCTTGACCTGCATGGAAGCAGCCTTAGAAAAGAAGAATGTCCGGACGGCTCTAAGGATGAGAATGTTTTTGATATTCAGCAGGGAGTTGCGATAGGGTTCTTTATAAAGAAAAAGAGCGCTGTTCGCCGTCATTCCCACTTTCGTGGGAATGACATTTCACAACAGAAGGAGTGCAAGGTAAATCATTCAGAGATATGGGGATTGAGAGAGAATAAATACGATTGGCTTTTTAAAAACGATATAAAAACCACTAAGTGGAAAAAGATAAATCCAAAGTCAGAGTTTTATCTTTTCATCCCACGAGATGAAGGGCTTTTAAAACAGTATGCGATATATCCTAAGATAACCGATATTTTCCCTGTAAATAGCGTCGGAATAGTCACGGCAAGGGATAATCTGACTATAAAGCGGACGCCGGAAGATATGTGGCAGACCGTCTTGAACTTCTCAAGGCTGGATACGGAGGTTGCAAGGCAGGGGGGCAGGGGGTTGTCTATATAAACAATGATCAATATTTTGAAGGCATTCCGCCTGAAGTTTAGGAATATTAAATCGGTGGCTATCAAGTATGCGAAAAATGGCTGAAAGACAGGAAAGATAGAACCCTATCCCTTGACGATATAAAGCATTACTTACGAGTTGTAACAACAATTGAAAAGACGATAAAGATACAAAGCGATATTGATAAAATCTATCCCCAAGTCGAAAAAGAAATTATAGAGTTTGGAAATTAAAGGGAGGAGGTTTCATGCAGCCAGTTGATTACATTATCTGCGGTGATTATGTTCTTACTATGAACGAGAAAATGGATTTAATTCAAAATGGTGCAGTGGCGGTTAAGGATAAAAAGATAGTTGATGTTGATACTGCAGATAGTATTTTAAAAAGATATTTTTCTGAAAAGCTTATTGAAGGAAAGGGCAGGGTGGTATTGCCCGGACTTATAAATACACACACACATGCTGCAATGGTCTATTTCAGGGGGCTTGCAGACGATATTCCACTGAAGGATTGGCTCGAAAAATATATCTGGCCTGCAGAGAATAAGTGGCTCGGTCCTGAGTTTGTCTCTGATGCCGTGGAACTCGCCTGTCTTGAGATGTTAAAGGGAGGAGTCGCTACATACAATGACATGTATTTCTTTGGAGACAGCGCTGCAAAGGCTACAAAGGAAATGGGGATGCGTGCAGTTCTCGGAGCCGGAATTCTCGATTTTCCTACTGCTACGGCAAAAACACCGGATGAATATTTTGAAAATGCTGAAAGGTTTGCAAACAACTGGAAGGGAGACGAATTAATAGCTCCCTGTATCGCACCCCACGCCACATACACATGCAGCTCCGAGACATTTAAAAAATCTAAGATATTGGCTGAAAAATTTGATGTGCCTCTGCATATTCACCTCTCCGAGACTGAATGGGAGGTTAATGAAATTATATCCCGATATGGCAAAAGACCTGTTGCGCATCTCGAATCCATTGGCTTTCTTGATGAAAGGGTTCTCGCTGCCCACTGTGTGTGGCTCGATAACGTGGATATTGAACTGCTTGCAAAGAGAAGATGCGGCGTTTCACATTGCATTGAAAGCAATCTTAAGCTTGCATCAGGGATAGCTCGTGTTCCTGATATGCTCAAGGCAGGAGTAAAGGTAACATTCGGCACTGACGGCGCTGCAAGCAATAATGATTTAAGCATATTAAGCGAGATGTCCACTGCTGCAAAGATTCATAAGACAATGGCAAATGACCCCACTATTCTTGATTCAAAGACAGCCCTTCTTATGGCAACAAGATGGGGCGCAGAGGTTTTAGGTCTTGGCAATAAGATCGGAAGCATTGAGAAGGATAAATTTGCGGATATCATAACGATTAATCTCAAAAAGCCTCATCTTACTCCAATATACGATGTTTATTCCCACATTGTTTATGCAGCAATGGCGTCCGATGTGGAAACGGTTATGGTAAATGGAAATCTGGTTGTTAATGACGGACGACTCATTACTGGCAATGAAGATGACATATTGCAGAAGGCATCGGAATGGGGAGAGAAGATAGCCATGTATAATTCTAAAAGAAGTTAAGAAGTTGAGAAAAGCTTCTGTCTTTGTGTGTTACCAGTACCGTATCCTTCCTGTGTCTATATGCACAAATTCCGGATAATGCCCTACTCCGCCAACACCAAAGGATTTGGCAACGCGGAAGAGTTCATAATTGCTCACCCCGGGTATCGCGAAGTCTATGGCAAGACCATACAAATGGAGGCTGTTTTTGCTGACCCTCCTTCCAAGACTTCTAAGATATTCATTATAGGCAGGTGAGCGATATCCTGAGATTATCTGCACCTGTTTATCATTTCCGAAGATGTCTTTTATGTCACATAAGAGGTCTAAAACCTTGACATTTATAGGCTTGACCTCATTTGTATAATGATCTCTTAACAAATAATTTAGCTCATTTATGGCATCATGGTCATAGGCACCTGATTCATAATATTTAATATTAATGCTCTCTCCCGTATGGATATTGTACATACTTAAGATTTTTTCAGTTTTTAGGTCGGTCTTTTGTGATGCCAAGGCATTCTTAAATGGATGAACTGCTATGCCTGCAGCTACAGCCTTTAAAAAACTTCTTCTTGAAATCATAATGTAATATCCTCTGCGATACCTGATTTTTCTTTGATTATTGCATCTACCTTCTGCCAATCTATTTTATCTGCAACTCCTTTTTTGTCTATGAGCCTTTTTGCTTCATCGCCCAAGTCTTTAACCCTTCCGTAAATATCTTTGTGAACCTCGAGAAATACCCTTCCATCATCTGAGACCGCAACCTTGGCAGGGTTATATATTAACTCTCCATCGGTGTTTATCTCAACCTCCTTGAAGAGTTTTTCCATATCTTCAGGCAGGACTCTTATGCATCCATGACTCCTGAATTGATAAACAGATGTTGGCCAGATTGTCTCATGGATAACAACCCCCGGAATTGAAGTGTCTATCGCATATCTTCCCAGAGGGTTATCAGGACCTGGCGGTACAACAGTCTTCACAGGCTTGCCTTCCAGCTCCATCTTCCACTGCATGGATTCAGGGACATGCCATGTGGGATTTTTTCGCTTGCCTATAATCCTGAAATGTCCGGTTGGTGTCCTCCACCGAGTCATTCCTCTCCATGAAGGCATTCCGAGCCCTACTGGAAAGGCTGTATAAAGGCTGCCGTTTTTAAAGAAATAAAGCATCTTGTCAGGGATGTTGATTGTTATGCTGTTATCCACAATCTTTGGGACTATTTTCCTTGTGTTTACCCTGAGTTCCTGACCTGTTCTGAGGATTTTCTTGACATCGATATTGTTGTCTCTGATTATGTTTTTCTTATCGACTCCGAGCTTTGCGCTGATAAGCTCAAGGTTGTCGCCTTTGACGACATGATAAACGACCTCTCCGCCGATAATCATATCAGCTGCCGAAATATCGGGCATCATGATTAATAGAAAAAGCAAGAAAAAATTCTTCATATGTTTTCTGAAAATATAACAATCTGCTTTTTTATTGTCAAATTTAACTGTATATGCCTTCTGGTTTATGATAATATTTTTGCAGCAGGAAAGTAGCTATGAATAACAGCAATATCCTCATAAAAGCGGGCAAGATCCTCATCTACAGGCTCTATGATGTAGCCTATGAGATCGATCTCCTTAAAGTAGAAGAGCAGCTCAAAAGGGAGGCGAGGAGGCTCAGGTGGTCGGGGAGATTGCCAATAAACGTATTGAACTGCTGGAACTTGCAATAGTAATATTAATAATGCTTGATATTATTATTTATTTTTTTGAAAAGCAAAATAAATATGGAGGAATAAATGGCTCAACAATTTAAAGATGCTGCGTCATGCTGGAAGGCAATAATGTCTGATGATTCAAAGGGCAAGGAGCTCTTGCCTGTTATAGAGAAGTTTGCAAGGGAAAATACATCGCCTTCGAAGGTAGTCTTCGGGACATCAGGATGGCGCGGCGAGATCGGCACTGACTTTACATTCAATAACGTGCGTGTGGTTACATCAGCAATTATAGAGGCATTTAAAGGTAATGATAAGTCCTTCATGGAGGCAATGGGCGTATCGGACTTTGAGGATATAAAAAGGCGCGGTGTAATTGTGGGCCACGACAACAGGTTTCTTGGCCCTGATTTTGCCATGGAGGTTATAGGTCTTCTCCAAAAGGAAGGGATAAAGACATGGTATGCTGGTGAGACAATAACACCGGAATTTTCAGCAGGCATTGAGATGCTGAATGCTGCATGTTCTATTAATCTTACGCCATCACATAATCCTGCAAATTACTCAGGCTTCAAGTTCAATCCCTCTGACGGCGGGCCCGCTGGAACAGAGATCACATCAAAGATAGAAGAGACAGCAAACAGGATGATGGAGAAATCCCCTGTGCTTTTGCCTGTAAAGCCCACAAACATAGAGAAAATTGATTTAACCGGACTTTACATTAAATACATAACGGAAAGAAAGACGCTTGATATAGAGAGAATCCGCAATTTTGTGAATAAAGAGGATTGCATTATCTGTGTTGATAATGTGCATGGTGCGACAAGGGGTCGCATTCAGAGGATTTTAGGTGAAAGCCCTAAAATCAAATATTTGCGGATAGAGGATGACTACCTTTTCGGCGGCGTAGCTCCCGAACCTTCTGAAAAGAATATGGAAGGCGTAGAGAAAGTCCTGAAAGGTAGTAATGCAAAATTCAGGCTCGGCGCTATCATGGACCCCGACGGCGACCGTATAAGATATGCAGATTGCGTTATGCAGATACCAATGAACTATTTCGGTGCAATGGCGCTGCATTTTCTACATGTGCATAAGAAAAATTCCGGCGTTGTAGCAAAATCAGTAGGTACAAGTAATTTCGCAAATGCCATAGCAGAGAAATTAGGAATTCCTGTTAAGGAGACAAAAGTTGGATTCAAGAACTTTAGGCCTTACATGCTGAAGACATCGAAAGAAAGAGCGATAGTAGCCTTTGAAGAGTCTGACGGCATTTCAGGCTATAATCATACCCTTGAAAAGGATGCATTATTCGGCCTGCTTATGGCGATAGAGATGATGGCTGTTACACGCAAGAATCTGAGCGAATATCTTAAGGATATTATGGATGAATTTGGCTCTTATTATCCCGACCGTTCGGGGATTGGCGTTGACCCTTCCCTTATTGGAGAGCCGCTTGCAAAGAAACTTTCATCAATCAAGGAACATTACAAAGCAGGGACAGTAATCGATATAGGCGGAAAAGACAGGACAGTTAAAAATGTGATAACGGTTGACGGCACAAAGATTGTGTTTGATGACGGCTCATGGCTTATGATAAGGCCTTCTGGTACAGAGCCGAAGGTAAGGTTTTATATAGAGGCAAGGACAGAAGAGGGCAAGAAGGCTGTATTCGAAACAGCGGAAAGGATAACAAAAGAGGCTCTTAAATAGGGCTACATCTCCCTTCTTCCTTCGAGGGCTTTTGATAATGTGACCTCATCGGCAAATTCGATGTCGCTTCCGATGGGCAGGCCGTAGGCGATTCTTGTAATCCTTACATTTAAAGGCTTTATAATCTCTGTGATATATTTGGCTGTTATCTCGCCTTTTGTATTCGGATTTGTTGCCAAGATTATTTCTTTTACGCTGTCCGATTCTATCCGTTTTACGAGTTCGCGTATCTTTAATTTATCAGGTGTGATGTCATCAAGCGGAGAAAGGGCGCCTAACAGCACATGGTATGTTCCGTCAAAGCTCCTTGTCCTTTCTATTGCAATGATATTGCTTGGTTCTTCAACAACGCATATTCTGCTTTTGTCCCTCAACGGGTCGCTGCATATATTACATGGGTCGGTGTCTGTAATGTTAAAGCATTCAGAGCAGAATCTTGCCTTATCTTTAACATCGACGATTGCAGATGCTATGTCTTTCGCATCGGCAGGCGGCATTGTCAGTATAAAAAAGGCGAGTCTCTGGGCGCTTTTCCTTCCAATGCCCGGCAGTTTCGTTAGCTGATTTATGAGGTTTTCGATTATGCCCTGTGTCATAGCAATAATTATGAATTTAAAATTATGAATTACGAATCGAGGAAGTTATTAATTGTATAAAACCAAATTCCTTAATTGTTAATTCATAATTCCTAATTTGCAATTTATTTTAAAAGATTACCAAGTCCGCCTATTCCCGGTATTTGCATGCCCATTGTGAGCTTTGACATCTCTTCATTGACCATTTGTTGAGCCCTTCTTAATGCCTCGTTTGAGGCAGCGAGTATCAAGTCTTGAAGCATCTCCACGTCATCCGGGTTTACAACATCTTTTTCTATTTTTATGGAGACCAACTCTCCACCGCCGTTGGCAACGACAGCGACCATTCCTCCGCCTGCGGTTGCCTCTACTGTCTTTTTCTTCGCATCTTCCTGCATCCTCTGCATTTCGTCCTGAAGCTTCTGTGCCTGACGCATTATGTCTCCAAGCATCTTCTTAGACATGGTCTCCTCCTTATTAATTAAGTCTCATCCTTATCGTTAGCGTTTATCGGTATTACATCTACTATTCTTCCCTCAAATAATTCAAGGGCTTCTTTGACTATGGGATTGTTCAATGCTTTTTCCTTCAGGTCTTTTTTTGTAACGGATTTTACTTTTAACGTCTCTATATTAATGGGAATATCATGCCCTGAAATTTCTTTGATTATTTTTTTTATAATAGGGATATTCTCTTTGACGGATTCTACGTGTACCGACAACCCACCGTTGAAGACTATCTTGATATTGTCATCTTCGAAGGAGGTATTGCCCTCACTCAGTTTGCTGTATAGGGGATGATTTGTTTCGTCCACTTTTTCGAGGACTGCATTCCATATATCGGAAAGGGAAGCATGATGGAGTGATGGAGTGATGGAGTGATGGACTGTCGGACTGGTATCCTCTGACTGCCGGCTATTTATCTTTTCACAAGCCGGTGAATGTTTTGTTGACTGCTGACTGCTGACTGCTGACTCATGGCTTTTGTCTCCTACCCCATGAATTATTTTCAGTGCTTCATTCACCGACTTAAGATGGCTCAGCAGGCTTAATTTAATAAGGGTCATCTCAAGGGCGATTCTCGGAAAAAATGCGCTTCTAATAGCAGGCTCTGCCTTTATAAGCTCTGAAAGAACAAGTGCCGTGTGCTCTTCTGTGGTTTTTTCTTTTAGGGCATTTATTGCGCTCAGTTCCTCTTCGCTTAAATCAATAATGTCCTCTGTTTCACCGACTATTGTTGCTATTAAGAGATTTCTTATGAACTGCAGAAGGTCTTTTGTGAGTGCCTTCAGATCTGTTCCGGTGTTGGTAAGCTCTGATATTAAATTTATTATGCCCTTTCCATCACCATCGATTATGGCTGATGTAAGCCTTGAAAGGGTTTCGATGTCTGTAAGTCCGAGAAGGTCTTTAATCTCCGATGCTGTTATGTCTTCCGAGAAAGATGCTATCTGGTCCAGAATGGTTAAGGAGTCCCTCATGCTTCCGTCGGCAGCCCTTGCGATCATCTCAAGGGCTGAATCAGTAGCATTTATTCCGTCTGTATTGGAGATGAATTTCAGCCTCTCTTTAATTTTCTGCCCTGATATCCGCCTGAATGGTAAATGCTGACAGCGGGAAAGAACAGTAGGAGGAATTTTTTTCGGTTCTGTAGTTGCGAGTACAAATATTACATGCGGCGGAGGCTCTTCAAGTGTTTTGAGAAGCGCATTAAAGGCCGATGTGGAAAGCATATGCGCTTCGTCAATTATATAGACCTTGTATCTGCCGCCTGACGGCGCATACCTTACCCTTTCCCTGAGGTCCCGGATGTTGTCTACGCCTGTATTGGAGGCTCCGTCGATTTCAGATACATCCATGGATGAGCCGTCAGATATTTCAACGCAGGAGTGGCATTTGCCGCATGGGTCGGGTGTCGAACCGTTCACACAGTTTAATGCCTTTGCGAGTATTCTTGCTGTCGTAGTTTTGCCAACACCCCTTGGGCCTGAGAATATATAGGCATGGGCTACTTTATTTTGAGTAATAGCATTTTTTAGAATGCGCGAAATCGGCTCCTGCCCTACCAAATCCTCAAATGTCTGCGGTCTCCATTTTCTTGCTAAAACTAAATAGCTCATAGTTCATCGCTCATAAGTTCATAGTTTTTATAACTCACAACTCATAGTTCATAGCTTGTTAGCTATGAGCCATGAGCTATGAACTGTTTTTCTACACCCGGGGGCCGGCTTACGGGACCGGCTTGCTGCGGCACCCAGACAAAATGCTTACCGTTGCTTCCTTCCGGACCTGGCGGGGTTCACACCAGCCTGCTGCGCAGGGCCAGCCCCCGGCTGTAGAAAACCGTAATCCGTAATGCGTAATCAGTAATGAGTTGATTGTTTATTTTTCGTCTTTCGCACATTACGCATCACGCATTACGCTTAACTAATTCTGGCGGAGAGGGAGGGATTTGAACCCTCGGTGAGTTTAACCCCACACACGATTTCCAGTCGTGCACCTTAAGCCGCTCGGCCACCTCTCCAGAAAATTTTATAACTGTTTAGGTTAATGCAAAGAAGCAGTTAAAATCAACTAACTATAAAAACACAAAGTATGCTACCATTTGATATGGAACAAACTCCTAATATGAAAGACTATGAGAAGGAGTGCAAGGAATTTTCTCTGCCGGTTCCTGAACGATTTTCCTTTCCACTTGATGTCTTCGATAACTGGAATGATAATCCCGCTCTGTTCTGGACAGATGGAGAGCAGGAAAAAAAGTTTACATTTAATAATTTGAAAGTCCTTTCATCAAAAGGCGCAAACGCATTCAAAAGATTGGGAATCGGCAAAGGCGACAAGGTTCTTGTAATGCTTCCCAATATCCCCGAGTGGTGGGAGATAATGCTTGCGCTTATGAGGCTCAATGCAATCCCGATACCTGCTACAACTCTCCTGACATCAAAGGACATAGAATACAGACTATCAGCTACGGATATAAAAGCGATTGTCGCAACAGAGGAAGACGCACCGAAGGTTGAGGATGCAGTAAAGGCACATGGCAGTTCTCCGCTACTTATAATTGTTGGTAAAAGGATTGGCTGGAATAACTACATTGAAGAAAGGAGTAAGGCAGATGCCTTTGAGGGCGAGAGGGCCTTATCATATGAGCTTGCCCTGATCTATTTCACATCCGGCACTACAGGGCCTCCCAAGATGGTTTTTCATACGCAGGCATCTTATCCGCTTGCTCATATGGTAACAGGCAAATACTGGCTCGATTTAAGGCCCGGAGACATTCACTGGAACCTTTCGGACACTGGATGGGCAAAGGCCGCGTGGTCGAGCCTATTCGGGCCGTGGCATATGGGAGCTACAATTTTTTCCTTCCATAAAAAAGGGAAGTTCAAGCCGTCGTCAATAATTGATATATTGCAGAAATATCCGATTACTACATTATGCGGACCGCCTACGGCATACAGGATGATGGTGAAAGATTTACCACCAGAAAGGCTGAGTTTTAAGGCAGCCCGCCATTTTGTTGCAGCAGGTGAACCGCTTAACAGAGAGATAATAGAGATATGGAAGGAAAGGACAGGAAGATATATCTATGACGGCTACGGCCAGACAGAGACAGTAAATGTGCTGGCTAATTTCAGATGCCTTCCTGTAAAACCGGGTTCTATGGGAGTGCCTGTGCCTGGATTCAACGTTGATATTATTGACGACGATGGAAATTCGGTGCCTCCGAATACAGAAGGTGACATAGCGATAAAGATAAAGCCTGAAAGGCCTGTCGGATTATTCAAGGAATACATTGGAAACCCCCGGGCAACGGAAAAGACAATAAGGGGACATTGGTATATAACAGGCGACAGGGCATATAAAGACGAAGACGGTTATTTCTGGTTTGTTGGAAGGGCTGATGATATAATACTGACATCGGGATACAGGATAGGGCCATTCGAGATAGAGAGCGTTTTGATTAAACATCCTGCTGTGAAAGAATCGGCTGTTGTGGCAAGTCCTGATGAGATAAGAGGAGAGGTTGTTAAGGTATTTATTGTTTTGACAAAGGATTACAGTCCATCGGATGCTCTTGTTAAAGAGCTTCAGAAATTTGTGAAGGACAATACCGCGCCGTATAAGTATCCAAGAAAGATTGAATTTGTCGATGACCTGCCTAAGACCATAAGCGGCAAGATAAAGAGGAAAGAACTTAAGATGAAGGAGTTCGGAAGATAAGAAACTCCTGCTATTTCCTTGAATTTTTTTGTCAAGTTAGACTAAATTATATAGTCTTTTTTATACGTTGTTAAAAAATATTCTGGAGGGAATTAATGGGAAAGGTTGCCAAGAAAAGCAAAAAAGCAGCGAAAACCGCAAAAGCCGCACAGCCTGCAAAGTCTGCAAAAGCGACTAAGCATGTCTATTTCTTCGGCGGCGGCAAGGCTGATGGAAAGGCGGAGATGAAAAATCTCCTTGGGGGTAAGGGGGCCAACCTCGCAGAGATGGTTAACCTTGGCATTCCGGTTCCGCCTGGCTTTACAATAACCACAGAGGTATGCACCCTCTATTATAAAAACAACAAGAAATATCCAAAAGAACTTAAAGCTCAGGTGGATGGTGCAATGGCTAAGGTCGAAAAGATAATGGGCAAGAAGTTTGGAGACCCTAATGATCCCCTCCTTGTGTCTGTGCGCTCAGGCGCGAGGAGTTCCATGCCCGGAATGATGGAGACTGTTTTAAATATCGGTCTTACTACAAAGACAATTCCAGGACTCATAAAGAAGACTAACAATGAGCGCTTTGTATATGACGCATATCGCCGCCTCCTTATGATGTACTCTGACGTTGTTATGGAAAAGGCTGCCGGAATAGAACATAGAGAAGGGGAAGGTATCCGCCAGAAGCTTGAGCACGCAATGGAAGTAATGAAAAAAGACAAGGGATATAAAAGCGATACTGATCTGACAGTGGATGACCTTAAAATACTCTGCGATGAGTTTAAAGTGATTATTAAGCATACACTTGGAAAGGATTTCCCTGATGACCCACAGGAGCAGTTGTGGGGCGGCATCGGCGCTGTATTCCAGTCATGGATGGGCAGGCGTGCCGTATCATACCGTAAAATAGAGAAGATTCCCGCTGACTGGGGAACTGCAGTAAATGTTCAGGCGATGGTCTTTGGAAACACAGGCGACAATTCAGCCACAGGCGTTGCCTTTACTCGCAACCCTGCAACAGGTGAAGACATGTTCTTCGGTGAGTGGCTGCCAAATGCACAGGGAGAGGATGTTGTTGCAGGTATAAGGACTCCCAATCCTGTAAACAAGGCAGGGAAGACCCCTGATACACAGCATCTACATTCGCTTGAAGAGGCAATGCCTAAATTATATAGAGAACTTCACGGCATTCAGAAGAAGCTTGAGAGACATTATACGGACATGCAGGATATTGAGTTTACCATAGAGGATGGAAGGCTCTGGATGCTCCAGACGAGGACAGGTAAGCGTAATGGTCAGGCTGCAATCCGTATGGCAGTTGAGATGGCAAAGCAGAAGCTTATTACAAAAGAGACTGCTGTTTTGCGCGTTAAGCCAGAACAGCTTGACGAGCTTTTACATCCCAGCGTTGCTCCTGTTGCCGAAAAGAAGGCAATAGAGCTTGCAAAGGGTCTGCCCGCAGGCCCTGGTGGCGCTGTTGGAAGAGTAGTTTTAACAGCGGATGATGCAGAGGCATGGGCAAAGAGGGGCGAAAAAGTAATTCTTGTCAGAAATGAGACTTCTCCGGAAGATGTTCATGGGATGCATGCGGCAGAAGCCATTCTAACTGCAAGGGGAGGAATGACGAGCCACGCAGCGCTTGTTGCAAGGGGCTGGGGCAAATGCTGCATAGTCGGCTGTTCTGACCTCAATATAGACGTGCATAAAAAAGAGGTTCATGTAAACGGCAGGATCGTGAAAGAGGGAGACTGGATAACGCTTAACGGGACATTAGGAAGGGTATACGAGGGGCAACTAGATTTATTGCCAGCTGACCCTGAACATAATCCTTGGTACAAAGAGCTTATGAAATGGGCAGACCAGCTCAGAACATTAAAGGTCAGGACAAATGCAGATGCGCCGGAAGATGCCACTACTGCAAGAAACTTTGGAGCAGAAGGCATAGGTCTCTGCAGGACAGAGCATATGTTCTTTGCACCGGACAGGATAAAGGCAGTAAGGGAGATGATTCTTTCAGATACCTTGGAAGATAGGAAAAAGGCGCTTGCCAAGCTCCTTCCGATGCAAAAGGGCGATTTTATCGGAATATTCAAGGCAATGACAGGTTTCCCTGTGACAATAAGGCTCTTAGACCCGCCTCTTCATGAGTTTTTACCTCATACGGACAGAGATCTTATGGAGCTTGCAGACGAAATGGGCGTTCCGTTTGATAAGCTTAATGCAAAGAATAAATCGCTTCATGAGTTTAACCCGATGTTAGGACACAGAGGATGCCGTCTCGGAATCACATATCCGGAGATATACGAGATGCAGGCACAGGCTATTATGGAGGCTGCATGCGAGCTTGCAAAGCAAAAGGTAAAGGTCATCCCTGAGATAATGATTCCGCTTGTCGGTCATGTTAATGAATTGAAAAAGATGATGGAGATTGTCGTCTCAACAGCGGACAGGGTTCAGAATGAGTATAAAGTAAAGGTTCCTTATACGGTAGGGACAATGATCGAACTGCCGCGCGCATGCGTGACATCCGATGAGATAGCCGCTGTTGCCGATTTCTATTCCTTTGGAACAAATGACCTTACACAGACAGTCTACGGCCTTTCGAGGGACGATGCCGGAAGGTTCCTGCCTTTCTATATAGAAAACGGAGTGATCAAGGAAGACCCGTTCATCTCCATAGACCAGAACGGCGTGGGCGCATTCATGCAGATGGCGGTTGAAAAGGGCAGAAAGGTCAAGAAGGACTTGAAGGTTGGCATCTGCGGAGAGCACGGCGGAGAGCCGAAATCCGTTGAATTCTGCCATAAGATTGGCCTTAATTATGTAAGCTGCTCGCCGTTCAGAGTGCCGATTGCGAGGTTTGCAGCAGCACAGGCAGCACTCAAAAATAGTAAAAAGGTAAAGGTATAGGTAAAGAAAATACTAAAAAGTTGAAGTAATACTCGGAGGCGGGGGAACCGTCAGCTTGCTGGCACGGACCCTCGGTCAGCTCATTGTCAAGATTGCGAGAACACATGTAGATATACTGCGTGCTCTTATTAAGGCGAAGGATTTGATGATACCCCTTCAGGAGTATTTAAAGCCTGACAACACCCTTAAAGAGGCTGCCCGCTGTGGACAGAACAGGCAAGGTGGTAGGGATGCTTTATGAAAGGGATGTATTCTTTGCAATAACAAAGGCGATGCTTGAAGAAAACGAAATGAAGGCAACTGTTTAAATCTCTAAATATCTGTCCAAAGGAGTGACGAAAAAAAAGAGTATGGAAGGGTTGATTAAAGATTGTTTAAGGATATAGTGACATTTTCCTCAAGGAATCTCGTATATATCATTCCGTCAACGATTATACTTGGGTTAGTAGTTGGATATTTTATTGATACTTCTGCCTTAAAAGAGCTTATTCTTCCTGTTGTGGTGCTTATGATTTATCCGACGATGATAGGTTTTGATATGCGCGAACTTGCCAATTTATCGGAGAAAAGGTTAATAGTAGTATCACTTTTTATTAACTTTGTATTGGTGCCTATTTTTGCATACCTTCTTGGCTTTATATTTTTAATAAAGAACCCTGAACTCTTTGCTGGATTAGCAATCGCCTCTCTTCTTCCTACATCTAATATGACAATTGCCTTCACAATGTTTGCAAAAGGGAATGTTAAAGCGTCTATAAAGCTTACGGTCTTTAGTCTTATTTTAGGTTCAATTCTCGCGCCATGGTATCTGTATTTCATGGTCGGAAGATATGTGCCTGTCGATATATGGTTAATATTTAAGACTATAGGAATCGTTGTGTTTCTGCCTTTATCCATGGGCATCTTAACCTTCAGGTATTTAAGAAAGAGATATACCATGGAGGAGTTTAATATAGGAATTAAGCCCTTGCTACCAGGGATAAGCGCCTGGGGTGTTATTTTCATTATATTTACGAGTATCAGTATGAAGTCCAAATTAATATTAGATAACCATCATCTCCTGGCTGTGGCTGTTTTTATACAGGCTGTTTTTTACCTCATAAATTATGTTCTTGCTGTCACTGGTTTTAAGTTGAGCAAGCTTAATAAAGCGGATGGTTATGCCCTTATCTACAGCACTGTGTTGAGGAATCTCGCAATCTCGATAGGACTGGCTTCTACGATATTCGGCACTCAGGCTGCCCTTATGGTTTCATTGGCATTTTTATTCCAGCCGCAAGCAGCGGTGTGGTTTAAAAAATTAGATGAGAGGTATCATTTTTTATCAGCAAGATAGATAATATCAAATTAGAAAACATTATGAATACCCTCGCCTTATTTATTTTTATGGAAGATAATTATTAAAATAAAACATGGATTCAAATAGAAATTATAAATTTGCCTTCATCTCTCCCTCCGCTGAAATAGGCGAAGCAGTCAGAAATTGCTTGGATCCACAGACCGAGGATTTGATAATAAAATTGGCACCAATGGAGGAGGCTGTCACTATTGCAAGGAAGTTCCTTGATGAGGGGGTCGAAGTAATACTCGGAGGCGGGGGAACCGGGAGCTTGTTGGCACAGACCCTCGGTCAGCCCATTGTTAAAATAGCGAGAACACATGCAGATATAGTGCGTGCTCTTATTAAGGCTAAGAATTACGGTTCCTATATCGGTCTGACAAGTTTTGCTACACCAACAGACGGCATCGAGATCTTTGAGGAATTGCTCTCTATAAAAATCCGTCAGATAGTTTTTAATACCACAGAGGAACTGATAAATGGCATATCAGGGGCCTTTGATGAAGGGGTTAAATGTATTGTTGGCGGAGGGATTTGTAAAAAGATAATCACGTCCCTGGGAGGGGTTGGTATCGTTGTCCTTCCTTCAAAAGAGGTGATTTTGCAGGCCCTTCGAGAGGCCAGAGCCATTGCTTGCGTGCGAAGGAGGGAGCAGGAAGATGTAGCGCAACTCCGTACCATTCTTGAAACGATTAAAGAAGGGGTTATAGTGATCGACAAAGGAGGGAAGGTCAAGATATTCAATCAAATGGCTGCGGACATCGTTGGTATTGAATTGAAAGAGCGATTGGGGGAGCCTCTTCCAAATGTTATTAAGGGTACCGGGTTGCTGAAAGTTCTCAAAACAGGACTGCCGGAAATAGATATAATCCGCCGGGTAGGAGATGTGGATATTGTAATCAATACCATACCTATAGTTATCAGCGGTGAGATATTCGGTGTTGTAGCAACATTCAAGGAAGCTGCCAGGATCCAGAACATCGACAGAAAGTTAAAAGAGAAGCTATATATCAAGGGATTTGCAGCAAAATACACAATAGACCATATCAAGGGCGAAAGCCTGGTAATGAAGCAGCTCCTCAATAGAACCAGAAAGTATGCGACAACCGATGCAACAATTTTAATCCAGGGGGAAACCGGAACAGGAAAGGAGATTTTTGCTCAGAGCATACATAATTTGAGCGACAGGAGAGGAAAACCCTTTGTGGCTGTCAACTGTTCAGCCTTGCCTGAATCATTGTTAGAAAGCGAACTCTTCGGATACGAAGAAGGCGCATTTACAGGCGCTAAAAAGGGTGGAAAGATCGGCCTGTTTGAGATGGCAAACGGAGGGACTATCTTTCTCGACGAAATAGCGGATATCCCTTCGAGCCTTCAGGTGAGACTGTTAAGGGTTCTTGAAGAAAAAGAAGTTATGCGTGTTGGCGGCGACAGGATCGTTTCCGTGGATGTACGGATTATCAGCTCGACTTATAAAGACCTCAGGGAAGAGGTGAACTTAGGAAAATTTCGGGCGGATCTTTATTTCCGTTTGGCAGTTCTTAAACTCGATATCCCGCCTCTGAGGAAAAGACCGGAAGATATTCCTTTCATCGTTCAGGAAATTCTGTATAAATACGGCAGGGGAACAAAAACAATTTCGGACAAAATGGTTGACCGGATGAAGGGATATAATTGGCCTGGAAATATCCGTGAACTGGACTCCCTGATAAAGAGGTATGTAGTCTTGCTTGGCAATTTAGAGTCTGATGACCATTTGCTCTACGAACTGCTACAGGAATTAAATGACAGACGTGGCATTGCGACAAATAAAGAGAGTATCATCAATGGAGAACTACAGATCGATACTCCACCAAAAACCCTGAAAGAGCGGTTAGAAGAATACGAAAAGATCGTCATTGAGGAAACGTTAAAAGAAACACAGTTTAACAAGAGAGAAACAGCGAAGAGATTGGGTATTAGTGCGAATACCCTTTGGAGAAAGCTGCCGCCGTCAGACACATCCCATTAGTTTTTTAGACTCCTTTTTTATTTCAGACCACATTTAGATTATTTCTATCGCAATATTGACATCTACCTATCTCACAAATGGAATTTAAATTCTCACAAATGAGATGCTTTGGATTTCATTTCTCGTAAAAAACAATAATATCAAATAGTTAATGATGCTCAAAAATCAGGCACGCAGCTTGCTTATTAACAAATACAGAAGCTGAAGGCTTCATAAAAATATATAGGAGGAGTTG
>CAMTVO010000028.1:0-40720 GCA_947085205.1 uncultured Nitrospiraceae bacterium
CTTTTACCACTAACATCCCAGTTCGTGGTCTCATGCGGTATTAGCCCAAGTTTCCCTGGGTTGTCCCCCGCTTAAGGGTAGGTTGTCTACGTGTTACTCACCCGTCCGCCACTAACCGATGCGAAGCACTAAAAAGAATAAATCCTATAAGACTTATAAGACCTATTCCTCTTGGTGCTCCGCACCGGCCCGTTCGACTTGCATGTGTTAAGCACGCCGCCAGCGTTCGTTCTGAGCCAGGATCAAACTCTCAATAGTTTTCCTGAATTTTGATTTTGGTTAAAACTTGTTATTAAAGTTCACCACGCACGCTTTTAGCAATTTTCAAAGAACGAGATAATTACCTTACACAAATCTCAAAACTTTTGTCAAGGCCTTTCAGCTTTGTGCCTGCCTCAACAAACATACAGCTTGTACTGCAATACCTTCTCCTCTGCCGACAAATCCCATCCCCTCATTAGTCTTTGCCTTAATGTTAATGAACTCCGGGGGAATCCCTGCTTGAGAAATGGCGGATTTCATGGCATCAATATGGGGCGCAATCTTCGGTATTTCTGTTATGATAATCGAATCTATCCAGAGAATTTCAAAGCCCTTTGATTTTGAGAGTTCGACAATATGCTTTAAAAACATGATGCTTGAGGCATCTTTACACCTATTGTCACTATCCGGGAAATGCTTTCCGATATCTCCTTCGCCCATTGCGCCTATAATCGCATCAATGATTGCATGACAGAGGACATCTCCGTCTGAATGGCCGAGAAGGCCCTTCTCGAAAGGAATATCCACTCCTCCGATAATAAGTCTTTTACCTTCAACGAGCCTATGAGAGTCATATCCAATACCTATTCTCATGCCTTCAGCAAAGCCTCAGCTATTATTATATCTTCCGGCATTGTTATTTTAATATTAGTGTATGAGCCCATGATAATCTTGATTTTTCCTCCGTATCCCTCTATCAAGGCTGCATCATCTGTGGCATAATATTTATCGGCCATCGCCTTTCCATACGCATCTTTAATCTTCTCATAACAAAACACCTGCGGCGTTTGGATTGCCCATAGAGCATTACGGTTTAAAGTTTTTTCGACAATGATATCTTCTTCCGGCTTCCGGCTTCCAGCCTCCTTTATTGTATCTTTCACAGGCACACCGGCAACAACCCCGTCATAATTCTTTAACCCCGCAATGCTTCTTCTGATTAAACCTCCTTCAACCAGAGGCCTTACCCCATCGTGTATCAAAACTACATCTGTCTTATTGTCAAGTATCTTAATGGCATTATAAACAGAGTTCTGCCTCTCTTGTCCACCCGGAACAATACGCTTGACCTTAGTAATATTATACTTTTCTATCAGTTCGCCGCATGTTATCAGATCATCTTCTTTCAATACAGGAATGATTTCAGCTATTTCCTCAACACCCTGCAATGTCTCAAGGCTCCAGATAAGAAGGGGTTTTTCCATAAGCGGATAGAAGGGCTTGTTCTTTTCTTCGCCGAACCTCTTACCGAGCCCGGCAGCAGGGACTATGGCAACGACTTTGTCTTTTTTCCCTTTCATATTCTACCTCATAGCACCTCACTCATCTTCTTTCGGCTTTGCGAATATCATCCTTCCTGCTGTTGTCTGCAAGACGCTCGTTACAACTACTTCTACATTCCTGCCTATGAGCCTTCTTGCATTTTCTATAACAACCATGGTGCCGTCGTCAAGGTATGCAACACCCTGATTGTATTCTTTGCCTTCTTTTACAATAAACAGATTAAGAGTCTCTCCGGGCAATACAACCGGCTTAAGGACATTGGACAGTTCATTGATATTAAGAACAGCAACACCCTGAAGCTGTGCGACCTTGTTCAGATTAAAGTCATTAGTGATTATCTTTGCATTTAAAAGCCTTGCGAGGGCTATAAGCTTTGCATCGACCTCTTTTATCTTCGGAAAGTCTTCTTCCACTATCTTCACCTTGATGTTTGACATCTTCTGTATTCGGTGCAGGATATCGAGCCCCCTTCTCCCCTTTGTCCTTCTCAGAGGGTCAGGAGAATCCGCTATATACTGGAGTTCCTGAAGGATAAACTGCGGCAAAATAAACGCACCTTCGAGGAATCCGGCCTCGATTATATCTGCTATGCGGCCGTCAATTATTACGCTCGTGTCAAGGATTTTTATATCTTCTTCCAGTTCCTGCCCTTTGAATAAACGCATTATAGCCGGGATTGTGAGATTTCTGCCCTTGTTAAGTCCGACAAAGAGACCTCCGTATCCTAAAATTGCATTCAGTATAAATGAAGACAGGATACGGCTTTCATCGGTGATTACATAACGCAAAGGCAATAAAATAAGATTGGCGAATATAAGTCCGATGCTTAGACCTAAGAGACCTCCAAGGATGGAGCCGAAAGACACCTTTCTAAGCCTTGATTCTATTACTATCGATATTATACCGAAGAAAAAGCCTGTAACAATGCCTTGAGCTACAAACCCATATTTAAGGCCGTATAGATAACCGGCAAAAACAAAGACCGAAGCTATAGCTATTCTTGCGAAAATATTCAAAGTTTCTCACCTCCTTCTTTATTAGTCGTTAGTGAATAATATTTAGTGAACAGCAGAAAACTTACTTTTAAGACTCCCTCTATTCACTATTCACTATTCACTGCGGCGGCAGCGCTACATAAAATTTTCTGCCGCTCCGGTTTATAAATAATAAGACCGTATCGTCAGACCCTATCTTAGAGACCAATTTATTAAAGTCGTTAATACTATTGATCCTCTGTCTGTCCATCTCCTGTATGACATCGCCTTTCCTGATTCCGACCTCCTCTGCGGATGAGCCGTGTTCGACCTTGACAATAACAACTCCCTTTTCATCCCTGTCTATGCCGAGTTGTTTTGCAATGGCAGTATTAAGGTCCATAACTGTTATGCCCGAAATCGCATTATCGCCCATATCCGTGCCGCGGGAAGAGCTCGGCACTATATCTCCAACCTCTGCCGGCAGTTCCATTATAGTAGCCTTTAGGGTAATCTCCTTGTCCCGTCTTAAAACCTTTATATCCACCTGCGAACCGATCTTGCTCTGGGCAACCATATTTCTCAATGTTGCCACATCCCTGATCCTTTTGCCGTTAAACTCAAGGATTATATCTCCCCTCATCATCCCTGCCCTGTGCGCCGGACTGCCCTTGGCAACATCGCTCACAAGCGCTCCGTCCGACTGCCTAAGTCCGAACTTATGGGCAATCTCCGGAGTAATCTCCTGAATCGTAATGCCGAGCCAACCCCTCGTAACCTTCCCATGTTTGATCAATTGGTCCATAACAACACGCACCATATTGCTCGGCACAGTAAAGCCTATTCCCTGATAGCCTCCTGTCTTTGAGAATATTGCTGTATTTATGCCTATCAATTCGCCTTTGATATTTACCAACGGCCCGCCTGAATTGCCGGGATTTATGGCCGCATCGGTCTGAATAAAGTTCTCATAATCGGTGATTCCAACGTCAGCCCTTCCGACAGCGCTGATTATTCCCATTGTGACCGTATGACTCAATCCGAAAGGATTACCGATGGCAAGGACAAATTCTCCAACCTGCAGTTTCTCTGAATCCCCCCAAGGTAGCATAGGAAGCCCCTTTGCATCTATTTTTATGATTGCGATGTCGGTTTTAGGGTCAGAGCCTACAACTTTTGCCTTAAAGCTCTTCTTGTCGATAAGTATTACCTTTATCTCATCAGCCTGCTCCACTACATGGTTGTTTGTAACTATATACCCGTCTGAAGAAACAACAACACCGGAGCCGAGGCTTTGCTCCTTCCATCTTTTTCCCCTGCCGTCGGGAAACGGATAGAGGAAATCAAAGAATTCATCAAAAGGTGTAGGCTGTCTTTTTATTACTTTTGTGCTTGAAATGTTGACAACAGCGGGAGATACCGCCTTTACAATCTCCGAGAATGCCCTTGATGTCTCCTCTATCTGCTTAGGCACTCGCGGCGCAAAAGGAGTGTATGAGGACACGGTTGTCTTGCTGAGAAAGTAGTATGTGATTCCGCCTAATAAAAAGCCTATGAGCAGAATTATGGGTATCCAGAAAAAACGTCTTCGCATATTTTATTTTAACATGAATTTCCGAATATCCCCAACCCTCAGCGTAATCCTGCTGGAATCGAGGTGTTCAAGGAATGGAAGGGCGTATTTACGGCTTGTGCCGAGGACATCCCTGAACTCGGCCACTGTCATCTCTTTCTTTTTAGAATAGAAATCTCTGAGCAGGTCAATCATTTTATTATACTGTTCTTTTGTTATATACATGGAGTCATTAATCCTCACGGTTGCGCCTTCCTTTGCAAGCAGCTTGAAAAGGTCTGTAAGCTCTTTTTCGGAAATGGATAATTTCTGAGCAAGCTCCGACTTCATTGGGGGCTGGAAACCGTCTTTGTTCAGAGCGGAAATTATCCTGCCCTTAATGCCTTCATCCGCCTGAGAGAAGGATGCCTTGAAATCCTTGAGCCTCAATATATCCTTCTCTGTGACAATGTCATCCATCATGGTAATGAGATTAAAAAAACGGGCAGTCGGAAACGGCATCTTTGCCTTCAACTCCTCCTTTGAGATGCCCGATTTCAGGGGATTCTCCTTGTGAAAACGGCTGAGGGTTGATTTGGCTATATCTCTGAAGGAATTGAAGCTGTCGCGATGAAAAAGAACATCCTGACTCTTAATCAATTTACCTTCTTTAGCAAGCTGCTCTATGGCTGACCTTATTTCAGGAATATCTCCCTGCATCCATCTTTCTATTTCAGAGACCGCGCAGCCGTTAAAGTTCATTTTTTTAACCTTTATCTCAATCTTATCCTTAAGACTTCCTTTTTCAATGGTTATGAGGTCTTCTATTCCCTCTTTCTTCTTTCTCTTTACTGGATAAGGGTCGAGGATTTCGCCTCCGCCGATTGTTTCTAATGGGGAGAACCTTCTGATTATGTATCTGTCTCCTGAAAGTACTATAACAGGCTCTTGCAGCCTGAACTGGCAGTAGCATGATTCTCTTGCCTTTATCTCATCTTTGTCATAGATTATAATTCTGGCAATTGTCTCGGCAGTGCTTGAATAAAAATGTACAAGGCTTCTGCTCTTTACAGCAGGAGCATCTCCAAGCATATTTAGCTTTGCATCTATTACTCTTGTAGGAATAAAGCGGTCTGGAGTAACAACAACATCTCCCCTTTTAAGCAATTCCTTGTCGACACCCTGAAGATTAATGCCTATCCTCTGTCCTGCAAAGGCCTTTTCAACACTCTTTCCGTGGCTCTGCAAGCCTCTTACTTTTGATGCAATCTTTGATGGAAGTATCTCTACAGGCGCATCAAGAGTTATAGTCCCTGATAAAGCTGTTCCTGTTACTACTGTGCCGAATCCTTTCAATGTGAAGACCCTGTCTATGGGAAGTCTGAATAAACCTTCTGTAAGTTTAGGTTTTACTTTTCCGGCAACCTCTCTTATCTTTTCCTTGAGTTCATCTATATTCATTCCTGTTTTGGCAGACACAGGAACTATCTCTGCATTTTCAAGGAATGTGCCTTTTACAAAATCCCTTGCCTCATCGGTTACAAGGCTGAGCCAATCAGCATCCACGAGGTCTGCTTTTGTCAGTGCAACGATTCCAGCCTTAATCTTCAGCAATTCACATATGGCAAGATGCTCCCTGCTCTGCGGCATTATCCCTTCATCAGCAGCAATAACCATTACAACAATATCAATGCCGCCCGCTCCTGCAAGCATGTTCTTGATGAGCCTCTCATGTCCCGGAACATCGACAATGCCTACTGTGAGGCCGTCTGGATAAGAGAGATTGGCAAAACCGAGGTCTATAGTTATGCCTCGCTCCTTCTCTTCCTTTAATCTGTCAGGGTCTATACCGGTGAGCGCTTTTACGAGTGAGCTTTTGCCGTGGTCGATATGGCCTGCAGTGCCGAGGATTACGCTTTTGATGTTCATTGGTTTATTGCAAACTCTTTAAACCCATTAAGTATTTTCAATCCTAATTCCTGGCTCTTCTCAGGATGAAACTGTGTTGCGAATACATTGTCCTTCCATACCATTGAAACAAACTCAATGCCGTATTCCGTTGTCCCTGCAATAATTCCTTTATCTTCAGGCACGACATAAAAAGAGTGGACAAAGTAAAAATAGGAATTATCAGAAATGCCGTCAAATATGGGTGGTTTCTTGGACAGCTTAACCGTATTCCATCCCATGTGCGGGATCTTTAAATCAGAGGACAGAGAACAGTGAGCAGTGAACAGTGAACAGTTTTCGGCTGACTGCTTACTGTTTACTGTCTGTGTTCTGTCTTCTGTTTTCTGAAACTTAAATTTGACGACCTTCCCTTTAAACACATCCAGCCCTTTGCAGACGCCGAATTCCTCTGACTCTGTAAACAACAACTGCAATCCGAGGCACATGCCTAAATATGGTTTGCCTTTCTGAATTTCTTTCACGATGGAATCGAGGAGATTAAGATTATCAAGGTTTTTCATGCAGTCCTTGAATGCGCCTACTCCCGGAAGGACTATGCCTTTGGCATCTGCAATCACCTTAGGGTCAGATGTAACCTTTACATCAGCGCCGACTTTTAGAAAGCCCTTCTCAACGCTCCTTATATTCCCCATTCCATAATCAACAATCGCAATCATTGACTTCATTTTACCACACCCAAAAAAGTTTTTTAAAATTCATCCACTCCTCTTTTAATGTCTTTGCCTCTGAGAACTGAAAATCTCTCCATGTCTTGATTTTAAGCCTTCCGTCAGGCAGTTCTTCTATGCCAATCGCTCCGTCAATATCTGTTCTGAGTATTTTTGCACTATTAAGCATATCCAATGTTTCATCATGCGGATGATTGTATAAGTTTTTTCTCCCAGCGCTTATTACAGCTATTTCAGGCGATACGGAACTAAAGAACATCTCTAATACAGACGTGCGGCTTCCGTGATGTGGAACTTTCAAGACATTGCTTTTAAGATGTTCTCCGAGATGCAAAAGATTTTCTTCTGCCTCTTCTTCTATATCTCCTGTAAAAAGAAAACCATTCTTCCTGCTGTGAATCTTCAATACAATTGAGTCATTGTTTTCAACATTGTCGTCCGAATGCAGCGTGTAAAACTCATCATAAGGATGCAGAACCGTAATCCTGTATCCTTTGCCCTTAATAACATCGCCCCTCTGAAGCCCTCTGCGCCTGAGTTCAGGGAATCCATCCGGATATACCAACCGACCATTATCCCAGATTTCATGAACTTCAAAATTTTTTAAAAGATATTCCAATCCGCCGGCGTGGTCTGATGAGCCGTGAGACAAAATAAGTGCATCAATCTCTTTAATTCCCCTGTATTTCAAAAACTCGCCGACCTGAAAGCCCTTTTTTCCTGTATCCACCACAATTGTTTTACCATCAGGAAATTCAACAACCGCAGAATCTCCTTGCCCTACATCGAGATGAGTTATTTTTAGTTTCTCAGGTTCAAAAAATTTGATGCCTGCATAGAAAAATATCGGAATTATGGCAACAGCAACCGGAATGGTTATAGGCGATAGACGATAGGCAATAGACAATTTTTTAACCTCCTCTTGCCTATCGTCTATCGCCCCTTGCCCCTTTTGCATTTTGATAATTACATAAGCCAAAACGCCGGTATAAAATATAACAAGTAGTATGGATGAAAATGCCGGGATTTTTATATCCACAAAGCTCCATTGTGAGATATGTTTTATCACATCAAGGACAAAAACAGTAATCGCATCGACTAAAGAATGCAGAGGAAAAATATCAAAAGCAAGAAAAACAAAGGATGATACAAGGGCTATAGGGAGAATAACAAATCCGATAATCGGCGTGATGATGAGATTTGTAATCGGCGATAGCAGAGAAAAATAATGGAAATGATAAGCCACAAGCGGAGCAGTTCCAATAGTTGCAGCGAGGGAAATCAGCACGGAAGTTCGGAAGACCTGAATCGCGGAAGAAAAAACTGATTTATTAGAATGTCCGTTCTTCCGCACTTCCGTGCTTCCGTGCTTATATGCCGCTACCATTCCTATGCACAAGACAGCGACAAATGAAAGCTGAAACGAAAGTTCGAGAATGGAATCAGGCTGGATTAAAATAATAATAACTGCCGCAAGCAGCAACGTATTCAGCCAGAACCCCTTTCTGTGTATTAAAAGGCCGAAGAGGAACAGGGTTATCATGATAAACGCCCTGATTGAAGGGATGCTCATATCTGAGATGCCGAGATAAGCTATCATAAAGGGAATACACATGGATGCAGCAATCTGTGAAGGGGTGAGATAAAGGGTTAGCCTGACAAGAATATTGTGAGGCAATACCTTAACCAGAAGCCTGAACAGTCTGAAAAGAATAAAAAGCAGCAGTCCAAAATGAGTCCCTGATATGCTCAGTATGTGTGCGAGTCCTGTTACATTAAATGCATCTCTCGTCTCCTTTGTTAGCAGGCTTCTATCTCCTGTTATTATGGACATTATAAACGGAGCAGATTCGCCGGAGAAGTTATTTTTTATGAAGCGATTGAGCCTTGACCTTAGCGGGCCGAAGAAGCTTCCTGTTAACTCACGGATTTCTTTTGCCTCCAATGCATACCCTGAAACAAGGTTCCTATTACTGCCCGGATTTAAAAAATATGCATCTCTTGGAATGCGAACCTTAATGAGATATTCCTTATTGGACTCTAAAGCAATGCCGGTAAAAACCCTCAATTCCCTTAGATGCAGCATGTTGTTGTCTTTATCCGCCGCTTTTCTGACTTCTATAGTTTGATAGAAAGCGTCTCCCTGAGAACTTAACGAGACCGCTTCTGACTTCGCTGCTCCTTGAACTTCTATGGTTTTTCCGGCAATATCCGAGAGGGTGGGTGGCGGCAGATACAAAATCTTTGCATAATAAAATCCAGCGACTGCAATAATTGCAATAGCAATGACAGCGAGCTTCTCTTTTTTGTAATACAAAAGTCGGGGTCCCCAAAAAATCGTAAGATTTTTTGGGGTGACAGTCAGGCTTAATAAAATCAGAGCAATCAGGAGGCTTGTATAAGGGAAAAAACTATGACTATAAAAAAGTGATGTGCCGCAGATGAACGAGATAAAGTAAATCATTAGTTATGGAGTATTGGAATAATGGAGTGTTGGCGTATTACTCCGTATCACAGAGTTTCTTTTTAATTACATTTGCAATATCTTCAGCCGCTGTCTTTGCCATCTTTTCGTCCTCTGCCTCCACCATAACCCTTATCTTTGGCTCTGTGCCTGATGGCCTGACAAGTATCCTTCCTTTATTGCCCAGATTTTCTTTTGATTTATCGATAACACTCGTTATTTCCGGAATCTCTTTAAAATCTTTCTTTCCAGAAACTGCAACATTGAGAAGCATTTGCGGATAAAGCTCTATATCCGCAGTAAGTTCAGAGATAAGCCTGTTCTTTTTTCTCATAAGATACGCAACCTGCAGGGCAGTGATAGGGCCGTCGCCTGTGGTGTTGTAATCAAAAAATATTATATGCCCGGACTGCTCTCCGCCGAGATTGTACCCGCCCTTCTTCATCTCTTCCATAACATACCTGTCTCCAACTTTTGTCCTAACGAGCTTTATCCCCTGTCTTTCAAGATATTTCTCAAGACCTAAATTAGACATAACTGTTGCAACAACACCATTGCCGCTAAGTTTACCTTCCCGTTTCAGCTCCGAAGCCCATATGCCTAATATAATATCTCCGTCCACTATGTTGCCATTCTCATCAACAAAGAGCGTCCTGTCAGCATCGCCGTCGTGCGCTATGCCGATATGTGCATTGTGCTTTTTAACTTCAGCCGCAAGACACTCCAGATGCAATGAGCCGCAGTTGTCGTTTATATTGATACCATCGGGCCTGTCATTGATTGATATTACCTCTGCGCCGAGCTCCCTCAAGAGCCACGGAGTAACCTTATAAGCAGCTCCGTTGGCTGAATCTACAACTACCTTTAAACCTTCGAGGTCTATGCCTTTTGGTATTGTTGATTTTATATATTCTATGTATCTACCCGTGGCATCATCGAGCCTGTATGCCTTGCCGATTTTATCATCCGCAGGTTTTTTTGCCGGAAATTTTTCATCCGCCACAAGTCTCTCGATCTCCTTTTCGAGCCTACTAGACAACTTAAAACCATCGGATGCGAATATCTTTATGCCGTTATCTCCAAAGGGGTTGTGAGAGGCTGAGATAACTATCCCTGCATCGAGCCTCAGTGTTCGCGTAAGAAAGGCGATTCCGGGTGTTGGGATTGGTCCAACAAGGGTCACATCCATTCCCATCGAACATATGCCTGAAGTAAGGGCGCTCTCTATCATGTAGCCTGAAAGCCGTGTGTCCTTGCCGATCAGGATCATATGCCTTCCGTGGTCATTTATCATTCTGTTCTTCAAAATATGGGCAACAGCCATGCCTACTCTCAGAACATTTTCAGGCGTCATAGGAGACCTGTTAACCTTGCCCCTTATACCGTCAGTGCCAAATAATTTTATATTTTGGCTCATTTCCGAATCCTTTCTATAGTAATCTTTACAGTCGCTTCCGATGCCTTTAGTCTTATATTCCTGCCGTTAGTATTAATTCTTACGCTCTGTGTTATATCCGAGTCGATACCAGTTATATCTATAAGCTCTGTCCTCAACAGAGCGACTCTTGCAACTTCTGTCTTTGCGCCTTCTATTTCTATAGACAAAGGCCTTACATCTATAGACCTTACCTTATAGCCGTTTTCAGGGCTGCCGATGATATGCGCCCTAACAGGCACAACCTTTGATGTGGATTCGTCGAGGGTCACCTTTACGCTTGTGGGTTCAATCCTGAGGACTTTTATAGTTCTTGGGATTACTATATTGCCCTTATCTAAGTAATATACAGCCTCTCCTTTTTTTGCATTTGAAAGATCAACACCAACCATCGCATCCATCGGCCTCAATCCCTTTAGAAGCCTTTCGTGTCCGCTTATATTAAGACTCACCCTTTTTACATTTTGGCGCAGGATTTCCAGACCCTTAGGAATATTCTTAAACTCAATCGGTACATCTATAACTATCTCCGACTGCCCCCTGTATGTGACAAAGAACCAGAGAGACATGGCCAGTGCTACTGATAGTATCTTCACCCCGATATCGCTGCCTATATTGCTGATTATTCCTTTTTTCTTCATCATCTGTTTTTAGGACCCTTTTCCTTTTTGGACTCTGTAAACAGGTCTGTGAGCATATCCCTTAATGTTCCCATATCAATGCTGGTCTCCAATGTCCCATGGATCGCCACAGAGATAGTTCCAGTCTCCTCGGAAACTATAATTGCAACTGCATCCGTCTCCTCTGTAATGCCAATACCTGCTCTATGCCGGGTGCCAAGGGCCTTGCTGACTTCAGTGCCGAGGGTAATGGGCAAAAAACACCCGGCAGCAACAACCCTATTGCCGCGAATTACAACCGCGCCGTCGTGGATTGGTGATGTAGGATGAAATATGCTCAAAAGCAATTCCTTTGAGACCTTTGCATCAAGGGATGTTCCGATTTCGATATAATCTTTAAGACTGACATCCCTCTCAATAACAATCAAGGCGCCGACTTTCCTGTTTGCAAGAGCCACCGCAGCCCTTAGTATCTCCTCAAGGGATTTCAGCTCTTCCGCAGAAGTCAACCCCTGAAGGAATGAAGACTCTCCCATCTGGGCAAGCGCCCTTCTTATTTCCGGCTGAAAAAGGACTATAAGAACTATGACCACCTGAGCCCAGAAGCTCTGGATAATCCAGTCCATCGTATAAAGCTGGAGATACCTTGAAAAGAAGGATGCAATCAAGAGAATGCCAAGGCCTGCAAGCATCTGTGCAGCCTTTGTGCCCTTGATGATGAGAAGCACTCTATAAAGGATTATTGAGACGATTATTATATCAAGCAAATCCTGCCATCTGATCTGTCTCAATAAGTCTAACAAGGGTTCTCCTCGCTTTAGATTTTAATGCGTAATTATAACATAAGAGAGATGGTTGCTATAAATTTAGAAAGGGTGAAGGCATAATGCCGATGATAAAGACCATTAGCACAGTTATCAGTATTGCAAGGCCTAATGACGGTGATGGGGTTATTGCTGCCTCCTCTTTCATCTCTTTCATGTACATGTTCATTACTACCCTCAGATAGTAGTAAGCGGAGATGGCGCTGAATATTACGGCTATCACAACAAGCCATGTGTATCCTGCATTTATAACTGCCATAAAGAGGTTGAACTTGCCTATAAATCCTGCTGTGGGAGGTATTCCTGCGAGGGAAAACATAAATACGAGCATTGCCGCCGATATAAACGGATGTTTTCTTGTAATACCCTCATAAGACTTTATCTCCTCCTTTTCCAGAAGTATTACCACTGCAAACGCCCCCATGTTCATAAATGCATATATGAGCATGTACACCATCATGGCATCCATTCCTTCTTTTGTGCCCGGTATTATTCCCAGCAGCATATACCCTGCATGGGCTATGGATGAATATGCGAGCATTCTCTTTATGTTTGTCTGCGCCAATGCAAGCATGTTCCCCACCACAATAGTGATTATCGCTATGGCAATGAGTATTGTTCCCCAGTCCATTCTTGCCGAACCCAATGCATCAAAAAAGACCCTGCCGAAAGCCGCAAAAGCCGCCGCCTTTGGGCCTATAGACATGAAGGCGGTTATCGGTGTGGGCGCTCCTTCGTACGCATCAGGGGCCCACATGTGGAATGGAGCCGCTGCTATTTTGAATGAAAAGGCCACTGCCATAGAGATAACGGCAAGCAGCATAACCGGATTTGCAGCAAGGCCGGTTTTTGCAATGTAATCGGCCACTGCTTTAAGGTTTGTGGTGCCGGTGAGGCCGTATATCATCGCTATGCCATAGAGCAGGATCGCAGTTGCAAATGTCCCTAAAAGAAAATATTTCAAGGAGGCTTCATTTGATTTCAGGTTGTGCCGCAGAAAACCGGTAAGGACATAAGTGCTCAATGACATGAGTTCGAGTCCAAGATATAGGACTATCAGGTCTCCGGCAGATGCCATGAGCATCATACCGATGGATGCAAGAAGAACAAGGCTGTAATATTCGCCGGAATGCCTCTCATCTACGGCGCTATAATTTATAGACATCAGGGCAGTCAGGGAAATATTCAGCATGAAAATATACTTGAAAAACATGCCATAGCCGTCGGATATGAACATGCCGTTAAAGGCGGTTCCTGCGGAGATCGGAATTACATAAGCTGCCGCAGCAGCGCTGAGTATGCTCAAAAAAGCCATAATGCTTTTCTTCTTAACCGCCAATCCTGCCAAAAAAACAGAGAGTGTAAGAACAGTCATTAGTATTTCAGGGAATAACGGCCCCAGTTCTCTCATCAGTTCAATCATTTCAGCACCTCGATAATGCCTTTTACAGCAGTGATTTCCTGACCGCCTGCACCGAACCTCTCGAGGAGATGCTGAACAGATGCCTGCGTGTAGCTTATAAGCACTGACGGTTGCAATCCCAGATAAAAAACAAGGAAAACAAGGGGAACAAGCATTAATACCTCCCTCATGCCCATATCGTGAAGGTGTTCCTTTACCTTCGGATTAACATCAAACAAGAAAATCCTGTAATAGAGCCACACCATGTACGCTACACCCAGTATAACCCCTGCGATAGAAACGGCACCCAGAGTCATTCTTACCTTAAACGCGCCGCTCAGGATAAGAAACTCGCCTATAAAAGAACTCATTCCAGGGAACCCGCTTCCTGCAAGCGCGAAAATGGTAAAAAAGACTGTGAATATCGGCATAGCGCGGGCAAGCCCTCCGTAGTCTTCAATCCTTCTCGTATGCGTCCTTTCGTATATAACCCCGATGCACATAAAAAGCGCACCTGTGACAATGCCATGACTTATCATCTGGAATATCCCGCCCTCCATTCCTGTCCGGTTCAGTGAGAATAAGCCGAGGGTAACAAAGCCCATGTGGCTGACGCTTGAATATGCAATGAGCCTCTTAATATCCTTCTGCATCAGTGTAACAAAGGCGCCGTATACAATCGCTACGACAGAGAGCACGAGCATCGGCATGAAAAATATCTTTACCGCATCGGGGAACATCGGCATCGAAAACCTGAGAAAGCCGTATGCGCCCATCTTAAGAAGTATTCCTGCAAGGATGACGCTTCCTGCCGTGGGCGCCTCTGTATGGGCATCCGGAAGCCATGTATGCAGGGGGAACATCGGCACCTTGACTGCAAATGCCATGAAGAATGCCAGGAAAAGCCATATCTGAAGATTCACCGGGTAATGCGTCTTTGCAAGCGCAAGAATGTCGAATGTCCCGCCTCCGGCATAATAGAGCGCGATTATTCCGACCAGCATCAGGACGCTTCCGGCTAATGTAAAGAGGACAAATTTTATTGCTGCATATACCCTGTTCGACCCGCCCCAGATGCCTATAAGGAGGAACATCGGTATGAGCATTGCTTCCCATAGGATATAGAAGAGAACCAGATCCATGGCGGCAAAAACACCGGTCATGGCCATTTCCATTAAAAGGATTGCCGAATAAAACAACTTTATCTTTTCCTGCACAGCCTTCCATGAGACCAAAACGCAGAGCACGCCGATTATTGTTGAAAGGAGCACAAATAGAATGCTTATCCCGTCTACACCGACCGCATAATTTAAATTCCATGCCGGTATCCATGGATAACTCTCGACAAACTGCATCTTATATGTGGTCTTATCGAAATGTATATAGAGGGGCAATGAAACAACCAATGTTGCAAAGGTGGTTAAAAGGGCAGTCCACCGGATTGCATAGGCATTCCTCAGAAGGGATATCAATAATGCCCCCGCCAAAGGAAGGAAAATAGTTATTGAAAGTATAGGGTAGCCGAGCCTGTTAAGTATTATGTCTTCCATGTTTTATCCTCATAACAGTAGAATCAGTATTACAACTGCACATATCCCCCCACTCATTATAAAGGCGTAGTCGTGAACCTTACCGCTTTGTACAATGCGCATGACCGCACTCCATGCGACCGTCAACCTTCCTATACCGTTGACTGCCCCGTCAACTACCTTTATATCAAAGGATCGCAAAATACCTGCAATCTTCATCACAGGTTTTATCACCATAAATTCGTATGCCTCTCCTACGACATTGTATTCAAATCTTACAATGGGCTTATTTACAAGCCATAAAAATGCCTTTGCCCCTTTTCTGTAGAACCAGTCCGTGTCGAGGTTGATCGCCCTGATTTCAGCAGGGTATATGCCGGAGAGCATAAGGAGACTAAAGGCCAGCGCTGAAAAGAATAAAAGCTGAAGCTGGTCGATAACATGGGCTGCCGTATACGGCACATAATCTACGGGATAGGGGAGAATGGAATAAAGAAACCCTGGAAATACCCCGATGAAAATGCACAAAAATGCGGCAATGCCCATGGCGAGAAGCATGTTGATGGGAGGCTCCTTTGTCCTTATACCCGAGTCGTGGGAGAAAAATGCAAAGAATGGGATTTTTATTCCTGAATGGTGAAAAACGCCTGCCGAGGCAAACACCAGCGCAAACCATACGGGTATCAGTCCTTCAACACCCGATGCGCTGACGATCATCGATTTACTCACAAACCCGTTCGTCAGCGGAAATCCTGAAATGGATGCAGCGCCCACTATGCAGAAAATTGTCGTTAAGGGCATAGTCTTGTATAATCCGCCCAGATCCGTGGCGTTAATCTTGCCTGTCTGGTGCAGCACTGCGCCCATGGACATAAACAGCAGCGCCTTATATAGGATATGACAGAAGGCATGAGCGACCGTACCGTTCAGCGAAAGGGTTGTGCCTATTCCGACTCCCACCACCATAAATCCGACCTGGTTGATAAGGCTATAGGAAAGAACCCTCCTCAGATTGTTTTCTATGACGGCATAAAAGATGGGAAATGCCGTCATCGTAGCCCCGATCCAGATTAACATCTCTGTGCCCGGGAATCCCCTTGCCAGGACATAAACAGCCGATTTGGTGGTAAAGGCGCTTAAAAATACCGTGCCTGAAAAAGTCGATTCCGGGTAGGCATCAGGGAGCCATGAATGAAGAATGGGGAAGGCGGCATTTATCCCGAATCCTAAAAGTATAAGATATGATGCCGGACCGTCCAGTCCTATGAATGAGAATACAAGGGAGCCTGTATCATGGTAGTGCAAGGTTATTCCTGCAAGGAGGCAAAGACCTCCGGCAATATGAACCAGCAGATAACGCAGTCCTGCACCCCGGGACGCCTCTGTTTTACTTGCCCATATAAGATAGGCAGCGGAAAAGGCCATTATCTCCCAGAATAAAAATAGAGTCAAGAAATCCCCTGAAAAGACAACACCCTGGGCGCTTCCGGCATAGATAAAGCCGGCAATGTGCTGCCCGTCGTCTTTTACCCGAAGGGAGTAAAGAACAGATATGAATGAGACAAGGGCAAAGATATATCCGAATGCCAGGCTGAGCTTATCGACCCTTCCGAAAATGAGTTCATACCCCAAAAAATTCACAATCCAATATGTGCCCTCATGCATACTGAGCAGGCTTATGGAGGCAAGGACAGGCAGCAGCAATAAATAGACGGATTTCAACCTCCCTCTTAAAAAGAAAATGATAGGCGCGCCGATGATAAAGATTGCGGCAGGCGCAACGGCATTAATCATAGTATCCCTCCTTCCTTTTTATCAGAGGCCGTAATATGTATTTTGCTGCAAGGACAAGCACTACGCAGGCAACGAATCCAAAGGCGGCATAAAAGGACGGATAACCCTCGAATGCAAAATATGGGTGTTTGTGGACAAAAAGGTCGATGACTATAAGCGCTATTAGCGAAGCAAAGAACACCTTCAGAAATTTCTTCAGATTTCCCGGCTTGTCGAAAAAATGTTTCTTTTCCATATTATTTTCCTCAAAGACTTTTTAGAAAAATTACTGCAAGATACAGGATGCCCACTAAAAAGACTATGTAAAACGCTGTTCTGTAACCCGAAACAGGCTCATGGCTTAGTTCCATGATCTCCTTTTTTTCTTCCTGTTGTCCAGACATCTTAAAATCTCCTCATTTAACTATCAGATTCGCAAAATTTATTATAAGATCAGGGTAAAAGCCCAAAATCACGCTTATTACGGCACATAAAAACAAAGGCGCTACCAGCATCGGATTTTCCTTGATCTCTTCGTGATGATGATGGTCATCTTCTGCTTTTTCAAAAAATGCCTTATAAACTATCGGCACAAAATAAGAAGCATTGAGCAAGGTGCTTGTAAGCAGCACCATGAGAACCGTTAGACTCTCCCTTTCCATAGCCCCCACCAGTAGATACCACTTTGTAATAAAACCTCCCGCCGACGGCACGCCGATCATGCCCATAGCGCCGATGGCAAAGGCAGCCATCGTCCAAGGCATCTTCCTGCCGATACCGCTCAACTGGCTTATTTCGGTCTTATGCGCCGATACATAAAGGGAGCCTGCGCAGAAAAATAGGGTAATCTTTGCAAAGGCATGGTTGGTTATGTGTATTATCCCGCCGATCATTCCGCTTGTCGTTAAAAGCGCTCCGCCGAGGACAATGTAAGACAATTGACTGATTGTAGAGTATGCCAGCCGTGCCTTCAGGTTGTCTCTACTGATGGCAATCACGGATGCCATGACTATGGTGAATGATGCAAAGAAGATCGCATAGTTATCGGCGCCGATGTTTTTCAAGAGATCTGTTCCGAAGACAAAAAATATCACCCGCAATACTGAAAAGACGCCGGTCTTCACAACAGCCACTGCATGAAGAAGGGCGCTGACAGGCGTGGGAGCAACCATTGCTGCAGGGAGCCAGCCGTGCAAAGGCATAACTGCACACTTTGCAAAACCAAAGAGATAAAGAAGAAACAGCACGCTGATCAGCACAGGATGGGCCGCCTTTACCGCATCAGGGAATAAGCCTCCTTTTGTAAATTCGAGGGTCCCCGCGAGGTTGTAAGTCAAAATAATGGCTGCCACAAGAAATGCCTTTGCAGCGCCGAGCAGGTAAATAGCGTATTTCCTCGCTCCCACCTTCGATTCAGGAAGCTTCTTATGGGAAACAAGGGGATATGTGATTATTGTCAAACCCTCGTAGAATAAAAACAGCGTAAAGAGATTTGCTGAAAACGCCACCCCCATTGTAGTGGAAAGGGCAATGGCAAAGCATGAGAAGTATCGTGTCTGGGAGTGTTCGTTAAGGGGCCTCATGTAGCCGATAGAATAAAAGGTCGTCACGATCCAGAGGAAGGAAGCGCCTAATGCAAAGAGTATTCCAAAGGCATCTGCCCTGAACTTTATATCGATACCCGGCATCAAGTGAAAAAGAGTATACTCTATGGTCTTTCCATCGAGCACAGCAGGAACCATAGAGGCCACGAGAAGAAATTTCACTACCCCCGCAGCAACGGACCAGAACTCCCTGAGGTTCTGCCTCTTCTGTCCTGTCAGGATAATAAGAAATGTAGCTGCAACAGAAACCAGTACAGTAAGCAGAGGAATTATAGATGTAATTTTTTCCATTCTTTATCCTTTTGGTCCCTTACCCCTTCAAGATATCCATCTCATCCATGTGCGGCGTGGGTTTGTTCCTGAAGGCCGCTATCACCAAAGCAAGTCCCACCGCAACACCGGCTCCGGCGCATGCGATTACAAAAAAAACAAGCACCTGTCCACGCATATCCTGCATATAATGGCTCAGGGCTAACAGGCTTATATTGACGCCGTTGAGCATAAGCTCGATGGACATGAACATCATGATGATGTTTCTCCTTATGAGAAAGCCGAATACGCCGATTATGAATACGACAGCGCCGAGCATAAGGTACCATGTGAGAGGGACGGGGTTCATGCCTTCCTCCCTTTAACGGCCAAAACCACCGCAGCAATCATGGGAACAAAGAGCACGAGGGCCAGGATCATAAAGGGGAATACGTATTCGTTAAATAATACCGTTCCCAAAACCTTTGTGTGGGTTTCGCTCTGTATATATTCGATGGAATATTTTCCATGCGGCGCGATCACGGCATACTGTAAGACAAGCATTATTCCAAGCAGTAATGCTGCTGCTACGAAACCCCTCCCCTGCCATGAACTTATAAACCGCCGCCCTTTAAACTCCTCCTTAACATTAAGGAGCAGGACAACAAAAAGGAAAAGCACTAAAATGGCGCCTGCATAAACTATTATCTGTATAGCTGCGATAAATTCGGCATTCAAAAACAGATAAAGGCCTCCGATATGGACAAAGAGGAGGAGCATCCACATAATGCCGTGCACCAGGTTTTTCCGCGTTATCGCCAGCAAGGACAGTATGGTTATCATTGCGGCAAAGTACCCAAAAAATAATTTCGGCAGCATATCCACTCCGTAATATTTACTTTACAGCCATCTCTTCACAAAGGCTGTTATTAAAACATTCACGAATGCCAGGGGCATCAGCACCTTCCATCCGATTGCCATGAGCTGATCATACCTGTATCTCGGCAATGTCGCCCTTATCCAGTAATAAAAGAACATGAATGCATACACCTTCACGAGAAACCATATAATCCCCGGCACGTATGACAGGAACGGCATTGCATTTGTCATAAACATGGGAATCGTCCAGCCTCCCAGAAAACAAAGCGCGGCAACGGCGGACATTGTGAGCATCGCGACATACTCGCCGAGAAAGAAAAATGCGAACCTGAAACCGCTGTATTCGGTGAAATAACCGGCAACCAGTTCCGACTCAGCCTCGGGAAGGTCAAAGGGCGCCCTGTTTGTCTCGGCAAAGGCGGCAACGACAAATACAAAGAAACCCAGAAACTGGGGGAATGCGAACATGCCCAGAGGATGCTGGTGTTGTGCTCTTACAATATCGGAAAGGTTCAACGAACCTGCCATAAGCATCACTCCTACCAGGCTAAGTCCCATGGCTATCTCGTAGCTTATTAACTGGGCGGCAGACCTCAATCCCCCCAAGAAAGAATATTTCGAATTTGACGACCATCCTGCAATCACAATACCGTAAACGCTGAGTGAGGTTATAACGAGCAAAAAAAGTAGTCCGATGTTGATATCCGCAATTACAAACCCGTCGAAAAAGGGCAGAACGGAAAGCGCTGTCATTGCCGATATTACGACTATGGCAGGGGCGATATAAAACAATGGCCTGTCTGCACTCGCAGGGATTATATCCTCCTTAAAAAACAATTTGATCATGTCGGCAACGGGTTGAAGGAGTCCGTGCGGCCCCACCTCCATAGGGCCGTACCGGGCCTGCATCCGTCCTATTATCTTGCGCTCAAAATAAGTAGCGTATGCCACATGAAAAAGCACGATGCCGAAGACGACAGTTATCTTTATTGCTATTATTGCCAGTGTCATTACAAAGTCCATTTTTTATCCCTTCCACTCAAACTGCTTAAAGCGTTCCGCCTTATCGAGGACTTCGACAAATCCCCTCCATTTTTTCTCCGGCCCCTCTACGGGGTAGTCTTTTCTGAGCGGGTAACCTTCCCAGTCCTCCGGCATAAGTATCCTTCTTAAATCAGGATGACCGTTGAAAACTATGCCGAACATATCAAGACATTCCCTTTCATGCCAGTTTGCGCCTTCCCATATGTCCACCACGCTGTCGACAGCGCAGTCCTCTTCAGGCACTTCCGCCTTTATCCTTATCCTATGTCTGTGATCCATCGAATAGAGGTGATAAACCACTTCGAATCTCGGCTCTTTCCTGCCGAGATAATCCATGCCGCAGAGATCTTCGAGATAGTCGAAGGACAGTTCAGGCGTATCGTGGAGGAACTGCATAATCTCAACTATTTTGTCTTTCCTGACAGTTACCGAAACCTGCCCGCGGAATTCGGTTATCCCTTTTACTTCCAGTGAAAATCTCTCTTTAATAAACTCCGCTATTGCTGTCGGCACCATTTATTCCTTTCCTTTATCTTTCCAATCCAATGCGCCCATCTTCCAATCATAGGCATATCCGATGAAGATGATGAGTATAAATATCACCATTCCCCAAAATCCATAGAGTCCTATATTGCCAAATGCCACGGCCCACGGATACAAAAATGCAGCCTCGACATCGAAAACAACGAAAAGCATTGCAACGACATAAAACTTTATGGAAAACCTCTCCCGCGGCTCTCCCACAGGAGGATTGCCGGACTCATAGGACAAGAGTTTCTCTGAATAAGGCCTTCTCAATTTGAAGATTGCGCCGAGAAGCAGACCTCCCGCTACAAAGGCGGTTGCAGCCATCAGCGTAATAAGAATCGGCAGATATGCGGATGGGATATAAGCCCCGGGCATCATAAGGTTACCTTCTCCTCGTGTTTGATAGGAATCGGCTCCTGAAGTCTCTTGCCGACCGGCATTCTTTTTATGTCTATGCCTTCGAGTCTCCAGAATTTGTTGAAATATGTATCGGTCTTAAGTCCGGAGGAAAAATCATCCCAATTCTTCAATAACATCTCCCGGTCGAAAAGAAAGTGCTCGCGGGAGTAATCAGCGTATTCGTACACCTCTGTAAGCACGAGAGCGCACACAGGACACACCTCGGCGCAATACCCGCAGAAGACACATCTGAGCGCCTCGATCTCATATCTTTCGAGAATCCTTTCTCCCTCTGTTTCTTTATATTCGACCCGTATGCACCGGGATGGACATACTATGGAACATTTTAAACACGCAACACATTTCTCCCGTCCGGTTTCAGGATCTCTCACAAAGGCATGCCTTCCTCTGAAGCCGGGAAAGGGATCTCTCTTTACTTTCGGATATCTCCGCGTGACCGGATGGTTTATCATTGTCCTGAAGGTCAAAGCCAATCCCTTCAGGATTTCGAGGAAAAATATTTTCTTAGCAATATCCCTCAATGTCATGCGGCTCTCCTCATCGGTCGCATTCTCCGAGAACAATATCTATGGTTCCTATAAGCGCTATTACATCAGCCACCATATGCCCCTTGCACAACCTGGGCAAGGCAGCGGCATGCACAAAGGACGGCGACCTGAACCTCATGCGGTAGGGCATCCCGCTGCCGTCGCTGACTATGTAGAAGCCTAACTCGCCTTTTGGAACTTCTGTCGGCGAGTAAAATTCACCGGCCGGCGTTATATGTTCGCACTCATCGGATAAAGATATGCATGCGTGGCTGAGAGACATGTCGGGAATTAATCTTTTGCGGCCCTCCGGCGGCATATCGAGGTCGGGCGCATCGTCGGCAAGAATAGGTCCATCAGGCATCTTCTCAATGCACTGCCTGATAATACGGTTTGACTGCCTCAATTCCTCCATCCTGCATCTATACCTGTCGTATACGTCCCCGTTTTCACCTACAGGAACTTCAAAGTCCACAAAAGGATACGCATCATAAGGCTCATGCTTTCTGACATCATAAGAAACGCCCGACCCCCTAAGAGTCGGTCCGGTCAATCCGCAATGTACGGCGTCCCTTGCGCTTATCACCCCTATCCCTTTTGTCCTCTGAAGCCATATCCTGTTCTGGTCTATAAGCGTTTCGTATTCTTCTATCCTCTTCGGAAATTCCTCTGTGAATTTATATAAACTGTCTAAAAATTCCCGACTCACATCGCATCTTACTCCGCCTATCCTCGGATAACTCACGGTGAGTCTTGCTCCACAGGTCATTTCGAATAAATCAATCAGCCATTCCCTTTCTCTGAACGAATAAAGAAATACCGTCATTGCTCCTATATCCAGCGCATGGGTAGCGAGCCATATGATGTGGCTGCTTATTCTCGTCATCTCGGACATTATCGTTCTTATGTATTTCGCCCTCTCCGGAGCTTCTATGCCGAATAGCTTTTCCACCGCAACGCAATATCCTACATCGTTGGACATGCTGGATATGTAATCGAGCCTGTCCATCAAGGGCAGCGCGGAAATGTATGTCCTGTTCTCAGCAAGTTTCTCGGTTCCCCTGTGCAGATAGCCTACATAAGGCGTACACTTGACTACCGTCTCGCCGTCCAGTTGCAGCACAAGTCTCAACACCCCGTGCGTGGCCGGATGCTGAGGACCCATGTTCAGGGTCAACTCCCTTGTCTGTAGATCCTTTTCTATCTCCATCTGCTCCACTTGAAATATTCTCCCTGTATCTTTTCCTGCAGCTTCATCATGCCGTACATCAATGCCTCCGGTCTCGGCGGGCAACCGGGGATATAAACATCCACAGGCAGGAAACTATCACACCCCTGTACAACACTGTAGGTGTTATAAATATTCCCGGAACATGCGCAGCTTCCCATAGATATTACATACCTCGGTTCAGGCATCTGGTCATAGACTCTACGCACAATGGGCGCCATTTTCATGGTTACTGTCCCGGCAACTATCATAAAGTCTGCCTGCCTGGGCGAGCCTCTGAAGATTACCCCCAGCCTGTCCAAATCATAATGTGACGATCCCGTCGTCATCATCTCTATGGCGCATCAGGCCAATCCAAAGGTCAGGGGCCACATTGAAGACTTCCTTCCCCACTTCACTATCCTGTCAATGTTGGTTATGATGGTATTCGCGCCGGGAATTATCTTCAAACCTTCTTCGACTTCCACAACAGATGTGGTGCCGTCTATGATCATCTGCCCTCACCTCCTTTTCGTTATAGCATCTATTGCGTTATTGGGTTTATAGCACTAAACGCTCAACGCCATATCCTTATAACGCTTTAGTACAATGCCCCGAATTCAGCAATCTCTTTTGCGAATTTCTCACGCTTCAGCAGAGATGCCTCTGCTGCCGAAACCCATTTAAGGGAATGGGCTGTGCATTTAGTAACGCACGCAGGCTTCAGTCCCTTATCAACCCTGTCTTTACAGTAGTCGCATTTAATGACCTTTCCTGTCTCGGAATTCCATTGCGGGACGCCCCACGGGCATGCTGTAATGCATGACTTGCAACCGACGCACAGAGATTGTTCGACAAAGACGATACCGTCCTTTGACCTTTTCTGCATTGCGCCTGTAGGACATGCCGATACGCACCACGGCTTTTCGCAGTGAAAGCAGGGCATGAAAATAAACTGCGCCCTCGGGACACCGCCTATCATCTTCGGTCCGACAGGCATAATCCTGCAAAACCTCGGCCCGACAGGCACATTGTTCTTCGTTTTACAGTGAACCTCGCACGCATAACAACCTATGCATCTTTTTTGATCCTGATAGATGTAATATATGCTCATTTATCTCCTCCAAACTATTGATTTTTGTTTATCAGGTCTTCTTAACGCCTACCATACATTCAAGATACGCAACACCGCCGCCGACAGGGTCAACCGTTTCGAGCAATCCTATTTCAAGCTTCGTATCGCTTAGCCCCTTTTTATATGACCTTGTCTTAAGTGGTATTTCACTGCCGAATCCATGCACCATAAAAATGGCCTCCGGATGTATAAAAGGCGTGACTTTAGCCTTGATCTTTCCGCTGTATCCATTGGAAGATACTTCTACGGTATCACCATCCTTTATTCCCAATTCCTTAGCCTCATCCTCGTTTATCCACAGGACATTCTCAGGCATGAGTTCATTCAGATATATATTGTTCTGCGACTGCGCATGGGCATGGATGGCGCTCCTGCCGAAAGTGAGCCTAAAGGCGCCTTTTTCTGGTTTCTTAGGAGTTGCGTATGATTTAAAAGATTCAAATCCATCTTTTGCGAGCTCCTGGGAGATAAATTCGATCTTCCCTGAAGGGGTATTGAACTTCAAGTCATTCCTATCCTTAAATATCGGATCCTTTGCAAGGCCTACAGAACCTTTGGCGCTGAAATCTTCAATCTTAACGCCTGTGCCTTCAAGCTGATAGTTCCAGATATCCTCAATGCTTTTATACGGGAAATATTCGCCTGCGCCCATCTTCTGGGCGAAAAGAGTGAAAATCTCCCATGCAGGTTTGCTGTCATACCTCGGCGGAATGGCCTGCTTTCTCATGATGAAAGAGGGTTTCGGCCCTTTTGCCGTGCCTATGATATTTGACCTCTCAAGATAAGTGGATTCAGGAAGTATAACATCGGAATACCAGCCTGTCTGGCTGTAGTTCACATCTATGGAAACCAACAGATCTAAATTGTCCAGAACCTTTTTCTGAGCTTCCGGGTCGGGGAGCGCGGCTATCGGATCAAAGCGATAGGCGAAGAATGCCTTTATGGGATAAGGCTCTCCTGTTTTTATCGCCTTATATAAATTTACGAGATGTCCTGTTCCGAATGATCTATCGGGCATGGCCGCATCCACTATCTTATCCTTGACGGCCGGCATATTTGCACCGAGGGATTTTAGCGGTTTCTTTCCCGCGTCACCCGGTCCTTTTGCGATGATCAAACCGCCCTTTGTTTCAATGTTTCCCATTAAGACATTAAGAATATAGAGGGTTCTGCTGTGATAAAAAGAATCGACGTATCGTGCGAGCATCCATCCGGGATGGAATATTACTTTGGGCTTATCATTGCTTACATCACGGGCAAGATTGATAATTTCCTGCGCTGCAATGCCTGTCTCTTTCTCCGCCCACTCCGGTGTATAAGGAATGACAAAGCTCTCAAGCTCTGTCAGACCTGTTACATATTTATTCACAAAGTCCACATCGTAGAGCCTTTCTTTCAATATTACATTAATAATGGCCAGGTTGAGCGCATAATCCGTTCCCGGTCTTATCATAAGGAATCTGTCGGCCTTCGACGCAGTAACATTTGCCCTGATATCTATATACGTAAGCTTCGCTCCCTTATCCAGGGCATCCAGCATGTTATTCACTTCCTTAACCTGAAGCGACTCGAGAATATTCCGTCCATAGAGCACTATATGTCTTGCATTCGCAAGGTCATAAATAAACTCGCCACGACCGGCAAATCCAAAAAGGCTCTTGCATGCCATATCCACATTTTTGCCGCATGTATCGTCATGGCTGAAGTAATTGGGCGAACCCACTGCCTTCAAAAAACTCGTTGTCAGGTCGGTAAAAGGGCCGCTTCTATCGGAAAGGGCTATGGCCTTGCCGCCGTGTTTCTCGGTTATAGCCTTGAGCTTCCCTGTTATATAATCAAGAGCTTCGTCCCATGTCGTCTTCTTCCATTTCCCCGAGCCCCTTTCACCATCCCTTATCATCGGATATTGAGGACGCTCCGTGTCGTATTCAAAGGCAAGACCTGCAGACCCCTTTGCGCAGAGGCTTCCTTCCAGCCCTGGCTCGTGGGGATTGCCCTCAATCCACTTAACAACGCCGTCCTCTACCTCTACTTTTATAGAGCAGCGGACAGCGCACATGCCGCACATGCTATATACAATTTCTCCCATTTTATTTCCTCCCGAATTTAAGGTTTTTTATTCCGCATAGGACAAGATTAGATTTAATAAAAGGGTGAGGAGATTACTCCTCACCCCATGGCTTTGGCTTGAAAATCAAGTGTGTATTACCATGTCCCTATTGCCTTAGCTGCTTCTCTCATTATGTCATATTCCTTATCCACGACCGGAACAAATCCCTCTATCCTTGCAGGTCCTAATATTGAGATGGCCTTAAGGTCGCCTTTTTTGAGTTTTAATAATGTGTCCTTTAGTTTTTTAGCGATTGCAGGGTCCATCTTCTTTGATATGGCTATTGGCCAGTTAGGTATCGGGTCGCTGACTGCTACCTTGCGAAACTTTTCGCCGCCTGCCTTTAATTTCTCTACATCGTCATCCCTTACAAACCCTGCCTCTGCCTTTCCAGCGAGCATAGCATCAGCAACAGGGTCGCGCTTTTTCTCAAAAATGACCTTCACATCGCCTTTCTTCAACCCTGCCTTGCTTAGCATCTTCATCTGGACAAGGTAGGCGCCTGCAGAGCCGGGGTCGGTAGCAGCAATTGTCTTGCCTTTGAGTTCGGTTATGCTTTTGATAGGGCTGTCTTTTTTAACTATTATCGTTCCCTTTATATCATCGCCAATCTCAGGCTCTGAGGCTATGACGAGAGGCTCTGTTTCTGGAACAGCTTTCTTCAGTAAAACATAGAGGTAGGGATTTGTGTAGACAAAATCATAGGCCTTTGCCTCTGCCTCTTTCCTCCATGTGTCAAAGTCCTTTGGTATCACGAGAACAACCTTTACTCCCAGTTCTTTACTAAGGTGCTCAGCAAGTGGTGTAAAGCCATCCCTCATCTCCTTTTCTGAAAGCCTCGGGAGAACCCCGAACTTCAACTCCGCTGCAATAGCGCCAAAAGGCAGCGCCAATAATGCAATCAAAACAACCAACAACATCTTCTTCTTACCCATAGCTTCCCTCCTTTTTATTTTTATTTGTTTATTTTGGCGTGGGTATTACGCCGAGGAGCATCAGCCCCAATATTGCAAGCCCTGTTACAGCTACCCTTTTTACCCATTGAGGGTTTAACCTCTTTGATATCTGTGGACCAAGATAACCTCCAATTATTGCTCCAACAGCCATAAATCCAAAGAGGAGAAAATCCACATTGCCAAAGCCAACCACTCTGGAGGTTGCCATCGCTGTATTAAAGAATATGGCCAAAAGGGAGCTTCCCACAACAACATACATTGGAAGACCCATTAAAACGGTCATTAAAGGCACCATAAAAGGGCCGCCTCCAAAACCGAACATACTGGACATTATGGCTATCAAAAAGCCGCCTGTGCAACCAACGATCATATTTGCCTTGAATTCTTGACCCCAAAATTCTATCTTCATAATATTCCTCCTTCTTATTATTCTACTTTTCTGCCTTCTTTGCGGCTGCCTCTTCAGCCCTCTTCTTAAATTCCTTAAGAATGGCCTGTTCTTTCTTGTTTTTCGAAATATATCCAGGAGTCGTCTGCCACAGCATGATAGCAGCAAGGATTAACAGTACCCAGCCAAAAAGGAATTTATACTGGTCAAGGGTTATCATTTCTGTTAGTTTAGGACCGATAAAGCCGCCAACTAACATTGCCAGGCCAACCCCCACACCCAATTTCCAGTTAATGAACTTTATCTTGCTGTAATTATATATCCCAGAGCCCTGGCTGAAAAGCACGCTCGGAAGGACAGAGCCTGCGACAACAGCATGGGGTATTCCATAGATAAATATCAGAAGCGGGTTAAGAATAAAGCCCCCGCCTGCACCCATAGTAACGCCAAATGTGCATACGGCTACAGCGAGGAAAAAAGGCCCTAGTATATTCAGGCTCTGGCCTGCCCTATCAAAATACAGTTTCCCAAAAGACAGGTCGTGCTTAAATGTTGTAGGCGCACTTTTTAGATCCTTATCTACAACAGCAGTAATCATATAAGATCCGCTCGGGGCGTTATCAGGCAACTTGTATTCGGCTTCGAATCTTCCATCCTCATTTATTTTTATTGTTGGGCTGAACATCCTTTCGGGCCACCTGTACCTCGCCTTCATAAGAGGCATTGACTGCCTCCTGTTGCCTTTTTCATCCATTGCCTCGAGTTGATCACCCCTCGAACCCAATATAGTGGCTAAAATGGATGCCTGCCACCTGTCCACCATGGCTTTTGCAGGAGTTAGGTAAGCAGCATCCGCGCCGGTTGTTGTGAGCATTCTGCTTACGCTCCAGTCTTTGCCTTTTGCCTTTTCTATCTTGTATGCCTCCTCAACCTCTTTCGGCATAAGCATCATATAGAGTGCAGGAATATTTTTGCTTAAATAGAATATATACGGTATCTTCCCTGTATCAGGGTCCCGCTTGCTATCGAGTCTCGCAACCTGCACTGTTTTCTCAGAGACTATTTCAATATAAACAGGCCTTCCGGCAGGGGCTGTTCCATTTATCTTAATGATCTCTCCTCCTTTGTATTCAGGCTTATCCAGCGACAACATTACCTGTTCAGCAGGCTGTGCCGCAAAGGCCATCCCTGAGGCAATGATGATAAAAGCAAATACTAAAATATAGTTTTTCATATCCTCTCCTCCCTCCTTATCTTACGACCAGCACCGAGCATGGTGCATTGGCAGCAACCCTTGAGGACACGCTTCCAAGCACTGTCCTTTCTGTTGCGTGTTTTCCTGTTGAACCGACCACTACTAAATCCATACCCATACCCTTTGCATGGTCAACGATAACATCCACAGGATTTCCTTCAAGGATAATTGTTTCCGCCTCTATCCCCTTTTCCCCAAGCATCTCTTTGACGCCCTCCATTGCGCCCTCGATTTCGGCCCTATAAAGTTTTGTTATCGTATCGCAGTCAGCGCCTATCTCTGAAAAACAGAGGTTGGGAACCACGGATACAACGGTCAGCTTCGACCCGAACTTCTGGGCTATGGATGCTGCCTCCAATATGGCCTTGTCGGCAGCGTCAGACCCGTCGTGTGCCACTAAAATCTTCTTCATGCTGCACCCCCTTTTTAACTGTGAATCTAAAACAACAATATTACAAAAAAGCCCATTGTCAATATATGCAATAGTTATACCATATAAGGCCGATAAGATATAAAACAGCCTATCATCTTATAAATAAACGCTTTGGACGGGAACAAAACGGGGCGGGGAAAACATGCGCTTGTCCCTAAAAGGACAAAATATCAAAAAAGCTGTCCCAAACAGGACAACTTAAACATGCTATAGGCTTTTTATTATTCAGGGAGTAAACCGTGGTGCTTCATCTTTGTCCTGAGCTGCTTTCTCGATATTCCGAGGATTTCTGCGGCCTTTGTCTGATTCCACGACGTCTTTTCGAGTACGCCGAGGATTAGTTTTCTTTCAGTATCCATAAGACTAAACCCCTCGACTGCTAAGATATCGCCGGTGTGCATTTCACGTATGGACATCGGCAAATATTTCATAGTAATAGTATCCGTGGGACATAAAACAACAGCGCGCTCTATAACATTCTCAAGCTCTCTCACATTGCCAGACCAGTCATATTCCATAAACGCCCTCATCACATCGCTCTCAAGAGTAATTATTGCTTTGTTGTTGGCCTTGTTGAACTTATTGAGAAAATGGGCTGCAAGCAGCGGGATGTCCTCCTTTCTTTCCCTCAAGGGCGGAATATGTACAGTGACAACATTGAGCCTGTAAAAAAGGTCTTCCCTGAAGCTTCCCTTCTTCGCCTCTGACTCAAGGTCCCTGTTTGTTGCTGCAATAATCCTCACATCCACTTTCATCCTGTTCTTTCCGCCAATCCTCAGTATCTCTCTCTCCTGAAAGAATCTTAAAAACTTCTTCTGGATGTTTGGAGAAAGCTCGCCAATTTCATCAAGAAAGATTGTGCCGCCTTTGGCAAGCTCAACTTGGCCTATTTTTTGTTCATACGCACCCGTGAATGAGCCTCTTTCATGTCCAAATAGTTCACTCTCAAGTAACTCCTCTGGAAGCGCAGCGCAGTCTATAGGGATAAAAGGACCGTTTGCCCGTGCGGATTCATAATGGATAGCCCGTGCAACAAGCTCCTTTCCTGTTCCGCTTTCACCCATCACCAGTACATTAGAATTACTCTTCGAGACCGTGTCTATAAGATTAAATATGTCCTGCATTACATGGCTCTTCCCGATAATGTTCTTGTAGCTGTTGCGCTCCCTCAATTGCGACTTCAGCGTTATGTTTTCGATCAGAAGACGATGCTTTTCAACCGCCTCCCTTGTTACTGTTAGAAGCTCGTCTGGATTTACAGGCTTGGTAAGATAATTAAATGCTCCCTTCCTCATCGCCTCCACAGCCTTCTCTATGGTGCCGTATGCAGTAAGCATTATAACTGGAATGCGACAGCCCCTTTCCTTAAGCGCATTCAGAAGCTCTGCGCCGGTCATCCCGGGAAGCTTGTAGTCTGTAATGACAGTATCGGGTTGAAGTTTCGCTATTTTGTCCAAGGCCTCTTCGGCGGTCCGTGCAGTATAGACATCATAGCCGTTTTTCTTGAGAATTGCGGATAACACCTTCAATGTGTTAATCTCGTCGTCGACAAACAGTATTTTACCTTTGTTATTGTTCATATCAATTCCATATCGGCAGGGCAATTCTGAATTCAGTGCCTCTGCCTGCTTCGCTCTTTACGGAAATTTCGCCTTTGTGGTCTTTTACGATCCTCTCAACACAGGCAAGTCCAAGGCCGGAACCTCTGGTCTTTGTGGTGAAAAAGGGTTTAAATATTTCGGAGATTATCTCGTTACTGATACCCATACCTGTATCTTTTACCATGATAAACACTCGCGAGTCAAAAACCTCTGTGTTGATTTTTATGGTATCGCCAGCCTTTGTTGCGTCAAGAGAATTGACAAGAATATTCAGCAGCGCCTGCTTAAACTGCTGTGTATCGAACTTAAAAGGATGTATTCTTTCATCGAGCGACATTATTACTTCCACGTTGTTCTCTGTAGCTTCTTGCCTTATTAGATTCACAGTCTCCCTCACTATCCGGTTCATATCCGAAAGCTGCAGGCGAAGAGGAGAAGGTCTGGAGAATCTGAGAAAGCTCGTCACTATCTCGTTAAGCCTCCTTGTCTCTTCTTCTATTATAGAAAGGAATTCCTTCAACACCTCGCCCTTAAAATTATTCTGAAGGTATGAGACTGCCCCGCGGATTGCATTAAGCGGGTTTTTAATCTCATGGGCGACAGTCATGGACATCTCGCCGAGGGCCGAGAGTTTTTCGAGGCGTGTCTTTTCTTTGTTCGTCTCCTCCAATTCTCTTATGCTCTCTTTAAGTCTCTTTATCATCTGATTAAAGACTTCGATAAGCTCGCCTATCTCGTCTCCGCACGACTCCTTATAGACTATGCAGTTCTTGCAGTCGCACAACTTCTCGAAAGCATCGCCCTGCACCTCTCCGAAGCACATGGTGTCTCGTATGGTCCAGCACCTGCTCTTGCCGTATGCAGGGCATTCCTTTGTATCGCAGCCGAGCAAATCACGGCAGTTCTTCAAATAATCGTTAGGCACTTCCGCATCGAGATTTCCTGTCTGCACCAGCTCCATCTTATCCTTAAGTTTTTTTATAGGGGTTGTCAAAAGCCTTGCAATGCCGAAGGCGACCAACACTCCGACGAGCATCACAAGGCCTGATATTAGGAGAACATGATTTTTAAGCCCCTCTAAATTATCCTCAATAACCCCTTCGATGCTCTCTTTCGAAAAACCTGCAATCACCATCCCTACAACTTCGTATCCGGCCTTCACAGGTATTATTATCTCTTTTGTATCTTCACCTGCAATATCGCGTATATATTCCTTTCCTCTGTTTATTACAAGATCTGTGTATTTCTGCAAGCCTCCTGGAAGCGGCTGACCGAGGAGTTTTCTGTTTGTATGTCCGACAATACGGCCGTTATAGTCGACTATGCCTGCATACATACATGCCGGAGCATTGGCAGCAGTCCTGACCATTTCATCGAGCCTGAGCGGGTCTTTAAATATCAATGGCTCAACCGCATCCTTTGCAAGATTCCTCACTACGAGGAGGTGGCTGTTGTCCATCTCGGATTTCAATGCGCTTCTCTGGTGGGTGATTATGAGGGCGTTTACTATAATCATTATGATAAAAATAAGAAAAATAACAGCTACGGAGAACTTCTGAGCAAGGCTCAGCCTCCTTAATATGCCTTTAAGAACATTTGCCTTCATATATCAGTATTGCTTAAGCTCCTCAAACTCAGCATCGCTGGCTGCCCTAAAGCCTCTTATCTTTGCCGCCTTGAGTATCTCTTTATCCTTCAATCCGATCAGAAGGCGCCTGACCTCATTCACAAGGGATGGATTGGTATTTCTACATACAGCAAATGGCCAATTTGGAAGAGATGTCGTTTTTGTTAATATCCTTATCTTATTCATATCCACCGCATCTTTCCATACGACAAGAGCCGATTCCCTGACAAAGCCTGCATCCGCCTCACCCCTGTAAACGCCAAAAATTACATTCTCCTGTCTTTTTGCATCTATAATCTTCATATCTTTTTCCGTGTCTATTCCGGCATTCATCAAAAAAAGCCTCTGGGAGAGATAGCCGCCTGCAGACTTGGGTGAAGTGATTAAGATCTTTTTGTTCCTCAAGTCGCTTATGTTCTTAATAGCGCTGTCCTGTCTCGTTATAATTACTCCCCTGAACCTGTCTCCTCCCCCCATCAAGTCGTCCGACGGACTGTCTTCTCCTATGGTAGTAACTAATGGCTTTATATCGACCTCCCTGTCTATCAGCGCAAAGATATAAGGGTTCTGATACGAAAAATCCACCTCAGCATTTCTTATTACCTTCACAAAATCCTCAAAATCCTTTGGTATGACCAGCTTAAACTCATAGCCTGTTTTTTGCGAAAGGTATCTCATCAAAGGCTCGTATCTGTCATAAAGGGTTATGGCTGAATAAAGGGGCAGGATTGCAACCTTTACAGTCTTAGTCCCGTATTCTATGTAATCCCTTCCGGTAAGGTTTTTTATCATCACCCTGATAACATCAAAATCCCTGTCTTCAGCCTGAGCAAAGCCTGCTATATCCTTATCTATGGATGAAAGAATCGCCGCATCCTGTAACTCACTAAGCCTTCTTATAACCTCCCTCCGAATTTCATGAGGCAGGGTATCAGATGCACAAAGCACAAAAGATGGAATTGCCTCTGATTTTTTTATTATCTTAAGACCATCTCCTGTATATTTCCTTGCAACTGATTCGCTCAATGCACCTACATCGTGGTCTCCTATGAGTACAGAAAGCGCTACTCTGTCTTCCTGCTCCAGAAAATCGACACTCGCAAAATCATTGACCTTCAGATTCACATCATTCAGCATAGCAAGCGGTATCAGGTAGCTGAATGACGACTGCTTGCTTCCGAGGGCGAGCCTTTTGCCTTTCACATCCGCCGCCTTAGCTATGCCGCTTTTATCCTTTACAGCCAGCACGCTTCTGGATGTCGCTCCTCCCTCACCTACAGGCCTGACGAGCGGGACTACTTTATTTCTATATCTCGCCCTGACCTCACAATACGCAGCAGGGTCGAGAAATGCCATATGCACTTTGCCGCTTCCTATCTCATGGATGGCGTCTTCATAATCTTTTGCAACCTTGATGGTTACAGGCCTTCTCAATATATTCTCAAGATAATACTTAAGCGGCACAAACCTCTCGTACATTGCACCCGCACGCTCTACAGGAAGAAGCGATACGATTATTGGGGATGCGTTTAGAATGTGTGGATTATAGCGCTGCTTTTCTGATTTTTGTTCCGGCGGGCCGCTCTGTGATGAGCAGGCAAGAAGACTCAGAAGGCAGAAAACAGATGACAGATAACAGATGACAGAATTTCTTTTTTTATCCGACTTCCGGCTTTTCATAGCATCAGTTCTTCTGAAAAGATGTTTTCCATTTTCTCACGGCTTATTGTCGTTTCGGGCCCGTGTCCCGGCAATACCTTTGTATTTTCAGGAAGCGACATCAATCTCTTAAAAGATTCCTTCAGTTTATTAATGTCTCCCCCATAAAAATCGGTTCTTCCGACAGAGCCCGCGAAAACAGTATCTCCGGTAATAATAATTTCTTCTCCGTAAATGCACATGCCGCCCGGGCTGTGACCTGGCGTGTGGAGAACCTTAAACCTCAAGTTCCCGACAGCAATATCAGCTCCATCTTTGAGCAGAACGTCAGGCTCAGGCAGAGGGTCGAGGTCGTATCCCCAGAAAGCCGCCATATCCTTTGCGCCGTTGTATATCTCAAGCTCTTCCTTATGGATTAAGACCTTTGCTCCTGTCTCTTGTTTTAATTCGGTCACCGCGCCCACATGGTCAAAGTGTCCATGCGTGCAGATAACATACTCGACAAACAAGTTGTTTTCTTTGATAACATCCGTTATTCTATCCGGTTCATCCCCGGGATCAACCACAATGGCCTTCTTAGAGGACTCATCAGCAATAATGAAACAGTTGACCTGAAGAGGGCCGACTACAATGCTTTTTATAAGCATAAATTCATCTCCTTAAGCAGTGAGCAGTAAACTGCTCACTGTATTTCCTGGTTCTGTTTTCTGAGCTTATTTATAATATAACCCATCTCCTCACTCTTTAGTAAATGGCATACTGCCAAATATACGCAGACGCATACTATTATTGCGCCGCCGAGATGCGCTGCTTTTTGAAAGCCATACCCACTAAGTTTCCATATTTCTCCTCTGGCAATAAACCATCCAGCCGCTCCCATTATTACAGATGCGCTTAATATCTTTACAAAAGAATTTAATATCGTTTTTGTTCCTATGCTGCCAAGCTTTTTCCTCAAAAAATAAAAGAGCAACATGAAATTACAACAAGATGCAATAGCATTGGCAAAGGCAAGCCCGTTATGCTTCATGGGACCCATAAGAAGCAGGCTCAGTATGATATTGATTAACATCGCAGCGGCTGCTATTTTTACCGGAGTCTTTGTATCCTGCATGGAGTAAAATGTTGAAGTAACTACCCTTACTCCTACAATAGCCCATATGCCAAGGGAATAAAACATGAGGGCGTCAGATGTCCCGATGGTTGCAAGATAATCAAACTTCCCCCTCTGAAAAAGCGTGCTTACAATCTGGACATTCAATGCAATGAGACCTATCATTGCAGGCACTGTAATAAAAAACAGAAGGCGCAAGGCAAAGGAAAAGTCCTCTTTTACCTTTTCGATTTCGCCTTTAACCGAATGTTCAGAAAGGGCAGGAAGCACCGCCATGGCCATTGCGACTCCGAATATGCCGATTGGAAATTGAATCAATCTCATGGAATAGTAAAGATACGTTATGCTTCCTTCAGGCAGATATGATGCAAGGATTGTGCTTATGAATATATTAATCTGGGCAACTGCCATTCCTGCCGTAGCTGGAAGAATAAGCATTCCTATCCGTTTCACCCCGGGATGCCGAAACTCTTTAGTCGTGAGCCGTGAGCCGTGAGCCGTGAACAGACCGTATCCTTTCTTAAAAAACGAGGGCATTTGAATCAAAAACTGCACAAGTCCGCCAACTGTTACTCCTATTGCAACAGCGACAATAGGATCAGCAAACTGCATTGACAGCGTCACGACACAGATTATAATCACAATATTAAGAAATGCCGGAGCCAGAGCCGGAACAAAGAAAACACCCCTTGCATTGAGCGCTCCCATTGTCAATGCAGCAAGACTGATGAACAAAAGAAAAGGAAACATTATCCTTGTAAGCAAAACGGTATTAGAAAACTTTTCAGGGTCTTTCAAAAATCCCGGCGCTATTGCGGAGACAATTACCGGAGCAAATATAATTCCCAAAACACATATTATTCCAACAAATACAAGGATAAAGATAAATGTAGCCCTGACAAGCCTGTTTGCCTCATCCTTTCCATGCTTTGTCTGATATTCTGTGACAACAGGGACAAATGCAGAAGACATGGATCCCTCGGCAAACAATTCCCTAAGAAGGTTTGGTATTCTAAAGGCAACAAAAAAAACGTCTGCAGTCCCGGTTGCCCCAAAATATCTTGCGAGGATCATGTCCTTCACATAGCCTAAAATACGGCTGATGAAGGTTGCGATAGACATCAGCCCCGCAGCCCTTGCAATTTTACCCTTAGCGCTCATCGCTTACTATTATACCCAAAAATGCAATTAATGGCTGGATATATACAAACAGATTATGAAGTCTGCCTGCGATGGCGTATGATTTCTACAACACCCGGCATTACGGATATGATGATAATGGCGAGGATGACAAGGCTGAAGTTCTGCTTGACGATGGGAATATTACCGAAGAAGTATCCTGCAAAAACACAGACAGCAATCCATAAAATACCGCCTATGATGTTATAGCTAAGGAAACGACCGTAAGTCATGCTCCCGACGCCTGCTACAAATGGAGCAAAGGTGCGTATAATAGGGACAAACCGACCTATGATTATGGTCTTTCCACCGTACTTTTCATAAAACCGGTGGGTGCGTTCCAGATGCTTCTTATTAAAAAAGCGGACATCTTCTTTATGGAATATCTTGGGCCCTGCAAAATTCCCTATCCAGTAATTCACCGTATCTCCGGCTATAGCAGCTATCGGCAAAAGCACTAAAATAACCGTTAAATCAAGATCTCCCATTGCCGCAAATGCGCCGACTGCAAAAAGGAGTGAATCCCCGGGGAGAAACGGCGTCACGACAATGCCTGTCTCACAAAAGATAATCAAAAAAAGAATTACATAAATCAGTGTCCCATAGTCCTGAATAATAGCACCCAGATACTTATCAAAATGTATGAAAAGATCTATGAAGTTAGCAATAATATCCACTGTTTCTCCTTTTACCCAAATAATGCATTTGACGCTAATTGCATTTTTCGGGTTAATATCTCACCCTTAAGCCTTCCTGCAAGTATTCTGTCAATTCCAGCATAATCCTTTACAATGCTAACATCTCTGAAGCCGGCACTTTCAGCTATTAGCTTTACATCGCCGGATTGACCGTAACCAATCTCAATAATTATTATGCCATTTTCTTTGAGAAATTTGGGAGCTTTTTCAAATATCCTTCTGTAAAAATCAACGCCGTCCTCGCCTCCGTCAAGGGCTTTTATCGGCTCGTAATCCCTTATCTCCCTCTGGAGATTTTTGATGTCGCTGCTTTTTATATACGGAGGATTGGAGACTATACAGTCAAAACAGTGAACAGTAATAGATTCAAATAAATTACCTTTTACGAAATGGACATTCTTTATATTGTTCTCCGCGGCATTCCGGATTGCATACTGAATAGCAGTGCCTGATTTGTCGATGCCGTAGACAATGGCATCCGGGAAATGTTTCGCAAGGGCTATAGCAATACATCCGCTTCCTGTGCAGAGGTCAAGAATGCTCAACCCCCCTTTGCCCCCCCTTAGTAAGGGGGGGATGGGGGGTTGCTTTCCACTAAGCAATTTTATTGTTTCTTCCACAAGCAATTCGGTCTCATGCCTTGGAATAAGGACTCCTCTGCCGACATTTATTTTCAATCCGTAAAAATCGACATGCCCTGCAAGGTATTGTATCGGCTCTCCGGCAGCACGCCTTTTAACAAGGGAATCTATAAGACTCGATTCATCCGGCGATATTTCCAAACCGCCTGAATACAGCCTTGACTTGCCTATGCAAAGCGCTTCCGTTATAAGAATTTCAGCCTCTTTTGGGGCATAGTCTATGCCACTGCTTTTAAGAACAGCAGCAATATCTTTCAGTTTGTCAATGGCCTTCATAGTTACTTATCCAGCGGACTCCTCACTCCTAATATGTTTTTTGAGGCCATATGACTATAAAATATTGACAGATGGAAAGCGTAAAAACCTGCCTTATCACAGCCGGTTCCCATAGAGCGCATCAAGCGGACTCTGCGGGGCATTAGACATATCGCGCAAAACATGGGTATACACCATAGTCGTCTCAACATGCTTATGTCCGAGAAGACTCTGCACCTCCCTGATGTTGACGCCGGTCTGAAGTAAATGGGTAGCAAAGCTATGGCGTAATGTATGGACAGTAGCATGCTTCAATATGCCAGACTTCTGCACGGCATTTTTAAGCGCACTTTGTATTGCGGTATCGCTGATATGATGCCTTCTGACAATTCCGCTTAGAGGGTCAACAGACAGGGTTGCCGCAGGAAAAACATACTGCCAGCCCCATTTTTTAGCGGCGTTAGGATATTTGCGTCCAAGTGCATCCGGCAGGAAAACGGCTCCATGACCGGCGGCAAGGTCTTTGTCATGCAAAGCTTTAACGCTTATCAGATGCTCCTTTAAACGCTCCCTTACCGCTGACGGGAGCATTGTAGAACGGTCTTTATCGCCTTTGCCGCTGCGTACAAAAACAGTGTCCATATCAAAATCTATGTCTTGCACCCTAAGCCGGGCAAGCTCCATGAGGCGCAACCCCGCTCCGTAAAGCAATTCGGCAATCAGACGGCTTGTGTCGCTCATCTGTTCAAAAAGCCGCCTTACCTCATCCACCGAGAGCACCACCGGCAGCTTCTGCCCCCGTTTTGCCCTTACCGTGGTATCAAGCTCGCCCACTTCCTTATTGAGCACATTCCTGAACAAAAATAAAATAGCATTAAACGCCTGATTCTGCGTTGAGGCTGAAACATGCCTGTTAATAGCAAGATGTGAAAGAAAATTCCTGAAATCCTCTGCAGTTACGGCATCTATCTGCTTTCCAGCGGTTTCGGTTACATAGGCGAAAAAGCGGTTAACCCATTGCAGATATGTTCGCTCTGTGCTATAAGAGTAATGTTTAAGCCTGATAATGCGGCTCACCTCCTCAAGCGCCGCCTGAACATCTTTCAGCGCAGGGGTAATCGCCGCAGGCTTGGACTTGCCGAGGTAATGAAAGTAATAAAGCCTCAGGGCGTCGTCCGCCTGTCGGGGCTGCCACTCCTTAATGCGTTCGTCGGCTCGAAGCTCATCCATAAAGGCCATGACAACCGGCTCCTGATACTCCGCTGCCGGTGCCCCCTGCTTCTGTGCGTAAGATAAAAAACGGCTCACCCAGTAAGCGTAAAATGTCGTTTTGTTCTCTGCGACAAGTTTTTTGTCAATCAGGTACTTTTGGAACTCCGGAAGCCTTTCGCCTCCCTTCTTAGCAAAATTTATCATGCTTTATAAATATCCTTTTTAGCCTATAATACCATATTATACGAACTTGTCAAAAACAGGCCTGCTGTTATGCTGGAGTTTTATGTTGTAATGATTTAGTTGTTATGATAAGATTTTAACCAAGATTGCCAAAACAGGCAACTTGGTAGATTAATCGTTCGATCTTATAAAAATAAATAAATGCATATACTTCCTAAATACTTAATCCTCAATAGAAGAAGAATTCGTTCTCTGCCCCCACAGGCGTTGCCTCAATGGAGCAATAACTACAATGGTTACACAGAAAGTGTGATGAGCCGTCTTTATGATAAATTCCCGAGCAAAGTTATACAGCGAGACGATCTCGTCAGTCTTTATAGGGACTGGAAAGACCCCTGTCTTTGCTTTATTGCAACGATGGTGTGGGGTGGCATTGATACAACAAAAAAGAAACGTCTACAAAACCTCCTGACTCAGCCGGAAAGCGAAATTACAGAACGAATGGAAAAAACAAGGAGGCTTATCAAAAGAGGCTTGTATCCGCTTGCTTTTATCTCATGGTGCAAGGGGGGCGAAAACAATATAGAAGGGATTGGTTATAGCTTTTTTTCCAAGATATTTTTCTTTATGGGCCAATCAATTCAATCATTACAACAAAAACCACTGATTCTTGACAAATGGACTTGCAACGCATTTTTTGCACTTTTCACTCAGACTGTTGGCATTGATGTATCAAGGGAATTATTTTATATTCCGTCAAGAGAGGCATTTGAGAAGAACCGATTGATATACCCAAAAACTGCTGACAGCGCATTTGTTTACACGTTATACGTAACGCACATGAATTACTGGGCCAATGCACTTAAAGTTCTTCCAAATCAATTGGAGCAGTTTCTTTTTGGAGTAAATTTACGGAGAGATAACGGACCAAACAACCCGAGAAATGAAATTACTAAAATGATATTAGAAATGATCGAACACTTAAATCAAGGCGACGGGGAGTAACGCTTTTTCGTTTTTCATTCAAGGCTCTTGCCCCGCGCCTTATTTTTCTCGTTA
>CAMTVO010000029.1:0-33348 GCA_947085205.1 uncultured Nitrospiraceae bacterium
ATAAAAGGCTTTACCATCGCCACCTTTGTAAGACATTTATAAAACTATCAATAGGCATAAAAATATCCCCGCGTATGTGACAATTCAGATAAACCAAATTGCGATTTGTAAAGACTTTTAGACAACTATGCCTGCTCATAACTGCATTTTTTGGATCAAGGGTGTCGGTTGCGGTTATTTTCTTCATGCTTTACAACCTTCTATCTTTTTCTCATGCCTTTTATATTTTAACGGTTCAAGGCTAACCCGTGCGAATGAAGCGTAGCGTAAGGAGCATCGGTGTTGAGCGATTTGTTAGCCCTCTTGTTTTTAGTAATTTATGTTGTTTTGTCTGACAATCCAAGAATATGGGCAACAAATTTTTTTCTTGCATAAAATGCTCTGCTGGTGCTGCCGTGTCCGGGTCCTTTTGTGCGGGGTTGAACAAGAACACCCATTTTCCCGGTCAACGCATCAAAACCTTTCTGTTTGATTGTATTTCTTACGCTGCTGTAATCAGTCTTAACTTGTTGATAGATTGCGGGATTATCAAGATCAAAAGTACTTACTTTCATGAGCAAAGAAGACTTTTCCTCTTTCGATTCGAACATGCGGGCACAGACAACGATTTTTTTTAGCTTTGTCAGAAGATGACTTTCTTCAAATTCTTTTTGTGATATATTCACAGGATCAATCATGGTTATAGCCATAGTTTCTTTAACGACAATCTCACCTGTTCGTAAGCGTTTCAGTGGAACTATTTTTAATTCCCATGAGCCAAAATTAGGGGATTGAGCTAATCAAGAGGCTCAAAATATGAGTCCTCGATTATCCCAGTTCCAACCAGCCTCATACATTCATCTGGGACAGCAATCAGTGCCTTTGTCAAAACTTCCGTTAACAATCCTGTGTCTTCGGAGAATTCTGTTTTCCCATCCCATTCGTCGCTTAATCTTTCTGCGATAGCCCTTGCCCATTCATCTGTTGAATGATTCATTTTCATTCCTCACAATATAAGCTTTGATTCAATGCTTATAAGTTCACTTGTTTTTGAATGTAATTCAGCTACATCATTATAGCTCCAAAACCCAACCCGTTTACTAATAGGCTTAAATGCCTCTAAGGATAATTTCGATAGAAATTCTTTCCTCCTCGCATCATCAGCAACTATTCGAAAGTCGGTATAGAAATCTTGAAGCTCAACGAATTTCAATAATGAATTATTTATTGGTGTTGAATGTTCAATTTCAAAAAGGCTTGCAAGCATATTTCTCTCGTTAAACCATGTTACATCAATCGTTTGCGTCATTCGCACTATATGGTCGTAACTAAATTTATAAATATCAGAGATTGTTGTAATATCAGAAAGCTTCTTGCCCAAATAAAGTCTATTTTTATCTTGATTAGGAACAAATGTTTGAAATTTTTTTAGATTTCCAATTTCAACAAGTAATCCTTGATAGTATGTGTGATTAAATTCTTCTTTTTGAGATTTGGATATTTCTTTTGTGGGTAAAATATCAGTGGGCAACTTTTCTTTATAAGATTTTAATGCCCACAGTCCTGGCTTAATCTTAAAGAAAAATCTTTCGTCTTGTACTATCCTTCTGATGCTTGCGAACGGTGTTTTTGTTTTCCATACACAATCTTTAACTTTCAACACCTCTTGATTTAGGAAACCAAGCGTAGCGTATCCTCCATGTTCTTCCATCACTTTAATTACAGCTTCATGTTGTCTCATATAAGAAGCCTCACTGAATGTTCGGGGTCGTCATAATAAACAGTGAAGGGCTTTTTGCCGTTATTTTCATAAGAGGCTGTTTCTTCAGATATGTAAAATTCAATGGGATTTTCCGGGAGGCTATAATTGACTGTCTTATTAAGCGCGCCGTTTAGTTTTGCCATTTTTCTATTTTTTGTTGATTTTAACATGATTAATTTTATAGGTGAAGCGGTTCTTTTTTCAATGTTTCTTTATTATGCCTTTTTATTATGAGGGACTAACGGATGCAGCTAGACTGCTACCCGAAGGGCAGTCTGTTCGAGCGGATTGTTCCCGAGGCGCGCAGTGCCTCGGGAACATTTATTTTTATGCATATTCTGCAATTAGTAACATTATATCTGGATGAGAGCGGACAGTCAAGGTTTTTCAATGAAAATATCGCTGAAATTCAGCAGGTTATGAGGTATAATTTACAAGAAAAATTATCTGGTAGCCCATGAGATTATTTCATCAACAATTGCCTTTATGGTTGCCTCTTTTGGCATAATGGAGACCTTTAATCCTGCCTTTTCTATGGCCCTTGCGGTAACAGGACCTATAACGGCTATGGTTACATCCTTTAGAACATTTATCGCGTCTTCGCCCATTATATCCACGAAATTATTGAAAGTGGCAGCGCTTGTAAATGTTGCCACAGAAATTCTTCCCTCTTTTAGAAATCTTTTTAATCTTTTGCCGTGTTTTTCAGGCTTTATCGCACGATATGCAACTGGAGTATCTATCTCACCGCCAAACTCCCTGACCTTCTGTGGGAATATCTCCCTTGCAACCTCTGCACGAGGCAAAAGGATTTTCAATCCTTTTAGTTCATAGTTCGGAGTTCGGAGTTCGGAGTTAAAACTTCTGACTTCTGACTTCTGACTTCTGACTTCTTTTAAAAATGTATCTATCAATCCTTCCGCATTAAATTCCTCAGGGATGAGATCTACCCTTATTCCATAGTTTCTGATTGTCTCAGCAGTCTTTGTGCCTATGGCGCATATTTTAATTCCTCTCAAATCCCTGATGTCCCTATTTTTATCAAGGAGCCTTTGCATAAAGTATTTAAATCCATTTGCGCTTGTGAATATGAGCCAGTTATAAGTCTCTATACTATCTATTGATTCATCCAATTCTTTATAGCTTTCCGGCTGCGCTATCTCTATGGTTGGAAACTCAAATATCTCTGCTCCTAAATCCTCAAGAGGTTCATACTCTGGAGTGTATTCTCTTGTAATCAAAATCCTGTGACCAAAAAGTGGTTTTTTTTCATACCACTTTAATGTATCTCTTAATTTGACCACATTTCCGACAACCATCACTGCGGGGGGCTTGATATTCTCTTCCTTAACGAGTCCAGCTATATCTTTTAAGGTGCCGACCACAGTTTTCTGATCAGGCCTTGTTCCCCATCGCACCACTGCAGTAGGAGTATCAGGAGATTTGCCATGCTCTATAAGCTTTGAAGTTATGGCACCGATATTTTTAACACCCATTAAAAAAGCAAGGGTATCAAAGCCATTGGCAAACTTAGACCAGTCTATTGAGCTTTCGGGTTTTGTTATATCCTCGTTGCCTGTAATAACTGCAAATGATGATGAATATTTTCTGTGAGTAAGAGGAATTCCTGCATATGCAGGCGCTGCTATGGATGAACTGACTCCAGGAATTACTTCAAACTCTATGCCCTCCTTTACAAGTGTCTCTGCCTCTTCTCCTCCACGGCCGAAAACAAATGGGTCTCCGCCTTTTAGCCTGCAAACTATTTTGCCTTCTTTAGCCTTGTCCACAAGCGCTTGATTTATCTCGTCCTGTGTCATTGCATGGTGTCCGCCGCGCTTGCCTGCATAAATAAACTCAGCATCGTGATTGATGTAATTTAGTATCTGGGCATTGAGATGAAAGTCATAGACCACGGCTTCTGCCTTTTGAAGGCATTTCATGCCTTTTACCGTCAATAGCCCGATGTCGCCGGGACCTGCACCTATGAGATATACCGTACCCTTTTTCATTATCTTCCATAGACTTCATCGAGTATTTCTTTTGCGCCCTTTGAAAGGAGGTCTTCTGCCAGTTTTATTCCAAGATTTTCTGCATCATTTGGTACGCCTTTTATCTGTCCTTTTATAATCCTGTCTCCTGAAACGCTTCCCACAAGCCCATCTATAATGAGTTGAGGAGTTGAGGAGTTGAGGAGTCTTGCATGCGCTGCTATCGGCACCTGGCATCCGCCTTCAAGCTTTTTTAGAAATGCCCTTTCTGCCCTTACGCATACCGAGGTTTCATTGTGATTCAGTTGTGAAATCAGATTGTTTATAAATTCATCGTTAATCCTGCATTCAATCCCAACTGCCCCTTGACCTATTGCTGGAAGGCTGACTTCAAGCTCGAGTGTTTCTGTTATCCTGTCTGCCCAGCCGAGTCTTTTAACGCCTGCTGCGGCAAGGATTATTGCGTCAAACCGGCCTTCATCCAGTTTCCTCAGCCTTGTATCGAGGTTGCCCCTTAATTGCTCGATCTTTAAATCAGACCTTATACTCAGTAATTGACATGAACGTCTGAGACTGCTTGTGCCTATGATTGCTCCATGCGGCAGGTCTTTAAAACCGTAAACCGTGAACCGTGAACCGTGAACCGGGGCGATGAATGCATCCCTCGGGTCTTCCCTTTTTGTAATCACTGGAAGATACAGACCTTCAGGAAAATCGGTAGGCACATCCTTCATGCTGTGCACGGCAATATCCGCCTCGCCTTTTAGAAGCGCCTCTTCTATCTCTTTCACGAACAATCCCTTGCCGCCTACTTTTGCGAGCGGTACATCGAGAATTTTATCTCCGGTGGTTTTGATCTTGTTAAGCTCAATTTCAAGGGCAGGATTTAACTTCTGAAGCTCCGACTTTATCCATTCTGCCTGCCAGAGCGCTAATTTGCTGCCTCTCGTGCCGATGATGATTTTATTTTTCATGAGTGATTTGTCTCCCTTGACCTATCCTTTTTCGGTCAGTCCAAGCTGATAAGGTTCCTCTTCTTCTATCATCAGTTTGTATGCTTCTTGAATATTTTTTTCACTGATTTCCTTTAAGTCAACAGACAGACAGGCATCAATCGCCTCATATAATATCCCCTGTATTCTTAATCCTTTTTAAATTCGTTTTATCAAATCCCTTATCAAAACTTACGATATAAGGTATCTCCAGTTCATTTGCAATGTGAACTATGAATGCATCATGGAAATTTAAAACTCCGTGATTATTTTTAACCATATTTATCACAGAATTATAAAATCTATCCAATTCCTGATACATCCATGTAATATTTTCTTTGGGGCATATTGTTTGAAGTTTTTCAATGAAATAGTTAATATCTTTTAAGCGCTTCCTTTCATTAAATCTTCTGACAATAACATTTACTATTTCATTGATTACACAATCAAGATATACATATTGAGCATTTACCTTAATAAGTTCCTCTTCAATCAGAGATGCTTTGTGGTGATGAATATCCTTCTCATCAATGAGTCCAATTAAATAGTTGGTATCAAGGACTGCTTTAATCATAAATTGCCTCAGAATCTTTTACTGCATCACCACCGACCGAAATAAGCCCCTCCAGCTTTTTCAGTTCTTTTGCAGGAATTAATTTTACTTTTATCTTTTTAGGGGTAACACGCTTTAGAACTATTTCGTTATTTTTCACTATCACATCCAGAACATCACCTTCGTCTATCCCAACGGCTTCCCTGACTTTTAAAGGTATTGTTATTTGTGCTTTTTTTTTGACCTGCACCAGCATGGGAAATTCCTCCTTTCCGACTTTCTGAAAGTTAGACTAATGTTTGGAGGGGTAAATTGTCAAATAATTTTGACGGGACAGGATTATTCTTCATTTTCATCTCCGTTAATTCCATACAATTTTTTAATCATTGCAATCAATTCATCCCTATCTTCTGTATCTTCTTTTAGTGCAACTGTCGGCGGATGTATGAGTTTGTTGATTATAGCTGTTGCCGCATACTCAACTGCCTTCATCTTTTCTTCATCAATTTTAGGGAATTTGTTTTTGAATTTCTCTATTTCCTCATTTTTTATCTCTTCCGCCTTTTGCCTCAAAGCAACAATGGTCGGTATTGAATCGAGGGATGACATCCATCTTGTAAATTTATCCATTTCTTCATCTATTATTTTTTCCGCCTTTTCCGCCTCTTTTTTTCTTTCGAGCATGTTTGTGTCAACTGCATCCTGAAGGTCGTCCACATCATAGAGATACACATTATCTATTTTGTTTATCTCAGGGTCTATATTCCTCGGCACAGATATATCAATTATGAACACAGGCCTGTGCCTTCTCTCCTTCATCACCTTCTGCATATCCGCCTTGTGGAGGACATAGGTCGATGCTCCTGTGGAGCAGATGATTATGTCTGTGTGCAGCAGCTCATTTAGAAAATCTTCGAACTTTACCGGCTTTCCGTTGAACTCCCTTGCCAGCTCGCATCCGCGCTCGTATGTCCTGTTTGCTACTTTGACATCCGTTACGCCGTTGCTGACAAGATGGCGGGCCGCTAATTCGGCCATCTCACCTGCTCCGAGAAGCATGAACGATTTGCCCGAGAGGTCGGTGAAAATTTTTTTTGCGAGTTCGACAGCTGCAAAGCTTATGGATACTGCATTTTCGGCAATCCTCGTCTCTGTCCTGACCCTTTTTGCAGTTGATATGGCTTTTTTCATCAACTTGTTTAAAAAAACTCCTGTTGTTTTTTTGCTCAGAGCAAAATCGAATGCGTCTTTTAACTGGCCGAGTATTTGCGGCTCGCCCACAATCATTGAGTCGAGGCTTGAACCGACTCTGAGTATGTGCCTTACCGCATCGAAATCGGAATAAACGTAAAGGGACTTTTCGAAATCGCTTCTTGCTGTATTATGAAACTCGGAAAGGAATTTTTTTATATTCTCCGACGCAGAAGATGAATCGGCAACACAGGTGTATATTTCAACCCTGTTGCACGTAGAAAGCAGCGCGATTTCTTTCACTTCCGGAATTTCCCTTAACCTGAAAATACCATCTTCGAGCTTAGGCCCGTTAAATGCAAGCCGCTCTCTAATCTCCACATTAGCTGTCTTATGATTTAGTCCTATAACAAGAATCTTCATGAGAACGAATGCAGGCTCTTTAAAAGTAGATTAACGCCGAAGAACGTAAACAGTATTGCCATAAATCCGATGATTGATAAAATGGCGGCTCTTTTCCCTCTCCATCCGGCAACAAGCCTTACATGGAGCACAAAGGCATAGATAAACCATGTTATGAGCGACCATGCCTCTTTTGGGTCCCATCTCCAGTAGCTTCCCCATGCGCTCTCAGCCCATAATGCCCCTGTAATTATTGCAAGGGTAAGGAGCGGGAAGCCGAGCGTAATCAGCCTGTAATTTATCTCGTCAAGAACCTGAAGGCTCGGCAATCTCTGGAAAAGTCCGCCCAGATGCTTTGATTTTAAATGATGCTCCTGAATCAGATACATGATTCCAATGCCGCATGCCACAGCAAAGGCAGCATTGCCTAAGAATGCAAGGAATGTGTGTATTCCGAGCCAGTAGCTCTGGAGCACAGGGCTGAGCGGCCTGATCTCCCTCGGAAGTACAGATGAAGAAAGCATCAGGATAAATACTATGGGCAGTATGAATGAACCCATTATGCCGATTTTATACCTGTATTCCAGAAAGAAAAATATCAGGACGATGCACCACGCAAAGAAGGAAGAGGCTTCATGCATGCCGACTATCGGCAGACGTCCTGCGTCAATGTATCTATAAATAATACTTAATGTGTGGATTAAGAATCCGATGCTTGAGATTGAAAGTATGACTTTTTTTGATAATTCTTTACCCTTTCTAAATATCTCAACAATGCCGATGATTGTTGCGGCAAAGTAGAAAGTAAGGGCTAATTCAAAAAGTATTGTTCCCATCAGAAACAACCAAGCTCGCAGTCTTTAATTTTTATCCTAAGTTCGTTGGCAGTCTTCCCTACTTCCTTGTAAGGAATTCCAATCTCTTCGGCGATTTTCTTTGCATCGCTGCATGTAATGCCATTCGTCGATCGTTCTTTTAAGATATTTTTGATCTCTTTTTTCTTTGTGATCATTTCTATGCAGTTTATCAATTCCTTTATATTCTGCGATGAGTATTTCGGCGACTCTTCTTTGATAATAATGTCAGCCTGTTTCTGTATCTTATGGGCAGAGGGCTTAATCTTTCCCTTAGAAACACCAGCTATAAATACTACAATGTCCGGCTTTAAAAACTCAATTGCGCTGTTGCCTTCGATGATTATGCCGTCGAGATGTGAGAGCCTGTTGACGGCTATCGGAAGGACTTCATGGAGTTCGTTTTGAGGAGACTGAACCCATAGCACCTCTTCTGCACCTGCATCTATAAGCCTTCTTGTGTCTTTATTCTCCTGACGGAGTATTGTATGGTCATCGATGATAGAGGCATAGAAAGCGGTTTTTGTGTATTTGATGGCGCCCCACTTGCTCCCAGTGGCCAAGGATTCGGGGGTTCGAGGATTCAAGGGAATAACCTTCTCTGCTATTAAATTTTTGGCCCCTTGACCCCTTGGCCCCTTGACCCCTTTAGTAAGATATTTTAAGATTGCAACCGCTAAGGTTGTTTTGCCGGCTCCGCTGTGAGCCCCGCCGATGCCGATGCGAAAGGGTTTTTTCATCGATTAAGCTTCGCTGCTTGCTGTTTCTTCTTTCTTTGCCTCTTCTTTATAATCGCAGCTTTTATTTAAACAAATGTGGAAGACCTCACCAGTCTTGTTCCATCTCTCGACAAGAAAGGATGCATTACACTTGGGGCACTGTTTTGGCACAGGTTTAGACCACATTGCAAATTTGCATTCCGGATATTTGCTGCAGCTCCAGAAGGACTTGCCTCTTTTTGACCTTCTTTCGACAATATCGCCGCCATCCAGAGGACACTTAATGCCTGTCGAGATGGGCTTTGTATTTTTACATTCGGGATATTTTGAGCACGCTAAGAATTTGCCGAATTTCCCGTTTTTTATGACCATCGCAGAACCGCACTTTTCGCAGATTTCTTCTGACTCTTGACTCTTGACTCTTGACTCTTGACTCTCTAATGGCTTTGTGTTTTTGCAGTTTGGATAAGCTGTGCATGCGAGGAATCTGCCGTGCCTTCCCCACTTTATGGCCATCAGCGAGCCGCATTTCTCGCATATCTCTTCTGTCGGAATGTCCTGCGGTTTGACCTTGTTTTGATCCTTAGATGCTGCCTTTAGGTCTTTACTGAAGGGTTCATAAAAATCATTGATGACATCAACCCATTTCATCTTGGCATTTTCTATCTCATCCAGTTCCTCTTCCATCTTTGCCGTGAACCTATAATCTATAAGTTCAGGGAATTTATCCACCAGTAGGTCATTCACTACAATACCGAGTTCTGTCGGCATAAAGCGCCTGTCTTCATTTTTTTCGGCATATTTTCTTTCCTGTACCGTTGACAGGATTGAAGCATAGGTGCTTGGTCTTCCAATTCCCTTTTCCTCAAGCGTTTTGACGAGGGTAGCCTCTGTATATCTCGGCGGAGGCTGCGTGAAATGCTGCAGGGGCTTTATTTCCTGCAGCTGAAGGGTATCTTTCTCCTTTATGGATGGAAGAAGCCCGCCTTCCTCTTGTTCCAACTCATCCTTGCTCTCCGTATACAATGCCATGAATCCCGGAAATCTTATTACCGTGCCTGATGCCCTGAGTTCTGTACCCGTTGCCTCTATTCCCGAATCCTTTAATCCAATGATGTATGTTGTCTGTTCCAGTTGCGCGGGCGCCATCTGGCTTGCTATGAACCTGTTCCATACGAGGGTATAAAGGTTATACTGGTCTTTTGACAGAAATGACTTTACCATTTCCGGTTTTTTGTCTGGGTATGTAGGTCTTACTGCCTCGTGCGCTTCTTGAGCACTGCCCTTGCTTTTGTAGTGCGGCGGTTTTTCGGGGAGATAATCCTTTCCGAACCGTTCCTCTACGAGGTCTCTTGCCCATTTCTGCGCTTCCGGCGCTATGCGGAAAGAGTCTGTCCTCATGTATGTAATTAAACCTACCGAGCCTTCTTCTCCTAACTCTATACCTTCATAAAGTTGCTGAGCTATCATCATGGTCTTTTTTGCAGGGAATCTAAGCCTCCTTGCAGCCTCCTGCTGCAAGGTGCTTGTAATAAAGGGAGGGGAGGGAGACCTTTTCCTGAGCTTCTGGTCTATTTTTGATAGATAGAACTCTTTGTCCTTAATCTCGTCTGTAATCTGTTGAGCGCTCTCTGCATTGGTGATAAGGAATCGCTTTCCTTCCTCTGCATCGCGGTTAATCACAAGCGAGTCGTTGTATTTATAAAGCCTTGCCGAAAACTGCGACAGGGCGCTCGTTGAACTACTTGAACTATTTGAACGATCTTTTGTGGTATGCGATTCACTGTGGAATGGTTCAACCTTTGGTTGGAAGAGCGCCTCTATTGTCCAGTATTCCTCTTTGTTAAATGACTCGATTTCACGCTCCCTGTCAACTATAAGTTTTACCGTAACGGACTGGACCCTTCCGGCGCTTAATCCCCTTCTTACCTTTTTCCAGAGAAAGGGGCTGAGGTTGTATCCCACAAGCCTGTCGAGGATCCTGCGCGCCTGCTGGGCCTCAACCTTATTGATATCTATTTCTCCAGGGTTTTGTATCGCTTCTTTTACTGCGCGCTCGGTTATTTCGTGGAATGTTACGCGGTATACCTTTTTTGAGTTTTTGGGAGGCTTAATCTCTTCTGCTATGTGATAGGCTATGGCTTCTCCCTCCCTGTCAGGGTCTGTTGCGATGTATATCTTTTCTGCCTTTTTTGCCTCGCCTTTCAGTTCTTTTATTACCTTTTCTTTGCCGTGAATGATTTCATAGCGAGGTTTGAAATTATTATCGACATCCACTCCGAGTTCTTTCTTAGGAAGGTCTTTGACATGGCCTATGGATGCCTTTACCCCGAAATCCTTGCCGAGGATTTTATTAATGGTCTTTGCCTTTGCCGGTGATTCAACAATAACGAGAGACTTCAATGTGCATTTCCTCCGTTAGTTCCATGTTATCTGGCGACCTCTACCGAATATAAAGGCGTATATCTCTTCGGTTTCAATCTCTGTTTCCTTCATCAGAATATATGACAGAAGCGCCTTTATAGTGTCAAGTTCTGAATCGTCTATATATTGGGATAACTCAAGCGTCAACAGCTCTTCTTTTACTGTCAGAAAATCTATGTCAAATACGCTGATCTTTTTTAAGGCATCATCCGCATCATAACCTTTTTCTATAAGTTCCCTTGCGAGTATGCGCAGGACATCTATAAACCTTCTTGCCAACTTCTCCTCCCTATAAAATATAAAATCTCTTGCCTTCAGCCTGTTTTACAACGTCTTTAATCTCGAGGCCGAGTAGCATGCCCAAGAGCCTTGAGGTCCGTATTTTAGTCTCCCTCGATATTGCGTCTATATGTTTTGGTTCGCTGCTCAAAATATTACATATTGCCTTTTCTTCATCGGTAATTTCAAGTCCGTTTGGATTTTTTGAAAAGATTTCTCCTGAAATATTCTTCGAAGAACATAAAAGTCCCTTTAAGTGAGGAGCTATTTCTTCGAGTATGTCTTCAACCTTCTGGACTAATTTTGCTCCTTTTTTAATAAGGGCATTTGTCCCCTCCGAATTTCTTGATGTTACATTGCCGGGAATTGCGAATACTTCCCTGTTCTGTTGAAGCGCACAATTGGCTGTTATTAATGAGCCGCTGTTTATAGTGGCTTCTACTACGACAACTCCGAGGGAGAGGCCGCTTATCAATCTGTTTCTTTTTGGAAAGTTCTCTTTGTTCGGCGGCGTCCCGAGAGGAAATTCACTGATTACACAGCCGTTATTTGATAGCGATTCAAAGAGCTCCTTGTTTTCCGGAGGGTATGGATTGTCAAGACCGCAGCCCAGCACGGCGATGCTTCTTCCGTCTGCATTTAGAGCGCCTTTGTGCGAAACCGTATCTATTCCCCTTGCCATTCCGCTTACTACTGAGATCCTGAATGAGGCAAGTTCGGATGTTATTATTTCCGTGATCTTTTTCCCATATTCGGTCATATTTCTTGAGCCGACCATAGCAACAGCGTATTTGTCTTCTTTTATGAAGTTCCCTTTTGCATAGAGGATTATCGGCGAGTCGTCGATATGTCTCAGGTTTTCAGGATATTCGCTGTCTGCATATGTGATTATTCTGATATCGTGATCTTTTATCTTCTCCATCTCTTCTTCGACCATGTTCCATGAATCGAATTCGTGAATCCTCCTTGCCCGCAATTCGCTTATATCTTCAACATCTCTAAGCTCATTGAGGCTTGCTTTAAGTATTCTTTGCGGAGAGTGGAATGTTGAAAGAAGACGCTTTACGGTTATTGGTCCCGTGTCCTTTATAAAGGAGAGGGCGAGCCAGTATTTCAGGTCGTCGGCATTATGCTGTTTTTTCATCTGCTATACCTATCATTGAGAGGCTGTAACTGTCTTTCGACAAGATTAAACTACCTTTCTGCAGGTGTAAATGTCTTTCATTTAGATAAGTGTTTAAACAAAATTCTGATGTCGGGGCAGCTTTCAGGCTACCCCTCGTTGAAGCAGACTCGTGAATTTTGTCTCAATCCAGCCACAGCCTCCCCTTTTACGTATTTTGTCCCCTGAAAAGGCTGTTGACCTTCAGGCGAAGCGCATTGAGTTTAATGAAACCTTCTGCGTCCTTCTGGTTGTATATCTTTTCTGCCTCGAATGTTGCGAGTTCCGGATGATAGAGGGATTTCGGAGATTTTCTTCCCACAACAATGCAGTTTCCTTTATAGAGTTTCAGTCTTACAGTGCCTATTACATCTTTCTGTATGGAATCCATGGTTGTCTGCAGCATCTCCCTTTCCGGAGAGAACCAATAGCCGTAATATATGAGCTCTGCATACTTAGGGATAAGGGAATCCCTGAGATGTAAGACCTCTCTATCAAGAGTTATAGACTCCAGCGCCCTATGGGCTATGTGCAGGACTGTGCCTGCAGGAGTCTCATAAACGCCTCTTGATTTAATCCCCACATATCTGTTTTCCACAATATCTATCCTGCCTATACCGTTTTCTCCTGCAATCTTATTCAGCTTTTCAAAAAGGTCGACAGGCGACAAAAATTCTTCATTTAAGCCGGCAGGATTCCCTTTTTCGTAGTGTATATCGACATATATATGCTTATCCTGTGCCTTTTCAGGAGACACTATCATGGTGTACATATCAAATGGAGGCTCTGCCCAAGGGTCCTCAAGCACTCCTCCCTCATAGCTTATGTGAAAGATATTTCTGTCGGTGCTGTAGGGTTTTTCCTTTGTGGCCGGAACAGGAATGCCGTGCTTTTCAGCATAATCTATTAGCGATTGTCTTGAGTCAAAAGACCATTCGCGCCACGGCGATATGACCTTTATATCAGGTTTAAGAGCATAATATGTTAGTTCAAATCTTACCTGGTCGTTTCCCTTGCCTGTTGCTCCATGTGCAACTGCATCGGCATTCTCTTTTATCGCTATATCGATCTGTTTCTTTGCTATCAGCGGTCTTGCTATCGATGTACCTAACATGTAAGCGCCTTCATAGACGGCATTCGCCCTAAGCATAGGGAATATATAGTCCTTTACAAATTCATTTCTTAAATCCTCCACATATGCCTTTGAAGCGCCTGTCTTAATGGCCTTTTCTTTTATGGCACTCAAATCCTCTCCTTGACCGAGGTTTGCACAGAATGCTATCACTTCTGCGTTATATGTCTCTATGAGCCACTTTATGACGATGGATGTATCGAGACCTCCCGAATATGCCAATACAATCTTCTTTGCCATAAAATTCCTCCTGATTTTACTCGTCAATTATTCACATTATCATAAACTTGGGTTTTTAGTGAAGTGCACAGGCATGGACAGTGAAGTCCCTTCAGGTCTAAAACAACATCGGGTTTAACAGGCATGGATTATAATTAACATAGAAAAATACAAAAATTCCACTTGAAAATAATAAAGGCAAGGGGATTGGCTTTGCCAATCCCCTTGCCTTTGAGGTGTATTTACTTAATCTTCTTCACAAACTCTTCTGCTGGAATTGCAGGCAATGTGAGGAGTTCTACCGACCCTCTTGCCCCTAATTCTACAGACATCTTCATAACTGTTTCATTATCCGGAGCCTCTACGATATTCACAAAATCATAGGGACCTAAAACTGCAAACTGTTCCTTTACCTTTACCCCCATTGCTTCCAGTTCCTTGTTGACCTCGAACATCCTTCCGGGTTTCTCTTTGATGGTCTTTCTTCCGTCATCCGTCAACTTGCTCAAAATTACATAATAGGCCATAGATTTACCCTCCTTTGTTGTGTTTCTAATTTTGTTATACACCTTAACGAAATGATTGTCAATAATAATTGAAGGGAATTATTGCGGATATAAAAAAGGGCAGTCTTTGCCCTAAAAAAGAGATAGAAATTTCTTGAAGTTTCCCCTCCCTTGACGGGAGGGGGATTGTGAGAAATGACGAGTTTCTATCTCTTTTTTTCGGGGTCTATTATTAACTTGAATCAATGACGATTCTTCATATAAATTAATTGTCATGGAAACCATAAGAATACCGAGAATAATGAAGGAGACCTCAAAAAGGCATTTACACAATGGCAGGACAATAGGTTTTGTCCCTACAATGGGAGCCCTGCACGAAGGGCATCTAAGTCTTGTTAAGAGAGCAAAGAGCGAAAATGATATTGTGGTTGTTAGCATATTTGTAAATCCCGCGCAGTTCGGACATGAGGAAGATTTCGATAAATATCCGAGGGATATGGAATGGGATATGGAAAAGCTGAGGAAAGAGGGTGTTGATGTCTTATTTATTCCTGATGTCAAATCAATGTATCCCGAAGGCTTTTCAACATATATCACAGTAAAGGATTTATCCGATAAGTTGTGCGGAGCCTTCAGGCCCGGGCATTTCACAGGCGTTGCCACCGTTGTTTGTAAGCTTTTTAATATTGTAATTCCTACAAGGGCATATTTCGGACAGAAAGATTTCCAGCAGACGGTCATTATTAAGAGGATGATGGAAGATTTAAATATGGATGCTGAAATGATTATTTGCCCTACTGTCAGGGAAAATGATGGTCTTGCGATGAGCTCAAGAAATACCTATCTGAGAGAGGAAGAGAGGAGGGCGGCAGCGGTTATTTATAAGACGCTCCTTTCTGCTTCACAGGTGATAAGATTAGGGACATCAAAGCCCATTGACGTAAAAAGTCACATGAATGATGTGTTAAAGGCAGAGACGCTCATTTCCGAGATACGGTATGCAGGTATTTATGACACAGAAATGTTGAATGAGTTGGATGAATTTAAGAAGCAGAATCTTCTTGCAATAGCCGTAAAAATTGGCGATACACGGTTAATTGATAACATGCTTGTGGAATTTTAACTTAATCGTTTGCCTTAGCCTACGCTTACCTGTTTCTGCTGTTCGAACATCTCGATAATCTCTTTTACTGTATTTGTGTCTTCAGGTCTTTTGTCGAATCTGATAAAGCCTGTCGACCTCGGAAACCTTAGGGCATAGCCTATATCGTCTTTATCCCTTCCTGCAGTATGGGCAGGAGATCGGGTAATCTCGTCAGCCATAACAGTGATCACATATTTTGGCTCAACCCAGACATCCGCATCTATTACAGAATCAACCCTCGGGTGTTTGTGCTTTATCGAAATTTCATCGAGCATCTTTTTAAGCTCAATGAACTCGTCCTCTTTGAACCCGGAGCCTATCTTGCTTACGGTCTTAAATGTATCTGTCTCCGGTTCATAAACCGCTCCTAAAAGCGCGCCTACGCCGAATTTTGCCCTTGCGCCTTTTCCCCTGAAATATCCTACGATGCAGACATCAATGGTATCTGCAATCTCTCCTTTATAACTCCTTTTGAGCTTAATCCAGTTGAAATTCCTTGCGCCTGCGGAATAAGGCGCATCAAGCCTTTTGGCAACAACCCCTTCAAGTCCGCGCTCAACGGCGCTTTCAAAGTATTTGAATATCTTTGATGGATTATCTGTTACAAACATCTCTGAAGGCTCGATGATGTCGTTCTTTTTGATTATGGCCTCAAGTTTTTTTCTTCTTTCTAAAAAAGGCTTTTCCGTATAATCAACGCCGTCCAGATAGAGCAAATCGAAAACAAAGAATTTTAATGGGAGCTCCTTTGAGAATTCCTCTATGCCGTGTTTTCTCTTTCTCTGGATTGTTACCTGAAATGGGAACAATTCCCCTGTGCCTTCATTATAGGCCAGAGCCTCTCCCTCGATAATTGCCTTTTTTGCATTGATGTATTTTTTCATTCCCATCGTGATCTCGGGGAACATGTGTGTTGTCCTTTCGAGGTTTCTCGAAAACAACTCTACCTTATCATCGTCCTTGTGGCACTGAACCCTGAATCCGTCATATTTCGCTTCAATTGCCGCCTCGCCGATTTTCTGGATAATATCTTCAGATGATGAAAGCCTTTCGCACAAGGCCATCCTTATTGGATAGCCTACCTGAACTTTGAATTTTCTTACGCCTTCTATGCCTTTTTTGATGAGCCTCTTTGCAACAAGACCCAAATCAGAGCATAGATTGTATGCCCTCTCAAGCTCAGACCTCAGTTCCCGATTACCAATGCTTAATGCAAGGGCTTCCAGCACCGTCGGGTCTCCTATCCCGAGCCGCAACCTTCCTATCACGAATCTCGCAATGTATTTTGCATCTTTGGGAGAAACGCCTTTAAAGAGATTTGAGAGCAGGCTTATCTTCTTCTCTACGCTTCCATGTCCGCCTGTCTGTGCTATGTCCGTGAGTTCTTCATAAACCTGTTTTACTGTAAGGTCATAGCCCTCTCTCTTATTCAGTTCTTCCGCCGTCCTTCCCATGTCGCCTGTATGCCTGAAGGTCTGCTCCACTTTTTTGGTAGGCGTCTCTGTTGCGTCCGATATTGCCCGTATGAGGAGCTTTTCTGATATGCCTATTTCGAGCCCGTGAAACGGCGGCAAAAGCTGCCCCTGACTCAGGTATATTATCTTGTCTATGTCCTCTCCCGACGCCTCTTTAAAGAGTTTGGCAAGGATATCGAACATCTCCAGACGCTTTGTCGTCTCCTCAAGCCTTTCAAAATATTCCACAAGTCTTTTAAATTTCATATCCTTATCACCTATAGCCCATTGCCTATCGCCTTATTTCGGCACCCAAACCTTTCCTTTATCTATAATATGTTCCACGACCCATCCCCTTCTATGGAGTTCCCGTGCCATCCATCTCCTGTGGCACTTCCAAGGAAATTTCTCAGCGCATATTATTACTGCGTTATTATGAACAGCATTTTCGAGTTTATCAATCCCCTTCCTGAATTCTTCGGTAGTAGAATAGGCTTCGTATCCGCCTTTTCTGAATCCACCGAGTTCAACACCTAAAAAGATGTAAGCTATCCCCTCTTTATTTAAAAGGTCTTCGAGATAATCTTTTGTAAATGTCTGTATCTTGCTTGTCGGAAAACGTCTGACATCGACGACTGTCTTTATGTCATAAAACAGGAGGATCTCTATGAAATCCTCCTCGCTCCTCCTGCTTGTACCAAGTGTGCATATTGTTTTCAACCAAGTTGCCCAAAATTAATGTGATTATCACGCATATGTGCTAAAATGCGCTATTAATTTACAGCTTTCTGAAATCTGTCCCTTTTGGAATAACCACTATACCGTTCGGGCTTACGGGAAACTTCTTTCTGTCTTCACCGATATTGTATCCGATTACTGTCTCCGGAGGTATGTATACATCCTTATCTATGATTGCCCTTTTTATTTTCGAATACCTTCCTATCTCCACATTTTCCATGAGAATGGATTCTTTGACGGATGTCCAACTGTTTATTCTTACATTTGGAGACAGGATGGAGTTTTGCACCCTTCCTCCACTTATTATACATCCATCGCAGACAATGGAATCCAGCGCTATTCCAAGCCTTCCACCTTTTTGTTCCTGTGCAAATACGAATTTGGCAGGCGGGTTCTGGCATTGATATGTCCTTATGGGCCAGGCTTTATCGTAGAGGTTTAATAATGGATCGACAGAAACAAGGTCCATATTTGCTTCCCAGTATGCATCTATGGTTCCCACATCCCTCCAGTATTTTGCCTCTTTTTTGTTTTCGTCTCTGAAGTTGTATGCGAATAGTTTTTTGGATTTAAGCATATCGGGTATTATGTTTTTGCCGAAATCATGGGCAGTTTCCCTCACTGCATCCAATTTAAGCTCTTCGATTATGGCATCTGTATTAAAAATATATATGCCCATAGAAGCAAGGCACTGCTCAGGATTGCCGGGTATTGTCTTCGGCTTTTTTGGCTTTTCCTCAAAGCCGGCAATTCTCCAGTCTTCATCGACTTCCATAATTCCGAATGATGACGCTGTCTTTTTGTCTACCTCTATTGCCGCAACTGTCCCCATAGCGCCCTTTTCTATGTGGAAGGCGAGCATCTCGGAGTAGTCCATCTTATATATGTGGTCTCCAGATAAAATGAGTAGATAAGGAGGAGCCTCTTTTTCTACGAAATAGATGTTCTGGTATACTGCATCTGCCGTACCTGTATACCAGCTTTCACTTACCCTCTGCTGAGGCGGAATGGAAGTGATAAACTCATCCAGTTCAGGATTGAAGAGGTTTTGCCACCCCAGTGCAAGATGTCTGTCAAGGGAGAGTGATTTGTATTGTGTAATTACCGCTATATTTCTTATATTAGAGTTGATGCAGTTGCTGAGGGTGAAGTCTATAATCCTGTATTTACCCCCGAACGGGACAGCAGGTTTTGCCCTGTGAATGGTAAGAGGGTGCAGGCGTTCTCCCTTGCCGCCTGCGAGTACAATGGCAAGGACATCTTTCATATCATTTGCTTTCCTGAGCTTTGTCATAATAAAAAATATAACAGGAAAAGGAATAAGTGTCAACGAAAGTGAATGGAGTAAAAATGACTGGAAAATGGATACAATTCTCTGCTACAATGATAGCCGACTTTTTTATCCGGGGGTAAAAGAGGTATGAAAGGACATGCAGCAATAATAACAGGCGGAGGCCGCGGTATAGGCAAGGCCATAGCAGAGTCGCTCGCGAGGTCAGGAGTTAATATTGTGGTTGTGGATGTTAATTTTGATATAGCAAAGGAGGCGGCGGCGGAACTTGAGAATCTGGGCGTAAAAAGCATGGCATTAAAGGCCGATGTCTCGAATTCATCTGATGTGAGCAGCATCTTTGAGAATGCCGTTAAAGAATTTGAGAAAGTTGAGATACTTGTCAATAACGCAGGGATTACAAGGGACGGCCTTTTGTTGAGAATGAAAGAGGAAGACTGGGACGCAGTGATGAATATCAATTTAAAGGGTACATTCCTCTGCTCAAAAGAAGCTGTTAAGGTCATGTCCAAACAGCGCTACGGAAGGATTATCAATATTGCTTCTGTGGTGGCATTCATGGGCAATCCCGGGCAGGCTAACTACAGCGCCTCAAAGGCAGGAATAGTCGGTCTTACAAAGACCATAGCAAAGGAATATGCGAGCAGGGGCATTACTGTTAATGCAGTTGCACCTGGCTTTATTACAACAGCCATGACCGATGCACTTCCAGAAAATGTAAGGCAGGAGATGTTTAAGGCTATTCCCATGAATAAATTCGGCGCTGTGGAAGATGTCGCCAATGCAGTAGCATTCTTCGCATCACCTGAATCTGGTTACATAACCGGGCAGGTGATACATGTAAACGGCGGAATGTATATGTAACCCCAAGTTGAGCGATTTTATGGAGGGCATATATGCCCTCCAGTTATAACAAAAGAATCGCTCAATTTAGGTGTAAATAGCTCATAGCTGATAGCTGTCAGCTAAAATTTTATGATGGAGGTAAGTAATGGTAGATGAAAAAGTGAAGGAGATTATAGCAAAGCAGCTCGGAGTTGACCAGTCAGAGGTAACACCCGATGCGTCATTTGTGGAAGACCTTGGCGCAGATTCTCTGGATACAGTCGAGCTGGTAATGGCATTCGAAGAGGCATTCAATATCGAGATACCGGATGAGGATGCAGAAAAGATTGGAAAGGTCAAAGACGCAATAGATTACATCAAAAATAAAGTAGGATGATAGAAAAAAGAAGAGTAGTCGTTACAGGATTGGGACTTGTTACCCCCCTCGGCATCGGCGTAGAGGCGTCATGGAAGGCTGCTCTCGCGGGCAAGTCAGGAATAGGGAATATCACGCAGTTTGATACCTCTCAGTTTCCGGTGCGCATTGCCGGAGAAGTCAAGGATTTCGACCCTGCTCCATACATCGAGGCAAAAGAGATAAAGAAGATGGACAGGTTTATCCATTTTGCAATGGCTGCTGCCACGATGGCTGTGGAAGATTCCGGACTTAAGATTACCGATGAAAATGCCGAGAGTGTTGGAGTGATTATCGGAGCAGGCATGGGAGGACTGCCTGCAATCGAGCATTATCACAAGATATATCTTGAAAAAGGATACAGGAGGATATCTCCCTTCTTTATCCCCATGCTCATAATCAACCTTGCATCAGGGAATGTCTCCATAAAATTTGGTGCAAAGGGGCCTAATTCCGCTGCTGTTACTGCATGCGCTACAGGAAGCCATTCCATCGGCGATTCCTTTAAGATAATTCAGCGCGGAGACGCTGATGCAATGATTGCAGGCGGAACAGAGTCTGTCATAACACCCCTCGGAGTCGGCGGTTTTGCCGTTATGAAGGCGCTCTCCACACGCAATGACGAGCCGGAAAAGGCGAGCAGGCCTTTTGATGCTGAAAGGGACGGCTTTGTCATGGGCGAAGGCTCAGGGGTGATAATACTCGAAAGCCTTGACAGCGCGCTTAAAAGAGGGGCTAAGATATATGCAGAGATTATAGGCTACGGCATGTCCAGCGACGCCTACCATATTACAACACCTGCGCCTGAAGGCGAGGGAGCTGCGAGGTGCATGAAGGCATCCTTAAAGGATGCCGGGATTGAGCCGCAGAAGGTCAATTATATAAATGCCCACGGCACATCTACGAAATACGGAGACGAGCTTGAGACCGCTGCAATCAAGACAGTATTCGGCGAGCATGCATATAAACTCTGCGTAAGCTCTACAAAATCCATGACAGGCCACCTCCTTGGCGCTGCCGGAGGAGTGGAGGCTGTTTTTTCAATACTCAGCATCTGCAGCAGCATGGCGCCTCCTACAATAAATCTCGAAAAACCTGACCCCGAATGCGACCTCGACTATGCCCCAAACAAGGCAAAGCAAATGGATGTCGAGTATGCAATGTCCAATTCATTCGGTTTTGGTGGAACAAATGCCTGTCTCCTTTTCAAAAAATACCAAGGAGCTTGAGACCTCGTTAGGCTATCAGTTTAAGAATTCAAAGTTACTGATAGATGCGCTTACACACAAGTCATACCACCACGAAAAACCTGATGAGTCCTTAAACTACAATGAAAGACTGGAATTCCTTGGAGATTCGGTTTTAGGTCTTGTAATAGCCGAAGCCCTTTTTATTAACGAAACTCCTCTTACAGAAGCAGATATGTCAAAGATGAAATCGTACCTTGTGAAGGAGTCCGTACTTTTTGATACAGCATCAAGGCTCTCGCTCGGAAAATGTCTGAGGCTCGGCAGAGGCGAGGAATCTACAGGCGGAAGACAAAAGAAATCGATTCTATCCGATGCTGTAGAAGCTTTATTCGGAGCCATATTCTTAGACAGTAATTATGAGACTGCAAAGTCTGTGATACTGAGGCTTTTCAGCGATAAGATTGACAGCATAATCTCTAAAAAAGAAGGGCATGACTTCAAGAGCGAATTGCAGGAAAAAAGCCAGAGCATGTTCGGCATTCTTCCTGAATACAGAATTGTCAAACAGGAAGGCGAAGAACACAAGAAGGTTTTTACTGTCGATGTTTACATAAACGGACAGTTATGCGGAAGCGGTATCGGAAAAAGCAAGAAGGATGCGCAGATGAATGCCGCAAAAGAGGCTTTGGAAAAATTAGTGGATGAATAAAAAAATCCTTTCATGGTGTCTTTTTGATTTTGCCAATTCGAGCTATTCTGCTGTCATCGCTGCAGTAATCTTTCCTGTCTATTATGTCAATGAAATAGTTGGTAATGAATCAGGGCTTGGCGACCGCTGGTGGGGAAGGGCGATTGCATTTAGCATGGCAATTGTGGCTGTTAGTTCACCTTTTCTCGGCGGGATAGCAGATTATGCAAGGATAAGAAAGAGACTGCTCATCTTTTATACCTTTCTCTGCATCTCGTCTGTAGTCTCTTTTTATTTTCTTCAAAAAGGAATGATTATCGAGGGATTTTTGCTTATTGTCCTTGCCAATATCGGAATGGAGGGCGGTCTTGTATTTTACAATTCTTTTTTGCCTGGGATTACAAAAACAACCCATCAGGGAAGGGTTTCTGCATGGGGTTACGGGATAGGCTACGCTGGCTCGATAGTTTCTTTAATACTGGCTTTGCTTCTGATAAAAAAGGGGTTCATAACCATGACATGGCCTATGATTGCTTTGTTTTTCGGAATATTTTCCCTGCCTGCATTTTTATTTCTGCCACAGGATAATCCCGAAAAGATAAAAATGTCACAGGCTGCTGTTAATGGTTTTAATCAGACATGGGAGAGATTGAAAAAAATATGGTCAAACAAAGAGCAGAGGAAGTTTTTATTGGCATATTTTATATACGAGGACGGTGTTAATACTGTCATAGTATTTTCAAGCATATTCGCTGCGATGACCCTCAAATTTAAACCGGAAGAATTGATAGGCATGTATCTTATTGTTCAGGCCGCTGCGCTTATTGGAGCTTTCCTAATGGCTAAACCAATAGATTACTGGGGGCCAAAGAAAGTTGTCATTTTATCTTTAAGTATGTGGATTGTTGTGTCCATTGCAACATTTTTTGTTCAAAATAAAAGCCATTTCTTTGTCATTGCATCCATAGCTGGATTAGGTCTTGGAACGGTGCAGGCAGCTTCAAGGGCATTTTATATGCAGTTTATTCCCAAGGGTCAGGAGTCGGAATATTTTGGAGTTTATTCCCTTGTGGGCAAATCATCAGCCATTTTGGGACCTCTTGTATTCGGCTATTTATCTATAACATTCGGAAGTCAGAGGCCGGCGGTATTGTCAGTGGCATTATTCTTTCTTGTGGGATTGATTATTGTTTGGACTGTAAAAGGCGGAAGGCCGAATGTATCAATGCGTGCTAATTAATTTTGCTATCTCTTTTGCAAAATCAGCGAGCGTCTCATCCCTTGCGCCGAAAATTACGTAGTTATTCCTCCCATTCAGACTATTTAAAACTACTTCTCTACTATCTATAACTTCAACAGATTTGCCTTTAGATCTAACGCCGTCTGCAAGGTCTCGGCTTGATATGTCATTGCTGACAGTGCCGCCTGCATAGAATATTGGTAACAGTATTAGGTGGTCAGAGTCACGGAGATTTTCTGCAAAGACATGGATGTATTCATTCTTCATCATTCTTGTCGGAGCAAACCCATGGGGTTGGAATATGCAGCAGACCCTTTCCTTGATTTTGCTCACTGTCTGCATAAGAGACGAGATTTTGTGTGGATTGTGCGCATAGTCGTCTATCACAAGATTTTTCCCGTTATTCAAATGAATGTCGAACCGTCTTTCGATTCCATTGAATTCAGGCAATACATTTGCAATATCTTTTAAAGGTATTCCCATCTCTGACAGCATAGCTATGCATGAAAGGGTGTTGTAGAGATTATATTTTCCGGGAACGGAGAGGCTGAACTTAGCATTGTTTATTGAAAAATCTGTTCCGAACGGCTTATAGACAATATTGTCAGCCCTGTATTTTGATGGATTGTCTATGGAAAAGGTGATAAAGTTTTCAATGTTAATTCCCATGAGATTGCTGTCATCACCATTTGCGATAATCTTGCCCGATGTATTTTTTACGAGTATTTCGAACATTCCGGCAGTTTTTTCCATTGAGTGATGGTCCAAGTCGAGGTTTAAGATTATTGAATGTTCCGGTTTGTAATTTACGATTGTCCCGTCAGACTCGCATGCCTCGATGACGAGAAGATTTGAATTGCCTGCGATAGAATTTCCGGGATTCGATTTTGTCTTAAACTGCTTGACCCTGCCTCCGCCGATAAAATTCGGCTTTAATCCGAGTCTCTGCATCAGGAATGCGAGTATCCCCGATGTTGTTGATTTGCCGCTTGTGCCTGCAACGGCGATTGTCTTAAAGTCCAGAACTATTTCAGCAAGGTATTCAGGCCTCATTTTTACGGGTATCCCAAGAGACTTTGCCTTTAAAAACTCCGGTTGGTCATGTTCAACTGCAGTGCTGAAGACAGCGAAGTCAAAAGAACTGTCAATTCCATTACCATCTTGTGATACAATGTTGACGCCCTTTGATTTTAATAATCCATAGACAGGATGATTTGGATTTTTATCAAATGCCCTGTCGGAGCCGACAATAGTATGGCCTTTATCAGCCATGAAGCCTGCAATTGCAGAAACACCGCTCCCGCCTATGCCTGAGAAGAATATTTTCAATGGTCTATGGGTCATATCCAAAATGTTACAATATATTACCATGTTCGGATATACAGGAAAAAGCATCAATATCAATCTGACCATAAAAGAAATCCTAATTTATAAGACCCCTGAGGAATTATGTAATGAATACCTCGGCGGCAGGGGCATGGGCGTGGCGATGATTGCCGATAAAATTACCAATAATTATGACTCCCCTGAAATGCCTCTAATCTTTGCCACCGGCCCGATCGTAGGCACTGCTGCGCCGACATCAGGAAGAATGTCTGTAATATCCCGCTCTCCATTGACAGGAACGGTATTTGACTGCTCTGTTGGCGGAAGATTCGGCACAGAACTGAAAAAGGCTGGATATGATTTTATCAAGATAACAGGCATCTCGGACAGATGGGTAACTTTGACCATCGAAAACAATCGCATTACTCTTGAGGAGGCGCATAGTTTAGTTGGTAAAAATACATCAGAGATAAAAGGCATTTTCGATAAGGAAGGCTCATATGCTGCAATAGGCAGAGCAGGCGAAAAACAGGTCAGATTTGCATCCATTGTTTTTGACGGCCATTACTGCGCAGGAAGGGGCGGTCTCGGCGCAGTGATGGGTGCAAAGAGACTGAAGGCTATAAAAGTGAAGGGCGACGGAAAAGTATCTGTTGCTGATGCTGAAGGTCTCAAGCATGCCCGTGAGGAGATAATGAGGCTTTTAAGGGCGTCACAGGCGGTATTTGGCGAACTCGGTCTTTCGGAATTCGGAACTGCAGCCCTTGTGGACTTGATTCATGCAAGGAGGATGGAGCCGACGGATAATTTCAGAAGCACATTGTTCCAAAACGCATCTAATTATTCAGGCTATAACATGAAGACGCATTATAAGGCAAAAAAGGCCGGATGCGCAGGATGTCCGATTCTTTGCAAGAAAATAGGCTCTGGAGGTGAAGTCATTCCAGAGTTCGAGACAGTATCGCATTTCGGAGCGCTTAACGGATGCGGCGATATGCAAAGCATTGTTGAGGCAAACAGGATATGCAATGAATACGGTATTGATACAATAACCGCTGCATCAACAATTGCCTGTTATGCGGAAATAAATTCAAGAAAATTATCTCCTGAAGAAATGCTCAAATTACTTGTAAGTATCGGCAATAGAGAAGATGGCATAGGAGACGCCCTTGCAGAAGGTTCATTAAGATATGCATCGTCAATGGGTCATCCTGAATTGAGCATGTCTGTTAAAGGCCTTGAGCTTCCCGCATACGACCCGAGAGGCGCATACGGCATGGCATTGGCGTATGCGACATCAAACAGGGGAGGATGCCATCTGAGGGCATATCCCATAAGCCACGAAATATTGAGAAAACCTGTTTCAACCGACAGGTTTTCATTTGAAGGAAAGGCGAGAGTAATAAAGATTGCAGAAGACCTCAATGCAGTGATAGATTCCCTCACTGCCTGCAAATTTGTGTTTTTTGCCGCAAGCCTTGAGGAGTATGCAAAGGCGATTAATGCGGTGACAGGAAAGAATTATGATGTGCAGTCATTGCTCAAGATAGGCGAAAAGATATGGAACTTAGAAAGGCGTTTGAATGAGCTGAATGGCTTTAATGAGTCGCAGGATGATCTTCCAGAGAGGTTTTTTAAAGAGGAAGGCTCATCGAGCAGTAATATAAAAATACTTTCAATCGAGAGGGATGAATTTTTAAGGGCAAGAGATAATTATTATCGCATAAGGGGATATAGTGGAGCATCTGATAGGCAAATACCTTAATAAACTCCAATCGCAGGGACTTGCGGATAAGGACAAGGCGGTATTTCTTGCACTTGACGCAGAGTTATTTTCAAACAAACCAATTACTAACGATGTTTTGCAATTGAGCAAAGTCTTCGAACTCATGAATATCAATACCATCCTGTTTTCAGAACCATCTGAGCCGTACAGGAGCATTTTAAATGAGCTCGTCAGCGGTCAGTGGTCAGTGGTCAGCGGTCAAGAAGGGGACGGTATAGAAAAGATCATTCCAATGGACTGCGAGACGAGGACATTCTTTCATGACATCCCTGTAATAAGCGATTTTTCCCCTAATGCGATAGCTGAAGCGCTCTCGCACAGGAAATCCGTAATCGTAAAGGACTGGGGCATTGTGACTTACGGCGTAGTAACCCCTGAGCAGGCATTTGTTTCATTCAGTTCCACATGTTTTTCGACATTCGTCAAATATTTCTACGACAGCCTCATATATTTTGAAAATTGTTATGCAGAAGGGACAGCGCCCGACAATACTTATATAAGCAATTTCAATAAAATAATTCATAGCCCTCAGCCCTCAGCCCCCAGCCTTCAGCCTTTAACTGCAAAAGCTTCTGAGAATGAGGATGATGTAATTAAAATGCTTTCAGAGGCAGGAAGGGCTGTTGTGGAATACCGCCTTGTGGATTCATATTTTGGAAACATATCGTATGTTTTTGACAATAAAATTTACATAAGCCAGACAGGAAGCTCTATGGATGAACTTGAATGCTGCATAGATGCAGTTCCGCTTGATGGCTCCTCATCAGTGGGAATAACTGCATCGTCAGAATTGTCTGCACACAAGAATATTTATCTAAAAACCGGCCATAATGCTATCTTACATGGACATCCAAAGTTCTCTGTGATAATGTCGATGCATTGCCTCAAGGAAGGATGCGACAAGAGTCTCTGCCATAAGACATGCAAAGAAAAGCGTTATGTTGCAGGAGTTCCGGTTGTTTCCGGAGAGATAGGCACAGGCCCTACAGGCTTGATGCATACGGTTCCTTCCGCGATGAAAGAGGGGAAGGGCGCAATTGTTTACGGCCACGGTGTTTTTACATCGGGAAAGGATAATTTTCAAAAACCTTTTGAGATGCTCATGGATATTGAGAATAGGTGCAGGGAAGGGTATCTCGAAAAGCTAAGCGAATATGGAGTATTGGAGTGATGGATTTTTACTTCATCATCTCTTCAATAGTTATCTTTACAGATTCGGCAAGCGCCTCCAAATCATAACCTCCTTCAAGGGCAAATACGACGGGAAGTTGAGAGTTTGGAGACTTCGGCGAGCCATTCGGCCCGAGCTCAGGCCGAGGGCGCAGTCGAGCCGGTCGGAGTTTAGAGTTTGATGAAGCACATGAAAGGATAGCACTTACAATTCCCCTTATCCCTTCGTCAGAAACCCTTATGCTTGCAAGCGGGTCTTCTGTGCGGATGTCATAGCCGGCAGAAACAAGGATTATATCCGGTGCGAATCTCCTTACAAGGTCTGGGAGTATGTCGTGATAAATATGGAAGTGGTCATTATCACCTGAACCGGATTTCATAGGAACATTGTAAGTATATCCTTTGCCTTTCCCTTTTCCACTTTCTGACTCGCTTCCTGTTCCGGGATAATGAGGATACTGATGCGTGCTGAAATAAAATACTGTGTCATCCTCTTCAAATATATGCTGCGTGCCGTTTCCATGATGAACATCAAAGTCTATGATGAAAACCTTTTCATATCCAATCTTCTGGGCATATCTTGCTCCAACGGCAACATTATTGAATATACAGAATCCCATTGCCCTGTCAGCCTCTGCATGATGTCCTGGGGGTCTGACAGCACAGAATGCCCGCTGTATTTCACCGTCATGGCATCTTTCCACAGCCTCGATTACTGCACCTGCTGCATACAATGCTGCCTCGAGGCTGTCTTTTGACATATATGTGTCGCCGTCGAGATAACCTACGCCGAAGCTTTTTATTTTTTCGATGTAAGCATTTGTATGTGCGAGGGCAATGTCTTCATAGTCTGCCTTACGTGGTTTTATGTGAATGAGCTTTTCCCATAGTTCTGAATTTTGCAGGGCATTCAAGATGGCTGTCAGCCTTCCTTTTGTTTCGGGATGCCATTGAGGGGTCTCGTGTTTCAGGAAGACATCATCGTATATGAATCCGGCTTTATTCACAATTTTCATTGCTTCTCCCGAAAGTTGTCATTTGCTTGTCCAATTTTACCATACATATTAGTTTGTTTTGATATAATATTGGATGAAGGTCAGCCGTGCTTACCTGTGAATACCTAAATAAAGCGGAGAGTTTATATGGATAAACAATTTGGCGAGATACTCCCAGAGGAGACAAAGAAGGTTCTCAGGGACACTTTTAAGGATCTTATAGAAAAAGTTTTTCTTGAAGTCTTCATAAAAGACGATAAAGATGACCAGTTCAGCGCATTTACAACAGAGCTTATAAAAGGTATTTCCACGCTCACTGATAAAATCGAGGCTAAATTTTATAAATCTACAGATGAAACAACGCGGAATAGAAACATAACGAGGTTTCCTGCCATTCTGATAAACCCCGATAGATACAATATCAGATATGTAGGCTCTCCGCTCGGAGAAGAGGGACGCACCTTGATAATGGCAATAATGGTTGCCTCGAACAACGGCACTATACTTTCTGATACGGCATTAAAGAGGCTTTATGAATTGAAAGCACCGAGACATATCCAGATATTTGTTTCACCGACCTGTCCGTACTGTCCCCAGCAGGCTCTAAATGCAATCTCTGCCGCAATCGCAGTACCCGGGCTGATAACATCAGAAATAATCGAGATGTACGAGAACAGGGATTATATAGATAGGTATCATATTGTCACTGTTCCGTTTACAGTTATCAATGATATGCCGATTGGAACAGGAGTTAAGCCTCCTGAGATATTTGTAGAGGAGATACACAACATCTCGCCGGTAGAGAAGACATTTGTTACGGTCCCAGGCGAGACTATAAATGTTGATATTGTTATTGTCGGCGGTGGGCCTGCAGGACTTACCTCTGGGATATACGCAGGCAGGAGCGGCTTAAAAACAGTGATTCTGGAAAGGACCACTGTCGGAGGGCAGGTGCTTGTAACACCTGTTGTTGAAAATTATCCGGGATTCAGCAAGATAGCCGGAAAGACCCTTGTAGATATAATGTATCAGCAGGCATTGCGATATGCGCACATATTCGAGGGAGAGGGCGTTATTGATGTAAAAAAGTCTGATGATATGTTCGAGTTGAAAACCAACAGGCGGACATTCAATGCAAAGGGGATAATTATCGCCACAGGCGCTGAGCATAAAAAACTCGATGTCCCGGGACAAAAGAGCCTTTATGGAAAGGGAGTTAGCTATTGTGCTACATGCGACGGATATTTCTTCAAGGATGGCAAGAAGGTCATTGTAGTAGGAGGTGGCAATACGGCTGTTACAGATGCGTTGTATCTGCACAACATAGGGGCAAAGGTATCATTGGTTCACAGGAGAGATAGACTGCGTGCAGAGGCATTTCTCCAGAAGAGTTTGTCAGATAATAAGATACCTGTTTATTGGAATACAGTGGTGAAGGAAATAATAGGTAAAGATCATGTGGGAGGTGTCAGGCTCCAGAACCTAAAAGATAATTCTGTAAAGATTCTGGAAGTTGATGGTGTATTTATTGCTGTAGGATATGAGCCCAATAATGAGATTGCAAAGATGCTTGGTCTTGTAATGGACAAAGAAGGCTATATTAAAGTGGATGCAAAACAGAGGACATCCATGCGCATGGTATATGCTGCAGGTGATGTAACTGGTGGTGTCAAGCAGATAGTGACTGCTGTGGGGCAGGGTGCCATTGCAGCCATAACTGCCTTTGAAGACCTGTCCAGTCCTTGATTTTAGGATAACAAATGAAAGATTAAAAGAAGATTAAAGGCGGTGCATTTGAATATAAGAAAAAAAGAGACACCCTGCACATTATGCAGGGCATTTCATTCGGAGGGATTAGCTATGGAGATAAGTGGTTACTTTCCAAAAGTCTGGTGGCAGTTTACACAGCCATCAAGAAGCTTTTTTGTCAGCGATAACATCAGTTTTTGCTTATTTTTGTGTGATGCGTGCGCCAGCGCCTCAAGATTTTTGTGGAACTCCTTGTCCATTTTCACGAACTCTTTAACCCTGTGTGCATTCTTTGGTATCTTTACTGCTCCTGCAATAACTCCTTCGTGAGTCTTCTCCATTGTGCCGTGCATGGATTCAAGCGCCTTGTGTGCTCTTTCACTGTCTCCCATTGCTACTGCAGAAACTACTTCGCGGAATGCACTATCCAGAATCACCATTTCTTCAATCAATGGGTTTGTACCTGAATGCACTTCTTTTCCATCTTGCGAATTATGATGTTTTTGACCTGCTGAGAGAAACACCGGCAATACTGCAAATGAAAGGATTACGACTGTTATTGCGACTCTTTTCATTTTAAACCTCCTCGAAAAGAATTTGTGGATATAAATATATACTGCCTGCAAGCAACGGCTGTATGATTTAAATCATATTATGCTATTATCCTTGAATGCATTGTTTCTCTTGATAAATTATGCATCATCCGCTATGATTTAAAGAAAAGAGTAGGAGGCAGCATGATTACCAAAGAGCAGGTCGAAGGTGTTCTGGATAAAATCAGGGTAGGCCTTAAGACAGAAGGCGGAGATGTTGAATTAATCGACATAAAAGACGATATAATATATGTGAGGCTGACGGGTGCATGCGGCACTTGTCCAATGTCTACGTTAACTTTAAAGAACTGGGTTGAAACAACCATGAAAAAAGAAATACCGGAGGTTAAGGCAGTACAGGCGATATGATTAAACAGCAGTCAGCAGTCAGCAGTCAGCAGTCGGCAGTCGGCAGAGAAAAGATATTTTTGAAAACAATCTGCTTACTGCTTACTGCTTACTGCTTACTTATCTTTCCTGCCATAGGCAGTTCTGAAGAGACAATAGAGGTAAAGGGTCTCAGGCATTGGTCTACCTCTGAATACATAAGGGTTGTGATTGACCTCTCAGGACCTGCTGAATTCACCAAAGGAAAACTATCCAATCCGGAAAGGCTCTTCTTTGACATCAGGAATGCAAGGCTTATAAAGGGTATCCAGACAAACATTTCAATCGGCGGCAAAGCATTGAAAATGGTGCGTATGGGCCAGTTCAACGCCAATACGGTAAGAATTGTTTTTGACCTTGAAACACCGGATTATGATTTCAAGGTTTTCAGCCTTGAAGACCCAGCTCGGCTTGCAATAGATATCTATTCGAAAGAAGCAAGAGAAAATAAAGGCGACATAAAGACAGAGGCAAAAATAGAAGACAGAAGACAGAGGACAGAAGACAGGATAGCAGAAAGAATTTTTGTGCAGAGAAGAATTGTGGTGGATCCAGGACACGGCGGACACGACCCGGGCGCTGTAGGCCCAAACGGCCTTTACGAAAAGGATGTTGTTCTGGACATAGCACTTAAAGTAAGAGATATTATAAAAAGAGAGTATCCACACTATGAAGTTGTTTTAACCCGCGATACCGATGTCTTTATTCCCCTTAAGGACAGGGCAAGGATTGCAAACAATACAGGCGCAGACCTTTTCTTATCGATTCACGCAAATGCGAGTCCGAACAAACAAGCGCGAGGCATAGAGACATACTTTCTTAACTGGACGGACGACGAAGATGCGTTGAGGGTTGCCGCGAGGGAAAACGCCATATCGGTAAAGAAGATGAAACAGGTGCAAAGCGAGCTCGGCGTTATCCTCGCTTCGCTCGACAGGGACAGAAAAAGGGACGACTCTATTAAACTTGCAGGCAACATCCATAAGGCAATTGTTGAAAATATAAAGCCGCAATACCCGAAGGTGAACGACCTCGGTATTAAGAGCGCGCTATTTTATGTGCTTGTTGATGCGGAAATGGCTTCAGCCCTTGCAGAGGTTTCGTTTATAAGCAACAAGGAAGAAGAGAAGCTGTTATCAGACGATGAATATAGACGGCAACTGGCCTATTCTCTTGTTGCCGGAATAAACTCCTATTTTTCAGCGGCACCCAAGCAGAAGATTGCAATGCATAAAAAATCCTCGGGCGGAATTTATAAGGCAAAGCGTGTCAAATACACGCGCCGATAGACGCATGCTCCGATAGAAACTGCAAAGATACCCTTCAACTAAAATACGAAAGAAGGGGAAATAATTGAGGGATTCGAGAAATCCCTCAATTATTTTGTTGCTAATTATCCGCAGACGTGTTATTCTACAAATAGAGTTTCAGAAGTTTTTAGACCATTCAAGGCCACAAAGACTTTTAGCTTTGTGGCTTTTTTATTTGTGCCCTTCTGAAAGTTCAATTCACAAGTAAGGAGGTACGCAAAATGACAGAAGGAACAGTAAAGTGGTTCAACGAGTCCAAGGGTTTTGGCTTTATTACGAGCGAAGACGGCAGTGATGTATTTGTCCACTATTCCTCTATCCAAAGCAATGGATTCAAATCCCTTGCCGAGGGTGACAGGGTCAGCTTTGATACCGAAAAAGGCCCTAAGGGTCCCAAGGCAATCAACGTCGTAAGACAGTAAGGAACTGAAGAGAGCAAAACTCCCTGCTTATTGCATGGGGTTTTGCTCTTTAAGGAGGAATCACATGAGCAGCAAGCTAAAGAATGCTGAACGGCTCCAAAGAAAGCAACAGAAGGCTGATGCAGGTCTGATGTCTGCACGTTATCCAGATGTTGCATCTGTCATTATTTTCATGAACTACTATCAGAGGAGCACTGGTCCGGCGATTATGCAGCGTACGGTCAATTTTTTCCCCGGAAGTGCTGCGTATTTCCACATGGAATGCATGAAACAGGATTGCATTGACGGCGGCTTTGATCTGGAGCCGATTATTACGACCATAGCGAAAGGTCGTCTGGGGTCGGGGAACGGGGAACTTGTCTGCCCAGGAAACGATTCCTCATGCCATGCACGGATCGATTACAAGATTACCATACAATATAACGACACTTCCCGTTAGAACAACGCAGCGCTGGGTTAA
>CAMTVO010000030.1:0-26123 GCA_947085205.1 uncultured Nitrospiraceae bacterium
CTTTTACCACTAACATCCCAGTTCGTGGTCTCATGCGGTATTAGCCCAAGTTTCCCTGGGTTGTCCCCCGCTTAAGGGTAGGTTGTCTACGTGTTACTCACCCGTCCGCCACTAACCGATGCGAAGCACTAAAAAGAATAAGTCCTATAAGACTTATAAGACCTATTCCTCTTGGTGCTCCGCACCGGCCCGTTCGACTTGCATGTGTTAAGCACGCCGCCAGCGTTCGTTCTGAGCCAGGATCAAACTCTCAATAGTTTTCCTGAAAACTCAAATTCATTGACAGAATCTACCTTTAGTTTTCAAAGAACAAAAATCCCCACAGCACCTCTAGCCTGAGTTCACAGAGGCTCTTTTCTAAGTGGGTACCTTAGTAAGTAAATGTTTAGGCGTCCCAGCACTTTCGTTTGGGGCATGCATCACCACATTTACCGCTGGCTCCCAAACTCTTATTGTTCCCTCAGCTCACCTGAGCCTTAAGGTACTGCAGAGAAAGGTATGTTCAAAGAACATCTTCTACTAATAGGATAGCAGCTTCTATTATTAATGTCAAGGGGGGTTATTCCAACCAAAACAAAGCTTATCTTTCAAAGATTTGTCAGAATATGCAACACCCTGCTTTACAAGACTATAATAACCCTTATCAGGTTCCTTTGTAAGGGGGTTGCTGGTAAACTTGCTGTAATAACCTCAAATTTAATATTATCGGGAATTCTTCCAATTTCATCCTCGAATTTGGGTCCTTTGCTCAGTACAAAAAAGCCATCTTTCTTCAAGATATGTCCTGCCTTTTTTGTCAAATCATTTATGCTGAAAAGGGCTCTTGTTACTGCAATATCAAAGAGACTGTCTTTGACATCCTCCACCCGTGACTCCATTACTTCCACATTGTTGAGGGAAAGGTTTTTTTTCATATGCCTTAAAAAGGCCGATTTTTTCCTTGACGGCTCGATTAGAGTAAGACTAAGTTCCGGCCTGACAATGGCCATCGGCATTCCAGGAAAGCCTGCACCGCTGCCGATATCGCAAATATTCCATTGACCTTCAGGTATGACCTTGAGATACAAAAGGGAGTCAAAGAAGTGCTTGACGATTATATCTTCATCTTTCTTGAGTGCAGTAAGATTATATGCGCGGTTCCATTTTTTAAGCTCATGGAGATACTTATCAAAGCTGCTAATAACGGAATCCGAAGGCTCGATTTCCAACTCACGCAGTCCGCTTATCAGGAGATCCTTTTTTGCTTCCAATGTCTGTCCACCGCAACCAATATTATTGATACTGCAGCAGGAGTGATTCCGGGAATCCTGCTTGCCTGTCCTATGGTTTCGGGCTGGACTCCGGATACCTTTTCTACGATTTCTTTCGATAACCCTGGAATAGCTTTGTACTCGAAGTTTGCCGGTATTTTTTTGTATTCTAACTTCTTCAGTCTCTCGGCCATCTCCAACTGTTTCCGTATATAACCGTCGTACTTGACATTAATTTCCACAAAGCTTTCAATTTCTGGCATTAAGTCACAAGTGGATGGAGAAATGCGCTTTATAAAGTCATATCTAATCTCCGGCCGCTTTAATAACTTGTCCAGAGCAGTATCTTCGCTTATTGCTGATGTACCGAGGGATACAAGTGCATTGTTAATATCGTCTGAAGGCTTGACACGGACTTTTTTTAGTCTTTCAATTTCATCGGACATCAATCTCTTTTTCTTCTTGAATCTCTCATACGTCTCTTCCTGCACAAGACCTATGCTGTAGCCTTTTTCCATCAGTCTGAAATCAGCATTGTCATGCCTTAACAACAATCGGTACTCCGCCCTTGATGTAAACATCCTGTAAGGCTCGCTCGTGCCTTTTGTAACCAAATCATCTATCAGCACTCCAATATAAGCCTCATCCCGCCCAAGAACAAGTGGTTCTTTGCCTTTCAGTTTAAGGGCAGCATTTATTCCAGCCATCAATCCCTGTGCAGCAGCCTCTTCATAGCCAGATGTTCCGTTTATCTGGCCTGCGAGGAACAAACCGTCTATATATTTTACTTCGAGGCTATGCTTCAATTGCACAGGATATACAAAATCGTACTCAATAGCATATGCAGGCCTCATGATTTCTGCATTTTCAAGCCCCTCTATACTCCTGACAAGATTAACCTGAACGTCATAAGGCAGGCTCGTAGATATTCCATTCGCATAGTATTCTGTTGTCCCGAGGCCTTCGGGTTCTAAAAATATCTGGTGCCTCTCTTTTTCAGAAAATCTTACAACCTTATCCTCGATGGAAGGACAATATCTTGGGCCAATGCCTTTTATCTTGCCGCCATAAAGCGGTGACCTGTCAAGGTTTCCCAAGATTATCTCGTGAGTTTTTTTATTTGTGTATGTTATATAGCACGGCAGTTGAGGATTTGTTATCTTTTCTGTCGAATAAGAAAACGGAGGAGGCGGATCATCCCCATACTGCGGTGTGGTCTTAAAAAAATCAATACTTCTCGCATCAAGCCTCGGTGGTGTGCCTGTCTTAAGTCTTCCCATCTTGAGACCCAAACCCTTTAAAGAATCCGAAAGGCCTATTGATGGAAACTCGCCAGCCCTGCCTGCCTGAAAGCTCTCAAGACCAATATGGATAAGCCCTTTTAAAAATGTGCCCGTGGTAACAATTACAGCCTTTGCTCCATAAAATACGCCAAGAGATGTAACAATACCCTTAACTTTTGAATCTTCAACAACTATCTTCTCAACCATCCCCTGCTTTATGGCAAGGTTTTTCTCCCTTTCAAGTGAGTTCCTCATGTTATTCCTGTAAAGCACCCTGTCCGCCTGAACCCTTAAAGACCAGACTGCAGGGCCTTTTGAGAGGTTAAGCATTCGGAACTGAATCCCAGATTTGTCAGTAACCTTTGCCATCTCGCCTCCGAGGGCATCCATCTCGCGTACAAGATGCCCTTTTGCGAGGCCGCCAATGGCCGGATTGCAAGAAAGTTGGGCTATGGTATCGAGATTAATAGTGAAGATGCAGGTCTCCAAACCGAGGCGGGCAGATGCAAGGGCTGCCTCGCACCCGGCATGGCCTGCTCCTATAACAATTACATCGTAGTCTTGCTCTTTATACATAGATTTATTATTATAGCATTAAGATGAATCTGCCCGTGTTTGAACATACAATCAATTCGCTGCACTACATGGTAAATAACGAGAAGGAGCCGTTACAGAAAGTTTCCAGATTAATAAAATACGATCCTGGACTATATTTTTCCCTTCTTCAGCATGTTAATAAACTCGTTGCAAGAGGCGAGATAACCTCTATTTCTCAGGCCGTCTCCCTCATCGGGGCAGAAGGAATCGAGAATCATATTTTAGGCCAAGACTATTTTCTCAATGAAGACTACATATTATTATGGTGCTATTCTGTGCTGGCCGGAGAGGCTGCCATATGCATAAACAACATTGCTGGTATCACAGAAGACGAGGAAGAGGCTTTCTTCGCAGGAATTCTTTCAACCATCGGAACTTTATTGATGCTTAAGAAATATTCCAACTATGCAAAGATTCTAGACCTCCTGTTGAAAATCCCTTTAAGAGATAAAATCTTCATAGAAAATAGACTATTCAAGACCAACCAGTTAAAAGAACTTCAGGAAAACTTAATAGCCCCTGAAACATATAAAAATATCATTGCTCTTATGACCGATATATTCGGGGATGAGCGTCCGAAAGACTTCGTTTACCCGCCGCAGCTGTCTTCCACTTATGAGTCTTTTCAGCTTTTGCAGCTTACAAACATCAGCGAGGTGGCAGCACGCCTGGTTTTGTTCCCATCAGTCGTTGATGCTCAAGAAAAGTTCAGAGAGTTATCTGTAAGGTACTTCAGGATTCCAGAAACCGAAACTGAGGAGCTTTTAGCTGATATTTTCGAGAGGTTCGAATCAGTATGCAAGGAGTTCATGGTAGAAAATTTAGCCGAAAGATTCGTATTACAGGCAAAAGAATATCATAGCCCTAAAATAAAATTTCAGAGCAACGCGGCGTCATTCAAAAAATCTCTTGAGGCCATGTACAAGACAAATCAGGAAGACAGAAATATTTTTATTTATGGAGGGATGGGCGTTGGAAAGAGGTTATTAGCTTTGGCACTTCATCACAGCGAAGACAATCCAAGAAAGGCAAAACCATTCCTTTCTGTCCACTGCAGTATCCTTGATAATGAAACCCTCGAAATAGAGCTTTTGGGAGCAAAAGGAGGATTTCTGGGAATAGAAAAACACAAAGGGGCACTGGAGCTTGCAAATGGAGGGACAATCCTCCTCAAAGACATCGACAGAATTCCTCTAAGCCTTCAGGATAGGCTTTCAGAAATCTTTTGCAAAAGTGAATCCTATAAAATTGGAGAAACCCATCCTTTCTTTTTTGATGTAAGATTTTTAATCACATCAAGAAAAAATATCTTTGAAGAGGCAAAAGAGGGCAGGTTCTCAGAAAGGCTGCTCAGGGTCTTAAAGCCGGTGAGCATTTATATCCCCCCATTGCAGGAAAGGAGAGAGGACATAGAATTTATTGCAGACTCTATAATAGAAAAATATGAACTCAACCTCGAAGACAAGGCACTAAAGATTTCATTAAGAGAATATTATGAAACCCATCCATTCAATGAAAACCTTTTAGAGCTCAAGAGACTCTTATTCTTCCTTTCTGCCAGACACAGCCTTAAAGCGTAAATATTCGAACAAGCCCCACAGGCTTGCAACAACTATTGATAAAAACCAAAGAAAAGACACTGTAACTGAAAGGTCAGGAGAGACCCCTATTGTCCCTAAAAAAACAACAAAAGCTCCTTCCCTAAGCCCGATTCCCGATATCGATACCGGGATGGAAGAGATAAGAACAATGATTGGAACAAAAATCAGTAGTGATAAAAATGAGATGCTCAGAGAGATCCCCATTGATAAAACATAAACCGCAACAATATTAGCGAGTTGTATAAACACCGAATACAAAAAGGCCTTAAACAGGGAACCCTTTCTTTTACCGTATATCTCGAAGTATTCGTAAATCCTGAGGAGGAATTTCAGCCTCTCTCCAAACCTGAACTTAAAAATAACAATACTTGCCGTTATAAACACAACCAAAACTGTTGGCATAAGCCATTTTACAGGAGTTCCTTCGAGATAGCTAAATCCGAAGGGAAAAGCAATCATACTGATAACAAGCATTGCAGAAAAACCTACATACCTGTCCATAAACACGGATGCTACTGCAATGCTGACCTCTTGCCCCTTAAGCCTTCCTCCCTGTCTTGTTTTTAGATCGCTGCTTAAATAATAAGCCTTTACCGCATCGCCTCCTATAATACCCGGCATGCAGGTATTAAAGAACGAGCCTATCATGTATAAAGAAAAAAGTCTTTTTATTTCCGTATCCTGCGGTATAAGCAAATTCCATCTGCGGGAAGAGAGATAAACTGCCAATATGTACAATACTACTGCTGCAATAAAAGCCGTGGGGTTTAACAGTCCCATGTTATTGATAATTGTTTTAGCGCCGATTTTCGAGACGAGAAAATACAACAGGAGAGCGCTTACGGAGAGCTTTATTACAAGAACTACAACTTTCTCGATTGTCTTTTTGATGCTATTTTCCTGGGCCAAGGATTTTCTTTATGGTATATATGGGTTTCTTCTGGCTTTCGTGGTAAACCCTCACAAGCATCTCTCCTAAAAGCCCCATACCAACAAACTGAACGCCCACTATTATTAAAAGGGCGCCCAAAAGCAGGAGCGGCCTTCCGCCTATATCAACCCCGCTAAAAAGTTTCTCTACGGAGAGATAAATTGATATTCCCAAGCCGGCAACTCCAAAGAGCATTCCCATGGGTCCAAAGAACTGCATGGGTTTTGTGGAAAAGCTCTGGAGGAACTTTACGGTTATGAGGTCAAGCAATACCTTGATTGTCCTCGAAACGCCATACTTGGATTTCCCCCGCAGCCTTGGATGGTGGGTGGTCTCTATTTCTGAAACCCGCACGCCGTACCAGCTTGCAACAGCAGGGATGAATCTGTGCATCTCCCCGTATAACCTGAGATTCTTTACCACATCCCTGCGATAGGCCTTTAAAGAGCACCCATAATCATGGAGCTTGACGCCTGTAACCTTGCTTATAAGCCAGTTTGCTATCATCGAGGGAAGCCTTCTTGTGAGAAATGCATCTTTACGCTTTTTTCTCCATCCGCTGACAAGGTCGTAATCCTTTATCGCATCAAGAAGTCTCGGAATATCCTTTGGGTCGTTCTGGAGGTCCCCGTCCATAGTTACAACAATATCACCCCTCGCAAAGTCGAAACCTGCGGCGAATGCAGCGGTCTGACCGAAATTCCTTCTGAGGCTCAGCAGCATCACATTCTTATCTTTCTTCTGTATCTCTTCAAGGAGACTCAATGTCCTGTCTATGCTCCCGTCATCAACATAAACAATCTCGTACTCTGTGCCGAGATTATCAAGGACTTCTTTGAGCCTCTCATGGAGTATTGCTACATTATCTTCTTCGTTGTATAAAGGAACAACAATTGATACCGACATTCTTTCTCCTAATATTTTGGGCTCCTAATATCTTTCTGGTCTTGCTGTTTTCAGTCCCTTGAAATTATAACAGATGAATATAGAATATTCTCTCACCAAATGTCTTTTTTTATCATAAACCTGTAGCAACTTCTTTTCAGAGCTCTCAAAGGCCTCTGCTACCTTAGAAGGCATATCAGTATTGTCTATTCTAACAAAAATAGCATTTATGGTGTTTGTGTTGTCTTTGTTTTGTCGTATGTTCGCAGCATCGCTATTCATATCAGGCCACAGGTCATACTGATTCATTCTTCTGCCGAGGTTTATGCAGTATGTCTTAGGATGACCTTTTACATAAAATGCAAGCTCGCTTGATACCTGATACCTGTCAGAGAAAATAAATACATGCCCTTTTTCTGAGATATTATTATAAATCATGCTCACCTCTGCGCCCAGTTCCTTCCAGCCCCTTAATCGTGATGTCGGATCGGTTTTAGGCGGCAAATTAAGAATTGCTGGATAATGACTTGCTACCGTAACAAGAAGCGCTAAGGAAATGCCCGCGATGAGTAATGCGTGACGAGCAACGCGTAACGAGTTCGGTTTTGAATTTTTAAGACTATTGCCTTCTGCCCCTTGACCTATAAAATATCTCGAAAATGCGATTATCCCTGCAATATAGCCTGTCATTGCCCAGTTCGGCTGCACCTTTGCCTGAATGCTCTTTAATAAGAAAAAAGCTATAACAGGTATAGAAAAATACAATAGAAATCTTGATTGCAATAGTTCCCCTATCCATTGTCTCTTGTCCCTCGCCATTTTGAATAGGGCATAAAACATCATACCGAATAGGATAGGTGTTATTATGCCTACCTGTGAGCCTAAAAATTCAAAAAATGTCTTTAAAGATATTTTTATTCCCTCATAAATATGCGCCTGTCCTGCCGTGTGTCTGATGGTGACCCAGTCGTGCTGAATGTTCCAGATAATTACCGGGCTGAAAACTGCGGCACTGATTAATAACGTAAGATATGGCTTCACAGTTTTAAGCAAAAATCTTTTTTCTGAAAACAATAGGAATAAAAAAGCGCACAAATAGAAAAACGTCATCGTGTATTTTGTTAATAGACCAAGCCCGATGGAAATACCGAGGAACAGCCAAAGACCGTAATGCGTAATGCGTGATGCGTGATGTGCATTTTCTTTTAACTCATTACTCATTACGGATAACGCATCACGATTTATTGCTTTCCAGAATATATACATGGAGAGAATCCAGAAAAATATAAACGGCGAGTCTATAGTAAAAATAACGCCGAATGGCGCAAACATCGGGATAATCTGAAACAGAACAGCAGAAGATAGAGCGACCAATTCATTTTTTGACCCTTGACCCTCGTCCTGAGCTTGTCGAAAGATGACCCTTGGCCCTTCTCCATCGTACATATGAGTAACAAGTTTGAACAGATAAATACTGCTCAATGCTGAAAAGATTACAGCCATTATCCTTATTCCAAAGATATTATCTCCGAATATGGAAGAGCCTATAAAAATGAGATAGGCAATCATCGGCCCCTTTGAATAATAGCTTAGATCGAGTCTTCGAGACCATTCCCAGTAATGCGCCTCGTCCGGGCTTAGATTCAGCGGCCCATGTAAAATGTAATAGACCCTGAAAACACTTATCACCAATAGAAAAGCGAAAAGCATTGTTGTGTAAGGCCTTATTTTGTAATGCAAGGACGCATATTTGTAAAGCCCAATAACCGTGAATGCGATAACAGTTCCGAAAATGGCGCCGGCAATAACGTCTGATGGATAATGCACTCCTACATACACCCTTGAAAAGGCAACAAGACTTGCGAGGGCTATGGGATAAAGCCTCACCCATAAATCTATATATCTGCGTGTTAGAAAAAAGAGCGGTATTGCATAGGCAAAGGAATTAGTTGCGTGACTTGAAGGCATTGAGTATGAACCCGTGCAGCCAACTAAAAGCCTTGCCCCTTCGAGTGCATTGCAAGGCCTTATCCTGCCTATCAGATGTTTAAGCTCACCTGCCAGCCAGTCTGCAAGCAAAAAAGAAAAGATAGATACGCCCATTGCCGCAAAAACTGTTTTTATGTGTGCATCCTGTCCCTTATTTTTTAATTTATATGCCTTGAAAAGCATATATGCCACATAAGGCAGGATGAGAAGATAGCCTCTTGCTGTAAGAAAAGGCATCACTGCATCAAATAATACATTTGCAGCGCCGTGATTTATGAAAAAGAATAAGCTCTTATCAATATCAAAAACATTCATACTATCTCAACCAGTGTGATATCGAATATCAGCGTCTTCCCTGCAAGGGGATGGTTGCAATCCATAGTCAGGGTGTTTTCGGATATGTTCACCACAGTAACCATTATAGGCATGCCGTCTGCCCTGTACATCTGGAGCCTCAAACCCACTTCGATGTTAAAATTTCCGGGCATCTTTTTCCTGTCCATTACGAATACCCGTTCTTTTACATAATGTCCGTATCCAAATTCTGAGGGAATAGTTATCGTCTTTGTCTCTCCGGGATTCATGCCTATAACACCCTGTTCAAGGCCGGGAATAACCTCGCCTTCGCCTACAGTAAATTCAAGGGGAGGCCTGTTTTCTGATGAGTCAAATACTGTTCCGTCTTCGAGCCTTCCGACATAACGTATTCTGATTGCATCTCCTTCTTTTATCGCTACCATTTCTTCTCCCTTTCTCATGCAATAAAGTTCATTAGTTTAGCATATGCCAGGGCCTAAAATGAGCGATTCCTTGTTCCACGTGGAACATTATTCAATATTTTCAGGGGTTCTGTGCTTCAACCTTGCCCGTTTCTTCATCTTCGCCTTCTGCTTCCTTATCTTTTCTCCTTTTACGTCTTCTCCGGTCCGTCCGCCGGAAAGCCTCTCAATCCTCTCCAAAAGCTCCCGCCTTGCGAGAAAGCGGTTAACAGACTGGCTCCTGTCCTTCATGCATTTCACTTCGATTCCGGTAGGGATATGCTTTAGGCAAACACAGGTGGCTGTTTTGTTAACATGCTGCCCGCCCTTGCCTGACGAACGCACGAACTTCTCCTCGATATCCTTCTCGTGAATACCGAGCGCCTCCATCTTATCTTTAAGCCATCTGTTTTTATCTTTGCTTACTGCAAAACTTACCATACCCTCCACCCGAAAAAATGCAATTATATAGTTGGCTGTATGTGGGCATGGGCAGATAAAAGGCTTTCCCATCGCCACCGATGTAAGAAAAATAAACTCTGGAAAATAGTATAAAAGTTTACTCACCTGCATCTGCTAACAATTAAAACCAACTTGCGATTTGGAAAGACTTTTAGACGTCCATGCCCACATGAAATGTATTATTTGGATCCATGCAATTGAACCCAAACCTCTCATGAGCCTTTCCTGTTATAAAAGGGCATAAAACACATATACAGACCAATCTGCACAAAGGGCCAATGAAAATAACATGCCATGGCAAACTTGCAGGCAAAATTCACGGGTCTAATCTAACGAGGGGTAGCCTGAAGCTGCCCTGACATCTGTACTTGTAATAACATCTTCTTTATGATTTTTACACTTATACAATAGTGCGACAGCGCGACAGAGCGGCAACTTTGTTGTCATTCCCCGACCCCCTCCCCCTGATCAAGTCAGAGGGCATGTGTCATTCCCCGATTTAATCGGGGAATCCAGAGGGCATGTCCCCCGATCAAGTCGGAGGACGGAATCAAGAAAATTGCTTCAGACTGGATTGTCCGGTCCCCCGATTACTACCTTCGAGGGCAGGCAAGCCGGACAATGACAGACTTAGGCTGAAGGCTTAAGGCTGAAGAAAAACAAAAAAACTAAAAAAGCTTTTAACTTCAGCCTATACTCTATAGTTCTGTCGCTCTACATAACTACTTTAGTAACCCCTGCTCCGCCTTCTGGCTGTGTTCCACCTCTAAACTTTTTCACAAGGGGGTGTCCTGTCAAATATTCGCGAACGGCTTTGGATAGAATTCCTGTTCCTATTCCATGAACAATTATAACCTCTGAAAACCCAGACAATGAAGCGTGATTAAGGAATGGCTCGAGTCTTGAGAGAGCATCATCAACCCTTAATCCTACAATGTTTATAACGGATGATACAGCCTCATCCGCCTTCTCTACCTTAACAGCCTTTATTTCCGGCTCTAAGGACACCCCTTTTTTGAAGGTAATGTCCGATAGAGGCGCTTCGATTTCCATATTTCCTGCCCTTACCCTTACTCTGCTGTCTTTGCGATTAACCTTAAATACAGCCGCATCATAGCCTATCGACCTGACAAATACCATATCTCCTTCTTGCAATTCGCCTATGGACAGCACGGATTTATCGCCCTTATTAAGCTCCCTTATCTTTTCTGTAACAGACTCCTGCCTTGCTTCCACTTCTTTTAAAGCCTCTCTGATTTTCTCCTTACCCTTTTTCTTCATCTCATCAAGTAAGGTATGCATCTCCCTTTTGGTTTTAATGATAATCTCCGATGCCTCTTTGTATGAATTTGAGAGTATTTCTTTTTGTTTCTGTTCTGTTTCGGCCCTCTTTTCTGCAAAAAGCCTCTCCTGCTCCTCTACTTCAGTCTGCTTCATGCGGAGTTCGTCCAGCGCCTTTTCGTACTCCCTCCGCTTTTCATTAAGGTCGCATATCAGGTTGTCAAGCTCTATCTTTCTTCCACCGAGAATATTCTTTGCAGCCGCAATAATGCCTTCCGGCAAGCCGTATCTCCTTGCTGTTTCAAGGGCATGGGACTGGCCCGGCTCGCCAACCCTTAATTTGTACAAAGGGGTAAAGGTCTTTTCATCGAACTCCATAGAGGCATTGAGTATTCCATCTGTCTTATGCGCAAAACCTTTTATGTCGGTAAGGTGCGTGGTGGCTAATACAAGGGCATTGCTATGTTTCAGCTCTTTCAAAACAGCGCAGGCAATAGCCGCCCCTTCGTCAGGGTCCGTGCCTGTGCCGAGTTCATCAATCAGGATCATGGTATTTGAATCAGCCGTTTTCAGAATTTCAGAGATATTGGATACATGGGCAGAAAATGTTGAAAGATTGTTTTCGATGGATTGTTTATCGCCTATATCTACAAGCAGGTTGCGGATAAACGGAAAACTCGACGAAGAATCAGCAGGCACAGGCATGCCTGATAATGCCATAAGGGTGAGCAGTCCTATGGCCTTTATCGCTATGGTCTTTCCTCCGGCATTCGCTCCTGTTATGACCATTATTGTATTGTCTTCGCCAAGTCTTACATCCAGAGGCACGACCTCGCCTGCTTTGTCCTTACTTTGAAGCGCAAGCATTAAGAGCGGATGCCTTGCCTTTACAAGATTAATTGCATTCGCATCGTTTATTTCGGGGGTTTCCATGCCAAGCCTGTCGGCAAACTTTGCGATGCAGTTCATGACATCGAGATAAACTATGATGCCGTACTCTGTATGGATTTCATCTGCCACATCCCTTATCTTTGCGCTGATATTTCTGAGAATCCTTATCTCTTCCGTCTTTGCCTCTGCAATGATGTTTTCGAGCTCATTGGAAAGGCTTATTATCTTAAGCGGCTCCATGAATGCAGTTTCGCCCGACTTGGAGACATCATGGACAACGCCCGGAACCCGACCTTTTGAATCCATCCTGACAGGAATAACCCATCTGCCCGACCTTTGGGTGATAAAGGTATCCTGCAGGAATATGGCGACCCTTTCATCCCTGACTATCTCCTCAAGCTTCTTTCTTATCCTGTTTTCAAGCCTTTTAATGTCTGCCCTGAGTTTGGATAGGGTAAAAGATGCGCTGTCGAGGATATTGCCTTCGCTGTCAATGGATTTTTTGAGCATTTTCAACAGGTCTGGATGTCCTGCACGGCTGATTGTTAATTCGTTTAGATGAGATAACTCTTCGTTATCCCTTATCTGCTCCGATATTTTCAGTGCAACATTCAAAAAAACCATCAATCCCGAAAGCTCCTGAGGCTCAAGCACAGCGCCTTCAGGCCTGATTTTTTGCAAGAGAGGGGCAATGTCAGGGAATGGCGAGATGCCGAGGGGATTGCCCTTCTGGGACATCAGCCTTATCTCATCTATCTGGCTGTACCGCCTCTCGATCTCTTGCCTGTCGTTAAGCGGTGAAATGGACAACACAGTCTTTCTGGATTCGTTGCTGTGTGCAAAATCAGCGATTATCTCCAGAAGCTTGTCGAATTCAAGGGGTTGGAGGGATTGTTCCACGTGGAACATTTACAGGACCATCCACTGCTGGGGCAAAAAGAGCCTTTCATATGTCATTAGGGCAAAGCTGTCCGTCATCCCTGCAATGAAATCGCATACCATCTTGTGCCTGTCGAGCTTCTTCTCAGGGGTAATATCTCCGGAAACTTCACATAGATGCTCAAGATAATACTCGTAAAGAGCATTTAAAATGCCCTTTGCCTTGTTGAATTCCCTTCTTATTTCCTCGCCTTCATAGACCCTTTCGAAGAGAAAATCCCTCAGTTTATAAACAACAACGGATATTTCCTCGCTCATTCCTACATTCGATAGACCTGAAGCAATACTTGCGTTAATCACATCCCTGACCATCGTATCTATTCTTTTGGAATAAGCCTCACCAATTGCCTTGATAATCTCCTTCGGCACTTCAGAGCGCTTGATAACACCTGCCCTGATTGCATCATCGAGGTCGTGATTGACATAGGCAATGATGTCGGATATGCGCACAACAAGCCCTTCAAGGGTTGCAGGCTTGTCCTTAGGATTGTCCGAGACTATCAGACCCTTGCCTTTTGAATGCTTAACTATTCCATCTCTAACCTCGTAAGTTAGATTAAGCCCCTGCCCGCCTTTTTCAAGGAAATCAACGACCCTGAGACTCTGTTTGTAATGGTCAAAACCTCCGGGATGGATCTCTCTTAATATAGCCTCTCCTGCATGTCCAAAGGGGGTATGTCCCAAATCATGTCCGAGTGCAATGGCCTCCACAAGGTCTTCATTCAGCCTCAATGCCCTTGCAATTGTCCTTGCTATCTGTGATACCTCAAGCACATGGGTAAGCCTCGTGCGGTAATGGTCTCCTTTGGGGGCAAGAAACACCTGCGTTTTGTGCTTTAATCTCCTGAATGCCTTTGAATGGATGATCCTGTCCCTGTCCCTCTGAAAGCATGTCCTTATATCATCTTCTTTTTCAGGCTTTGCCCTTCCCCTGCTCTTTGAACTCAGGCAGGCATTGGAATGAAGGATTTGTTTTTCTATCTGTTCTGTCTGTTCACGAATTGTCATTGTTTATTTCAGCGTATTTGCTTCGAAAATGCTTTTGTTTTGTCATTATATTCCTTCACGGCTTCTAATGATTTATCTCCGATTATTTCCTATTTATGATTTCCTGTCTAATGAGGTCGTTTTTTCTGACCCCTTCAGGGACTTTCATGTAGATTATGTTCTCGTTCCTTGCAGTGGCAATAGGATTATTTTCCTCATCACCCATAGATTCTACCAGAAAGGTTTGTCCCTCAAGCCAAGGTGAAAGAAATTCGACGATATCGCCTATATCAAGCCTGTTTCTCAGGGCTATCTTTGCGAAGTCTCCGGATACTTCAAGCACTACCCCAACCAGTTCGTGGCTCATCCTGTAGCTTTCGCCGTCAAAGTTGTACCCGTCATCTGATTGTTTCCCGAAAAACATGCCGGTGGTGTACCCCCTGCTGCTGAACATTGAAAGCTCTCTGAGCCATCGCTCATTTACCGCATAAGGTTTCCCTTCCATAATTGAATCTACAGCCTCGCTGTAGGTCTTAACAACTCCTGCAACATAATTGATGCCTTTCATCCTGCCTTCGATCTTGAAGCTGTTAATCCCGGTATCCATTAGCAGATGGAGATGCTCGATCATGCAAAGGTCTTTTGAACTCATAACATATGTCCCTCTTTCGTCCTCAAACACGGGGAAATGCTCTCCCGGCCTTTTTTCTTCCATGAGCGTATAGTTCCACCGGCATGAATTGGTGCATTCACCCTTGTTGGCGCTCCTCGAAGCAAGAAAACTGCTCATATAGCATCTCCCTGAATATGATATGCATATCGAGCCGTGGACAAAGACTTCAAGCTCTATGTTTGTGGCGTCCCTAATCTCCTTAATTTCCTCAATGGTCAACTCCCTTGAAAGTATCAGCCGCTTGGCGCCGAGGCCTTCCCAGAACCGCGCAGACTCTACATTGGTGATATTTGCCTGTGTGCTGATGTGAATATCTATTTCAGGCGCCATTCTCCTAAACATTGAGAAAACCCCCGGATCAGAGAGTATGACTGCATCCGGCTTTATCTCCTTGAGGCTCTCTATGTGACGCTCGATGTAAGGTAAATCCATGTTATGAGGGAAAATGTTGGTGGTTACATATGCCTTGACGCCCTGACTGCGGGCATAATCTATGGCTGCTTTTAATTCATCGTTGTTGAAATTCCCGGCCTTGCCGCGGAGGCTGAACCGTGAGTCTCCAATATAAACAGCATCAGCGCCGTAATAGATCGCTATCCTTAATTTCTCAAAATTCCCGGCAGGCGCAAGGAGCTCAGGCCTTTTCATCTTGCATTCTCTTTTTGCATTTTTTTATCGCTTGCCTTGCAAGCTCATCGCACCGCTCGTTTTCAGGATGGCCGTTGTGGCCCTTTATCCATTTCCATTTGACCTCGTGTAGCGCTGAAGCCTTAAGAAGCCTTTCCCATAGATCCCTGTTGATCACATTTTTTTTCTGGGAGTTCTTCCACTTGTTCCTTATCCATCCCGCTATCCACTCGGTCATGCCCTTTACAACATAATTCGAATCGGTTGTTACGATTATCCTGCATGGTTTTCTCAGGGCTTCGATGGCAGTGATAACTGCAAGGAGTTCCATCCTGTTGTTCGTAGTCATCCCGTCGCAGCCTGATATTTCCTTCTCTTTTTCCCCTGACCGCAAAATAGCGCCGAAGCCGCCAACACCCGGGTTGCCGCTGCACGCTCCATCTGCGTAGATTTCTACAAAAGGTTTCTGTTCTTTTTGCATTACGTAATACAATTAAGAATTACGAATTGGGGAAAATAATTAATTAATACATTAATTCCTAATTCTTAATTCTTATTAGCTCAACGCTGCTGTTATCCCCTTTACCAAAACCTCAACCTCATGATTTCCGATAGTCCTTGCATCAATAATTAAAGAGTCCTCTTTTATCCTTGTGATTATTGGCGGTCTGCCGTGGCGTAATCTCTCTTCAAGTTTATTTACAGATAACTTTTTGGGCTTAATTGCTACAACATATGTCTTGAATTCGATCTCTGGGAGCGCTCCTCCGCCTGATTGGGATGAATCCTCTATGACTTCAATCTTTGCAATATCCTCATAAGAAGCGCCTAAATCTCTTTTTAATCTCTGCGCTATCTTTTTTGCTCGCTGTCTTATTTCCTTAACATCCTGCAAAAGCATCTTTAATGTCGGTATTTCCTTTTTAGCCTTGTCTTCATCAAGGTAATGCATAAGAACTGCCTCAAAGGTTGCTAGGGTCAATTTATCAATCCTCACTGCCCTCATGAGTGGATTTTTTGCAATTTTTTCAAGCAGTTCTGCCTTTCCAACAATTACTCCACCCTGAGGCCCGCCGAGGAGTTTATCTCCGCTGAATGTGACAATATCGCATCCTGACTTCACGATTTCCTGAACTGTCGGTTCAATGTGAATACCATAAGGCTTGAGGTCAATGAGACATCCGCTGCCGAGGTCAAACATGACCGGAATGTTGTGCTTCCTTCCAAGTGCCGCCAGTTCTTCAATTTCAACAGATTTTGTAAAACCAATGGTTCTGAAATTAGACTGATGAACTTTCAATAACAACGCGGTATTTTCATTTATTGCCGATTCATAGTCGCGCAGATGGGTTTTATTTGTTGTTCCGACCTCTCTCAGGATCGCTCCGCTCGCGCTCATAACGTCGGGAACCCTGAAAGACCCCCCTATCTCCACAAGCTCTCCCCTTGAGACTATGACCTCTTTTCCCTTCGCAAGTGCAGACAAACAGACAAATACTGCTGCTGCATTATTATTAACGATAAGGCTGCTCTCTGCGCCTGTAATCTCATTCAGCAATCTTTGTATATGCGAATATCTCTTTCCCCTTTCTCCTTTTTCAATGTCATATTCAAGATTTGAATATCCGCAAGCAACCTTTTTTACATTCTCAAGAATCTCTTCTGAAAGCACCGACCTGCCAAGGTTTGTATGAATTACAACCCCTGTTGCATTAATCACTGGCTTGAGACTGAAGGCGGAAAGCCTTTCGATTCTCTTCTGAATGTCGGGAAGCAGTGATTCGACTGAAACCTCTTTGATCTCGTCCTTGTGAATAGCCTGCCTGTTCCCCTCGATAATCTCTCGGATTGCTTTAAGCACATATCGGCGTGGATACGCTGTCTGCCACTCCAATCCTTTTTCAGACTTTAAGATCTCATCAACAGACGGAAGCGATGCTAAGAGCTTTTGTGTATTCATTTTCAGTTGCTCCTGTTCGGATTTTTCTAACTGCCTCTATTTTACTCCTTTTATATAACTCTTTTCAAAGACATGTGGTTTGTATTATTATACATACTCTGTGGAAACGACCAATAACCAAATTCCAAATAATGTTTGGTTATTGAAATTTAAATTTATGGAGGTTATATGTTAAAGAGATACCTTTTAGCTCCGGGCCCGACTCCTGTGCCGCCGGAAGTCCTTCTTTCAATGGCAATGCCCATAATCCATCACAGGTCTCCTGATTTCCTTCCTGTGCTGGATTCTGCAAAGAAAGGGCTCCAATGGCTCTACCAGACAAAGAACGATGTGCTTATCCTCAGCTCAACAGGTACAGGCGGGATGGTCGGCGCAGTGAATAATTTCTTTAATCCCGGTGAAAAGGTATTGGTGATAAACGGCGGTAAGTTCGGTGAGAGATGGACAAAGATATGTCAGGCTTATGGATTAAACGTCGAAGAGATAGTCGTAGAATGGGGATATTCCATAAAACCCGATGCAGTGGAAGCTGCTCTGAAAAAAGACCCTGACATAAAGGCTGTCTTTGTTCAGGCAACAGAGACATCAACAGGCGTTTATCACGATATTGAAAGACTTGGAAAGGTAATAAAGAATTATCCTGATACGCTCTTTGTCGTGGATGCAATAAGCGCCCTCGTTGCGCAGGACTTAAGGACAGACGAATGGGGGGTAGATATCATGGTCGGCGGCTCACAGAAGGGCCTGATGCTTCCTCCGGGTCTCGCCTTTGTGAGTGTGAGCGACAAAGCATGGAAAAAGAGCGAGACATCAAAGATGCCGAGGTTTTATTTCAATTTCAAAAAGGAACGGGAAAACCTCGCAAAAAACCAGACAAATTTCACATCAGCAGTTACATTGATAATAGGACTCAATGAGGCAATAAAGATACTACAGAAAGAAGGACTTGAGAATGTATTTAAAAGACATGAACGGCTTGCTAATGCCACAAGAGAGGCTGTAAAGGCGCTCGGACTTGGAATTTATTCAAAAGAATCCCCGAGCAATTCGGTTACAGCAGTTGAAATGCCTGAAGGGATTGACGGACAATTGGTTTATAAGACACTCCGCGAAAAATACGGAATTACAGGCGCAGGCGGACAGGATAAGGCAAAGGGCAAAATATTCAGGCTCGCCCACATGGGCTATGCTGATACATTTGATATAATAACCGGCATTGCTGCGATTGAAATGACTCTCAAGGGCATGGGCGCGAGTATCGAACTCGGCAAAGGGGTTGCAAAGGCACAAGAATTGTTGATGAAATAAAAATAAACAGCAGGTAATATAGGGTGTTAGAGCGACTTCGGCAGCCCAAGCGTAACATGGATGTTTAAGCGGGCTGGCGCAGCTTCGGAGGAAGGCCGGATGTCTTCCGAGAATGAAGCGGCAATACCCTATATTACCTGCTGTCATTAACTTGCTATACCGCTCACTCTGTTATGGGGAGCTAAATAAAAAGGAGGAAGAAAGTATGAAGGTACTCGTTAGCGACAACATCTCATCAAAGGGCATAGAAATTCTGAAAAAGGCCGGACTCGATGTGGATGTAAAGACAGGATTGAAACCGGATGAATTGAAGTCAATCATCGGAGATTATCATGCGCTTATAGTCAGGAGCGCAACAAAGGCAACCGCAGATATTATCGAGGCTGCAAAAAACCTCAAGGTCATAGGACGCGCAGGCTCCGGACTCGACAATGTGGACAAGGCCGCTGCCTCAAAGAGGGGCATCGTTGTTATGAACACACCTGGAGGAAACACAATAACCACAGCAGAGCATACAATTGCCATGATGTTTGCTGTCGCGAGGAAAATACCTCAGGCTAATGCCTCCATGGCTGAAGGACGGTGGGAAAAGAAGAAATTCATGGGGATAGAGCTATTCAATAAGACCCTCGGCGTCATAGGGCTCGGAAACATAGGCGGAGAGGTAGCAAAAAGGGCGCAGGGACTCGGAATGACTGTTATTGCTTACGACCCTTTCCTCAGCGAAGAAAAGGCCAAACAGATGGGCATCAAAAAGATGGAGATTTCAGAACTCATTAAGCAGGCGGATTTCATAACAATCCATACGCCGCTCACAAATGAAACAAAGAATCTTATAAATACTGAAACCATTAAAACCATGAAGAACGGCGCATACATTATTAACTGCGCAAGGGGCGGAATTATCAATGAAAAAGAGCTCTATGCTGCGCTTGAAAGCGGAAAGGTTGCAGGCGCCGCTCTTGATGTGTTCGAAAAAGAGCCACCGGCGAATAATCCATTGGTCGGGCATGAAAAGGTAGTCTGCACACCGCACCTTGGAGCTTCAACGCAGGAGGCGCAGGAAAATGTGGCCATAGCAGTTGCAGAACAGATAGTGGACTATCTCGTTCACGGGACAATCAGGAATGCCGTAAACTTCCCGTCGATACCTGCGGATCAGGTGGCTGTCTTGCAACCTTACATAAACCTTGCAGAAAAGGTAGGAAGCTTTGCATCCCAGATATTTGATGGAGGTATTACAGAGGTCACTCTGGAATATAGAGGCGATGCATCGGAATTAAACATGTCCCCTGTTACAATAGCTGCCCTTAAAGGGCTTCTGACACCAATCCTTGAAGAGACTGTAAATTTTGTGAATGCGCCATTCATCGCAAAAGAGAGGGGAATAGAGGTAAAGGAGACAAAGAGCACGGATGCAGGAGATTATCAGAGCACAATAACTATGAGGGTCAAATCCCCTAAGAAAGATTTGTCGGTAACAGGAACCCTTTTCAGCAAAAAAGACCCGAGGATTGTAAAGATAGATGACTTTACAGTAGAGATAGTTCCTGATGGCAACATGCTCTTTATGTATAACAACGATAAGCCCGGAGTTATCGGCAATATCGGTATGCTTTTAGGAAAAAATAGTATCAACATCGCAAGAATGCATTTCGGCAGGGAAAAGGCAGGTGGAAGGGCAATATCAGTGGTAAATATTGATGCCCCTGTATCGGAAAAGATCTTGAAAGAGATAAAGAATCTACCCAATATCCTTGATGTCAAGGTGATAAATCTATAAAAAGAGTTGAGAGTTTAGAGTTAAGGGGTTATGGAGTTAAAAACTGTAAAAGAATTTATACACAGCGTCAAAAGTCATAACCATTTTGTCATTGTCCTCCTCCGGCTTGACCGGGGGATTGACCGGACAATCCAGAAGTCATTGAAAACACTGGATTCCGTCCCCCGACTTGATCAGGGAATGACAAGGGGGTCGGGGAATGACGCTGTTGCTGATTTATGTCGCTATGTATAATATAACTCTTTAACTCCTAAACTTATGTGGCGAGGTAATTTATGTCTACAGTTGTTATTGTCGGCGCTCAGTGGGGCGACGAAGGAAAAGGAAAGATAGTCGATTTTCTCACGGAAAAGGCGGATGTGGTTGCACGTTATCAGGGCGGCAATAATGCAGGCCACACAGTTGTGATAAAAGACGAGAAATACATACTGCATCTAATTCCTTCGGGAATACTCCACAAAAAGAAGAGGTGTATAATCGGAAACGGCGTAGTTATTGACCCAGCTGCACTTATAGAAGAGATGGACGGGCTGAAAAAGAGAGGGATAAACACAGACAAAAACCTCCTCATATCGAAGAACGCCCATGTGATAATGCCTTATCATATTGCAATCGAGAAAGAAAACGAAAATAAAAAGGGCAAAAAAAAGATAGGCACAACAGGCAGAGGGATTGGGCCTTCATATACAGACAAGATTTCAAGGCATGGCATCAGGATGATGGATTTATTAAATCCTGCTGTCTTCAAAGAAAAGCTCTCTGCAAACCTTTCGATGGTAAACTTCCTTCTCAAAAATCTCTACAAAACAAATCCGTTAAACGAGAGCGAAATATACAACCAATATATGAAATACGCTGAACGGCTTGCGCCTTATATCGCAGACACGGATCTAATCGTCAATAAAGAGATGGAAGCAGGGAAAAATGTGCTCTTTGAAGGCGCTCAGGGAACGCTATTGGACATCGACCACGGCACTTATCCATTTGTAACTTCTTCAAACACAATTGCAGGCGGCGCATGCACCGGAATTGGCGTAGGCCCCACAAAGATAAAAAAGGTGCTGGGCATCGTAAAGGCTTATACCACAAGGGTTGGGGAAGGCCCCTTCCCCACAGAGCTTAAGGATGAAATCGGCGAATTAATCAGGAAAAAGGGCGGCGAATTCGGCGCAACAACAGGAAGACCGAGGAGATGCGGATGGCTTGATATATTGATATTAAAATATGCCATACGTATAAACGGATTAACAGGGATTGCGATTACAAAGTTAGACATACTTGATGGATTTGAGAAGCTCAAGATATGCGTAGGCTATAAGTACAGCGGCAAAAGATATACGGAGTTTCCGAAAGAGATGGATGTGCTGAACAACTGCACGCCTATCTATGAAGAGGTTGACGGCTGGAAAGAGAGCACCCTCGGCGTTAAGGAGTTTAGCAAGCTTCCGGCAAATGCAAGAAAATACATAAGAACCATAGAAAAAATGCTCGGCATCAAGGTCCATATAATCTCGACCGGACAGAAGAGGGACGAGATAATAGTGTTGAAGGAGCAGTTTTAGCGCATAAGGGGGACTTTGTCCCCCTATGAAATCCCCCAAAACTTACCAGCAAATGAGACTTTTCGGCAATCTATTAAATATTTTCTTCCCCTCAAAATGCCCTATCTGCGGAAATAAATCAGACAGCTTTCTTTATAACCCATTCTGTACAACCTGCTGGAAAGGAATCGAAAGGTATTCAGGTCCTGCTTGCAGGATATGCGGAATACCGACGGTCTCAAATCATACAATAACCTGCGAATCATGCATTAAAACAAGACATCCTTTCTCGCAAGTGCTATGTTACGGAATTTATGAAGGAGTGTTAAGAGAAGCCATCCATCTCCTGAAATTCAATGGCATAAAAAGGCTCTCAAAGCCATTGGGATATCTCTTATCCGAGCTGCCGATACCCAAAGCCGACGCCATAGTCCCTGTGCCGCTTCACAATAAAAGTCTCATGCAGAGGGAATTTAACCAGACCGCTGTTATAAGCCGTCATATCTCAAAAAAATTAAAAGTGCCCTTGATATTAAATGTTTTAAATAAAGTCAAAGACACCGCCCCCCAGACAGATGTTACAGGAAAAGAGAGGCTGAAAAACGTGAAAAACGCCTACTCTGCTTCGGGAGAAATAAATGGGATCGACCTGCTGCTCGTGGATGACGTGATAACAACCGGTGCCACTGTTAGGGAGTGTTCAAAGGCACTAATGAATGCAGGTGCAAACAGTGTAATTGTCATAGCATTGGCACGCTCGATGCCTAGGCAGAATACTTGAAAACATTGTATCCTAACTGGTATATTTAATGACTTGCCGAAGTGGTGGAACTGGTAGACACGCACGTTTGAGGGGCGTGTGGGGCAACCTATGCGGGTTCGAGTCCCGCCTTCGGCACCATTTTAATTTATTTAGTATTTTTCCTCTGCCCACATATCTATAGCAAACCTGAGAACCCTGTTTCTGCCTCTTTCTTTTGCCTTATAAAGGGCGACATCTGCGAATTTTATTGCCTCCCAGAAGTTCTGCGTATCAGTAGGGAATTCGCTTACGCCTATGCTAATAGTCTTCTGGATAAAACCTCCTGCTATCTTGACCTTTGACTCTTCTATCTTTTCCCGTATCTTCTCAGCCACCTCAAAAGAATCTCCCGGCTTTATATCAATCAACAATACAAGAAACTCCTCCCCTCCAAAACGTATAACAAGGTCAGAGGTTCTTACGCTCTTTCTTATATTGCTTGCAGCCTCTTTCAGCACCATATCTCCCACGTCGTGGCCATAAACATCGTTAGTTTGCTTGAAGAAATCCAGATCGCACATCAAAAGACCGAGGGTCGTTCCCCTTCTCAGGACGCCCGCAACCAGGTTCTCAAAGCTCTCCTCGAGGAATCTCCTGTTATAAAGGCCTGTCAATGCGTCTTTAAAGGCTGATTCCTTTAATGTCTTCATAAGACGCTTTGCCTCAAGGACAGGCTGGGCATCTGTTATATATTGCTGTGCCCTGCTTATCTTCTTCTTTATATCGTCTATATCGCATGTGCCTCGTTTACCGCATACAAACTGAACAACCCCACCAACATTGCCCCCGATTATAATGGGAATGCAATAATGGATATCGCTTACCCTCTCAATATAATATTTGCATATATTGGGATAATCTGCCGATGAAACCGTGTGTCCTGTCCTCTTTGCCCTGCACAATTCGCAATCCAGTTGAATATCCCTTTTGCAATGCAGTTCTACACCTTCTGCCTCCGGCGGATATACTATCTTCATATTATTTTTACTGCTCGAGACCTCATACATTACACAATTATCAAATCCAAGGTCCTCTATAAATATCTTTCCGAGGCGCATATAAATGTCTTCTATAGATTCATCCTCTTCTATTATCTTCTTGAAGGAGGTTGCATGCCCTATTGTATCCATCAGCTTGTTAAATTCGTTGGAAAGCACTCCGAGTTCATCTTTTGAAACCACATCAAGCTTCCTGGTCAGGTTTATCTCTCCTGCCGACAATGCCTTAATCTGAGTAATAATCGCCTTAATCGGCTTTGCAAGCGAGCGGGATATGAGCACCCCGAAAACACCCGAAAGCATTGCGGCAATACCAAAGGCAAGGCTGATGAGGATTATGGCTATGTTGAACCTGCTCTTTATTATGCCTGTAAATGCCCCCCATTCTTTGCCAATGCTTATAGCATATTCGTTCAGGACGGTTACGGTATCTCTTGTAAGGACATCATAACTGGAAAGCTTTTCCTGCAGGGCGTCTCCATTTGTACCGCTGAGCTTTTTCTCTACCATCTCTGCAAGAATCCCTTCGAGCTGGTCGACCTTGATAATGACATCTTCTATGAATTTCCTCTTTTCTGCCTCTTTCACAGGCACTACTACGAATTCATTATAAAATTGGCCTGTTCCCCTTGAATAATCCTTTATACTCCCGCCTATAAGTAATATCTTAAGGTAAGAGCGGCAGTCCTCCAGTCTTGCCTTGCCGTTGAGGTAATTATTGTTAATTCTTTCCGTGTCTTTATAGAGTATCACCTTATGTGCCGAAATGCTTGCCCCTCTCAACTTCCTTACTACACTGTTGATTGTCTTTTCCTGAGGCCCGATTACATCGACCATCCTTTTGGATTTTGCACTCATGTCGAACATTGTAATTAGGCCGATAGCCGATATTACTGCAAGCCAGAAGAGTGAGCCGAGGGAAAACAAAAGAAATTTTTTCCCTACTGGGAGGTCGGTAAATGTAAGGAGGTTTATGAGTTTTTTCAGTATATCTTTCATATAAATTTTATTTAATAATTCTTCCAATTATACTAATGTTTAAAAAAGCAATCAAGATTTTTTTGAATTAATGTATACTAACTCTGTATGCCCTTATTTGGTGAATTATTCCTAAGCGAAGTTATAAAAAAACCCGTATTTGACCCTAAAGGAGAGATTACCGGAAGGGTTAAGGATATTATTGTTGTAAAAGGAGACCCCCTTCCAAAGGTATCTGCTATTATTATCGAGAGGAAGAGCCAATTATTCAGAATCCTCTGGGAACAAATCAATCTATTCAACAAAAGAATAATCTCCACTTACTTGATCGCAAGCCTTGTAGAGCCATACAGCCTCAGCGAAGACGACCTCCTTGCAGTTCGGGATATCCTTGACAAACAGATAGTGGATGCCAATGGAGCAAAGGTGGTGAGGGCAAATGACATTAAGCTTGAGGGTTATGACAGTGAGGCAATACTTATAGCTGTTGATGTTGGGATGCGGGGCATCCTGAGAAGACTCGGCATAGAGAGGGGAAGCGAGAGATTTTTAAAGCTGTTCCAAACACGCATGCCATATAACCTGATAAGCTGGAGCTATATCCAGCCCCTGAAGCCTAAACTTAAGGCAATTGCCCTGACTGTGCCGAGGCAGATGGTCTCGGAGCTTCATCCTGCTGACATTGCAGAGATAATAAGTCAGGTATCGAGGGATGAAGGCACACATCTCTTTAAAGACCTCGACATCGAGACCGCTGCAGAGGCCCTCTCTGAACTGAACCCTGAGGTGCAGGCAGAGATAATAAGCTCAATTGACGCTGAGAAGGCTGCGGATATTATTGAGGAGATGTCCTCTGACGATGCCGCTGACGTACTGAGCGACCTGCCTACGGAAAAGGCAAAGGAGATTCTTGGCCACATAGAGAAAGAGGAGGCTGAGGATATACAGGAGCTCCTTGCGCACGAAGAGGATACAGCAGGCAGTCTGATGACCAAGGAGTTCATAGCATATGCGCCTGATATCACTGTGAAAGAGGCAATAGAGAACTTTAAGAAGGATGCTGGGGAGATAGAGACTGTATATTACATTTATGTGGTTGGTGCTGAGGGAAAACTGCTTGGCGCTACATCCCTCAGGGAATTGCTGCTGGCAGACTCATCCATGATGCTTTCTGAGATAATGGAGACAAAAATTAAATCCGTATCTCCTGCTGAGGATGTGGAGACCGTAGCTGAAATGATGTCAAAATACGACCTTGTTGCAATCCCTGTAGTAGATTCAGAGGGACATTTTATGGGGATTGTAACTGTTGATGATATTATGGATGTTATTGAAGAAGAGGCAACAGAGGATATATACCGCATAGCTGGAACATCGGAGTTAAAATTTGGAAATATAGAAGACGCCCGTCTAATAGATATAGTTAAGAGCAGGCTTCCGTGGCTTTTGCTCTGTCTTCTCGGTGCGCTAATCTCAAGCATTGTAGTTGGACACTTTGAAAAGACTCTCACTACTCTTGTCGTGCTTGCCGCGTTCGTCCCTGTAATAATGGGGATGGCAGGCAATGCAGGGCTGCAGGTTTCCACAACCATGGTCCGC
>CAMTVO010000031.1:0-30485 GCA_947085205.1 uncultured Nitrospiraceae bacterium
ACTCTACACACTCTTTCCCTACACGACGCTCTTCCGATCTCCTGCTGCGGCGCCATGCCTGATGAGTATCTTGCAATTGCTGCGTCTTCTATCCTTGAAGATAGAGCGGCGCCGTCCCGTATAAGGTCAATACTTTTATATGTAAGGAACAGGTCATAGTAGAGTTCTTTTATTCTTGCTATGGTTGTGAGTTTTGCGGATTCGTAAAATGCCTTCAGGCTTTCAGAACCTCTAAGAGCCATCTCCCCCTTTAACGAAAGCTTACCCGGGAAGGGAAACATCTGGGATACTGAGAACATCCATTGAGAATCAGGCGCCATATCATTGCCAAAGGTGTACAAATTCCTTGTCCCTTCATTCTGATAGCCGAACATGAACATTGGGTCTGGAAGGCTCTTTGCCTGAGGTATCCTGAATTTCGAGGCATTGAATCTCGATTCTGATGCAAGGATTTCAGGATTGTTCTTCAGCGCCTCGTCAATCAGTTCCTGAAGTTTTAAATCTTCAGCAAAAGCCGATGCGGAAAACAATAAAAAGATAGGCAATAGGCGATAGGCAATAGGCAATAGGTTTATTTTTTTACCTTTTGCCTTTTGCCCTTTGCCCTTTGTCATTATTCTTTTACCTTGCATCCACATTGAATTTTACTGTTGCGGTTTTTCCGCCCTTTGTTATTTTAACAGCGACATTCCATGCGCCCGACATGGAGAGATTCATCTTTGTCTTATATTCATTTCCGCTTAATGCAGCGTCGGCCTTGTAATTCATCGGCGGCATACCAGGCATGGCAGGCATGGAATATTCTACTTTCACTTTTGCGTCTGCCACATGCTTGCCGGAAGCATCTTTGATTTCAACAGTGATGTTGTTGTCGCCCACAACAGGTGGGTTTCTATCAATTTTTACTGTAACATCATACTCCCCTGTCTTTTTCTTTACCTCATAATCCTTTGCATACGCGATTCCTGCAATTAAAAGCAGTATCAAAGCGAATACGACCAACTTTTTCATAACGCTGCCTCCTATCTTTTATATTCCTTTTCCACGATATCCTTTATCTTCTTTACAGGATAACCTTTTTTGTAAAGTTCGGAAGCCCGAAGGGCTTCTCCAAGACAAATATCTCACATTGCGGCGTGGTTGTCAACATAGCAGCTTAGGAGACTCTTATGTTTAAACACCGGAGACTCCTCGCACATGCAGTAGCAATAGATACTGTCCAGAACCCACGGGATCTCTTTTGCGACCTGATACGCCTTTTTTATGCGCGGATCGGCAAGCGGATCATTAAACAGACTCGGATTGAGCGTTGCTCTTGTTTCTCCCTTTCTCAGAGATTCGTCTTTTACCGGTTTCTGCGCGAACGCGTCATTTGCCGCTGCAAAGAGAATTGTTACGACAATCAGCAATAATGTTATCCGGAGCTTTTTCATTAACTCACCTCCTCTCGTTTTATTTCTTTTAAAGAAATTTAACAGAAGATTATGAATAAAGTATGAAGTATTCGGCGACATAGTGTATTCCCTTAATAGGACGGTTTGGTGTCCCAAATGGAACCGCTGTTTTCTTTCGGCTCCTCCCGCACGTCCACAACGAGATCTATTTTTCTGATAATCCCGTTATGCTTGAATTCTCCGAAAACAGCGTGTTTGCCGGGCCTCATGAAAACTATGCTCACGGCTACCTCCGGGCCTCCGAGGTTTTGACGCGGCGTTGAGTAGATGAATTCCTTCTTATCCTCATCCCACGCAGCCACTTGCATATCGAAACCGTCGATCTTCTCGAGCCCTTTCAGGGGAGCGCCTTTATACATTATTTCATAAACTATTGTCACTACATGTTCAGAATATATTTTTTTGGGAATGAGTTTAACCTTTACGCTGTAATCCTCATCTCCGGCCTTTGCTTCCGGTTCAGAAGTTTTTTTATCGCCTTTGATCTTTATATCCTTACTAAGGTTTATCCATCCCCCCTGCGCCTTGAATACTACTTCAAACCTGTATCTCCCTGCCTGCGGGGCATTGAAATTGAATCTATATTTTCCGTCACCGGCTATTACGGGGCGCACATGTCTGTATATATGAAGGTCTTCATCGGCGATGAATACGTGAAGGTCGTCTATCTTTGCCGTCCCCTTTGAGCGAATGTCCATGCTGAAAGTAGTTTCTTTCCCGGCTGCGGTATCATCGTATTGAAGATTAAGCTCATAATCTTTGGGGTTCCTTAAGACCTTCCATATATACGGTTTTTCATTATGCGTATCGGGTATTATAAGCACCTCCTTTTCGAGGTCGAGTTGGGCGTGGGACGGCGCAGCCGCCAAGAGCAAAGACAAAAACAGTAATGACAAAAGTTTTGTTTTCATATCCACCTCAATGACCGTGCCTCGGCGACATGGGCTGGCCGAGGATATATGTGTTTAGCATCATGAAGAAAACGGCAAGGGCTGCCATCGGAATAAATGCCCTCATCGCCTTATCCCCGTAATATTTTACCGCTATTCTATATCCCGCATAGAGGGAGAAGACATTGAGCATCATAAAAATAGCCATCTGCAGCCATAATATGGATTCAGAGCCCATAAGAGGTATTATATCCCAATCGGGTTCGCCCATGTTCAGACCCAAATGCAGCGCTGCCGCCCTCTGAATCGCCGGTATTATGCCCGGGCCTTCCTTGAACAGATGGGAGACATTATGGGCGAGATGCATCGAGAGCCCTACAGGTATGAACATATAGGCGAATCTTATAATGGTTTCCTTAAACGGCAGGGGTGATTCCGGCCCGGTAGCTTTACGCACCGCAAACGCTGCAAAGGCAAGCAAAGACAGAGGTATAACGAGCGAGCCGACTGTCATAACTATCAGAAAGGTTAGCTTCTCTGCACCGGTATGGGACGCAATACCGAACCATTTGTAAGGGATAGCCTTCCCTATAACATCCATCCACTTATGCCACGGCTCCACCATCTCGCCTGTTACGACTATTGTAAGTCCCACGAGCACCATTGCGAGATATGCCTCGTCCATATACCTTTTTGCAGAAACCCACAAATCTTTTGCAAAACTCCTGACCCTGACAACGATATTGTCCTGCGAGCATGATTTTATGCACTCGCTGCAGAAATTACAATAATTATTTCTGTCGAGAGTCATCGGAGTCACGAACATGGGGCATGGAAGGCCATTACCCGCTCCCTTAACGCATTCTTTAGCTTCGTGTCCCCTGCACACTTCGAGGCATTTATTCCTGAGTTCTACCGGGCTGAACATGGAATAAAGACCGATAATGCCTCCTATGGGACATACGTATCTGCAAAATGACCTGCCCTTAAATGTAACGGCCATTCCCACGGCGGCAATAAAGAACCCGATAAGCAGGTAGGAGGTGAGGGCTGGTTTATTCACTATCCCGCTGTAACTGTCCCACCATGTAAGACCGAAGAATATGAAACTCGACAGCCATATGTTCCTTACGGGCTTTGGAAAGTTTTTGTTCAGGCTGAACAATCTGCCGAGCCTGTCCTGCGCCGCGCCGAAGGGGCACATCATGCACCAGACCCTTCCGGCAAATACAAATGTGAATATTATGGCAGCCCACCATATGGTCCACATCGACAGCGTCGCAATGTTCCTGTCGCCCTGCTGCACGTCCAAAAGACCGGCTGCAATTATAATAAAGAACAACAGGAATGCGGGTATCTGAAACACCGGCTGGAACCACGAGGATTTGAAAAATTTCTTAATCCATGGAATATCGAGCAAGTTGAGCGACTGTCCTGTCGGCAATGCCAGCGATTTTCTCTGTGACAGTATCCATATGCCCAAAAGGCCGCTTGAAAAGATAACAATTGCCACGAACCACATCCGGTACAGCGGGATCTTCGACACCTCGCGATACGGCATGGTTCCGCCGTAGATGAGGGGTTCGGCAAAACTTTTTCCTCCAAGGGATTTCACTGCAATTATGAATTTGTAATCGCCTTTTTTTGTTATAGGATACGATGTTGAATATATGCCGGCCATCTGACTTGCCTTAAATCTTGCGAAATACGAGAGGTCGTAAGAAGGCCGTTCCTCGGGGGCGCTGCCGAAGTCGAGGCCGTCTTCGCCGGGGATGCTGTTTTTTACTACTGGAGCCGCTGTGTGCCCTGCATGGGTTGCAGATGTGGAGGCATCCTGCAAGTATAGATATATCTCTGCATCCAAAATAGGGTTTCCCGACATGGAATCGGTCAGCGCCGCCGATATTTCCGGCGTCTTCCCCTTTATAAATGTAGCAGGCTCGATCTTTAACTTTACCTCAGCCGTGTCGATACGGAATTCATAGGAAGACTGGATGTTCCCGTGGCCTTCGCCGCCTAATGCATAAGCTGCAGTAAATAAGATCGTGAAAAATAAAACAATGTATGCGACAAACTTTTTCATCTCTTTTTAAACATCTCATTGATAATGAGAAGTCCTCTTCTGGCGCCTGATACGATTGCCTGCGCAGACTTCTCCCTGCCTGCCGGAGCGCTTATATCAGCGCCGACTTTAAAGAGGTCCGACGACTTTTTGTTTTCGAACTGTTTTAGAAACTGCGGCTGCAGGAGCTTTTCAGACTCTTTGTTCTCGAAGATGTATATCTTCATAATCTCTCCCTTGCCGGCCACAACAACTCCCATCTCTATCTTACCCCCTTCACCATGGGCGTCGATAAACATCATTGCAGCGGCTTTGCGCGGAGGGGCTTCAGGGCTGCTCTTAACCACCGCCAGATAGATCGAAGGCTTCAGGTCTTCCTCCGGCAATCTGCTTCCTAAAGCCCTTTCGATGGCTGTTCGCTGTTCGTCGGAGACATAGAGATTCTTCTGTTCAAAGGACTCGGCCTGCGGAAACAGCGCTTTAAGTTTCTCGCCCGGCCATACAAGGTCATGGGCAAAAGAAACCGGGACAAAAAAGAGCAAAAGAATAATTGTCAATCTTACCATTAACTTACCTCCTGTCTCCTTCGGTCTTTTTGAGGCTCTTGATATAATTGACAAGATGCCACCTCATTTCCTTTGTCAATTCTTTTTTTAATCCTTTCATCGGCGAGGGCCCTTTTGTCCCGTCAGTTATAACATGAAATATTTCGCCGTCGCTGTCTCCATGGATCCACAGTCCATCCGTGAGATAGGTTTTTTCATTGCCTTTGCCTGATTCTCCATGACATGAAATGCAGTGCTTTTCAAAAAGCCCTTTCCCCTTGACTATGGAGTCTTCGGTCATTGGAATGGGGTTTTTGACCTTGGCATATTCTTTGTGCTTGTGCGGATGGGGTTTGTGGATATGTTCTGATGTCTGGGCAAATGGTTTCCGGACGACAAAGAGAAAGATTGAAAGTACAATTAAGACAACAACAAATTTTTTATGCGTTATTTGTTTCATGATTTAGTGTGTATGCTCTTGTTTATCTCTCACGGCATCCGCTTTTTTATCTGCCGGGACATCGTCCTGCGTTGTCCCGCTATGACAACCTATTAAGCCGTCATAATCGCTCTTATCATCCGTTGTTTTCTGACTGTCCATCTCGTTCTGTCCGCTCTTTGTTGCGCCTTTGTTGTCTTTTTCGATATGCGTATGCTTAGTTTTGCTCTCCGCTTTATCATTATTCCTTTGACCGCCCATTATTCCGGCGCCTTTCATTATCACCCCTATCGCGGGTCCCATCGCAACGGCATTGCCGGATATTAGAAGGGAAATCAAAACCCCCAAAAACAGCATGCGTTTCATTTTATGAAAAACCCTCCTTAATAAAATTGCATAAAAAATAACATAAGATTGCGAATATTTTATGAATATTTTATGGAAAAGTTATGAACTTTTTCAGGAGACTTTCACTATGTTTTTGCCTTCGTTTTTTGCTTTGTAGAGCATATCGTCGGCTTTTTTTATGACCGCTTCTCCCGAATACCCGTCATCCGGAAAGGATGCTATACCCGCGCTTATAGTTACCGGGGGGGAGGGGTTTTTATCCGGAAGCATAAATGTGTGGGACGCTATTGTATTTCGTATCTTTTCGGCAGCTTCAAAAGCGGCTGATTTCGGAGTTTCCGGGAATGCGACAAGTAATTCTTCGCCTCCGTAGCGGATTGCCCTGTCGGTTTTTCTTATATTTTTTTTCAGAAGTGACGAGAGGTCTTTCAATAATTTGTCTCCTGCCTGATGTCCGTATGTGTCGTTGTATTTTTTGAAATTGTCAATATCGATCATAGCGATGGAAAACTGTTTGTTATACCGGACAGAGCGATCTATCTCTTCTTCCATATATCTCTTGAGGTAATGCCTGTTGTGAAGGGATGTCAGGGGATCGGTTACCGTAAGGTGTTCGGTTACGGCATACAGCTTCAAAACCGTCCTGTCAAAGTAAAAAAGTACGAGCGCCCCGCACAGCAGTGCAAAAAACAACTGGGCTATAAAATAGACGTCCATTGTCCTTTTCACCCGATGGGACTTTTCTTTTACATCCGTAATCTGTTTTTGGTGCTGGTTATGAAGCTTTACATAGTAATTATGGAAAATGTCGTCGAATATCTCTTTTGCTTTATTTAAATGAACTGTCCGTTCATCTCCCGTGGAAAGGAAGACCGCATCCAATTGTTTTTTGAGCAATGCAAAACGGCTTGTAATGTTTTCAACGCAATCTATGCAGAATTCCCTATCTTCAGTGCTTCTGTGGTCGTTCATATCTTCTGTAGAGATGGTCAGATGCCTAAGTTTTTTTAATGCGTTATCGGCCTTTAGTGAGTAATTATCGTAGCCTTCTTTAAGAGTTTTGCCCGGCTTCTCCGCATAGTTTCCAGCCAATATGAGCATTTCGTGCATCGAGGTGTGAAACAGTTCGGCGGTATGCATCTGCTCTGTAAAGTCTATTGCCTCATAGATATAGTCATGAAGTGTGGAAATGTTTTTTTTATAGATGCCCTGTGAGAGAAAGAACACTATAATCAAGACCATGAGCCCTATGCCGAGTTTTATCTTAAATGCGCTCATCATTCTCCTCTTTAAGGCTGATATTACCATTTTTTATGCACCGCATAAAGGCGTCTACAACATCTGGATGCCACTGAATTCCCCTGTTCTTTTCGATTTCCGATAACGCCTTTTCCATAGGCATGGCGGGCCTGTAAGGTCTTGCGCTCGTCATGGCATCGAAGGCGTCGGCAATTGCGATTATCTGCGCGGGTAACGGGATGTTCGTTCCGCTTTTACCTTCCGGATACCCTTTCCCGTCAAACCTTTCATGATGGTATAATGCCCATGGTATAATCTCTTTAAGGGAATCAAAGTCTTTGAGGACATTGGCGGTGGAGATCGGATGCATTTTCATCTCGTGCCATTCCGCATCGTTTAGTTTGCCTTCCTTTCTGAGAACGGCGTCTGAAACCGCTATCTTCCCGATGTCGTGCATCAATGCCGCAGTATAGATATGGTCGAGGGTTTCTCTTTTCAGCCTCATCTCTTTCCCTGTGCATACGGCATAGTCCGCAACCCTTACCGAATGGCCTTTTGTATAGGGGTCGCGGGCGTCAAGCGCAGAAGCGAACGCTTTTATTGCCGAGAGTTTTTCTTGTTCCCGTTCTTTCAATCTCTGCTGTCGCACTTCACGATATGAAAGAATAACGCCTGCCGCCAATAAAGATAAGGCTACAATCCTTATCAGCAGGGCTGAATCTTTTATGCCTGACCGCGCATTTTTCAGTTCGGCATCGTGCATTGCCACGTGATGCACAGCCTCCTGATGCAGTTGTTTGAGTTCCGGCAGCAGATTCTTATCCGTAATAATTCCATTGTTCATTTTAAGGCTGATATCTTCTGCTTTTTTAAGCATGCCTTCTATGTGTTTTCTATAAGCCGGCTCCCATGTGCCTGTTAGGTCTATAAGCGTTTTTGTTGCCGTTTTAAAATGATGGAGTGCGACCTGTTCCGGAAAACCGTTATTTTTTATACCCATAACAACATGGCCGACAGCAGTCTCAAAGTCTTTAACAGAGTGAGTGGTAGGGGCATAAAAATCGGTTACCCTTTTGCTGAAGCTTGTGACCCGCGACACGCGATGAATTATCAACACTGCAAGGGTTATGGAAAGTATCAGGGTTATGATAATAGAGGGATGCCTTATGTCTTTAAAACTATTCATTGGGCGTAACCTTTTTTAGGCTGTTTTAAATCCAGTCTTAGGCTGTTTTAAATCCAGCCGTTGAATTTTTAAGTTCTTCCGATACCCTCGTAAGTTTATTCACTTCATGCGTAACATCTCCGGACATTTTTTCCATATCCCGCGCTATGACCGATGTCTTCTCTATGTTTTTTGCCACTTCCTCCGATGCCGCAGACTGTTCGTCAACAGCAGTAGCTATCTGCGTTATTTGATCCCTTACCTTATGAACCGACTCCACTATGTGGTTCAAAGATTCCCCTACGTCCCTTATATAATCCGTTGCCTTCGTCACCTCGCCGGACGCCTCTTCCATAGATTTGGTGGTCTGCGTTGATTCGGATTGAACCGCAACTATTTTTTTGGATATCTCGGTGGTTGCCTTTATAGTCCTTTCGGCAAGTTTCCTTACCTCATCGGCGACTACAGTAAACCCTCTTCCCTGTTCTCCTGCCCTCGCTGCCTCTATTGCCGCATTCAATGCAAGAAGGTTGGTCTGATCCGCTATATCCTTAATAACGGTTATTATATCTCCTATCTCGGATGCGCGATTATTAAGCTTCTCTACCATTGTGGCAAGTTCTACGGTTGATGTGTATACCCTGTTTACTGTCTGAACGGCTCCGTCAGCCACTTCTTTACCTTTTGATGCCGTTTCCATTGCTTCTGTGGATGTTTCGGACGCAACGGATGCGTTTTTAGCTATGTCCGTTATTGTCTGGCTCATTTCTTCTGCTGCCGTGGCTATCTGGTGGGCCTGTGATGACTGGTTTTGAGCCCCCTCTGTCGTTTTTTCGGCCATTGCTCTAAGGACGTCAACAGTCGATACTACGTTGTTTGAGGATGTAAGTATGCCGTTGATCATTGTGTTGAAAGACTGAACCATTTTGTTCATATCCTGTGCAAGGGCGCCGATCTCATCCTTACTCCTGTAATTTATGTTTATTCTCATGTCCCCTGTAGCAACGTGTTTTACGCTGTCCGTTAAATCCGTTAATGGCTTGGCTATCTTTGCATTGCTTTTCATTAATATTACCGCCAATAGTATGAGGTTTGATACAAAAATGATGATTTGTATAATTTTTAATGTGGATATATTCCTCTCTACCATCTCTGTAGCAATAACTACGGATGCCTCTGATGCTTTCAGAAGATTTTGACTGTCGGCATAGAGATCGTTTAAAACATTCTCGCCGTCTGCCGCTTTTTTAACTGTTATCTTGTATTTTGCCCATATATTTTCTATTTCCTTCATTTTGTCGAGGAATTTAATATCTGCGGCCTTCGGCAGCATGAACCCAGCATCTCCGTTTATAAGACCTTTGATTATCCTGTCCAGTTTTGCAACCGACTCGTTAATCTCCGTTTCTGTGGTAACTCCCTGATACTTGAGGGATGTCAAAGCAGCTATCCTTTGCGACAATGCCCTTTGCCTGCCTGCATAATCAACGACCATGCCGTCATGCCCCATCCGTCCAAGTTGGAAAAAGACGGACATTGCGCTCATCAGCGCAAAAACCAAAAGTACTGCAAGACTAACTCTTATCTGTGAAATAATCTTCATGTCATCCTCCTGCAAAGTTGGTTTATTAAAAATACATGCTAAAACTCTATCAGGAAATTCTGAATGTAATATGAAGTTTTTATGAAAGGATTATGAAAGCAAAAAAAGAGGCAGCCTTCGGGGAGAGAAGGCTGCCTTAAGGGGGGGGTGCTAATTAATATATCGACCTGATCCTTCCTGTTTTAGAGTCAAGCAGGATTTTATCAATTAGTTTTTTGTTTTTGGTGATTTCCGCCTCGATAAATCTTCCGTCTTGTTTTATAATAACTACCTGCATGCCTTTTTTTGCATAGTGCGATTGCAGGACATTGACTGCTTCCTTATGAGTAGGCTGTTCTTTGCAGTATCCGTAAGCCCCGCACATAGGGCAGCGCTCTCCATCTGAAGTAGCGCTTTCGGATGGACGATTTTCAGCGTATACATAGAAAGTTGTGATTACGGATAGGAGAATTATAAATATCCATCTTAACATGAACTTATGATACAGCCTGATTTTGAAGGAATTATGAAGATTTATAAGTTTCTTTAATTTAGTGCAAATATCCTAATCCGATGGTTTGAGATAACGAATAGAATCATCCTCTCTCGGTTTGAATGGATATATTGTAAGGCATTGAATGTTCATTTTACCTCCACCTCAAATACAGTCCTGTCGCTTTCGTCGCCCTTTGTGACCTTCACCCTCAACTCATACGATCCCTGGACGTCATAAACGACATTGCTTATTATGTATTCACCGTCTGAGGTCTCTTTTGTTTTTGTTTTATCTTTAGATAGAACACCTCTGTCTTTGTTCCATACTTCAACCTCAACCCTTGCACCCTCAAGATCCTTGCCTTCTATATCGTGAAGATAAACTCTGACCTTATTTTTTCCAATTCTCGGTTTTACCGGTTCAAGAACTATCTCTATGCTAAACAAGCCGTTGTCTGACACCTTTGTTATTCCCTCTGCGAAGTGAGGCAGGGGTTTTGCTTTTTTGCCGTGGGCAATGGCTTCAGTGGTAAACAGGAAGGTTAACATGAATAAAAACCAAAAATATTTTTTCATTTTTCCACCTCCTTTTTGATGCTTTTGATGTAATTTACAATATGCCAACCCATATTCTTAGTTAACTCCTTTTTAAATCCGCTCATGGATGTCCCTTTTGCTCCGTGCACAATAACATGGTATATTTCCCCGTCTGTATTTCCATGTATCCACATATCATCCGTAAGGTCGGGGGCAATATCTCCTATTCCTGCTTCACCGTGACACCTGCTGCAATGTTTTTCATAGAGTCTCTTGCCTTCGCTGATGGATTGTTCGCTCATGGGTACGGGATTCTTTATTTTTGCATATTGTTTATGCCTGTGCGGATGAGGTTTGTGAATGTGTTCTGCTGTTTGCGCAAAGACATCAAATGACGCAAGACTGAACATCAAAAATATACTTAATACCGCTAAATATTTCATAGCTTACCTCCGGATTTGGGGTTAATCATACCCTACCATATTAGCAGATATTGAAGAAATTATGAAGAAATCCTCATGTCCCTGAGAAAAGGAAACTTTGAGCGGACCTCGTTCACCTCGTCAGGATTGAACTCTCCTATGAGAAGTTCTTCTTTTTCGTCGCCGCAGAGAATATCATTCCCAAACGGGTCAAAAATATGGGATGCGCCTGGATAGCTGATGCCATTTCCGTCCGTACCGACTCTGTTCACGCCGATTACAAAGCATTGATTCTCGATTGCCCTTGCCTTAAGCAGTGTCTCCCAGTGCTCTTTTCTGGAAGTAGGCCAGTTGGCTATGACAAAAATTGCCTGCACATCTTTTGCTATTTTTCTGAATACTTCAGGGAAGCGAAGGTCATAGCAGATGAATATGCTTGAAGCCGTACCGTCTATATCGAAGGTGACGGTGTCCTTTCCTGCGCTGTAATACCCATCTTCTTTGAGAAGGGAAAAAGGATATATTTTTGTATACGAGGCAATACGCATGCCTTTTCTGTTATACACGGCGGCTATGTTCCTGCCTTTTTTTTCTCCTGAATCTTTAACAGAGAAGCCTGCAATTATGTGTATGCCGTATTTTTCAGCCATTCCAGACAATACAGAATCCGTTTCTCCCATGTCTTCTTCTGCAATATTTTGAAGGTTCATCGAAAAGCCGGTGTTGAACATTTCTGGCAAAACAACGACATCGCATTTTTCCTCTGATGCTTTTTTCACAAAAAACTCAGCCTTTTCATAATTGGCTTTCTTCGATTCCCATACAATGTCAAGTTGTATCAATGCTGTCTTCATGCTTTTATTCTATATTTAGGGGCAGATAAACCCTGAAAGTGGTTCCTTCATCAACCCTGCTTTCGACCTCGATCCTTCCACCCATAACATTTACTAACTCCTTCACAATTGCGAGACCGAGTCCCAGCCCGCCTTCGCCCCCCCTTGTTAAGGGGGGGATGGGGGGTTGATTTACCACTTTGTAAAAGCGGTTGAATATGAGAGGCATTTCATCTTCGGGTATGCCTTTGCCCGAATCCCTTATCTCGATAAAGAAATTATTATTCTTCGTGCCGTAGTCCATCCTGACGCCGCCTTTTTCGGTGAACTTAAGGGAATTGGACAGAATGTTCCTTACTATCTTTTCGAGTTTTTCGGCATCCGCATTAACGGTAAGGTCTTTTTTGCCTATTAAAGTTATTTCAAGACCCTTTTCTTTAAATGCCGGCCTGATTTCTTCCGAGAGTTCTGACAGGAATTCCTTGAGATTGACTTTCGTAAATTCTCCCCTTGTAAAAAAGCTCGCCTCTGCGGCTGTAATGTCTTCTATGCCTTTTATGAGCTTTATCAGGCGGTTTATCTCATTTTTTATATTTTCGAGACCCTTTTTTGTGTCTTCGATGATTCCGTCCTCCATAGCCTCCATGTGCGTCTTCATGATGGTCAGCGGCGTCCGCAGTTCGTGCGCGATGTTTGATGTCAGGTGTTTCCTTAATTTCTCTTCTTTCTGCAGCGATTCCGCCATTATATTAAAGCTTTTTGACAGCTTTCCTATCTCGTCATTGGTTGTGGGAGTTATTTTTACATTGAAATCGCCTTTTGCGACGCTTTCCGCTGCCGACTTCAGATTTGTTATAGGCTTTGACAGATATTGGCTGAAAAAGAGCGCTATGACCAGCGAGCCGCCGCCTGCAATCAATAAGGATACGAGGATGAAGTTTTTTGCCCTCTTTCTGAATATTGACTCCTTTTCTTTTAAAACATCCTTCTCAAACGGTCTCGACAGGAGGGCTCCTATCTTTTTATCCTTTATGTAGAGCGGATATGTCTCATATCTGCCGTCTGTTTTATGGATATGGAACAGCCCTTCCATTCTGCGCTTCATGGCGTCTGAGAGAGAATCCATGACCGCATGCGATGAAATCACTTCGCTTTCTTCCGCATTAAGGACTTTTATGTCGAGACCCAGCATCATGGCCCAGTGAATCGATTCGGAAAGCGCCTGCTTATTCCATCTGCCATCCGAGTAAGCGCCTTCCACAGACGCCAGTATCCAGTATAACTGGTCTTCCTTTACGCCGTTTACATAGTTATCGAAATCCCTTATTATCAGCCATTCAAAGATGAAGTTCGAAAAAAGGGCGGCGAAAATTACGATTATAAAAGCAAGGAATATCTTAGTCTTCATTAGTCGGGAATTCCTATGAACTTATATCCGGTTCCATAGACGGTTTTTATAAACATAGATTTTTGAGGATTGTCTTCTATTTTATGCCGTATGTTTTTGATATGGGCATCGATAACCCTGTCGTATCCCTCGAAATCGTACCCCTGCACTGCGTTAACCATCTGAAGACGTGTAAATACCATTTGCGGTTTTTCGGCAAGGCACAAAAGCATCTTGAATTCTGTCGATGTAAGCGGTACGATCTTACCGCCTTTTCTAACCTCCATAGAAGGGGCGTCTATCATTAAAAGTCCGTTATTAAAGGATAATGTCTTTTTTTCGTTTTTTTTTGTCCTTCTCAGGTGTGCCTTTACCCTTGCCGCGAGCTCTCTCGGACTGAATGGTTTTACGACATAATCATCAGCGCCCATTCCAAGTCCTTTGACCCTGTCGTCTTCGGCGCTCTTTGCTGTGAGCATGATAATCGGAATATCCGAGAATTCCCTTACGGAGCCGCATATTGTTTCCCCGTCGATGTCCGGAAGCATCAAGTCGAGGATTATGAGGTCGAAATTGTTTTTTATTTGACTTATCGCCTTCTGTCCGGTTTCTGCTATAGTTACTTCAAAGCCGTCCCTCTGGAGATAGGACTTCACAATATCAGCAATTTTTTTTTCGTCTTCTACTATAAGAATCTTTTCGTTATTCATTCAGGTATTCTTACGCCCCTTAGAAATCCTGCGCTCACTTCCGGTACAAGTGGATTTATATACATGCCGGAGCCGAGTTCAAAGCCTGATGCCATAGCGACCCTCGGCACTATACTCAGGTACCAGTGTATAAACTCCGAATTTATATCGCAAGGACTGCCGGACCTTATTACATAATTAAAATCTGGATGCTCCAGTCCGTAGTATAATTTCGACATTGTCGATTTCAGATTCACTGCGAGGTCCCATATCTCTTCGGAACGCATGTCTGCAAAAAAGCCTGAATGCCTCTTAGGGAATATCCATATATGAAACGGAGACAATGCAGCATACGGCACGAATGATACGAAATGTTCTGTGTTGCAAAGGATTCTGCTTCCGTCGCTGGCTTCATCCTTCAATGTATTGCAAAGCAGGCATTCGCCTGTGTCATCGAAATATCTCATAGCATTTTCGATCCTGCTCCTTATCTGGAGAGGCGTTACCGGAACGCCTACAATTTGTGAATGAGAATGCTCTATGGTTGTGCCGGATGCAGGGCCGTTGTTTTTGAATATAATTACATGCTCAACCCTGGGGTTTTTATATATTTCAAGGAACCTGTCCTTGTAAGTCTGTATGACCTCTTTTAACTGCTCCACAGGCATGGTGGCTGTTGTGAGATTGTGAATCGGTGTTTCTATGATGACCTCATGTATGCCGACCCCATTGACGGTTTTCTTCAATCCGGTATTTGTTCTCCGTCTCTCGCCTTCCCTCGAGAGAACCGCAAATTTATTCGGCACTACCCTTATCCTCCATCCTTTTTCGTCCTTGATTCTGTATTGTTCGTCAGGTGTTTTCGATTCATTCCCGGGACAAAAAGGGCATATATCGACAAAATCCGGATGTTTTTTGCGCTCGCGTGTCCCTATGAAGTCTTCTGGTTTTTTGTTCTTCTCTCTGGCAATAATCACCCATTCTCTCGTTATCAGATTCAGTCTCAGTTCAGGCATAGCTTACCCCCCTCGGCTTTTATCTAATATTATCACATCTTGCATGAAACTTTTACCACGTTAGAAAAGACCCTTCTAACGGGGTTTACGGATGGCTATTTAGTTTTAAGCATCTCGCTGACTTTTTTCATCGCCTCTTCTTTAGAAACTATTATTCCTTTTAAGACCAAATCCTCTACGGTATCGAGTATTTTTTTGAACAAAGGAGACGGCTTCAAATCAAATTCTTTTATCAAATCATCACCCGTAATAATTGGGAGCATGGCCATTCTTTGCTTAAACTTCTCATTATAGAATGCAAAGAGTTTCCGGCAGAAATCCTTTGCTGATGGATCCTGGGCCATGCCGAGTATTGCCAGCGAATATGTGTCGTCATGGAATTCTTTTAAAAATCCAGCGGCTGCTGACTCATCGAAGTTGCCTTTGCTTTCTTCATGCAATTCCAGAATTCTGTTGCGGTTTAATGCCATCTCATGTACGAATTCCGCTTCTTTTTTTGACATCTTTAATCTTATAGCCGATTGCTTGGCACTATCATGGTCAGGGAAGATTGTAGAGAGTTTTAAGCATATCTTTCTGTAATCAGCCTTAAAATATTCGGATACTGCTTCTGAATAATCCGGAAAATATGCAGGGGGATTACTTAAAACCTCTTCAGTTGTTTTATATAATTCTGGATTAATTTTAGGAAGGATATTGAACAAAATGTCATCGTCAATCATGGCTTTGATTGTTTTATATGAACTATCAAGCCTTATGATATGTCTTAATTCATCTGCAATTCTTTCTACTGCAACAGAAGCTGTCAGCGATGCGAGTCTTTTGGCTGCGTTGAGAGTTTTTTCTTCTATGGAAAAGTCTAATGTTGCAGCAAAGCGGTAGATGCGGAGAATCCGCAAAGGGTCTTTTATAAGATTTTCCTCCGATACCATTTTGATGATTCTGTTAGAGAGGTCATCCCTTCCATTATAAGTATCAATTAACTCTAAACTCTGAACTCCGAACTCTAAACTCTTTAGCGGTATCGCCATTGCATTTATAGTGATGTCCCGCTCTGCAATGTCCGTGTAAATCGAATCGCCACGCATCATGGAAATGTCAAGAAAAAAGCTGTTTTTGACTATGCGGGCAACTCCGAATTTCTCGTCAAGGAGAACGAATGTTCCGCCAACTTCTTTTGCAAACTTTCCGGCAATATTCAGGGCATCTCCTTTTATCGCTATGTCTATATCTTTCAGTTCTTTCTCAAGCAGAATATCTCTGACAGCGCCTCCGACAATGAATGCGTTATCAGTAAGGCTGTGTTTTTCGGAAAAGTTTGTGAATAGTTTTAAAAGGACATCCTTCATTGTAAGACTTATTTTACTTGAGTTTTTTTCTATTGACAAATGATTTTTTACAATGCTATCCTTTTTTCAGGATATTAGAGCCACGAAGGCCTAAGCAAAGACCGGCAGGTCTATTAAAGCCTTCGTGGCTTTTTATTTTAGCGAGGAGGATTAGGAGGTTTTTGTGCACATACCCGATGGATATTTAAGCCCTCAGACTTATGTACCGCTTTACGCTGCATCATTTGTTTTCTGGGCAATCGCCCTCAGGAAGCTGAAAAAGGAATTGTCTGTTAAGCATGTGCCTTATATTGCTATGGCTGCGGCTTTCTCTTTTCTCATTCAGATGTTCAATATCCCCATACCCGGTGGAACAACAGGTCATGCTGTCGGCGCGGGAATTATTGCCATTCTTTTAGGACCATGGACAGCGGTTATTGCCGTATCTGTAGTGCTGATAATTCAGGCTATGGTATTCGGAGACGGCGGTATAACAGCAATAGGAGCGAACTGCTTTAATATGGCTGTTGTGATGCCCTTTGTCTCTTATTGGATATTTAAGGCTGTCAAAGGCAGCTCTGAAAACAAAAAAAGGATTTACTTTGCAGCCTTTCTATCAGGCTACATAGGGCTTACTGTGAGCGCTCTGGCTGTTGCATTCCAACTGGGCATTCAGCCATTGATAGCCGCAGCTCCTGACGGCAGTCCGCTTTATGCGCCGTATCCGTTGTCAGTAGCTGTTCCTGTAATGGCGCTTGAACATCTGCTCTTGTTTGGCATAATTGAAGGAGTAGTAACGGCAATGCTTCTTAAATATTTTGTTAAACATGAGTCTGATATGGTTTATGCCTTCCAGGGGGGTGCAAGATGACACGTTTTCAAAAAAAACTCTGGATAGGTTTGATTATCATGGCAATTCTTTCTCCGATAGGTATTATACTGCCTGAAAAATTTAATGCCGGAGATGCATGGGGAGAGTGGGGCACGGATACCATCGAAAAGCTTTTAGGTTATGTGCCTGAGGGATTAAAGAGACTATCTGATATATGGAAGGCTCCGATACCTGACTACAATCTTGGAGGCGAGAATGCTTCTTTTGGTGTTCAGGCTGTCTCTTATGTTATCTCAGGGATTCTGGGGATAGCCTTTGTCGGCGGAGCGGTTTATTTAATATCAAGGCTTCTTATAAGGGCTAAAGGCAAAGAGCATAGGGCATAGTGAAAAATGTCTTTTATCGATAAAGGGATAACCCGTTTAGGCAGGGTTATTAAAACAGGATATGTTCAGTGGGAGTTTACTTCAAAGGACGGCTTTTTCCAGCGGCTTGACCCCCGGATAAAGGTTCTCTTTTTAGTTTTTTTTATCGTTGTCGTAAGCCTGAAAAGGGCTATTACGCCTGAAGTTATAATTTTCGTTTTCGTTTTCATTTTAGCCGCAGTGTCAAGACTGAATCTTTTATCTTTTTACAGCAGAGTTTTTTTTCTTGGGTTTATTTTCGGTTTTCTCATAGCCTTCCCTTCCGCCTTTAACATCATTACAAAGGGAGAGATTATTCTGCCTTTAATCCAGCTTTCAAAACCTTATGACTTCTGGATTTACCATGTTCCGCAGACAATAGGCATTACCAGAGAAGGGATGTCAGGCGTTATTATGCTCACGCTTAGAGTTGTGAATTCGGTATCGCTCTCTCTTTTAGTTTTATACACAACTCCATTCTCTGACATCATCAGGGCTTTAAAGGTTCTAAAAGTACCTGATGTCGTTTTGATGATTATAACCCTCACTTACAAATATATCTTTATTTTTGCGAAGACCGTAGAGGACATGCATCTTGCAAAGAAGAGCAGGATGCTCGGCAATATCAGTCATGGTGAGGCAAGGAAATGGGTTGTGGGAAGAATGGCATTTATCTTTAAAAAGACACAGCAGAGATGCGAAGATGTATTCAAGGCTATGCTCGGCAGGGGATTTTCTGATGCTTATGCTCTGTATGGGTTTAAAAAACTTCATGCAACAGATAAGCTTGCTGGATTATTTCTCTTCATTGCAGGACTTGTGTTCTTGTGGATGTAAAAATGGAAAGCATTATAAAGATTGAAAATGTAAGCTACAAATATTATGAAAAGATTCCTGCTCTTTTGGATGTAAGCCTTGATATAAAAGAGGGCGAAAAGTTTGCAGTAATAGGCGCCAATGGAAGCGGGAAGTCAACTCTGCTTCAGATAATGAACGGGCTTATTCATCCATCGTCAGGCAGTCTGTTTTTCAGAGGCAATGAGGTTTCTGAAAAGACTTTAAAGGATAAATCATTCCTGAATTTTTTTCGCGAGAGTGTAGGGTATGTTTTTCAGGACTCGGATGTCCAGCTTTTCTGTCCAACTGTTTTTGATGAATTGCTCTACGGCCCCATGCAGTTAGGCCTTGATGAAGATGAAGCGAGAGAAAGGGCATTTGAAGTGATGAAGATGCTCAATATCGAAAACCTCAAAGGCAGGCCGTCTTATATGCTTTCAGGCGGAGAGAAAAAGAGGGTTGCCATAGGCTCTGTATTGACAATGAATCCTGATGTAATGCTATTTGATGAACCCACAAACGGACTCGACCCGAGGACACAATGTTTTCTTGTAGAATTGCTCTTTGCCCTCAATGAGGCTGGGAAGACTATAATAATCGCAACCCATGATCTGTCTTTGGTAGATGAACTTCATTGCAGGGTTGCCGTGCTTTCAGAAGAACACAGGGTTGAAAAGACAGGAAGCTCAGAGGAGATTCTGAAGGACGAGGACTTATTGCTGAAAGTAAATCTTATTCACGAGCATATGCATTGTCACGGAGACATGGCACATAGACATTTGCATTCGCACTATCTTTTTCATAAACATTGAAAGGAGAAAATAAATGGACGATTTGCAAAAACTCAAGCACCTGCTGCATCACTGGAAGGAGCATAATGACGAACACGCGGAGACTTATAGGGACTGGGCGGAAAAGGCATCATCCCTTGGAAATGAAGAATTGTCAAAAGTTCTCGACAACCTTTATCACGAGACAAAGAAATTGAACGGTCTTTTTGAAGAGGCGATGAGGAAGATTGACAAGGACGATTGAGCAGTCGCAGTTGACAGATAAAATGGCATTTGTGTAGCATTATAGAAATCCTGAACACGAAGTTCTGGGGAATTTAATTTTTCTTATCACAGAATTTAAGGCCATGAAGGCTTAGCGCAACGAAGGCGCGGACTTCATGGCTTTTTTATTGTTTAAAAGTACACTCGCAAATATCTGGTCACGCAGGCCTTGTTCTCCACGAAGGAGAAAAAATCTTTATCTTGACGGAGGGAACATGGCTAACACACTTTGTAAAAAAGCAGCAACGGTCAGCTTCTGGGATGGCTATGCGCCGTGGTACAAGCTATGGATGGACCATAATCGCTACCACAACAGAATCATCGAAGTTCTTACAACAATGGTAGAGCCCGGCTGGAGAGTCCTCATAGAAAGTTCCTTTGCCTATCACACCATGGACGAAGTTTTTGAACACTGGGCGTTTAAGAAAGGTAGCCCCCTTTGTCCAGATGAAAAAGTGGATATAAAGTCAAGATTGATTTTTGAGGATAATCACCTATGGATAAAAGATACAGCATATGTTGGGATGTATTGGTGGAGCAGGGATGGCAGGAATTCGTAACACCGGAGTTCTGGTATCAGGCATTTTTCATCTTCTCATTCTGCTGATTCCTGTTTCCATGAATATTGCGCAGAGGCCTGATTTTAAAGATATAGAACTTTTTGTGATAGATGAGACAGTGATAGTGAAAAAGACTCCTGAAATAAAGCCAAAGGTAAAACAGCCTCAAGCAAAGATTGAAGAGACAGTAATACAGGAACGGGTAATAGAGCCTGTTGTAATGTCTGATTCAAAAGAGGCTGTCGCATTGTCTCAGCCGGTAGAGGAGCCTGTTCAGCAGAAGGTTGAAGCAATAAAAGCAGAGGCTGCTCCTGTAAAGGAGGCAGCGCCGACCAAAAAACCATCCGAACCAAAAGATGTGGAATTCGGCGGAGATTTTGGCCCCAAGTTTTTGCACAGGGAAATGCCTGTTTATCCTCTTATGGCAAGAAGGCTCGGCAAAGAGGGCAGAGTGGTTTTAAGGCTTACCATTGATGCGAATGGGAAGTTATCGGGTGTTGAAGTTATTGAAGGCGCCGGTTATGGCTTTACAGAGGCAGCAGTAGAGGCGGTCAAAAAGTCAACATTTACGCCTGCAGTGCTAAACGGCAAGGCAGTAATGTCAAGGGCGCTCCTGCCCATTAAATTTACATTGAGGAGGGATTGATGTTTGATTTTTTTGTAAAAGGCGGATTTTTGATGTATCCGATAGCAATATGCTCAATAGCCGGGCTTGCGTTGTTGATAAACAAATTCTTTGAATATCGGAAAATATTTGGAGAGATAGAAAGACCCCTTAATGAAATATTGAAAGGCAAGCCTGTTGTTTTACAGCCTATTTTCAATGCCATTGAAAACGGCTGCGATGAAAAAGAACTCTCGGTAATTGGCACAAGGCAGGTAAGAGGGATTGAAAAAGGTTTAAGCTGGCTCGGATTGATTGCGACAATTACGCCACTGCTCGGTCTTACAGGCACAGTTGTAGGGATGATAAAGGCTTTTATGGTAATAGCCGAAAGCTCAAGCGTCAATACATCCATGCTTGCAGGTGGCATCTGGGAGGCATTGATTACAACGGCTGCAGGACTGCTTGTTGCAATACCCATCCATATTGGACATCACTATCTTGAAAAACAGGCGGACGAGATTGCCTTTGTAATGAAAGAGATTACAATGAGTCTTTACATGAGGTGCACAGATGGAGTTTGAGAGAAGGCGGCATAACCACGCGCATCTGAATATCGCTCCATTGGTAGATGTGGTGTTTCTGCTTTTGCTCTTTTTCATGCTCACATCGCATCTTATGCAGGAGCCGGCTATAAAGATAAAACTTCCTGAGTCAAAGACAGCAGAGGCAAAGAGCGATACGGTTAAGACTATTTTGATTACAAAGACTGGTGAAATTTATTTCATGGACAGGAGAGTAGATTTAAACAATCTTCAATTTGTGATTAAAGAGGAACTAAAAGACACCCAAGCAGATTTCTTGCGGATAAAGGCTGACAGGGATGCAGATGTCGGCGCTCTTATAAGCGTCATAGATGAAGTAAGGCTTGCAGGGGTAAGGAATTACAGCATTGTGACGGAAAGGAGGTGATGACATAGTGCATTAGTGCTACAGCTACATTAGTTAGTTAGAGCGATAGTGCGACAGTCAAATTAGTTTTTTAGTGCGACAGAACGATAGTGCGACAGTTTTTTAAGGAATAAATTTTCCATAATTTAACTGTCGCTCTGTCGCTCTATTAACTATCGCACTAATGTCGCTCTGTGAAACTAAAAAAGGCAGGGAGACCCAAACTCGCAATAAGGATTCATCCCTGCCCCGAAGGAAACGCTATCAACGCCCCCTCGTTATAATTTTATCAGAAAAGGGGGTAAGAGAGAAAGAAGGAGGTTTTTGATGAGAAAGTTTTTGGGATGTTTTTTAGGATGTGTTTTAAGTTTATTAATCACTACATCAGTGGCACTGGCAGGGGAAAAAGAAAAAGTTGCCTTGCCTGAGATAGCTGTTGAGGCAGAAGCATTGATTTCAGAAACATTACCGGTGCAGGTGCAGATAATTACCAAAGAGGATATAGAGCGCCTTGATGTTAAAGATTTTCTTGACATCTTCAGAAAAACTCCGGGTGTTCATATCCGTCCTTATGTACAGGGCGATGTGGGAAATGGTTTTCAGATAAGAGGTCACGGTATGGCGCATGGGCAGAATGTTGCCATATTTGTTGACGGCGTTCCGCAAAATTACCCGTCGGTAGCTCAGGGTGGAAATGGGATGGCCGATGTTTCCTGGCTCACGCCTGAGCTGATCGAAAGGATAGAGATTATCAAAGGTCCCTTTTCAGCCCTCTATGGCAACTTTGCCCTCGGAGGAGTGGTGAATGTAATAACCAAAAGAAAAGACACCTCTCCATCAGTTAGCGTAAGTGGTGGAAGTTTTGGGGCGTATCGGGGATTGGGTCTCATAAGCAACGAGACATGGCAGCCGACCTCTCTGGTGGCTCTTGAATACTACAGTATCAGCGGCTACAGGGATAATTCCGATTATAGAAAGATGCTCTTCTTCCCCAAGATAACCCTTCCTATATTGGGCGGCAATCTCTCAGCGAGACTTAGTTATTACAAATCCGACTGGGGGGCTGCTGGATGGCTGCGCATAAATGAAGTCAGAGATGGAACCGTCAGCAGAAAATCGGCATTTAATCCCACTGATAACGGTGAGCATGAGAGATACACGCTTGTTATGAATTACACCCCAAAGTCGGGAGAGAAGGGGCTTTACATGGATGCCTATATTGAAAGCTATGAAAAGCAACGCATTGCGCAATTCAGGGGCGGGTCTCAGACTGAACAGGAAGACGACAGAATGATTTATGGAGGGAAGATTTATTACAACCTTATGCCCGTTGACCATCTTGCTGTTACTCCAGGTGTAGAAATCAGATACGATAGCGGCGATGCACGGGTGTACCCGACAACCGATGGACAAAGAACCGGAAGTCCTACATCAAATTGGGGCATAAATCAACTGAATCTATCCGCCTTTCTTCAGGCTCAGGCCAAGGTTATTGAGCAGGTAAAGTTAGTCGGAGGCGTCAGATACGATTACTTCAATATTGATGTGCAAAACAGGCTGACAACCGTGCCTGCCGATTATTCGGGGGAAGCGGATATGGGAATATTTACTCCGAGGATCGGACTTGTTGCAACACCTCTTAAAAATCTCAACATATTCGTAAATAAAGGCATGGGGCTTCGCTCGCCAGCGGCATCTGAAATGTCGCCTAATTCAGCAGCACGTGCAAAAAACTTTGACCTTAAGCCTGCAAAGGTGCATTCATGGGATGTGGGGTTCAATACTACATTATTTGAAAAGCTCTATCTTGCATTCAGCTATTATCAGACAGAAATGGAAAAGGAGATAAGGATTGTAGGCAACAATACAAATACCGGAGACTCTGAAAGAAACGGCTATGAGATAGAGACAAAGTTTTATGCCACGCCGGAACTTGCCCTGTTTGCCAATTACTCATGGTTGGATGCAAAGTGGAAAGATCCGTCAGTGGCAGGGCAGCAGGCAGGCCAGTACAAGATAGCAGACCTTCCCGAGCATCTCATATCAGGCGGCATTGAGGTCACAAAGCAGACAGGCAAAGACAGTAAATTACTTTTTGATTTGTACTACTCATACATCGGCAGCGGGCCGTACTATGTTGGGACAGAAACAACACCAAGAAAAGGACCTGTCTATGACAGATATACCGCCAAGGCAACTTATAAGCTTAAAAACTGGTCAACTTTCGTATCAACAGTATACCAGCCCCGTGAGTATGCGTCTGATGGGATGTTTTCCAGCGGCGGTTTTGTGAACTTTAACCCAAGACCCGTATGGGATGTAAGCGCAGGCGTGAAGTATCAGTTTTAACTTGTTAAAAAGTCCGCATTTTATGCGGATAGAAAAACTTATGGAGGTATAGAAGATGAGACACATTTTAATTACCGCAATTACGCTAAGTTTTATGATGTTTTCAAATGTTTTTACCTATGATGTCTGGGCCCATGATGTCTGGATTGAAAAAAAGGGCAATGAATTCATAATGCTTTACGGACATGGAGACAAACATGATCCTTATGACACTTCAAAAATAAAAGAGGTTATGGCATATGACAGTAATGGAAATTCCATCCCTGTTGAAGTTATTAGGCAAAAGGACACAGCCTCTCTATCTCCAAAAGGAAAGGCATTTGCCGTTACTCTATCTTTCGATAACGGCTACTGGTTAAAGACCACTGATGGCTGGAAAAATATCTCAAAAAGAGATGCAAAGGGGATGCAATTGGTTGAACCGGCGCGCCATTCTTTGAAATATGCCAAAATCCTTATGCAGTGGGCAGAAAGATACACAAAGCCGCTCGGGATGAAGCTTGAGATTGTGCCCGCAAATAATCCTTTTTTAGTGAAAAAGGGCGAGCACCTTCTTGTTACGGTATTTTATGAAGGCAAGCCGCTTGAGGGGGCAAAGATGGAGACAGGATATCACAAGGAACTCGCAAAGACAGACAAAAATGGTGTGGCGAGTGTCCCTGTTGAAAGCGGAATAAATACAATTGTGGCAAAGCACTCGGTGCCTATTAAAGACAATCCCGATGCTGACACAATCAGCATCTCAAGCACCCTCACCTTTGAGGTCAGATGATGTTACCGGCTGCTTTTAATGCAATCATGCTTCTGCTCCTGATTTATTCAGGGGCAGAGGCGCATTCGATACACTATCAAGTTGAAAACAAAGGCATAAGCGCGCGGATATTTTATTCGCCTGACGACCCTGCAAGCTATTCGGGGTATGAAATATTCGGACCGGGCGATAAAACCCCTCACAAGAAGGGGAGGACAGACAAAAACGGCTTTGTCTCATTTCTACCTGACAGGGCAGGAAAATGGCTTATCAAGGTCTGGGGCGAATCAGATCATGGCTATCATGGAACACAGATAGAGATAACGGTGAATGAAAGTCTTCTCATGGAGTCTTTCAAAAAACCCCTTGTGGCAACTTATACAAAGGCGATTGTAGGTTTGGGAATAATTGGGTGGATGTTTGGATTGTGGGCGATATGGAGAATGCGGCATATTAAAAAGGGCACATAACAGGCACGCTTGACAAACAAGTTTTCACCTCTGTAACATCCTTTATCGTTTTAGAGACTAAAAAGAGGGAGGTGGTTATATTATAGACGCAAGATTAAAAATTTAAGATTCAAGATTCAAAAATTTAAATTTATGGCTGGATGTCAGGGAAGAGAGGTGCACCTGTATAAGGTTAGTCCTCCGCTGCCCCGCAGCCGTGAAGGGAACGAAAGCCCATAAAGAAGCCACTGTCATGAGTAATATCATGATGGGAAGGCGGGTGAGTAGATATAAGTATAAGCCCTGAGCCGGAAGACCTATTCAGACCAGAAAATCCAAAAAATTTCTCGAGGGAGGAAAAGATGAAAAGACTTTTATCTTTATTTAATCGCATCACGCATTACGCATCACGCATCACTGTTTTGCTTGCCTTTAGCCTTTCACCTTTAGCCTACAGCCTACTTACCACTTCTGCATTGGCACAGGAAAAGACCACATCATTAGAAGAAGTCGTTGTTACCGCTACAAGGATTGAAGAACCCAAAAAGGATGTCCCCGCATCTGTCCAGATAATCACACAGGAAGATATTAAAAACTCCACAGCAAAAAATGCAGGCGACTTAATCGCAGAGGCATCCATTGGGCATGTCCACAAATATCCGGGTGCACTTACAGGCAGAATTGAATTGAGAGGATTAACAACAGACCTCTTCAGTGATACGAAAAGCAGGGTTCTTGTGCTCATCAACGGCCATCGTGCAGGCACTGTGAATCTTGCAAAGATACCTGTGGAGGACATCGAAAGGATTGAGATAGTTAAAGGACCTGCATCCGTACTTTATGGCTCATCTGCCATGGGCGGTGTGATTAATATCATCACCAAAGAAGGCAAAGAGGGTTTTCATGGCTCTGTCGGTAGTGAGATTGGCTCATGGGAATACTGGAAGACGCAGGCTGAACTAAGTGGAAAGAAAGGTGGTTTTGATTTTTATTTGACTGCAAGCCGTTCTTCTTCAGGTGATTTTGAGGCAAAGGATTATGGAAAGATTCAGAATACAGGATATGACGACGAAACAGTATCAGCCCGTTTTGGATACAGGCTTTTCGGCAAACATCATGTATCCATCGGTTTTCAGCACTGGAGGGGATGGGAGATAGGTTCACCCGGAGCAAGATATTCCCCTGATCCTGATAATTATTCGGACAAGGGACGGGACAGCTTTGACATTGGATATAAAACCGCAGACTTCGATGCTAAATATTATCTCATCAAAGACAGGGATGAATCTCACGGAGGCATGACATCAGGAATAGGAAATTCAAATATCACCCTGACAAAAACAGATACCCAGGGGATAAGCATCCAGAAGACGTTCCCAGTCGGCGACCATAGGGTGATCGTAGGCGGTCAATGGGACAGGATAGAGGTTGATAGCTCAAGAAACACGGGCGCGCCTTACAATCCCAATTCAAAATATGACAGCTACGGCGCATTTACAGAAGGACGCTTAAGCCTTTTCAACAAAAAACTTTTGCTGATCGCAGGACTTCGTTATGACTATTTTGAAAATGAGATACTGGCAACACCGGGTATCACAAGTTTAAAGCCTAAAAAAGAGAACCTTGACCATGTAACTGCAAGGGGCGGTCTGGTATATAAACTCACCGATAGCCTGAGCCTTAAAGGCAATATCGGCACAGCCTTTCGAGCGCCTGCACCCGATGAACTTGCAACAGATTATGTATCTTCATGGGGAACACGATACATTGGCAATCCAAATCTAAAACCCGAAAAAAGTACATCCTATGATGCAGGGATTGAGTATTCAAAGGACTTATTCAAGGGCGGTTTAGCCTTCTTTCATACAGACTTCAAAGACAAGATATTGAGCTACTACGATAGCACCCTGTCTGCCCAGACCTTCAAGAATGTTGATGGCGCAACACTTCAGGGTATCGAGATAAATGCATTTTACGATGTGGGTCTGGCATCTGGACTGAATATATCCATAGAGCCATTCACTAATATCACCTATCACATGAAGTATTCAAGTAAGGATGAACTTGAGATAAGCAAATACGGAAAGATTCTTCTTTATACGCCGAAATGGACAGGCGCCTTTGGAATAAAGGCAGGTAAGGAACGGTGGGATGTAAGGCTTATTGCAAACTATACAGGAGATGAAAAAGTTCAGGACTGGAATACCTCATCACCGACTTATGGAAAGGCAATAGACAAAGGCGATTTTACACTTGTCCATTTAAAAGGCTCATACAGACCGATTAAAAACCTTGAAATCACAGCATCTGTGGAAAATCTCTTTGACAGGGCATATGAATATGTTCTCGGTTATCCCATGCCGGGAAGGACATTTGTGGGAGGTGTTAAATGGATATTTTGACATATCAAAAAATGGACTTGACAAGCGAGGAGTACTTTATGTATTTTTATAAACTTCCTGAACTCGAAGTTCGGGGAGCTGTTTTATTTTATATCAAAGAAATTAAGGCCATGAAGGCTTTGCATCAGGAAGGTGCAGCTTTCATGGCCTTTTTGTTTAACAATTTATCAGCAATATCCAGCCACGAAGGTTATCCATATCTTCCAAGAAGGGAGAAGACAAAACTTTTTGGAGGATTTATGGGAAAGACAGTCTGTAAAAAGGTAGCAACAGTTCAATTCTGGGACATCTATGCAAAGTGGTATAAATGCTGGATGGAGCATAACAATTACCACGACAGGATTATTGATGTTCTCACCACAATGGTAGAGCCTGGCTGGAAAGTCCTCATAGAAAGTTCCTTTGCCTATCACAGGTTGGATGAAGCATTTGAACACTATTCGTTGAAGAAAGGAAAACCTCTGTCCTCGGATGAGATAACCTCTCTAAAGGCACAACTCACATATGAAGATGATCATTTCTGGATGAAGGACACCGCTTATGTCGGGATGTATTGGTGGGAGAAGATGTCAGCTTAAAAGATTTTACAAAGTTTGAATTTAGGCCACGAAGGCTTGCTGCCTCCTAAGAAGGGAGAAAAAAAAATTTTAGGAGGTTTTTGATGAGAAAGGTTTTTGGCTGGTTTGCAGGTTTTGTTTTGAGTTTGTTGATTGGTATGTCAATGGCACAGGCAGGAGAAAAAGATACAAGGCTTGAGGAGATTGTGGTTACAGCAACAAGGACAGAGAAAGAATTAGAAACTGCACCGGGCAGTGTTTCGATAGTTACAAAAAAGGACATGGAAAAGAGAAATATAAAGACAGTTGATGAGGCATTAAACACTGTTCCCGGTGTCTTTGACAGGAGAGGCAAGGGGCTTATGGATACCCGCTCACAAGTCAGCATCAGGGGAATCCCGGGACAGATGAGAACCCTCATCCTTTTGGATGGGATACCCCTCAACAGCGCATATACAGGTGAAGTCCAGTGGGGCGGCCTTTCACCTGAAGATGCAGAGAGGATAGAGGTTGTGAAGGGCCCATTTTCGAGCCTTTACGGCGGCTATGCCATGGGCGGCGTTGTAAATGTCATCACAAAGATGCCGGGAAAAAGTGAATTTACTCTAAAAACTGGCTATGGCTCAAGCTGGGATAGAGGCGATGCTATGGATGACATGAGAAAATTTTATCTCTCTTATGGCGATAAATTTAAAGACAAATTCAGTCTATTTGCAAGCTACGGCTATAAGGCTACAAACGGTTACCCATCCGACTTCAATGTCCAGAGCAGCCAGCCTACCGCAGGCATCACAGGATGGTCTTATACAACGGACAATCAGGGCAATACTCGTTATCTTATCAGCGATAAAGGCGATAACAGATGGTGGGATGACAATGTAACTTTAAAGGCAGGATATGACTTCTCTAAAACATCAAAGATTAACCTCTCCTTTATGAGAACCCGCTATGAATATAACTATGACACCCCTCACACATATTTGAAAAACGCTGCCGGCAGCGAGGTCTGGTCTTATGGCACTGTGAGGGAATCATCCTTTCTTTCAGGCTCAGGCGGCAGGCTTCAGAATATTTACAGCGCAGGCTATGAAACCATGTTCGGAGATGTGAAGACAAAAATATCCCTCGGACTAATAGAACAGGAGAAGTCATGGTATGTAACACCGGGAACAACTGCTGCCACTACCCGTTCCGGCGGACCCGGCAAGGTCAGCGAAACACCGTCTGAAAGTTACAATGCAGATATCCAATTCACACTTCCACTTTTTGAAAAGCATATTCTCACTTTCGGCGGCTCTTTCAGGCACGGATGGGCAGATACAAAGGAGCATAATCTTACAAACTGGAAGGATGAGGAATCAAAGACAACCCTTACTTATCAATCAAAGGGCAAGGACAGGACATACGCCCTGTTTGTTCAGGATGAAATTATTCTTGCCGAAAAACTCACGGCATATATAGGCTTCAGGCAGGACTGGTGGGAGACCTATGATGGTTATGCAAATCAGGTTGGCACAGCGGGTTATCCAAAAAATTACGATTCAAGAGATGCATTGTCTTTCAGTCCCAAGGCAGCCATTGTCTATAAGCCATTTGAAAAGACATCATTAAGGACATCGATCGGAAAGGCGTTCAGACCGCCCACGGTTTACGAACTCTACAGGACATGGACATCGTCATCAGGCGTCACCTATGCGGGAAATCCTGATTTAAAGCCGGAGACTACCGCATCATGGGATATAGGGATCGAGCAGGGCTTATGGAAGGGTGCAAAGATAAAGGTGGCATACTTTGAAAATTACATAGAAGACCTTATCTATAGAAAAACCGTTTCATCTACTTATCAGGAATCAATAAATGCAGGAAAGGCTGAGAGCAAGGGAGTAGAGCTTGAGGCGGAGCAGAGATTCGGTAAGGAACTCAGGCTCTTTGCCAACTTCACCTATACGGATGCAAAGATAAAGGAAAATGATGCAAAGCCTGAGACTGTCGGCGAGAGATTAACGGATGTGCCGGAAAGGATGTTCAACGCTGGCGCTGAATTTGAAAAAGGCGCATTTTCAGCGGCACTCACAGGCAGGTATGTGAGCAAGAGATATTCCAACGATGAAAATAAAGACATCGTGAATAATGTTTATACCTCTTATGACCCTTATTTTACAGCAGATGCGAAGGTGTCCTATAAGTTCACAAAGAATGCCACGTTATCGTTCTCTGTGGATAACATCTTTGACAGAGACTATTTTGCATATTACAAAACTCCGGGAAGGTCATGGTTTGGAGAAGTAACATTAAGGTTTTAG
>CAMTVO010000032.1:0-33312 GCA_947085205.1 uncultured Nitrospiraceae bacterium
AGAGATGGTAATGCCCGGAGACAATATAACCATGACAATAGAACTGATAGCGCCTATAGCAATGGAGAAGGAATTGAGATTTGCGATAAGAGAGGGCGGAAGGACAGTAGGCGCTGGAGTCGTAACTGAGGTTTTGGAGTAGAAAGGTGAACCAAAAGATTAGAATAAAATTAAGGGCATACGACCACAGACTTCTTGACAAGTCTGTAAGAGAGATAGTGGATACAGCGCAGAGGACAGGCGCGAGGATTGGGGGGCCTGTGCCATTGCCTACAAAGATAAGCAAATTTACTGTCCTCAGGTCGCCCCATGTGGATAAGAAGTCGAGGGAGCAGTTCGAGATAAGGACTCACAAGAGGCTTATCGATATCTATGATCCGACTCCCGATACTGTTGATGCATTGATGAAGCTTGAGCTTGCTTCAGGGGTAGATGTGGAGATAAAGCTATGACGGGTATTTTAGGCAAAAAATTAGGAATGACTCAAATATTTACCGAAGACGGCAGGCTTGTGCCTGTTACGGTTATCGAGGCAGGTCCTTGCTGTGTGGTGCAGGTCAAGACGCCTGAAAAGGACGGATACGAAGCCGTAAAGGTTGGTTTTATCGAAGCGAAAAAGGAAAAGAATGTACCCAAGCCTCTCGCAGGCGTATTCAAAAAGGCAGGAACGTCTGTATTCAGGATATTAAAGGAGTTCCCCATGTCAGGATTCAAAGCAGGCGATATGATTAGGGCAGATAGCTTCAGCAAGGGTGATACAGTAACCGTATCAGGCATATCAAAGGGCAAGGGCTTTCAGGGTGTGATGAAGAGGCATAATTTCAAAGGCGGACCTGCTTCACATGGGTCAACTCGTTACAGGGCTCCAGGGTCTATAGGCGCCAGCTCTTTTCCGTCAAGGGTATGGAGGGGAATAAGAATGGCAGGACATATGGGAAGCGAAAGGGTTACTCTTAATAATCTGACGGTTGTTGATGTCCGCCCCGAGCAGAATCTTATACTTGTAAAAGGTGCAGTGCCAGGCCATGCAAATTCGATTGTAGAGATAAGGAAGGCTTAATACAGGGAGAACGAGATGCTTGAGATAGAGATTAGAGATATAAACAACAACCCGAAGGGAAAGGTAAATCTTTCAGAGGCGATATTCAACAATCCAGCCTCTGAGTCGGTAGTGCATTCTGCTGTTGTGAGCTATCTTGCAAATCAGAGGCAGGGCACCCATGCCACAAAAACAAGGGGATTTGTGAGCGGCGGCGGTAAGAAACCATGGAAACAGAAAAAGACAGGAAGGGCGAGGGCTGGCAGCACAAGGTCTCCTATCTGGAGGGGCGGCGGCATTGTATTCGGACCTCAGCCGAGGGATTATTCCATTAAACTGCCTCAGAATATGAAAAAGACCGCCCTTTATAAGGCATTGACAATGAAGCTCTCAGATGGCGAACTGGGCGTTGTGGATTCTATCTCTATGGACAAGCCGAGGACGAAGGATCTGGTAAACATTTTAAAGAACATGGGATTGTCTGAAAAGACAGTGCTTATAGTGCTTCCTGAGAAAGGTGACAATATTATGCTCTCTGTCAGGAATATTCCTACTGCGGATGTTATCAGGGTGTCCGACCTCAGCGCTTATCATATAGCAGCTTTTGGCCATGTGCTTTTTACTGCGGATGCCATTTCAAAGCTGCAGAGCGGGGTCTCCGAAAAATCTTGCGATTTTTCGGGGTCTGAGAGCAATGCGGAGGTGGCTGCTGTATGAGGATAATCTATGATGTAATCAAAAAGCCTCTTTTCACAGAAAAGGGCATGGATATAAAAGAGAGGGAGAACAAGGTTCTCATAGAGGTTAATACGGCCTCCAATAAGCATGAGATTAAAAAGGCTGTTGAGGAGATATTCAAGGTAAAAGTTGCAAGGGTTGCCACAATCAATGACAAGGGCAAGATGAAGCGGTTCGGAAAATCTGTCGGCAAGACATCCGACAGGAAAAAGGCAATAATAACACTAAAAGAGGGCGAAAAGCTCGACTTTATCGAGGCCTAAAAGGAAGAGAGAGAAATGGGAATAAGAAAATATAATCCGACATCTCCGGGAAGAAGATTCCAGAGTTCATCAGACTATAAGGATATAACGGCTGACAGCCCGTATAAACCGCTTTCATCTTCTTTAAAGAAAACAGGCGGCAGGAATAACAAAGGGCAGGTTACTGTATGGCAGAGGGGCGGAGGAAACAAGCGCACATACAGGATAATAGATTTCAACCGTAACAAGATAGGAATCCCGGCTACTGTTAAGACTATAGAGTACGACCCGAACAGGTCTGCCAGAATAGCCTTGCTGAAATACAGCGATGGAGAGCATAGATACATTCTTGCGCCGGCTGGTATTAGTGTCGGAGATACCGTAATGGCAGGCCCTGATGCTGAAATAAAGCCGGGGAATGCACTGCCGATAAGCGCAATTCCCCTCGGCACGATGATTCATAATATTGAATTAAGGCCGGGACAAGGCGCAAGGCTCGTAAGGACCGCAGGCGCGTCAGCGCAGATTGTTGCAAAGGAAGGAAAGTATGCGCAGATAAAGATGCCTTCCGGAGAGGTCAGATTGGTAATAACGTCATGTTCGGCAACAATCGGGCAGGTGGGTAATATAGGTCACGAGAATATATCGTACGGCAAGGCCGGAAGGAAGAGATACCTTGGCAAGCGGCCTCATGTAAGAGGCGTTGCCATGAACCCGGTAGACCATCCATTGGGCGGCGGAGAAGGCAAGTCGTCAGGCGGAAGGCCTGCATGCTCGCCGTGGGGCAAGCCGGAGGGTATAAAGACAAGGCGTAACAAGAGAACGAATAAATTCATTGTAAAGAAACGGAAGTAACGGAGGTAGAAGTGCCAAGATCCTTAAAAAAAGGGCCGTATGTAGAGCCGAAGCTTATGAAAAAGGTTGAGACCATGATTACTGCTGGAGACAAGAAGATGATCAAGACATGGTCGAGAAGGTCCACAGTAATGCCTGAGTTTATAGGCTTTACATTTGCGGTGCACAACGGAAGGAAATTTATACCTGTTTATGTAACTGAAAATATGGTTGGACATAAGTTTGGTGAATTTGCCCCAACAAAGACATTTAAAGGCCATGCAGGCTCGGCAAAGACAACATCGGTGAAGGGTTAATAATATGGAATCAAGGGCAATTTTAAGATACGCAAAGATTACGCCGAGGAAGGCGAGAAGGGTTATAGACCTCATAAGGGGCAAGGGGGCTTCGGATGCCCTTATATCACTGAGGTATATGCCGTATAGAGGGGCAGTAATTATAGCAAAGCTTTTGAAATCTGCAATGGCAAATGCAGAACAGAAAAGCAGCCATGTGGATATAGATAAATTAAAGGTAAAGACCGCCCTTGTGGATCAGGGGCCTGTTATGAAAAGGATGGAACCCCGTGCTATGGGCAGGGCGAATACAATAAGAAAGAGAACCTCTCATATAACAATCATCCTGTCTGAGGAATAATTTAAGGAGGTATTGATTTGGGTCAGAAGACAAATCCAATCGGCAACAGGGTCGGAATAATCAGGACATGGGAATCGAGATGGTTCCTTAAGAAGGGCTATGCCGACAGTCTCATAGAGGATATAAATGTCCGCAGTCAGATTAAAAAGAAATTATTCCACGCAGGTGTCTCCAAGATAGAGATAGAGAGGCCGGGGCAGAAGCTTAAGATTATTATTTATACAGCAAGGCCCGGAATAATAATAGGCAAAAGGGGCGCAGAAGTAGAAAAACTTAAAAAAGAAGTCGAAGGCATCACACGAAAGCAGGTTTCTATTGATATAAAAGAGGTAAGAAAGCCTGAGGTGAATGCACAGCTTGTTGCCGAAAACATTGCGCTTCAGCTTGAAAAGAGGGTTGCATTCAGGAGGGCATTAAAGAGGGCCGTATCTTCTGCCATGAGGTTCGGCGCTCTAGGAATAAAGGTCCAGTGTTCCGGAAGGTTGGCAGGCGCCGAGATAGCAAGGTCTGAATGGTACAGGGAAGGAAGGGTTCCTCTCAGCACATTCAGGGCAGATATTGACTACGGCTTTGCAGAATCGAGGACTACTTATGGGAAGATAGGCATTAAGGTCTGGCTATATCACGGAGATGTTCTTCCTGAGCAGACTATAACTTCTTTGGCAGGAGCGTAATGGTATGTTAGCGCCGAAAAAGGTTAAATACAGAAAGATGATGAAAGGCAACATGAACGGCAAGGCCTACAGAGGAGCAGATGTCTCCTTTGGCGAGTTCGGCATGAAGGCTATGGAGCCGGGCTGGATAACAAGCCGTCAGATAGAGGCAGCAAGAGTTGCCATAACAAGGCATGCTAAGAAGGGCTGCAAGGTCTGGATAAGGATATTCCCCGACAAGCCGATCACAAAAAAGCCCGCAGAAACAAGAATGGGAAAAGGAAAGGGAAATCCTGAGTACTGGGTGGCTGTTATAAAACCAGGAAGAATACTTTACGAGGTGTCCGGCATCAGCGAAGATGTCGCAAAAGAGGCATTTAAGCGTGCCTCTCGGAAGCTGCCTGTTGCTGTAAAATTCGTCAAGAGAGAGGAGGCTGTATCATGAAGCCTTCCGAGCTTAGGGCATTGTCGGTCGAGGAATTAAAGCAGAAAGAGATGGATTTGAGAAAGGAACTGTTCAACCTGAGGTTTCAACTCTCTAAGGGAGAGCTGCCGAACAATATGAGGGTGCGTGCAGTCCGCAAGGATATAACAAGAGTTCTTACTATAATTACGGAAAAACAAAAAGGGGTATAGGAAATGCCTAAGAAGGTTTATACGGGTAAAGTAGTCAGCGATAAGATGGACAAGACTGTGGTTGTTGCGGTAACAAGGACATTCCAGCATCCATTGTATAAGAAGACCGTTAAAAAGATCACCAAATTCAAGGCGCACGACGAAGAGAATAAATGCAAGACCGGAGACACCGTCCAGATAATAGAGAGCAGGCCGCTGAGCAAGGATAAAAGGTGGCAGGTAATTAAAATAGTCGAAGGCGAGGGCAGATAGATATGATACAGCCGAGGAGCATTCTTGAAGTGGCAGACAATTCAGGAGCCAAAAAGGTCCAGTGCATAAGGGTGCTTGGTGGTTCTAACAGGAGATACGCAAGGCTCGGCGACATTGTCGTAGTGAGCGTAAAGGAGGCGATTCCTGAAGGCAATGTAAAGAAAGGCGCCAAGGCAAGGGCTGTTGTAGTCAGGACAAAAAAGGAGACGAGGAGACCTGACGGTTCATATATAAGATTTGACCAGAACGCAGTGGTTCTTATCAATGATCAGCTTGAGCCCATAGGAACAAGAATATTTGGTCCGGTTGCAAGGGAATTGAGATGGAAAGAATTCATGAAGATTATATCCCTTGCCCCGGAGGTTCTGTAGGAGGATAATGTGGGTCTAAGAATTAAGAAGGGTGATACAGCGATAGTACTATCGGGAAAGAATAAAGGCAAAAGCGGAAGGGTTTTGTCTGTCCTGCCTTCAAAGGAACGGGTAATCATCGAGGGCTTGAATATCGTAAAGAAGCATATGAAGCCTAGCAAGAAACATACGCAGGGCGGGATAATAGAAAAAGAAGCGCCGATGCATATATCTAATGTTATGCTGATGTGCCCTAAGTGCAGCAAGCCTACGAGGATAGGCAATACAGTGTTCGATGACGGCGGCAAAAAGCTCAGGACATGCAAGAAGTGTAAGGAGGTCATAGATTAATAATGGCACCGAGGCTGAAGGAGAAATATACAAAAGAGATAGTGCCGGCAATAATGAAGGAGTTTTCATATAAAAGCGTCATGCAGGTCCCGAGGTTCGAAAAGGTGGTTGTCCATGTTACACTCGGAGAGGCTACACAGAATATCAAACTCCTTGATGCGGCAGAGAGGGAGCTTGCTGTAATTACAGGACAGAAGCCCCTTATCACAAAGTCTAAAAAGGCGATAGCAGGTTTTAAGTTGAGAAAGGGTGTTCCCCTCGGATGCAAAGTTACTTTAAGAGGCGACAGGATGTATGAATTCCTCGACAGACTTATAAGCGTGGCATTGCCGAGAATAAGGGATTTTAAGGGTTTTTCCGGGAAGTCCTTCGACGGCAAGGGTAATTATACCCTCGGTCTTAAGGAGCAGTACATTTTCCCTGAGATAGATTATGATAAGGTTGAGATGGTGCATGGGCTTGACATTACCATATGCACTACGGCAAAAACAGATGAAGAGTGTAAGGCATTGCTGAGACAAATGGGAATGCCGTTTAGGAGGTAAGGAGGATTTTGTGGCAAAGACATGCATGATTGAGAAATCTAAAAGACAGCCGAAGTTTAAGGTCAGGGCTCATAATAGATGCAAGGTATGCGGCAGGCCAAAGGGTTATTTAAGAAAATTTGGCCTTTGTAGAATTTGTTTCAGGACACTTGCTCTCCGGGGACAGATACCCGGAGTGACAAAATCAAGCTGGTAGAGGTGTGGAATGTTAACTGATCCAATTGCAGATATGCTGACCCGGGTAAGGAACGCAATCCTTATAAAAAACGAAAAGGTGGATATTCCTGCCTCCAAAATAAAGGTTGAGATAGTAAAGATTCTAAAAGAAGAGGGTTTTATCAAATCCTACAAGATTATTAAGGATAAAAAACAGGGTATTTTAAGAGTGACCCTTAAGTATACGCCCGAAAACGAGTCCATAATATCCGGACTCCAAAGAATAAGCAAGCCAGGAAGAAGGGTCTATGTAGGAAAGAGCGAGATGCCTAAGGTAATGGGCGGAGTAGGAATTGCAATCGTCACAACGCCGAAGGGTATATTGAGCGATAAGGACTGCCGCAGGGAAGGCGTTGGCGGCGAACTATTATGCTATGTATGGTAAGGAGAGATAGATGTCGAGAGTAGGCAAGAAACCTATAGAGATACCTCAGGGTGTAAATGTTGATGTAAAGAGCGATGTCGTCAAGGTGAAAGGGTCTAAGGGAGAGATGAGCTATTCTCTGCCGGAGGGTGTAAAGGTCTCCCTTGTCGACAGCAAGATAGTCGTGGAAAGGGGCTCCAATACTAAAGTTGACAGGGCATTACACGGTCTTGCCCGGAGTTTGATATCCAACATGGTAAGCGGAGTCTCGAAGGGGTATGAAAGGGTGCTCGAGATAACCGGTATCGGTTACAGGGCGCAGGTAAAAGGCAATAAGATTGTATTTACGCTCGGCTATTCGCATCCTGTTGAGTTTGATCTCCCGGCAGGCGTTTCCGCCAAGGTTGACGACAAGCAGACCACAATAACGCTCAGCGGCATAGACAAACAGCTTTTAGGACAGGTTGCTGCAAATATTAAAGAGTTGAGATCGCCTGATGCTTACAAAGGCAAAGGCATCAGATATTCCGGTGAGAGGATTAAACTGAAGGCCGGTAAGACAGGCAAGAAATAATTGATGATTTGTGATTGCAGATTTCAGATTTTAAAAAAATTATAAATCATAAATCGGAGGATTGGGTGAATATCAAGGAACTGGCAAGACAGAGAAGACATAAAAGGCTGAGAAAAAAGGTGTCAGGGACCACTGAAAGGCCGAGGCTCAGCGTCCGCAGAAGCCTTAATCATACATATGCACAGATTATTGATGATACAAAAGGACATACCATTGTCTCTGCCTCGACCCTCGACAAAGAGTTAAGGGATGATAAAGGACACAAGGGCAATGCAGCGATGGCCAAAAAAGTGGGACAGTTGCTTGCATCAAAGGCGGCAAAGGCTGGACTGAAGAGTATCGTGTTTGACAGAGGCGGTTATAAATATCATGGATGTATAAAGGCCCTTGCCGAAGCTGCAAGGGAAGGCGGATTAGAATTTTAAATTTCAAATTTCAAATTTCAAATTTGAAATTTTCTTAGGAGGCATGGTGAAAACTGAGAGGATCGACGCCGAGGGGCGTAATCTAAAAGATAAGGTTGTGTATATAAACAGGGTTGCCAAGGTCGTAAAGGGAGGAAGAAGGTTTTCTTTCAGCGCCCTTGTTGTTGTAGGCGATGAAAGCGGTATTGTGGGCGTCGGTAAAGGCAAGGCAGCCGAAGTTCCAGAGGCGATAAGAAAGGCTGTTGAGCAGGCAAAGAAGAGATTAATGAGATTCCCTCTTAAGGAGGGGACAATACCGCATAGAATTGTAGGGCGTTACGGCGCAAACTCGGTAGTTATGAACCCTGCCAAGAAAGGCACCGGATTGATTGCAGGCGGCGCTGTGCGCGCTGTTTTTGAAGTGGCCGGCATACACGACATTGTCGCAAAGTCTCTCGGCGGCCACAATCCCTTTAATGCAGTCAAGGCAACTCTTAACGGACTGGGCAACCTTAAGAATCTTGATAATGTATTAAAACTGAGGGGCAAATCTGAGGAAGAGTCCGCATCCGAAGAGACAAGCGAATAGGAGGTAAGGATTAAATTATGAAGATACAGGATTTAACCCCGGCAGGAGGCAGCAAGAGGAGGGCTAAAAGAATAGGTCGCGGACCTGGCTCGGGACACGGCAAGACAGCCACAAAAGGACATAAAGGACAAAAGGCCCGCTCTGGAGGCACAAAAGGGCCTGCTTTCGAAGGCGGCCAGACACCTTTACAGAGAAGACTGCCGAAGAGGGGGTTTAAGAACAGCCCGTTTAAAAAGGAGTATGCCGTATTGAATCTCAAAGATATCTCAAGTCTGGCAAGTCTGGAGGGCATTGAGACCATAACGCCTGAAACGCTTTTGGAGAAAAGGATAATTAAAGACTTGAAGGACGGCATAAAGATACTCGGCGAGGGCGATATTAAAAGGCCGTTGTCAATAAAAGCCCATGCCTTTAGTGCTTCTGCAATCTCCAAGATAAATGCTGCCGGCGGTAAGGCCGAGGTGCTTTAACATTGGGAGTCCTCTCAAATATCAGAAACATATTCAAAATCCCTGAGCTCAAAGTCAGGATTCTTTTTACATTAAGCCTCCTTATTGTTTATAGAATCGGAGCGCATATCCCCACTCCAGGCATTAACGGAGAGGCATTGAGCAGATTCCTCACAGAAAGAGCCGGCGCTCTCATGGGCTTTTTCGATATGTTTACAGGAGGCGCCCTTTCACAGATGGCTATTTTTGCCCTCGGAATAATGCCTTACATCAGCGCTTCCATTATATTTCAGCTTCTGACTGTTGTTATTCCTGCACTTGGCAAGATCGCCAAGGAGGGCGAGGCCGGCAGGAAAAAGATCGTTAAATACACAAGGTATGCAACTATTGTTATAGCGGCAATTCAGTCATTTGGAATGGCGATAGGCATAGAAGGCATGCAGGGCGGCGAGTTTGTCCAGAATCCCGGCTGGTCATTCAGGCTGCTTACAATGATTACATTGACATCCGGAACCGCCTTTTTGATGTGGCTCGGAGAGCAGATAACAGAAAGGGGAATCGGAAACGGCATATCTCTGATAATATTTGCAGGAATAGTTGCAAGCTTACCTCGCGCTGTCGTAAGCACTTTAGGTCTCGTAAGGGCAGGAGAGCTTTCGGTATTCTTTGTATTGATACTTGCTATAATGATGCTTGCAGTTGTCGGCGGCATTATCTTTATAGAGAGGGGGCAGAGGAAGATACCCGTGCAGTATGCCAGAAGAATTGTGGGTAAAAAGATGTTTGGAGGACAGACAACTCATCTGCCGTTGAAGGTAAATACATCCGGTGTCATACCTCCCATATTCGCCTCGTCCATAATAATGTTTCCGGCAACTGTGGCGGGTTTTATCGCCATTCCATGGGTCCAGTCCATTGCAAAACAGCTTGCCCCAGGTAATAGTATTTATACGATGTTGTATGTTGGCTTGATATTCTTTTTCAGCTATTTTTATACAGCGGTAATATTCAATCCGGTGGATATTGCAGAAAATCTACAAAAGCACGGCGGTTTTATTCCGGGTATAAGGCCGGGACAGAAGACTTCGGAATACATTTACAGGGTACTCACGAGGCTTACATTTGTCGGAGCTGTATATCTGGCGGTAGTGTGTGTCATACCTGAGATTTTAATCGCAGAGTTTAATGTTCCCTTCTATTTCGGAGGAACATCCCTTCTGATAGTTGTTGGCGTTGCCCTCGACACTGTTTCTCAGATAGAGTCGCATCTGGTGACAAGGTCGTACGAAGGTTTTCTGAAAAAGGGAAGGGTGAAGGGCAGAAGATGATGAGCGTAAAGCGTTATAGAGTACAGCGTTGAGCGTGAATAGAAGCACTATAACGCAATAACGCATAACGCTATAACGAAAAATCGTGATAATAGTTAAGTCTCAGTCGGAAATACAGAACATTGCTGCAGCCTGTCGTATAGTGGCAGAGATATTGGAAGCGCTTAAGACCTTTGTCATGTTCGGCATATCTACTGCCGAGATAGAGAATTATGTAGATAGAGAGATAAGGAAGAGGGGTGCAATCCCTGCCTTTAAGGGATACAGAGGGTATCCCTCGAGCGTGTGCATATCGGTAAATGAACAGGTGGTTCACGGGATACCTTCAAGGGCGGTAAAGCTCGGAAACGGCGATATTGTCAGCATAGACTTAGGGGTTATTTTAGACGGTTTTTACGGAGATGCGGCAATAACCGTTCCAATCGGCAATATCAGTCCTGATGCCTCAAGGCTTATCAGGGTAACCGAAGAAGCATTTTACAAAGGTATTGAAAAGGCAACGGCGGGCAACAGGGTTTCGGATATATCTGCCGCAATACAGGAGCATGTGGAGTCCAACGGTTTTTCTGTTGTTAGGGCATTTGTAGGACACGGCATCGGCCGTTCGCTTCACGAAGAGCCGCAGGTGCCGAACTTCGGGAAGCCCGGACAGGGGTCGAGATTGAAAGAAGGGATGACGCTGGCAGTGGAGCCTATGGTTAATGTCGGCGGTCCTGATGTCAAAATACTGGATGACGGATGGACAGCGGTAACAACAGACGGCAGCCTGTCTGCCCATTATGAGCACACGATTGCTATAACAAAAAATGGGCCGGAAATCTTGACTAAGATATAACAAGGCAGGTATAATTATAAGCTTAAAATATGTCAAAAGAAGAGAACATTGAACTTCAAGGAACGATTGTAGAGGCATTGCCGAACGCGATGTTCAGGGTTGAACTCGAGAACGGGCAGGTGATACTCGCCTATGTGTCCGGCAAGATGAGAATGCATTTTATAAAGATACTGCCCGGAGATAAGGTCACCGTGGAGCTTTCCCCATATGACCTCACAAAGGGAAGAATAACGTATAGGTTTAAATAGGATATATGACCTATACGACTTATATGACCTATATTACTATGGAGGATTTGTTATGAAGGTGAGGCCATCTGTGAAGCCCATATGCTCTAAATGCAAGATTGTTAAGAGAAAAGGCGTTATAAGGATTCTCTGCGAAAATCCGAGACACAAACAGAGACAAGGATGATAAAAAATTTCAAATTTGAAATTTCAGGTTTCAAATTAAAATAAAGAAGGAGTAGAAGATGGCGAGAATAGCTGGTGTTGACCTGCCGAAAAATGAGCGAGTGGAGATAGGGCTTACCCGTATATTCGGCATTGGAAGGTCTTTATCCAACAAGATACTTGCAGAGACAAAAGTAAACCCGGACACAAGGGTAAAGAACCTTACAGATGAGGATATAGTAAAGATAAGGGGTCTTATAGAGAAAGACTATAAGGTAGAAGGAGACCTGAGGCGTGAGACATCCATGAACGTCAAGAGGCTTTATGACATCGGATGTTACAGGGGACTCAGGCATAAGGCTCATCTTCCTGCAAGGGGACAGAGGACAAGGACTAATGCAAGGACACGCAAAGGCCCCAGAAAACTGGTAGTTAAGAAAAAGTAAGCAAGAAGGAGGAGTATCATAAATGGCTCAGAAAAAGAGAACCGGCAAGAAGGTAAAGAAGAATATACCGAGCGGCTCTGCGCATATACAGACCACTTTTAACAATACAATCATTACAATAACCGACCAGAGCGGCAATGTGATTGCATGGTCAAGCGCAGGCAGCCTTGGTTTTAAGGGGTCAAGAAAAGGCACTCCATTTGCTGCACAGATAGCATCTGAGACAGCGGCAAAGAAGGCAATGGAGATGGGGCTTAAGCATGTGGATGTCTATGTAAAAGGTCCGGGAGCAGGCAGGGAAACCGCAATAAGAGCGCTTCAGGCAGCAGGGCTGGAGATTACGCTTATTAAGGATGTAACTCCAGTGCCTCACAATGGCTGCAGACCGCCGAAAAGGAGGAGGGTGTAATGGCAAGATATACAGGCGCATTATGCAGGCTCTGTAGGAGAGAGGGAGAAAAGCTCTTTTTAAAGGGCAGCAGATGCTATACTGATAAATGCGCTGTAGAAAAGAGGAAGTACGCTCCAGGACAGCACGGACAGAAGAGAGGCAAGCTCTCTGATTACGGCATACAGTTGAGGGAAAAGCAGAAGGTTAGAAGAATATACGGCGTGATGGAGAACCAGTTCAGGATATGCTTCAAGAAGGCATCTCGCATGAAAGGAGTAACAGGCGAGGCGCTGCTCCAGATTCTTGAGAGAAGGCTCGACAATGTTGTTTGCAGGATGGGCTTTGCAGCAAACAGGAGAGAGGCAAGGCAGCTTGTAACACACGGACATTTTCTTGTAAACGGCAGGACAGCCGATATACCTTCTTATCTCTTGGGAGCCGGTGACATTGTTGAAATAAAGGAGGCCAGCAGACAGCTTCAGGCAATATCCGACAGCCTCTCGATGGCAGAGCACAAAGGATTTCCGGAGTGGATAGAGATGGACATGCAGAACCTGAAAGGGAAGTTCGTAAGGATTCCTTCGAGGGAAGAGATACAACTCCCTGTTCAGGAGCAGCTTATAGTCGAGCTATATTCGAAGTAAGATTTTGAAAAAGGATGCCGGGCGGTATCCGGCCCGGTTTTTATTTTTAAAGAATACATAAAGAGCAGAATTCAAGGCATAGGAGGCCTTATTATGGATCTTGTTAAAAAGGGCTTTCAGTTACCCAAAAAGATTATTTTTGACGAGGAAACCCTCACCGATTTTTATGGCAAGCTAGTAGTAGAGCCGCTTGAGCGCGGCTTCGGGACTACTGTAGGAAATTCGCTGCGCAGGGTTTTGCTTTCCTCTATAGAGGGCGCTGCCGTTACAGCAGTCAGAATACCCGGTGTTTTACATGAGTTCTCCAAAATAAAGGGTGTTAAAGAAGATATCGTTGACATTTTTTTGAACATAAAGAAGCTCAGATTCAAGGTGTACGGAGACGGCAAAAAGACAGTTACCGTAAAAGTAAAAGGCCCCAAGGTCGTTACAGGTGAAGACATAGAATGCGTCTCAAATGTAGAGGTGCTTAACATAGACCACCATATCGCTACCGTGGACAGCGGAACAACGCTTGAAATGGAGATGTATGTAAAGAAGGGAAAAGGCTATGTGCCGGCAGAAATTAATAAAGAGGAAGGATTGCCTATCGATGTGCTTGCTGTGGATTCCGTATTCAGCCCGATAAAGAAAGTGAACTTCTGGGTAGAAAAGGCGAGGGTAGGAAGGGCAACAGATTACGACAGGCTGATAATGGAGGTCTGGACAGACGGCAGCATTACTCCCGAGAAAGCGGTAAGCGATGCTGCATCAATACTGATGGACCACCTCGACCTGTTTATCTTTGTAGAGGAAGAAGAGGCTGCAGACGAGACAGCAGGCACAGCAGTAGTGGCGGCAGCCAATCCTTCTGCGAACGAGAACCTGATGAAAAACATCGATGAGCTCGAGCTATCCGTAAGGGCATACAATTGCTTGAAGAATGCAAATATCAAAAGCATAGCGGACCTTGTCCAAAAGACAGAGCATGAGATGCTCAGGACAAAGAATTTCGGCCGCAAGTCTCTGAATGAGATTAAGGAAATACTTCTGAGCATGGGATTAAATTTCGGAATGAGAATAGATGTGGATGAATTGCAGGGCAGCGCTGCTCAGAGAGGAGGTAAACAATGCGTCATAAAGTAGCAGGCAGCAATTTTAACAGAACCGCCAACCAGAGAAAGGCATTGCTAAGAGGACTTGTATCATCGCTTTTTGATCACCAGAGGATAGAGACAACGCTTGCAAAGGCAAAGGCCATTAAGGGAATAGCAGAAGAACTGGTTACCTTCGGCAAGCGCGGCGACCTCCACTCAAAGAGGATGGTTATGTCTTATATCCCCAACAGGACTGTTGTTGCAAAGCTTTTTTCAGAAATAGCGCCGAGGTTTGCAGACAGAAACGGAGGCTATCTGAGAATAATCCAGACAAGGCAAAGGGTTAATGACAGAGCGCCTATGGCCATCATCGAGTTTATAGATTACGAAGACATTAAAGTGAAACCTTCTGAAAAGGAGCGCAAGAAGGAATGAGCGACATACTTATCGGAGCAGGCATAATCTTAGTATGGGTAGTTCTGCAATTTTTTGTATTTCCCAAGCTCGGCATTCCTACTTGAGCAGTTCCCCAAAAGGGTTCGGAGAACTCAAAGAAGTGTAAATAATCAGATATAGAGATATTTATAAGGAAACGGGATTCGCAAAGCGAATCCTTTTTTATTTACCGTTTTTAGTAATGAGCGAATAACGTTGTGGGTTTGCGCTCTGTTATCTGTCCGTTGCGGGCAATTCCTTTTTTTCATCTTATCTAATATTCTTTTCTTAATCGGTTCTGCTTCTGTTTGAATTATTTTGATTTGTTCTCTTACTGACAGATGTTTCATCCTTGTGAAACGAGGAATCTTTTACTATCAATGAGTTATAAGACCTCTCGCGGAGCCTGTCCTAATTGGGTCTTCATGAAATAGTGTGGGTAAAAAGTGATAAGTTGAGAGGTGTAGATTGGCTCTGGGTAATGAAAAAATGGGTTCAAGATGTGTGAGAAAATCTGGTAAGATTACCTATGGGGGAAAGCGGTTATTCCAATACGAATCAAATGGAACGTTTAACATATTGTTGTCATTCCCCGGCCCCCGATCGCAGTCGAGGGCATGCTTAATCGGGGAATGACATGATTTTGCAAGAATTTACCCACTTGATTACGCGAAGACCCACTTTATTGTTCCAGTTTGCAAGCAAATAAACATAATATCTTCCAATTGCAAGCATTTAAGATTTCTCACTTCGTTCGAAATGACAATATTACAGCTTATTATATTCCCCTCCCCCTTACTTTAGGGCAGAACCTATTGTCTTATCAAACTTTTTTGTTAAATTTTTCATAAAACTTTTGACATTACCTAGTCAATGGCGATATCGGTATCAACGATGACAGTTTGCATACCTGCGCCCTTTTTCTTTTCTGAGCTCCGTGACAATCTCTACGCTGCTCTTATCACGCTCTTTCCATTTGCCGAAGCTTGCCACAGCCTTCTCGACATTCTTCTTTCTTATATACTCTTTAAGGGCTTCGGTAACAAGCGCACTAAAATTGTCAGATGTCTTTTTAGCTTCTGAGAGAACATCTTCAGGTATTGTTATAGATGTTTTAATAAGCGACATATTGCCTCCTTATCGCATTACCTAACAGAATTCAATATGCATAAAAAACGGCTATTTCCCGAAGAATTCTATTGCCTCTTTGACCTTTTCCAAATTGACGCGGGTATTGAAACACGGGCCAAATGGTCTCTCATTTGGTATACCCAAAACTGGAAGCGGATAGGAGTCTGCAATGCCGCTGCTTAAATCCCTTTCACATGCAACGGCTACTATAGCCTCGGGTCTTTCGTCCTTTACTATGCGCCTTGCTAAGTTGCCTCCTGTCGCAACAAAGAGTCTTAGATTATTCTCCTCAGCAATACCTATCAAATCCTTTATCTCGCACTTTCCGCATCTTTTGCAGTTATAAATGTCATTTGTTATTCTCACATCGCATTCATTAATCTGAAGGCAGTGCGGCAGAAGCAGCAATATCCTTTTTGTTTTAAGACCTTGAGCCCTGACAAGCCTGTTGTTAAGCCCGATAACAAATAATTGCAGCTTTTCTTTTTTGTCCTTAAAAAATGCACCTGCAAGCATGAGCATTGGATATAGCACTTTTAAGACCATTGCCCTAAGAAAACTTCTCATAACCTTCCTTTAATTTCCTCCCTGCCAAAAAGGCAGAAGCAGGCATAACTTTCTTTCCTTCAGGCTGAAGATCTTCTATTAGCAAAAATCCATCCCCTGTCTCAACGATCAATTCGCCTGATGCCTTTACTATTCTTCCATGAATTCTCTCCAGAGCTAACTCATAACTCATAACTCTTAACTCATCACTGTTTTTAAATACTCTTGCTTTTATAATCTTTATCCGCTCATTATTAAGATAACAAAAAGCAGACGGCCACGGATACATGCCCCTCACAAAATTGAACAACTCCTGCGCTGTTTTATTCCAGTTTATTCTTCCATCATCTTTTTTAAGAGGCGGCGCATAAGTCGCCTCTCCTGCTTGCTGTACAGGTTTTATCTTCCCTTCCCTTATTCCCTTTATTGTCTCAATCAAAGTCTTTGCGCCGAGTTTTGATAATTTCTTTGATAATGTTTCTGCATTGTCGTCATCCTGAATCTCTAATTCTGCTTTTAAGAGCATATCACCTGTGTCAAGTCCTTTATCCATGAGCATTGTTGTTATGCCGGTAATTTTTTCTCCTTTAATCAATGCCCATTGTATGGGCGCAGCGCCGCGATATTTTGGAAGAAGAGATGCATGCACATTTATACATCCAAACTTCGGTAAATTGAGAATCTCCTCCGGGAGTATTTTTCCATAAGCTACCACTATAATAAATTCAGGATTTATAGACCTCAACTCATTATAAAAATTCTCATCCCTGATTTTGTCCGGCTGCATAACTTTTATATTATTTGACAATGCAAGTTCTTTCACAGGCGGCGCTGAAAGGGCATGTCCCCTTCCCTTTACCTTATCAGGCTGGGTAACAACAAGGGCAATATCTTCCTTTTCATCAACGAGCGCTTTCAAGGCGGGAACAGCAAATTGAGGGGTGCCGAAAAAGATTAAAGCCATTTCTTTAGTGCCAGTGAATAGTGTCAGTGTCAATTTTTAGTGTCTGTTCACTGACACTATTCACTGGCACTTTATTACTGACACTAAACACTGACACTTCCCACTTTCTTTAAATATCGCTTTTTAAAAAACTCTCTCTTGATGGAGCTGAGCCTGTCAATAAATAAAATGCCGTCGAGATGGTCTATCTCGTGCTGAAGCGCCCTTGCAAGCAGTCCTGAGCCTTCGATTTGAATAGGTTTTCCGTTTCTGTCAAGCCCTTTAACAACAACACTTCCTGCTCTTTTTATGGTTGAAGTGTATCCTGGTACACTCAGGCATCCCTCTTCAGAATCGACAAAGCTGTCGGTTTCTACTATCTCCGGATTAATCAAGACAATAAGCGGATGCTTTTCATCCTTTGTGCTCACATCAATAACTATAAGCCTTTTTGAGACACCGACCTGAGGAGCGGCAAGACCTATGCCTGGAGCTGCATACATGGTCTCCACCATAGCGTCGATAAGGCGATGCAAATCCCTGTCGATATTCTCTACAGGCAGGGCTTTTTTCTTCAGGACTTCTTCAGGATACTTTTTAATCTCCAAAACAGCCATAAAAAATTATAACATTAACAAATCGGATATTTCCCTCTGATCAGTTCCATGCAGAATTTGTTTATTTTTGAAAACTCCTGTTCAAATATTTCCTCTGCCTTTTTTGCTATCTCGTTAATCTTTCTTCCCCTCTCAAGCAAAACCTGCGCGGTAGCCATCTGGGGCTGGTCAATGGGAGTGCCTATCCTGCTTAAAAGAAGGACATAGACTTCCTTTATACCTTCTATCTTTTCATAAATCTCTTTTGCAATCTTGTGCGCAAGCACATTGTATATCTTTCCCACATGGCTTACAGGATTCTTGCCTGCTGCTGCCTCAGTGCCCATAGGTCTGTTCATTGATATTAGTCCGTTAACCCTATTGCCGCGGCCGACCTGCCCTGAATCAGCATCCTCTGCAGATGTGCCCAGAAGGTTCAAATAAATCCCGCCGAGTCCTCTGCCTTTTTCATCGAGGGTATTGTAGTGGACATCTATCTTTCTAAAGTCCTCGAAACCTTCAAGAAATCTCAGCATTTCTTTATGGACAACATCCTTTTTCTCAAAATAATCTTTTTCTGACTTGATATAGCCGGCAAGCAACGGCATAGCAATCGTCAAATCCAGAACATTCCCTCTCCTCAATCCCATAACCTTTGTGTCTTCGCCTGTTTCAGGATATCTGCCTTTAAACTTCTTTGAGTTAAGAAATTTTTCAAGCCCGAGTACAACCTTCTCTGTAGGACTTAATGGATAGTATCCGACAGCAGCGGATGTGTCATTAGCAGCCCTGACTTTTCCGGGTCTTAAGAAAATATCGGTGAGTTCTTCGGAACCAGGTGCAAGTACAACACGGTATTTTAAATGTTTTTCTGGATTAACAAATCTCAGATTATCCTTAATCCACTTCTTTGCAGCATCTATGGCAATCTCCGGAACAGGTATCTTTTTCCCTGAAGCTACAAATGTCGCCCTATCGCCTATGGTTAATTCCATAGGTTTTACAACCCTTCCGCTTCCGAACCTCTTATTAACCCTGCCGGCGGCAAGGAGTCCTTTATCAATATTGTGATGGAGGACAGTCCCGAATTCTTTGATGTATTCCTTTGATAATGCCACAGAAATGGCATCCATCATGGAGTCGCACATATAATCCGGATGCCCTGTGCCTTTACGCTCCACTATCTCCACACGATGCTCTGTGATGGACTTTCCTTTAAATGTCTCTATGACTATCATATTTAAAGTTTATCACATTTTTAAAAAATGCTGAATTTGAAATATTTCTTCGGATTGGATTTAATATCCTTTGCCAGCTCGCTTAAATCCCTGGTCAAAGCCTTAAGCTCTGACACGCTTTCTTTGAATTCGCTTTCGAGTTTCTTATCTTTAATCAGACTTCCCGCCACTCCTTCTCCTGCCTCTATTTTTTCTAAGATATCCGATAACTGCTTTGATGCCTTGCTTAGATTTTCATACAATGCAGGGTCTTCTGCAAGTTTTTTAAGAGAGCCTGAGCCTTCGGTCGCCTTTTTGCCGAACTCTTCCACAGACGATGTCGCAGAAAGCATTTTATTGTAAAGAGAAGGGTCTTTTGCGAGTTTCTTCAGAGTCCCTTCGGACTCTTTAAAATCTTTCAATATTGCAGATAAAGACTTGGAAGCATCCTGAAGATTGTCATAAAGCTGGGGGTCTGTGAGGAACTTTGAATTGGCAATACCCGTTGCGCTCTTTTCTATCTTTTTAAGAAATGTATCGAGTTCTCCTATAAACTCCGTAATTTTCACGAAGGTATTTGAGCCTGCCTTGACAATATCTTTAATCTCTACCTGCTCAACGCCCTTAATTGTATCTCCTGCCGCTATAGGCGCTGCATCAGAAGCCCCCGGACCGATTTCGATATATTTGTCACCCAGAAGTCCGATTGTCTGGACAGTGACAGTCGAGTCCTTTCGTACATACTTTGCCGAATTCTTATCTATGGATATTGTGACCAAAGTGCCGTATTCTGCATGAAGGTCTATGCTCTTTACAGAGCCTATCTCTATACCTGATATCCACACAGGCGAGCCTTTCCTTAATCCTCTTACATCCTTAATCTGAGCCTTTATCTCTATCTTTGGAGAAAAAAGGCCTTCTATGCCTCCTGCAAAAAACACAGTGAATATCAAAATCAGAAGGGCAACGGTTACTACAATGCCGACTTTTAGCTTCGACCACATTAGCTGTCTTTTTACGTCAAACATTTTTCACTCCTCTGGGCATAAGGGGGACGAAGTCCGCCTTATGAAATCCCTCTATGCTATATTCCTTCAAGTTTTAATTCACTGATGAAGACCTTGATGTCAGGAATATCTGAATGTAATAGTTTTTCGTTGTCGCCGTCAAATACCATCTCTCCGTCCTTTAAAAACATAAACCTGCGCGCCACCTTTAATGCATCCACAATTTTATGCGTAACTGCTATAAAACCCTTCCCGTCTTTTGAAAGCTCGGATATCAGCTTGCAGATATTATCGGCATTAACAGGGTCAAGCCCGGATGTGGGCTCGTCATACAAAAACATCTTAGGTTCGTACGCAGCCAATGACCTTGCTATCGAAACCCTCCTGTGCATGCCGCCGCTCAACTCTTCGGGCATAAATTCCATTGCATGCTCCACTCCGACAATCCTGAGCAATTCTCTTACCTTTTTATCTATTTCTTCCTCTGTCATATTTGTATATTCCCTCAGGCAGAATGCCACGTTCTCCTTCACATTCAAAGAGTCAAAGAGAGCGCCCTCCTGAAAGACAAGACTGAACTTCATCCGCGCTTCCCTCAACCGGTCTTCTGCCCTGTCCGTTATATCCTCGCCGTCGATGATTATTCTTCCGGAATCGGGTTTTATAAGTCCCATGATTAGTTTGAGTATTGTGGTCTTTCCTTCGCCGCTCCCTCCAAGAATTGCAACCCTCTCGTCAAAGTCTATAGAAAAACTCAAATCCTTAATAATCTGTCTTGTTCCGTATGAAAAACAGACCTTGTCGAATACAATCATACCGAGAACCCCAATGCATAAAGCAATATCCTCGTCAGGATAAAGTCAGAGACTATAATCATTATAATGGATAACACAACAGCCTTTGTTGTCGACTGCCTGAGTCCGGTTGCTCCTCCCTTTGTGGAGAGTCCTATATAGCAGCATATGCATGCTATGAGATAGCCGAAGACAAAGGGCTTGATTGCGCCTGAAAATACATTTTCGAAAATTAACTCTTCCCTGATTGAACTCCAGTATAATGTCCCGCTCTGATTGCTCACAAATACAGCTATATAATAGCCGCCGAAGAGGGCGACGGCGTCGCCTATGATTGTGAGGGCAGGAAGCATTATTATGGAGCTCACTATCCGCGGTGTGACAAGCTTCTTTATCGGGTCAACGCCGAATACCCTGAGCGTATCCACCTGATGGCCTAACACCATCAAGCCCAATTCCGAAGCCATTCCGGCTCCGACCCTTCCTGTAAATACAAGGGCGGCTACAACAGGCCCCAATTCTCTTATGACAGAGATGCCCACAATCTTTCCAGTATACACCTTCATTCCGAGCCTTGAGAGCTCCGCAGACAACTGGAGGGAGAGTGCCATGCCCACGAACAGTGAGACTATGAGAATTACGAAGAAAGAGCCGGCTCCTGCATAGTCCATCTGCTCTATCGTGTCCTTAAAATAAAAAGGCCTTTTAAAGATATTCAAAACCCCGCGAAATGAAAGCAGATAAAACTCCTGAAGGTCTCTTATCAGTTCTTTTAACTTCATCATTACTCCATTACTCCATTGCTCCATCCCTTTACGTCCTCTTCCACCGCTTATGTATCCAGAGCCACTCGGTTGGATGCTGCATTATGTAATTTTCGATAAAACCGGAAAATCTTTTTGTATCCTCAATTACAGCCTTTCCCGCATCTTCGTCGGCGGACAAATCGACTGGCGGATAAATATTTATGACATGCTTATCATTATCGCGGTTAATGAAAATAGGCACAACTGCCGCGCCTGTCTTTCTTGCCATCAATGCAGGCATCCTTGTTGTCCACGCAGGCCTGCCTAAAAAATCTATGATATAACCTTCGTCCTTAAAGACAGCCTGATCCATTAATATGCCTACTCCTCTGTTTTTCTTAAATTCGGAAAGTATGCCTTTTAATGCTCCTTTTTTGTATATAACCCTGTTTCCGTATTTTGCCCTTATCTTCTCCACGATACTGTTCAAATAAGGGTTGTTCTGAGCCCTCGCCACACCAGAGACATTATCGACCTTGACTCCGAAAGTCACTGCCATAAGCTCCCAGTTGCCGCAGTGGCCGGTTATAAATATAATGCCTCTGTTCTTCGATTTTGCTTCACGATAATTTTCAACGCCTCTTACTTCAACATTATCTATAATTCCTCTGCCGAAGCCGTAATAAATCTTAACAATTTCTACTAAAGACTTTCCGAGATTTTTAAAGGTTTCCCTTGCTATGCCGACTGCTGACTGCTGACTGCCGACTGCCGACTTTTCAATATTCTCGACCGCAATCCTTCTCCTGCTCCCCCAGATGTAAAAAACTAAAAGGCCGAGGATTTCCCCGACCTTTAAGGCAATCTTATATGGAAGCAGAGACAAAGGGAAAGAAAGTGTTATAACAATAGCAGTTTCTACAAGCCACATGAATTTAGTCATTAGTTATTAGTGCAATCAATTAGTCATTGGTCATTACTCCAATACTCCATTACTCCAACGATTTTACTCCTCCTTTTTCTTTTCTTCCTTATCTTCTTCCTTTTCCTTCTTCTTTTCGAGGGCCTCTGCAATCTCCTCAAGCCTCTTCATCACAAGATAATTCACCGTGCCTTCAGGATACGTGCCATCTTCTTTTAACTCACCGGCAGGCATTCCAGTAAGTATTTCCAGTCCCTCTTCCATCTTCCCTATCGGATAAATGGAGAACTTCCCATTTTTCACAGCATCAACCACTTCCTGCCTCAGCATGAGATGCTTTACATTCCTTCTCGGGATGATAACTCCGTGCCCCTCAAGCCCTCTGATTTTACATAAATCAAAAAAGCCCTCTATCTTTTCATTTATGCCGCCTACAGGTTGGACATCACCGTTCTGGTCCATAGAGCCTGTGATGGCAATATTCTGCTTCAAAGGAACCCCTGAAATACTGCTTAAAAGGGCATAAAGCTCGGCGCATGTTGCGCTGTCTCCTTCAACCATCTCATAAAGCTGTTCAAAGGTTATGGATGCAGAAAGACTGAGAGGTTTTTTGGTCGCATATTTGCTTCCCAAATAGCTCGATATTATCATTATCGCCTTTTCGTGAATCTTGCCGCTCATCTTGGTCTCGCGCTCTATGTTCACAATGCCGGCTTTCCCGATATATGCCTTCGCTGTTATCCTCGAAGGCTTACCGAAGCTGTAATCTCCAAGGTCTAAGATTGCAATACCGTTCACCTGCCCTGCTTTCTCTCCTGATGTCTCCACTATGAGGGTGTCTTCAAGTATCATTTCCCTGATACGCTCCTCTATCATGTTGACCCTGAAAATCTTCTCGTCAATAGCCTTAGTAACATGCCCCGACTTAACAACATTGCTTCCTTCCTTCTGCGACCAGTAGTAGGATTCACGGATAAGGTCTGCAATATCGCTGAATTTTGTCGAAAGTTTGTCCTGATGCCCTGCGAGCCTTGAGCCGTACTCAACAATCTTTGCGACGCCTTCCCTGTCAAAGGGCAGAAGGTTTTCCTCTTTCTGACAGCTCGCAACAAAAAATGCGTATTTATCTATATTCTCCGGGTTCCTATCCATCCTGCTGTCGAAATCCGCCTTGACCTTGAAAAGCTCCCTGTATTCCTCGTCGAGGTTGTAAAGCAGATAGTAGATGTAGGGATTTCCTATGAGGATAACCTTTACATCAAGCGGTATAGACTGCGGCTTCAAAGCCGTTGTGCTCATGAGCCTGTACTGTTCCCATACATCCTCTATCTTTATCTCCCGGTTTTTAATCGACCTCTTCAAGGCGTCATAAGAAAAGATATTTCTTAAAAGGTCAAGGGCATTTATTACGATATAGCCGCTGTTTGCCCTGTGAAGAGAGCCTGCCTTAATCATCGAGAAGTCTGTCAATGCCATCCCATACTGGACTTTGTATTCTATCCGTCCAAAAAGATTGAGGTATGTGGGGTTGCTCTCAAATACAACAGGGGCGCCCTTGCATTCGCTGTTGTTGACTATCACATTGACGCTGTATCTGACAAAAGACGCCTCCGGCTTCGGCATTTTCATAAAAGGCAGCGGAGGCGTCTGTTCTTCGGCAGATTTAAAGTCATCGAGATGGGATAGAATATCTTCCTGAACAGCCTCAAGATAGGCCGCTATTTTCTCATTGTCTTTGTATTTCTCTTTCATCTCCTCGATAAAATGCCCGACCGCTCCGAGCGCTATCTCCCTTTCGAGTCGGGCAAGCATCTCTTTTACAAGCTTCTCGGCTTCCCTGACCGCCCTGACTACATCATCGAGCCTTTCCTGAAGCATCTTGCCCATATCTTCAACCTTTTTCCGCGTCTTTTCATCGAGGGCTGCAAAATCTTCTTCTGTTAGAGGCTCTCCGCTCTTTTTAATAGGAACAATCAAAAGCCCTGTTACAGCCTTTCTTATGACGAAACCCTTTGCCTGCGCCTCTTCCTCAAGACTGGTAAAGAGGTTCTTCTGTTTCTGCTGGAATTCCTCGACAATCTTACTCCTCTGTTTTTCGTATTCCCTCGATTCAAATGCCTTGGGTATCTCCACCCTTAAGGCCTTAATAATGGCATCCATATCTTTCTGGAAAACAACAGCCCGGCCCGGCTCAAGGGACATTGCCAGAGGAGTATCGGGGTCCTTGAAGTTATAGACATAGCACCAGTCATTAGGCACCTCTTCCTTCGACGCCCTTTCATTGAGCAGTGTCCTTACAGTCCTCATTTTGCCTGTGCCGCTCTCTCCGAGCACATAGATATTAAAGCCTTTGCTTATCAAGCCAAGACCGAAGTCCAGAGAACGCAACGCCCTCTCCTGTCCTATCGTTCCCTCGAACTTGCCTATGTCGTCGGTTGTGTCGAATTTTAAAATATCCAGTTCGCAGCGCTTATAAAGCTCTTCAGGTTTTAGTTTCACTGCCATGTCTTACCTCCTCTTTTCTAAAAGTTGAAACGTTCAGGAGTTATGGAGTCTCGTTTTCATTTTGCCCTTGGATGGTGTTCGAGATAAACCTTTCTTATCCTTTCACTGGTTACCTTTGTATAAACCTGTGTGGTCGATATGTCTGCATGTCCCAGCATCTTCTGAACAGACCTCAAGTCAGCCCCGCCCTCTAAGAGATGTGTGGCAAACGTATGTCTTATGGCATGCGGCGTGAGTTTTAATCCGGCCGTGTTACCGAATGCTTTCAACGCCTGCCAGAACCTCTGTCTTGTCATCGGCATTCCCCTGTTCGTTAAAAACAGATAGGGTGATTGTTTGTCTTTCAGTAGATTAGGTCTCAGTTCCTGCATATATCTTTTTATCTTGTCTACGGCCCGGTGGTTCATCGGGACAACGCGCTCCTTTGAGCCTTTACCCATCACCCTCAAAAATCCGCTTTCGAAATTCAGGTCATTCACTTTAATCGATACTGTCTCGCTCACACGCAGGCCGGATGAGTACATAAGCTCAAGCATAGCAGAATCCCTGATAAATAAAGGCTGAAGGCTGAAGGCTGAAGGCTGAAGGTCTATATTAAGCAGCTTTTTAATAGCATCCATACCGAGAGCCTTCGGAAGCCTTTCCCACTGTTTCGGCGTCCTTAGCGTTTCTGTCGGGTCTTCGGATATTAGTTTTTCAATTATTAGAAATTTCGAAAAACCCTTTATTGAAGAGATGAGCCTGCATACACTTGCAGTGGAGCGTCTATTCTCCTTAAGCTTGCCCATGTAATTCACAATATCTTCTCTCGTAAATAGTAACGAGTGACGAGTAACAAGTGACGGGTTTTGTGAATCGGTGAAGAAAAATTTCTCCGTGTCTTCGTGTCTCCGTGTCTCCGTGTCTTCCTGACTCTTGCCCATTGCCTCTTGCCCCTTTTTAGCAAGATACTCGAAGAACCCCTTTAAATCCATATAATAGGACTCTACCGTATTTTTAGAAAGTCCTCTTTCAACAGAAAGGTATGAGAGAAATCTGTTAAGCAATGAAACAGTTTCAGTATTTAAGGGCTGAATAGCAGAAACTTTTCTTTTATTTCTCAACTTATTACTCATCACGCATTACGCATTACGACGTTTATATACTCCTCTATGCCGGTAGATATTTTCAACCGGCGGTACAGAATATCCGCAAGTATTAATAAATTAATGGTATCCTCTTTGTTGTATGCCAGCAGCAAATCTCTTGCCTCTGAACTCCCTCTCTTCGCCTGTTCCCAAAGCTTTACCGCTGCATAACCGTCCATTCCTTTTACAGAGTCGTTCCTTTCTATTCCGAAGAGCATTTCCAGTTTCTTCAATCCGCCGTCAATCTTAAGCCTCCTTGCGGCAAAGCAGAGGTCAAAATGTGGAATATCAAACCTGACTCCGGGAAATGACCTTAAAAGAAAAGGCACGTCAAACACAGCGCCATGAAATGTTATAAGACATTTGTAGCCCGAAAGTTCCCGGTTAAGATTTTCTACTGTAAGGTTTTGGCCTTTTACAAGACATTTCCAGTTATATCCGTCGTAAAGTCCTACGACAGTAACATAACCTCCCTGTCCCGGCTGAAACCCGTTTGTTTCGATATCGAGACATACTGCGCCGTCTTTGAACACATCAAAGAGCCGCCAGTGCTCCCTTCGTTTCATTATCTTTGCGAAATACTCTGCATTGCCGATGCCAAGCTCCATAGAAGACTGCATCAACTGATTATCATAAATACTCTTCCTCTCAGGGCTTATCCAGTCTATTTCCTTACAGTTGCAGAAATCGTCCCATGTAAGTATTCCCTTTCTCCAGATGTGGCGCTCAAGCTTTTCGCCTATGCCGTTAAGCAATGAAAATGTGTGCCGTATCACAAATTGCTCCTTTATTTTTTGCTCTTATTATAACCTTTATCGGCAGTTGCTACAAGGTTTGACAAATAACCGAAAAACAGAGATAGAAAATTGCTCTCCCAGTAAATTCCCCTCCCCTTGACGGGTTAGGGTGAGGGTGAATAGTTCACCTTTAAGGTTACCACTCCCCTTAATCCTCTCCTGTCAAGGGGAGGGGATTGTGAAGCCAGATAGTAATTTTGTTGAAAGATACTACTAAGGAGAAAGAAACTGAACTATAATGTTGTCATACTCGCGAAGCTTGTCCCCGAAGGTCGTATGTTTATTAATTAATAAAGAGAACTGTCCCCTTTAATTAACGCATACTCTGCAAAGGAAGTTGACTGAGGGATAGACAGCCCATCTTCCTTCAGCCCTTGCAAGTGCAATTCAATGGCTTCATACATATTTTGCTCTGCTTCTTCGCGCGTAGCCCCTGTAGCTGCACATCCGGGCAAGTCAGGTGAATATGCAGAATAGTTTCCATTTGCCTTCTCGATTACAACAAGAAAACGATACATCTTATTTTACCTCCTTCAATTTAGCCTGCTTCAAAATACTGTTTAAAGTTCCTGGCGCCAAATCATCATTAGGATGACCGGCAATTGTTACCCTGCCTGACTTCGTAGGGTGTTTATATTGACGATGGCTTCCTCTCGTATCAACTTGATACCAACCATCGATTTCTATCAATTTTATAATATCACGAATCTTCATTCTTGTCTTTCTATTCGAGTATCTTGTTTATAAGCGAACCAAGTTCGTTTATACCCCCGAATTTGGGGTTGTAGACGAACCTGTTTTGTATATCCCGATTCTGCCTGAGCAATGTCTTTACCCATATTCACCCCGATTCCATGAACTAAATACTATCAAAGCATCCCCCTCCTGTCAAGAACCCGATAAACTCTCCAGAAAATACATTGCCCCTTTTTTGTCCAGCGGCTGATTTGCGGAGCCGCAATGGGAGTCCTGCACGCATGAGGGGCATCCTTCTTCACAGTCGCAGTTCTGTATTATCTCAATCGAGGATTTTATCCACCCCTGAGGTGCATTGAGGACTCTCTTTGTGAGTCCTATACCGCCTTCGTATCCGTCATAAATGAAAATTGCAGGCAGCTTGAATTCAGGATATATCGGATAGCTGTAGCCGCCTATGTCGCCTTTGTCGCATAATGCAAATAAGGGCATACATGCAATGGTTACATGTTCTGCTGCATGGAGTGTTCCCGGTAGGTTAAAACCCCTGTCAATGATCTTTTCGGCGAGATTCTTATGGATGACCATCCATATGCCCTCTGTGTCGAATATGTATTCAGGCATTTCCACAGTGTGCCTTGATATTTTTGTTCCGTCAAAAATATTCTTTTTATCATAGCCTATCACCTTATATGTGATTCTCATCCTGCCGTGATAAAACTCGACATCACGGCTTAACCGGCTCTTATGCCTCATTAAAACATCTGTAATCTCCACATGCTCGTTTGACAATGCATTTGTATAATAATTTGCATCGATCTCCCTGCATACGGCTTCGTTTCTTTCAAGGTCAAGCTCCAACACCTGATATTGCTTTCCTCTGTGAAGATATATTGCGCCCGGAAACGCCTCTCTGTAAATTCTTCTTCCGTCTAAATCTCCAATGTGCCTGTTGTGCTGGTCTTTTACCTTTAGCGGCCTTCCTATGCTCCTGATTCCGATTTCCCTCTGCGGCATTCTCTTTTTTGAAAACCAGATGTCGCCGAGTTTTCCTGCTCTTAGGCTGTTTTCACTTATAAGTTCTTCGATAATATCATGCATTTTATCCATGTCATATACTTTATCGTCTGCCCTCAGATAAACCTCATCAGCAGCGCACACGAGATGTTTTTTGAGAAGGTTCCTGTTATTTGGGTCGCAGGTCGATGTCTCATGCGGCTTTTCGAAAAATGCTTCAGGATGAGCTGTAAAATACCGGTCGAGCGCATCTTTTATCGCAACCATTACTATCAATGATTCCTGCCCGTGCCTTCCGACCCTGCCTGCACGCTGCCATGTGCTTGAGATTGATCCCGGATAGCCGCAGAGTATGCATACATCGAGTCCTCCGATATCGACGCCTAATTCAAGGGCGCTTGTTGAGATAACTCCCATAAGCTCGCCACTAAAGAGTTTTTGCTCGATCTCTCTTCTTTCTGATGGAAGGAATCCTGCCCTGTAAGGGCTTATTTTATGAGCCATTAGTGGCGCACGTTCGATGCTCCATTTATAGATTAATTCCGTAATCTTCCTTGCCTTTGTGAAGAGTATTGTCCTTAATCCTGAATTGATGCTTTTCAGAAATATCCTTGTCGCCTCTGTATAAGAACTGTCAAGGGGATTTAGGAACAGGAAATGTTTTCCCGACTGCGGAGCGCCTGTTTTATCTATGACATCAAATGGAGTTCCAATGAGTATTTCTGCGAGTTCCTTTGGATTTGCAATAGTGGCTGAGCATGCTATGAATTGTGGATTACTTCCCCAGTAATCGCATATTCTTCTTAATCTTCTGAAGACATGGCTGACATTCGAGCCGAACACGCCCCTGTATGTATGGATTTCATCAACGACTATGTATTTTAAATTCTTAAAAAACTCTTCCCATTTCTTGTGGAATGGGTTAAGCGCAAGGTGAATCATGTCTGGATTTGTGAATATGGCATTAGGGATTTTCTCTCTTATCTTCTTTCTTCTGTAAGGTGTTGTGTCGCCGTCATAAACGGCACAGAGTTGAGAGTTATGGGTTACTCGAACCATGTTAAGAAGTTCATTCAGATTCTTTACCTGATCTTGCTCCAGCCCTTTTAGAGGAAATATGTAGAGAGCCCTTGTTTCAGGGTTTTCGAGGATGGATTCTATTACAGGGATATTGTAGATAAGGCTCTTTCCGCTGGCAGTGGGAGTCATGACAACAACATTATGTCCTTGTCTTATAAGCTCAATGCCTTCTGCCTGATGATTGTAAAATTTTTCTATTCCTCTATTTTTCAGGACATGCCTTAATTCTTTCTTTATTTCTATATCCTTATAATCCGCCTCTTTCGAATGGATGTATTCATGGGCTGTGATCCCGATGCTGATATGGCGGTCATTTTTCAGCGTCTCGATGAAATCCCTGACGGTTATCAAATCCTGCATCATTTATTAAAACAGATAATTGGTGGTTTGTTCTACATTTCTGAAAAGGATGGATGGGAAGAACTACTTCACAACCACTACATGCACAGAACATGATATGCACGGGTCATAGCTTCTGATGATCTTTTCGCTTTGCTTTTTGATGAAATCTTCAGATTTATCTCCATTGTTTTGGAGAAAGTGGTATATATCCCTTTCCATAGGTCCAAGGTTCTGGGATGTGGGTGGAATAATAGTGCAGCCTTTCACATGTCCATAATCGTCCAGTTCATACCTGTGAATGAGAATACCCCGCGGAGCCTCTGTTATCCATACAGCCTCACCTGCTCTCGGTTCGAAGTCAATGAAAGGTTTACCAGGCTTCTCGTATTCTTTTATAATTCTTATTGCCTCATGGAATGCATATGCCAATTCCACCGACCTTGCAATTATGCCCATCTGGGTGTTTGTTATGGGAAGCGATATGCCTGCCTCTTTAATAATATTTTTAATCTCTGACGGAAGTTTATCGCAATTCAGATTCAGCCTTGATACAGGGCCAACGATGTAAGGGCTTACTGATGAGTCCCTCTTAATTCCTGAGTGAAGGGCTGTCGAATATTCCACCTGATATTCCTGAATGATTTCCAGAAATTTATCCATGGGCATATCCAATCCTTTATTTGATACGACATTGCCGTGATTCATGGGATATTCATCAGGATGACTCAGAGAAACATATTCCATATCCCAAGAATTGCCGTTGAATTTAAGCCCAGATGCCCACATTATTTCTTTCAGGGATTCTTCATATGCCTTTTCAAGTTCAGGCAGTAGTGGTGTTAGCGCTTTTCTGTCAGGTATCCTGTAAAAACCCCCAACCCTTACAGATACTGGATGTACAGACCTCCCTCCGAGTATTGAAAGAATCTGATTGCCGAGTTTTTTGAAACTCAGTCCCTTTTTTGCAATGGGGATATATTCTTTACCTCCCCAAGCGCTCTCAATCCCGTAAAAATCAGGGCCCTGAAGGAGGTATATATGCAAGGCATGGCTTTCTATCCATTCGCCGCAATACAATAACCTTCTTAATTTCCGTATCGGTTTTTCGACAGTTATCCCGAATATCTTTTCTATTGTGTGCACCGAGCTCATCTGGTATGCCACAGGACATATGCCGCAGATCCTCGCAGTAAAGTCCATAACATCAGAATGGGGTCTTCCCTTCAGGAATGACTCAAAGAATCTGGGTGCCTCGAAAATATTTACATGGAGTTTTGCCGGCCTGCCGTCTTTTATCTCGATGGTAAGACCGCCTTCTCCTTCGACCCTCGATAGATAATCAATCTTAATAATTTTGTTCATTCTGTCTCTCCACCACTCCATTACCACTGCTTGCTGCTTTCAATTCGCACCTTCCTGTAAGCGTATGAGTTCATCTTGTCCAGAAGCGAGACACATTCCTTCTGTGTTAATTTTATGTTCTGGCCCATGTTCTGGAAATGCTTTAAAAGGGATTCTATATTTGCATCATCCTTGGGGCCGAAACATCCGTAACACGGCCTTCCGAATGATGTGCATATGGCTCCGCATCCTGCCTTTGTAATGGGGCCGAGACAAGGCTCTGCCTTTGAAACAAGGATGCATGGGATGCCGTGCCTTTTGCATTCCATGCACAAACTGTATCGCGGTATGGTAGGTCTTTTCCCTATAAGGAATGATATGAGCGTCTCTGAAAGGGCGTCCTTATTTATGGGACATCCCCATAGTTCGTAATCAACATATACATGATCCGATATGGGTGTTGATGTTGAAAGGGCATTGATAATGTCTGGCGATGGATAGACATATTTTTTATAGGATGAAATGCTTGCCCAGTTCCTCAATGCCTGAAGCCCTCCTGATGTGGCGCATGCTCCTATGGTAATCAATAACCTTGACCTTTCCCTGACATCTATGATGTCTTCTTTTTGCCAGTCCGTGGATATGGAACCCTCTACAACGGCTATGTCGAATTGTCCTTTCAGAGGCTTGTCTGTGGCTACACGGAAATAAGCGATATCAAAGAGTTCGAGGATGTCTAAAATCTCATCCTCCATATTCAGGATAGTAAGCTGACAGCCGTCGCATGATGTGAATTTAAATACGCCTATCCTTGGTCTCTTCATCATATCTCACTCACCCTCCCAAAAGTCTCTCGACTTTTTGGAAACCTCCTTAGATTTCTTTTATCCCCAAGAAACCTTCAATATCCGTAAACCTGAATACAGGTCCGTCCTTGCACACAAACCTCGGGCCGAACATGCAGTGTCCGCAGACGCCCATACCGCAGTTCATATTCCTCTCCATGGAAATGAATATCTTTTCCCCTGGAACGCCTCTCAATATCAGCTCTTTTGTCATGCTCTGTATCATTACTTCAGGCCCGCACATAAAGACTACAGTATTGAGGGGGTTGAATGAAACCTTGTTTAGAAGCCCGGTTATAAGACCTACATCACCCCTCCAATATTCCTCTGGGTCTGCCTTGTCCACAGTAAGAAAGACCTGAAACGCATCTGCATATCTTGGAAACTCATCCCTGAATATCATATCTTTTGGTGTTTTAGCGCCATAAAGTATTATCGGCGGCTTTTGCAAAGGTGATTTTACTCCTTTTGAGCGCTTTAGTATATGTCTTATGACGGACCTCAAAGGTGCAATGCCCAGTCCGCCGGCAACTAATATCAAATGCCTGTCTTCTATCTCCTCAAGGGGCCAGCTGCTGCCGAAAGGCCCTCTCACGCCTATGACATCACCGGCATTCAGCCTCGAAATGTACGTGGTAACATCCCCGGCAATCCTTATTGTATGCATAAGGTCGTGATCCGATGGTGCGGAGCTTATGGATATGGGGGCTTCGCCGATGCCAGGGATATAGAGCATATTGAACTGTCCGGGCTTAAAAGTATAATACCTCTGAATCTCCCTGCTGTTGATCTTCAGGGCGTATGTGGCTGTATCCCTCGTCTCTTTTTTAATCCACCTTATTGTGGCCTCAAATGGAATGGATTTATCGTACATATTTTCTTCCTTTCCCCAACATTTCTCTCCAATACTCCATTGCTCCCTCACTTCCTCATCGCGTCCAGTTCCTGTGTAATGTCTATCCCGACAGGGCACCATGTGATGCACCTGCCGCAGCCCACACATCCAGGCGAGCCGAATTGGTCTATCCAGTAAGCAAACTTATGGGACATCCATTGCCTGTATCTCGCCTTTCTTGAAGGTCTGAAATTGCCTCCATGCACCCTTGCGAAATTTGTGGAAAAACAGGAATCCCATGTCCTTATCCTAAAACCGGAGAATTCGGGTGATTTCTTTGATATGCTTGATAACCTGATTTGGTCATAACTCGAATTGCAGAAAC
>CAMTVO010000033.1:0-20668 GCA_947085205.1 uncultured Nitrospiraceae bacterium
GAAATTCTTAAAAAGATCAATTTATTTTGAATGATAGCGGAGCAGTCCTTCACCACCCTCGTTGACCAAATTCTCTCCGCCAAACAAAAAGACCCTAATGCCGACACGTGTGGCAGGTTGACGAAATGGTCAGGGCAGGCTACAACCTGCCCCTGCCTGTCGGCAGACAGGTGCGAACTGGACACACCCCTTTATCCCCTCTTAATAGAGGGGAACAGGCTTGATAAGGCAAGGAGTGTGTGAGGAGGAGTTGACTACAGTATATATATGATATACGATATATACAAAATATGTTCTGGAGGTAACGACATGACAACACAGATGATTATAAGGATAGACGATGAGATTAAGAGCAGACTTAACAAACTTGCAAGGCTTGAAGGCAAAACAACAAGCGAAATGGTCAGGGAACTTATAGAAGAGCGTATTAAAGAACGTGATATCGGCGCATACATTGATGGCCTGTGGAACAGAATCGGGAAGAAATTGAAATCAAAAGGCGTAACGTCCACAACGATAGAGAAGGCAATAAAAGCGTCGAGAAGAAAACAGGGATGAAGGTAGTTATTGATACAAATTTGACCAGCTTGTGATAGTGGGTTCATCAAACTTTACGCCCTCCGGACTCACCCATAACACAGAGCTGAATTCCGTCTCCCTTGAATCAGAGGCCCTGTATGTTCGGTCGCACTGGTTTGACAAGTTCTGGAATGAGGCTATGGATTTCAAGGCCGGGCTTATTGAGCTTCTCGATGCCTCCAGGTTCGGAAGCAAAGAATATACACCGTATGATGTCTATATAAAAGCGCTCTTTGAGCTTCAGAAAGAGGACATTGAGGCAACGTACAAGGAAGTCGAGCAAAGGGAAACGGATGATCCGGCTCTCGGCGAACTGATGCCGGATAAACCGCTATCCTCATACGACCTCCGTTTTACTGTTTTTCAGCTTCAGGAAAGGCACAGACCGCTTTATACAACGATTCGTCGCCCGTTCCCGGGACAATAGGCTTCCATTCAGCATACGGAGATTCGGATTTTGACAACAGATTACTGTCCTTTGTGTAATCTGCTTCTGATATTGAACGAGACATCTTATCGGAACAGTTTATTTCTTTTAAAAAAACTGTGTATTCATAATTTTCGTATCCCTTTATAGACAGTCCAAGCCTTTTATTTTCCTGTATCTGCCAGTTTTTGCCATTTTCGCCCTTTGTAACACGCTTTGTCCATACCGTGACTATTTTCTTCCTGAAGATATCGAGGATGAGCTTTAAGGGATCCGGTTTGTCCACATTATGATAGAAATAGAAATTTTGAGTTTCAGCATAAAGTTTCCAGTCTGCTCCATATGCATAATTGCAGCAAAGGGCTATCAGCCCAAAGGCTAAAATGACAATCCCATGTTTTGATAATAATCCGATTTTTGTCATACCTTATCACTCCCTCCTTGCAACTCCGGTTTTATGTGCTGCTTCTGAGACCCTGGCAGCGACCTCTGTAACCACTCTTCTGTCGAATATGCTCGGCACTATATAGTCTTCACTCAAATCCTTTTCGTCTACTATCGATGCTATTGCCATTGAAGCAGCAAGCTTTATCTTGTCATTCACCTCTTTTGCCCTTGAATTCAGAAGTCCTCTGAAGATGCCCGGAAAGCAGAGCATGTTGTTAATCTGATTCGGATAATCAGACCTGCCTGTTGCGAATATCCTTGCATGCGGTATGGCATCCTCCGGAGAGATCTCCGGCTCCGGATTTGCAAGGGCAAATACTATAGGGTCATGAGACATTTTTTTAATATCATCAACACTTATGAGATTAGGCGCTGATACGCCTATAAATATATCCGCACCGGCCATCGCATCTGAAAGACTTCCCTTAATCATCCCCGGGTTTGTGTTTTCAGAAATCCATTCCTTTACGGCATTCATATGCTCTTTCCTGCCTTTATAAATCGCACCTGCCCTGTCGCAGACAATGATGTCTTTTATGCCGATTTTTAAGAGCATCTTGCATGTTGCTGTTCCTGCAGCGCCTGCACCGGATATTACTGCCTTTAAATCTTCTAATCTTTTCCCAACTACCTTAACCGCATTAATCAGAGCTGCAAGTATTACTACTGCTGTGCCGTGCTGGTCATCGTGAAATACAGGTATATCAAGCTCTTTCTTCAGTCTCTCTTCTATCTCAAAGCATCTCGGAGCCGATATGTCTTCGATGTTTATTCCTCCAAAAGCCGGTGAAATGTATTTCACGACCTTTATTATCTCTTCCGATTCCCTTGTTGAAAGGGCAATGGGAAATGCATTGATATCTGCAAATTCTTTAAAGAGCATTGCCTTTCCTTCCATTACAGGCATTGCCGCCTCAGGCCCTATGTCTCCGAGACCGAGCACAGCGCTTCCGTCTGTGATGATTGCAACGGAATTTCTCTTTATAGTGAACCTGTATGCCTTTTCTTTGTCTTGGTGTATTGCCGTGCAGACCCTTGCGACTCCTGGCGTATAAACCATCGAGAGGTCATTGCGGTTTTTCACCGGGACTTTGTTGTGTATCTCTATTTTGCCTCCGTGATGCATAAGGAATGTCCTGTCAGAGACATGGAGAATCTTTACGCCTTCCACTCTTTTTACGCTCTCGATTATCTCTCTTTCGTGGGCCTCGTTCCTTGCATTTACCGTGACATCCCTGACTATCATGCCTTTGCCGGCAGTTACGATATCGACTGCACCGATATCGCCTCCTGCATTTCCAATGGCAGTTATTATTTTTCCAAACATCCCTACCTTGTTAATTATTTCGAGTCTGAGGGTTATACTGTAGCTTGGGCTTGGTATTTTCATGGGATAATTATATCAAAATCTTCGTAATGTGAATTGCAATAGGTAAGGTAATAAAAGAAATGACTGTTGGCACCACGATTATAAATGCTGACAAAGATGTGTCGAGTTTGAACCGCGCAGCTATAATGAGAGATAGCACCATGGTAGGCATTACACCTTCATGGAATCGGCGCTCTCTTTGCCGACTCCAAATCTCCTGAAAACAGCGCCTATTAAAATGATTAAGATAAATGAAAAAAGTGTATCATGCATGATAAATTGATTAATTATTATTAGGAATCATTGCTGTCCAAAATAATTGTTTTAAAGGCATATAGCTCAATTTCCTTGCAAAAGAACTACCTTTATGCAAACGCATATCATTATTTGACCATAATGTCTTTAGCAAAATATTTTACTCGGCTTCCGCTTCGACTTCAGCCGAGTTGAGGTAACCCGTGCTTTTGACTGCTGAAATTGAGCAGTATGCCTTGATTTTATTGTTTATCATAAATTTATTTTGGACAGATATGATTAAGAATAAAGAATATCCTTGCTGACTGCTTTTACATCTGCTGTGCCTGTTAATAACATAGTCTGTAAGAGTTCGCCCTTTATTTTATTGAGCAAAAAGGCAACGCCGTCCTTCCCGCCTCCAAAGGCGCCGACAATGAGCGGCCTGCCGACCAGCACAGCATTGGCACCAAGGGCAAGAAGCTTAAGTACATCTGCGCCTGTGCGAACTCCGCCGTCAGCGAAAATGATGAGTTTACCCTTGACCCTATTTGCTATTTCTGGCAAAACATCGGCTGCTCCAGGTGTGTGATCCAGAACCCTTCCTCCATGATTTGACACCACAATGGCTGATGCCCCTGCCTCCGCAGCCATTTCCGCCTCTTCCGGCGTCATGATGCCTTTAAGAATAAATGGCAGTTTAGTGGATGATATGAGTTCTTTGATTTCATTCAGAGTTTTTGGACTGACAGGCTGTCCCTTTAAAGCCATTGTAACCAGCCCTGCGCCGTCAATATCCACCCCAACTGCTATTGCACGTGCATCCTCTGCAAGGCGAATACGATTTATTATTTCTTCCTGTTGTCTCGGTTTGATTATGGCTATGCCCTTTCCATTGTTTGATATGATGGCCTTCAAACCGCTTCCATACATTACCGGGTCTGCGCCGTCGCCTGTCATGCCATAGGTTCCGGCTTTCAGGCATCCTGATATTATCTCTTCTGTGAATTCCTCTTCTGTCATTTTTCCGCCCAAGTTGTAGGTGGTGCCTGTCATAGGTGCTGCCAGAATCGGCATCGAGAGAGTCGCACCCCATAACATTATAGAAGTATCCGGCATTTTTGCATTATGAATAGTGCGCATGTTAAAACGGTAACGAGCCAGTGCTTCCAGATTTGCCTTGAAGGCGCTTCCGGTTCCAACTCCTCCGATGCCTGGCACTTCGCCTGCACACGCGCGCCCGTCGCAAACAAGGCATACCCTGCAGTAGCCTTTAAGTTTTTCACTTGCAGTTTTTTTCAATGTCGCCAAGTCCATCCGTCGCTCCTGTTTTAATTGTTTTCGAATTATGATAAGCAAGTCTTTTTGTTTAAATCAATATTATTTTTCTTTCTGGAATGTTTATAATTTACTATGCCCAAAGACCTCTGGCCAAAAGACATTTCAAAGGCAAAAGAGATACAGGATGGATTGAGAAAGAGGGTGGAGATTATATCTCTGAAAAAGACACCCGAAATAATCGCGGGGGTTGATGCAGCTTTTGTTGACGACAAGATTATAGCAGTTGCCACCCTCTATTCAGAAGTGCGGACATTTTTTCAAAGAGGCTTAAGCGCCTCGTCTCTTCCTTAGATAAAGCCATGCATTGAATATGCATATGAAAACGGTGAGTATAAAGATTGCATAGCGCGGAAGCCCTATATAAATTATTTTTTCTGCATAGTGTGCAATGAACGAGCCTGTATACGCCAAATAGGGATCGTGTTTCGACCGCAGCCATATTTCAAGGTGTGTAAGAGGACAGTACCAGTCAAATGCCTGTATGATGAGTGCAAAGACAATGCCTGAGATGTGAAAGATTTTTACGGCTTTGTATTTTATTCCTAAAAAGGCGCCGAATACCAAGAATACTATCCAGAGGAAATGGACAGTGACGACTATATCAGCGAGGATTTTGAATGTCAATTCCCTTCGCACCACTCTCTTGCATTCTGAAACATCTTAAGCCACGGCGATGCCTTAAGGTCTTTCTTCATCTCCTCCGGTATCCATGCCCACTGCCACTTCAGGAATGTCCTTTCAGGATGGGGCATAAGGGCAAGATGTCTGCCGTCGGGTGTGCATAATGCCGTAATCCCGTACGGCGAGCCATTTGGATTGAGCGGATATTTTTCTGTGAACTCTCCGTTGTCATCCACATATCTGATGGGTGCAAGCTTTTTGTCGATTATTTCATTCATTATCTTTTTGTCGGGGAAATGCGCGAGACCTTCTCCGTGGGCTATCCAGACACCTAAAACAGAGCTTTCCATATCTTTCAGCATTATTGACGGACTCTCAATAATCCTGACTGTGGCGAATCTGGACTCAAATCTCCCGGACTTGTTATGTATGAACCTCGGCTGGAATTTATCATCGATCCCCTGCCATGGAACCCAACCGAGGAGCGCCATTAACTGGCACCCGTTGCATACGCCGAGACTGAAGGTGTCGGTCTTGTTGTAAAAACTATTGAACTGCTCATAGAGTGTTTTATTGAATCTTATTGTTCCTGCCCAGCCTTTTGCAGAGTCGAGGACATCGGCATAGCTGAAGCCGCCCACAAAGGCCACGCCTTTAAATCTGGAGAGATTTATTTTTTCATTCAGAAGATCTGTCATTGTTACATCCCATGGTTCAAATCCTGATAGGTAAAAGGCCGATGTCATCTCCCTGTCGCCATTGCTTCCTTCCTCGCGGATTATTGCCACTGCAGGTTTTACATTTCTCTTTAAGATTATTTCAGGCGTCTGCTCAGGCGTGAACGGTATACGATACGATGGGCCGGTTCTGTCATAAATAACCTCTTTCTCTTCAATGACGCATTCAGGATTTGCCTGAAGCATGTCCAGTCGATGGCTGGTCTCTTCCCATATCGACCTTAGCTCTCTCATATCTTTATCGACGATATTAATAGTTGAAGCATCAGGGGTATGGAGATTTATTTTTATTCTCTTTTCCGATAAAGTCCTGCCGATGATTTGATAAGGCACCGAATATCCCTTAAGGATTGAGGCTACAATATCTTCGTTCTCAGGAAGATATTCTATGACGAGACCCAGTTCTTCAGAAAATAGCATCGGTATTATATTCTTTTCCAACTCCTGATTTTTGACTCCTGACTGCTGACTTAAATTAACCTCCATGCCGCAATTCCCTGCGAATGCCATCTCCAGAAGTGTTGTTATGAGTCCGCCGTCGCTCCTGTCATGCCCTGAGAGTATGAGTCCTTTGTCTATCAATTCCTGAATCGCATTGAATGCATCCTTGAGGAGTTGAGTGCTGTCCACATCCGGCGACTCGTCGCCTACCTGTTTATAACAATGTGCGAGTGCAGAGCCTCCAAGCCTGTTTTTTCCGCTACCGATGTCTATGTGGATAAGCTTGGTTCTATCCGGCATTTTCAAATCAGGCGTAATAACCTTTGTAATGTCGGGACATGCGGCATATGCAGAAATTACAAGGGTTCCGGGCGATTTAACAGTCTCTGTCTCTCCTGACGGATGTACAACCTTTGCAGCCATCGAAAGGCTGTCTTTGCCGCCGTCTACTGCAATGCCTAACTCAAGCATGACATCCCTCATTGCGATTGCCGCATCATAGAGCTTTGCTCCCTCTCCGGGAAGCTTCGGCGCCCACATCCAGTTTGCAGAGCATTTGATGTCTCTGAGAGAGCTTATTTTTGCCCATACGATATTTGTTAATGCTTCGCCCACACTAATTCTCGCCATTGCAGACGGATTGATGAGACCTTTTATCGGCTGCTCGCCGATTGATATTGCCGCGCCCGATAATCCTGATTCATGGCCGAAATGACTCTGTGCTATTACTGCAACATCGGATACCGTAAGCTGAAGCGGGCCTGCGCACTGCTGTCTTGCAATCAGGCCTGTGACAGACCTGTCCACTTTATTGGTAAGGAATCTCTTTGAACCTACCGAAACAAGCCTCAATACCCTATCGACGGCATCTATGATAGTTATGTCTTCAGGAAGGCGGAGCGGCTGCGTGTACATCGGAGTGCGTTCCATGTTGAAGGTCTTCTGAGGCATATCGCCAAGGACCTTTTCAAGTTTGAGGTTTTCGATGATATTGCCGTTATTTCCGTCATAGAGGACTATATATCCATCGCCTGTTATTTCGCCTATAACAGCAACAGGGACATTTTCCCTTTCGCATAAATCCCTGAACATTCCTATTTTGGTTGAATGTATAAGAAGCGCGTCCTGCTCCTGATATTCGGCGCCCCATATTTCAAGGACAGAGAGTGTATTGTCTCCGAGGATAATCTTTCTTATGTCTATTTTTGCGCCGGCAGGGTGGATAATCTCTTTTACCACATTGCAGTTTCCGCCTGCTCCCTGGTCGTGTATGCTCACGATTGGATTGTCGTAGCCGAGTTCAACACATGTCCTTATGACCCTGTTCAGCTTCTGTTCCATCTCTGCGTCACCGCGCTGCACTGCGTTGAAATCCAACTCCTCTATATTTTCACCTGATATCATGCTAGAGGCGGCTCCGCCGCCCATTCCTATGCGGTATGCAGGGCCTCCTATCTTTACGACCACCATGTCTTTTTGAGGCTCGCCTTTTTCGAGGTGTCTTGCATCTATCTGCCCGACACCGCCTGTGAACATGATGGGCTTTATCCATTCCCTGCGCTCGCCGTTTGGCATTTTCAATCCGAAAGACCTTGTGAAACCCTGTATTACAGGCTCTCCAAACTTGTTACCGTAGTCTGATGCGCCATTGCTCGCCTCTATTTCTATCTGTAAGGGAAAGGCGAGATTTTTGGGGTAAACAAAAGAGCCGTGCTCCCATGGAAGCGGATAGCCGGGAATGAAGAGGTTTCCAACGCAATAGGCAGCAGTGCCTGCAATCACAAGACTTCCCTTGCCTGTGGCATGGACATCCCTTATTCTTCCGCCTGTGCCTGTTTCTGCACCGGGGAATGGGGCAACGCCTGTCGGGAAATTGTGTGTTTCGGCAGTGAAGATTATGTGGTAAGTTGCCTCCATTTCCCTGAAAGGAGACGGCTTTCCCGGATTATCGGGCAATATCGTATGTATAGTGTAGCCTCTTATGGCGCTGGAATTGTCTTTAAACGCAATGACGCTGTTGTTGGGATTTCTTTTGTAAGGCTCTTTGACGATCTGCATAAGGCTTTCAGGGATCTCTTTGCCGTCTATAATGAGCCTGCCTCTGAAAAACCAGTGTCTTGAATGTTCGCTGTTTGACTGGCTTAAGTCGAAGCACTCGACATTTGTAGGATTTCTCTTGAGGTCATTCACAAAAAGATTGTAGTAGTAATCAATGTCCCAGTCATCTAACCCCAGCCCCATTTCGTGATTAATCCGTATAAGGGCTGATGGGCCTTCTTCTATAAGGGGGATGGTCTTTACAGGTTCTGGTGTTATACCTGTCTCAAATGTTGTTAATGGCTCAGGATATGGGCATTCCGTCATACGGTCATGGATGAGTTCTAAAAAGGAGTGATGGAGTGATGGAGTGATGGAGTGATGAGATAACGTTGAGCGTTGAACGTTGAGCGTCAGATATTTTTGACTTATGGTTTCTGTCTCTTGGCACTTGACGCTTGACGCATCACGCATCACGAATCTATATCTCCTCGACCTTTCTATGCGATTAATCTTTGTCAGTCCGCAGGCATGACATATAGAGACAGCATTTGTAGACCATGCAGTGGTAAAATTCATCCTCGGACCGACCTCAAAAATACTTTGCTGGAGTGATGGAGTATTGGAGTGACGGGCTAAAAAACTTTTGGAAGAAAAATTTTCAGGTTCAAAGGTTTCGGCTAAAAGCCATCTTAGGGTACTGAGTTCTTTATCTGTAAGTGGCTCTGAGGCATTTATATTAAAACAAAACTCTGTCTCTATATCTACAATATCAGGGCGTATTGTTTCATTTACTGTTTTCAGAAGGACATTTTTTTTATATGAAGAAATGGAAGGTGCGCGGTACATATGTATGAACTTTTGCGGCATGATTTTCTCCTTGTTATCCATTAAGCATTACCATTTTAACATAACCTTAGAATTGCATAAAATGGCAGGCATAAAAAAAACCCTGCTCCGGCTCAAGACAGCCCTTTTGGCCTCGCCTTAACTTAAGCAGTAAACAGTAAGCAGTAAGCCGAAAACTGTTCACTGCTCACTGTTCACTGTCTGTTCTCTACGGTTATGACAGAAGATATTGACCCCTTTAAGCAGAGTTAAGAATTATGGCATTTGACGGTTAAACATTTTTGATCCTCTCCATAATGGCCTGCAATAGGAATCCCTTAAGAGTATTATTCCCCCTGTAGCAGGGTTTTTTATCTGTCTGCCTATAATATACAGGCTACCATCTTTGCTAAAATATTTGGAGCCTGTAATCTCCAATTCTGAGTCTGGATTAAAACTTATCCCTTCTCGCAATAAATACCATGGAGGTGCTGTAACCACATTATAATTTTTGTTGCCAGCCCTTATTTTTACAATCAGAGGGCCTCTCATTTCCCGCATTATCTCAATTACTGTTCCCTTGATTGTTACTTCGGTGTTTTCATCGTAACCCTCTGTGAGATCGGATTCTGCATATGCCAATGAAAACAGGCAGAACAGAAAACATGTCATGAATAGAGCTATTATTTTTGTTTTGAAAATACTCTGCATAAGTATCTAATCCAAGTAATCAAGCAATAGGCAATAGGCTATAGGTTGAGAAATTTTTCTATCGCCCATTGCCTCTTGCCCATCGCCTTTCAGTTTTTACATTCCCATTCTCCCCATTCCCATACCCATGCCGCCCCTTCCGCACATGCCTGGACCGAAAGCCGTTAAACCAGCCCCCGATGCCTTTTTCTGAATTTCTGTCCTTAAATCAATCATCTCTTTCTGTTTCTCAGCAATTGCCTTCCAGTCAGGTGTTGTCTGTGTGCGGAGCGTCATCAATTCGGTCTTAAACTGGAGCATCTTCTGACGGAGCGGCAGGATGTCCTTCTGGAACTGTGCATACTTCTGGGGTTGTTCAGGCGTTAGATTGCTACCCCTCATACCATAGCATGGTCCCATGCCTCCAACGTATCCAGGGCCGATAGCCAGTGCTACTCCTGCAATGACAATTACAAGGACTGCTACAAGTCCTATGGTTAATACCTTTCTCATCTTATTCACCTCCTATCCTTTTTTATCTGACATTAATTAAGCAACTGCTATGCCAGATAGAAGAGAGAAGGAATTTCAATAAGTTTTTCTCTTTAAGGAAATTACAAATGCAATTTTTGCATTATGGAAGTGCAAATTTTGCATTGATTAAGCACAGAGGACTAATTAATTTTGCGAAATACAGACTCATCACCTATGTCCATTCTTCAAATCCCATATTCCTTTATCTTATACTGTAATGCCCGTAATGATATGCTTAAAATCTCCGCTGCCCTTTTCCTGTTTCCACCAGTTTTCCTGAGGGCATTCTCAATGGCTGTCTTTTCAACTGTCTTCATATCTCCTTCAATGCGTTGCGCTTCAACCGTTGAAGGCTTGAGATCAGGCAGGATTAGCTGTTTCCCGCGGCTTATAATAATGCTTCTTTCGATTACATTCTCAAGCTCCCTTATGTTTCCCGGCCATGGATAATCAGCTAACATTTGAAATCTATCCTCTGAAAAGGGGTTAAACTCTTTACCGTGCCTTGCTGAAATTGTTTTTAAAAGGTAATTTGCAATATCTGGTATATGCTGTTTTCTATCCCTTAAAGGAGGGATGCTTATGGGAAATACATTGAGGCGGTAATAGAGGTCTTCCCTGAATTTCTTTTCATCCACCAATTCTCTTAGATTTCTGTTAGTTGCTGCAATAACCCTTGCATTGGTCTTGATTGTATTTAACGAACCGAGCCTTTCAAATGTCTTTTCCTGAAGCACCTTTAAAAATTTTGCCTGCAACAGAGAACTCATCTCTGAAACCTCATCAAGGAATATTGTGCCGTCATTTGCGAGCTCAAACTTGCCTTTCTTTTGAGAAGATGCTCCTGTAAATGCACCTTTTTCATAGCCGAACATTTCTGATTCAAGGAGGCTTTCGGGTATTGCAGCACAGTTTATGTCAACGAATGGTCCCCTTCTGCCGCTCATGTGGTGGATTGTCTTTGCTATTAAACTTTTTCCTGTGCCTGTCTCGCCGTAAAGCACTACAGTTGCATCGGTTGGCGCTACATTCTTAACTTCTTTGAGAATATCTTCCATCCCTGCAAATATAATTTCAACGGGAGGCATGTCCTGAAACGTCTCTGATTTGAGGAGCCTGTTTTCTGTTATGAGCATCTGTTTTTCATAAATCTTTGAGACGGCTATTCTCAACTGCTCGGGGTCTTTGAGGGGTTTAATGATATAGTCGGCGGCTCCAATCTTCATTGCAGAAACAGCGGTATCAACAGTTGCAAATGCAGTAATCATGATGAAGTCTATATCGAGGTTCTTATTTTTTGCCTCTTCCATGAATTTAATGCCGTCCATCTTAGGCATCTTCAGGTCTGTGATTATGAGGTTTGGTGAAAAGGAATCCATGGTTTTTAATGCGGTCTCAGGGTCTGCCAGACCTTTCACCGTATATCCTGTATCCTCCAGTATCTTTGTCATAAGCAGTAAAAACGATTTTTCGTCGTCAACGATTAATATCCTGAAATTTTCTCTGGTCATATTTAATTATAAATCATATGAGATTTCTTGGGATTGTTATCCTGAAAGTGCTGCCTTTATGCGGTTCGCTTTCAAGTTCAATGGTTCCGCTAATGGATTTTATCAGTTTGTCCACAATGGCGAGTCCGAGTCCTGTGCCCATTGTTTTTGTGGTAAAGAACGGTTTAAATGCCCTTTGTTTTGTCTCATTGTCCATTCCGCGGCCATTGTCTGACACAAGAATTGTTATTTTATCATCAGAGGGTTCGGTCTTTATTTCTATAATTCCGTTTTCATTTACCGCGTCTATGGAGTTCTGGATAATATTGATAAGTATCTGTCTAAGTTTGTCCCTGTCGGAGTTAACCTTTATATCTGTCGGCACTAATGTTTTTATATCAATGTTTGAGGATGTATTATGTGTCGGCTGAAGTGATTGGACTACATCATTTATGAGTTCATGAAGGCTAATTTCCTCCAATCTCAATTCAACAGGTCTCGCGTATACGAGCATGTCGTCGGTTAATCTTTCAAGCCTCTTTGACTCTGAGACTATTATGTCAAGCAATTCTTTTTTTGCTGAATCTTGCTCTGAAAGATACTGGGCAAATCCCTTTATGCTGCCCAATGGATTTCTTATTTCATGGGCAAGGACAGATGCCATTTCTCCAAGCATGGCTAGCCTCTCCTTTTCTACTATCACCTTTCTCAATTCCTCGGAGCGGTTCACCGCCTTTATAAAGAAATACCCTGTAATCCAGAGAAGCAGAATTACAATGGATATGCTTATCAGCTGAAGTCTTGCCTGCCTTACAATGTTCTGGGCAGGATAGGTGTGAAGGGTGAGTCTCAATATTTTTTCAGAATTATGAATATGTGCCGGAAAATTGATCGCAAAGACCCTCTCGCCTGTGCCAAGTGTGATATATTCGTAAACAGGCTTGCCTGTGTCAGCCGCTGCTTTAATGGATTTGTTCTGCACCTGTCTGCCTATCAGATTTTCATTTGAATGCAAAAGCGTTGTGCCGCTTTTATCGTAAAGGGCTATAAATGCTATACCTTCCCATTTACCTTCAGTGATAATGTCTTTAAAGATATTTTCGCTTCTTAAAGATGTTTTTGACAGAGATGCTTCAAGGCTTACTGCTATGCCCAGTGTCTGGAGTTTTAAAGAGTCTTCAGCCGCATTTATGGAATTTCTATAGGTTAAAAGACTGCTTGTTACTGTAACGGCAGTTGCAAATGCGAGGATAATAATAAGATAGATGCGGTTTCCATTTGAGTATTTGTCAGACATGTCAATCATGGTTATATGTTAAAATATTTCCCACACTATTATATAGAGGTGTTCGTTTATGGAGTTAAGGCTTACATCGGATGAAGTCATAAAGCTGAAGGAAAAGGAAGACATCTATTCTGCACTAAAGGGGTCAGGCGTTTATCTTGTTGCTTCCTGCGGCGGCAAGGGTACATGCGGCAAGTGCAAGGTAAAGATTGTAGAGGGAGAGTGCGATGTAATTTCTTATGGAAAGCTCACTCAAAAGGAAAGGGAATCGAATATAGTCCTTGCCTGCCAGACCATTCCGAAAAGTGATGTTTTTGTTGAGATACCAAAGGAGTCCCGACTTGTTGTTGGAGATAAAATAGCCATTGCAAGGACAAAAGACCTTGTCGAATATTTAAGGTCTTACGGCGTTGACATAAACCCTGCTGTAAAAAGAATGTATCTCGAACTGCCGCCGCCGACCATCAGCGACAACATAAGCGACCTTGAGAGACTAAAGAGGGTGTTGGATAAAAAAGGCCTAAGCAATATAAGGTTTTCCCATGGCTTTGTATCAACAATGGCAGATACCTTGAGGCTTGGGAACTGGAAGGTTGAGTTGACATATGTCGGGGGCGACGGTATTCCGTATGAGGCAATATTCCTGAGTTCGCCGGATGCATGCAACAGAAGATACGGAATAGCAGTAGATATTGGTACCACAACAGTTGTTGTCTATATCGTAAATCTCTTAACCGGTGAGATTGTGGATGTAGGCTCAACATATAACTCCCAGATGAGATACGGAGATGATGTTATTACGAGGATAGTTCATGCAACGGAAGGAGGCGGACTGCCTGAGTTGAGGGATACAGTTGTTACCGACATAAATACCATCGTGGATTCTTTGATGGAAAGGCACAGTATAGAGGCATGTGAGATAGACACTGCAACCATCGCAGGGAATACAACAATGTCCCAGATATTCTGGGGACTTAATCCAGGCTCCATAAGGGAAGAGCCTTACATCCCCACGCTCAACCAATTCCCCCAGTGGAAAGGCGGGACTGCAAAGCTCTCCATTAATCCTCAATCTACGGTTTATACTGTTCCCTGCGTTGCGAGCTATGTAGGAGGCGATATTGTTGCAGGCGTGCTTGCGTCAAAGATGCACAGGAATCCAGAAGTAGCCCTTTTCATGGACATCGGCACGAACGGCGAAATAACCATCGGCAATAATGAATGGCTTATGACCGCTGCATGTTCTATGGGCCCGTGTTTTGAAGGAAGTGGCATCAGGCGCGGTATGAGGGCAACATCAGGAGCAATTGAATCAGTGAAGATAGACCCGAATACTTACGAGCCGACCATAAGCGTAATCGGAGGAGGTCATCCAATGGGCATCTGCGGCTCAGGCATGATTGACGCCATATCAGAGATGTTTTTGACAGGCGTGATAGACCAGAAGGGCAAGTTTGTCAAAGGAAAGACGGACAGGATAATGGAAGGCGAAGAAGGACCGGAGTTTATGCTTTACAAAGACGAAGCCCATCATAAAGATATTGCGCTTACAGAAGTTGATGTCGAAAACATAATCAGGGCAAAGGCAGCCCTGTATGCAGGAATAAAAACCCTCCTGACTGAGGTCGGATTTACTATGGATGCAATAGAAAGGGTCTATATAGCAGGGGGCTTTGGAAATTACATTGATATCGAAAAGGCAGTGATAATGGGAATGCTTCCAGATATTCCGAAGGAAAGATTTGTGTTTATGGGCAACACATCCATCACAGGAGCTTACCTCTGCCTGCTTTCCGAGGAATTGAGAAAAGAGGCCGAGGATATTGCGTCAAAGATGACATATATAGAACTTTCCGTTTATAGGAGCTTCATGGACGAATACATGTCGGCATTATTCTTGCCTCATACGGACATGAGCCAGTTCCCTACAGTGGCAGGTATGATAAAATAAGACATGAGCGAATATTCAAATTTTAGCTCTGAAAATAATGTCGAGCTTATCTGCCCTGCATGCGGCTCTGTTCTTACGGAACATGAACGCACCGAGGGAGGCTGGAACTGCAAATGCGGAGATTTTATTCCAGAAGGCATAGCGATAAATCCTTATAAGGGATTATCTAACCAGCACAAGCAGAATTCGCCATGGAGATGACCCCTATCCCTTAGATGGAATACAGGAATTTCTTTTATTCTTAGACGCTTCTATCTTTCTTTAAATCCTTTCCATATTATATAATTCAACAATAGTGGGCTTTTTTCATGACATAAGAAGAGATTTACATGCTGTTTTTGAGCGCGACCCTGCCGCGCGGAATGTGGCGGAGGTTATACTTGCATATCCGGGCTTTCATGCCATTTTTATGCACAGAATAAATCATGTTTTGTGGAGACTTAAAATTCCGGTCATTCCGAGGCTTTTGTCCCATATTGCACGGTTTCTCACAGGCATAGAAATACACCCTGCAGCAAAGATTGGAACTGGTTTCTTCATAGACCACGGGATGGGCGTTGTGATAGGCGAGACAACAGAGATAGGCGAAGATGTGTTGCTGTATCAGGGCGTTACATTGGGCGGTACTGGAAAGGAAAAGGGAAAGAGGCATCCGACTTTGGGAAACCATGTTGTTGTAGGCGCTGGCGCAAAAATCCTAGGGCCTATAAAGATCGGCGATTATGCTAAGGTAGGTGCGAACTCTGTTGTTCTAAAATCAGTCCCTGACCATTCAGTAGTTGTCGGTGTGCCCGGAAAGATTATCAAGAAAAAGGTTATGCGCATTGAGCAGGAAGGGCTTGTTGAGGCGCTTGACCATGTAAGGCTTCCGGACCCTGTGGAAGAGGAAATCCATGAGCTTAAAGAGCATATAGTGAGACTTGAAAGCAGAATAGAGAGATTGGAAGGCAAAGGAGAGAGGATGAAGATATTCAATACGATGACTGCCAGGAAAGAGGATTTCGTCCCGATTTTAAAAGACAAGGTTGGAATTTACGCATGCGGCGTCACTGTATATGACTACTGCCATATAGGACATGCAAGGAGCGCAGTGGTTTTTGATGTTATAAGCAGATACTTACGATACAAGGGATTTAATGTCAAATTCGTAAGGAACTTTACTGACATTGATGACAAGATAATCAAAAGGGCCAATGAAGAAGGCATCTCATGGGATGCTATTGCCCAAAAATATATTAATGCGTATTACGAAGACATGGACAAGCTCGGCATTGCAAGGGCAGATGTAGAGCCAAAGGCAACGGAACATATAAAGGAGATGATTGATGTAATCAGTGCGCTTATTAAGAAAGGTTATGCCTATGCTGTTCAGGAAGGAGAGAACCAGAGCGTTTATTTCTCGGTTGATAAATTTTCCGAATACGCAAAGCTGTCCAAGAAAGGCATGAAGGATTTGCTCGCGGGAGCGCGCGTTGATGTGGATGAAAGGAAAAAGAATCCTATGGACTTTGCCCTGTGGAAGGCTTCAAAGGAAGGAGAGCCCTGGTGGAAAAGCCCCTGGGGAAAGGGCAGGCCCGGCTGGCATATCGAGTGCACTGCAATGGCGATAAAGCATCTTGGCGAATCCATCGATATACACGGAGGCGGTGCAGACCTCATCTTCCCGCACCATGAAAACGAGATTGCGCAGTCAGAGGCATTCACAGGAAAGCCCTTTGCAAAATACTGGGTGCATAACGGCTTTATTACCATAGATAAGGAGAAGATGTCCAAGTCCCTCGGAAACTTTTTCACCATCAGAGAAATTTTGGATAAATACGATGCCGAGGTTATCAGGCTCTTCCTGCTTTCGAGCCATTACCGTAGTCCGATAGAGTTTTCCAATGAACAACTGCATGATGCAGAAGCATCGTTGGAAAGGTATTACAGCACAATAGCAAGGATTGATGATTTTCTGTCCCATGTTCCTGAGACCACAAAAAAAGTACAGACAGCAGAACTTGAAGCCACTCTCGAAAAATTCAAGAGCAGGTTTGAAGAGGCAATGGATGACGATTTTAATACAGCGCTGGCAATCGGGCATATATTTGAGCTTGTGAGAGAGGTGAATAAATTCCTTGATTCAAAGCCTTCTGGAGAAACAGCAAATGCATTGATAAAGAGGGCAAGGAATATATTCACAACTGTTGGCGAAGTCCTTAATCTCTTTAACAGGACGCCTGCCCGGTGGAATATTGATTTGCTCAAGATTAAGGAGATTCCACTTTTAGAGTCAGACATAGGAGCCAAAATTGAGGAAAGGCGTATTGCAAGGCAGGACAAGGACTGGGCAAAGGCGGACTCCATCAGAAAAGAGCTTGAAGAAAAGGGGATAATCCTTGAGGACAAAAGGGATGGGACATCGTGGAAGGTGAAGATTATCTGAGGATAAGGAGCTCTTAATCCACCAACATTTCTTTGATAACAGCCTTTACTTTTTTGATTTCAGCCGGAGTGATTCTGTCCAGATGCTTGACGAGCCGCCGTCTGTCAACAGTCCTTATCTGGTCGAGGACTATCCAACCCTTTTTGTTCTGAAACATCACGGCTACTCTTGTAGGGTATTCATGGGATTTGGTGGTCATGGGAGCTATGATTGCCGTTTGGATATTCCTGTTTATTTCATCAGGCGAGATAACAACGCATGGCCGTGTTTTCCTGATTTCATGGCCGATAACAGGATCGAGATTAACGAGGTAGACTTCGTATTGGGTTATTTCCATTCCCAATCCTTTATCTCTGAATCCATGTAGTCGTCTACGAGAAGCTCATCTTCATGCCGTTCGTGCATTAGCCTGAAGGCATTGTCCCATCCCTGCCTCGGCATTGTTTTGACGGGCTTTAAGACTATCATGTTTTTTTTCACTTCGAGGGTTACTTCATTTTCGATGTGGCACTGCTTTAATATTGTCATCGGTATTCTTATCCCTTTTGAGTTGCCTATTGATACAAGCTTTGCTTTCATAGTTAGCTCCCTAATCGTTTCTGTAATTATAAAGTAATTACGCATATGAAATCAATTGTATGTATTGCCGTATTTCTTGTAAAGTATGTGTGAAATACTTTAAGAGGTCTGTAATTGAAAAAGGATAAAGGTGCAAAGGAAGAGTGGCTTTATGGTTTTAATCCTGTACTTGAGGCAATCAAGTCAGGCAGAAAGATAACCTCCATCTATATCTCGAAGCAAAGGCATGAGAATATCAGAAAAATTACAGAAGAGGCAGAAGCCAGAAAAATTCCGATAAAGTTCGCTGAAAGGGATTTCTTTGACAGCAGGTTTCATAAGGGACATCAGGGTATTGCAGCTCTTGTCGCGCAGAAGAAACTCTTAAGCATAGACGAGCTTTTAGCCATCCCTGAAAAAAGAGAGGAATCAGCTTTTTTTCTCATCCTCGACCTTATAGAAGACCCGAGGAATTTCGGCGCAATATTAAGGGTTGCCGATGCTGCAGGTGTTCATGGCGTGGTATTTCAGTCCCACAGGTCGGCAGGGATTACGCCTGCTGTCTCAAAGGCATCGGCAGGTGCACTTGAGCATGTTAATCTTGCCGAGGTCGTGAATATAAAGCACGCCATAGATAAGATGAAAAAATTGGATATTACGATAATTGGTGCAGAGGCTGGTTCGGAGCTGACGCCGTGGGATATCGATATGAAGGCTCCTCTGGCTTTTGTCATAGGTTCAGAGGGCGAGGGATTAAGGCGGACCGTAAGGGAGATGTGTGATTTTGTGGTGAGTCTGCCCATGAGGGGAATGGTGAATTCACTGAATGTATCTGTTGCCACAGGTATCATGGCATACGAAGTTATGAGGCAGAGACTAAAGTAATAGAGGCAAGCCAGTCCTGCCTGCCTCAGCTTACCTATCTTTAAAAATTCATGTAGTAGTTGAAATTTTGTGATTGACAAGTTTATAATATCTTCCTTATATTAATAAGTTATCTCGCCACCGTAGCTCAGTTGGTAGAGCAGTTGATTTGTAATCATCAGGTCGGGGGTTCGAATCCCTTCGGTGGCTTTTGTTTAAGCGGAGAGGTTCCCGAGTGGCCAAAGGGAGCAGACTGTAAATCTGCCGGCACTGCCTTCGGAGGTTCGAATCCTCCCCTCTCCATGTAAATTTGAAATCTCAAATTTCAAATTTGAAATTTTGATAGTTGCGGGAGTAGCTCAGTGGTAGAGCGTCAGCCTTCCAAGCTGAGGGTCGCGGGTTCGAATCCCGTTTCCCGCTCCATAATCGCCCATGTAGCTCAGTCGGCAGAGCACATCCTTGGTAAGGATGAGGTCACCGGTTCAATTCCGGTCATGGGCTTGGGAATATTGCAGATTTATGATTTATGATTGGTGATTATAAATTTAAAATTTAGAAATCGTAAATCATAAATCTGCAATCGTAAATCATAAATTTTAAGAGGAGGAGTTATGGCCAAGGCAAAATTTGAGAGGGTAAAGCCGCATGTCAACGTAGGAACAATAGGGCATGTTGACCATGGAAAGACGACACTCACAGCAGCAATAACAAAAGTATTGGCAATAAAAGGGCTTGCACAATTCAGGGCATACGACCAGATAGACAACGCACCTGAAGAAAAGGCAAGAGGAATCACCATAGCAACAGCGCACGTTGAGTATGAAACAGACAAGAGGCACTATGCCCATGTTGACTGTCCTGGACACGCAGACTACGTCAAGAACATGATAACCGGAGCAGCGCAAATGGACGGAGCCATACTCGTAGTCAGCGCAGCAGACGGCCCGATGCCTCAGACAAGAGAGCACATTCTCCTTGCAAGGCAGGTAGGAGTGCCTTACGTAGTAGTATTCATGAACAAAGTAGACATGGTAGACGACCCTGAGCTCCTTGACCTCGTAGAGTTAGAAGTAAGAGAACTTCTCAGCAAATACGGATTTCCCGGAAACGACATACCGATAGTAAGGGGAAGCGCACTAAAGGCAATGGAGACAACAAGCAACGACTTCAACGCGCCTGAGTACAAATGCGTAATTGAGCTCATGGACGCAGTAGACAGCTACATACCCACACCGGAGAGACCGATAGACAAACCATTCTTAATGCCTATAGAAGACGTATTCACAATCTCCGGCCGTGGAACAGTCGTAACAGGAAGGGTAGAGAGAGGAATAGTAAAGGTAGGAGAAGAAGTAGAGATAGTCGGACTGAGAGAGACAAGAAAGACAGTAGCCACCGGAGTAGAAATGTTCAGGAAACTCCTTGACGAAGGAAGGGCAGGAGACAACATCGGAGTATTGCTCAGGGGCATAGGAAAAGAAGATGTAGAAAGGGGAATGGTATTGGCAAAACCCGGCAGCATAACCCCGCACACAAAATTCAAGGCAGAAGCATACGTATTGACAAAGGAAGAAGGAGGAAGGCACACACCATTTTTCAACGGATACAGGCCGCAGTTTTACTTCAGGACAACAGACGTTACAGGAATAGCGCACCTGCCTGAGGGAGTAGAGATGGTAATGCCCGGAGACAATATAACCATGACAATAGAACTGATAGCGCCTATAGCAATGGAGAAGGAATTGAGATTTGCGATAAGAGAGGGCGGAAGGACAGTAGGCGCTGGAGTCGTAACTGAGGTTTTGGAGTA
>CAMTVO010000034.1:0-44088 GCA_947085205.1 uncultured Nitrospiraceae bacterium
ATAGCGAAAGGTCGTCTGGGGTCGGGGAACGGGGAACTTGTCTGCCCAGGAAACGATTCCTCATGCCATGCACGGATCGATTACAAGATTACCATACAATATAACGACACTTCCCGTTAGAACAACGCAGCGCTGGGTTAAAAGGTGATGTAGAGCATATAGCGCCTGCAGTTAAGGTCTAAATCTTGCTTTTATTATTTCGCTAAACGATTGTTCCGTCTTTTATCTTTATAATCCTTTTTGTATAGGCAGCTATATTCTCGTCGTGGGTCACGACTATGACCGTCTTGCCGAGTTTGTTCATTTCTGTAAGAAGGTTCATTATTTCTGTAGCGGTCTTGCTGTCAAGCTGTCCTGTCGGCTCATCGCACAGAAGCAGCTCCGGGTCATTAATCAATGCCCTTGCAATGGCGACCCGCTGCTGCTGCCCTCCGGACAATTGATTGGGCCTGAATTTTGCCCTTTCTTGCAGTCCGACAAGCCTGAGAAGCTCCATTGCATGTCTTTCTGCATCGCCGTTATGTTTTTCGATGTAAAGAGTGGGGAGCAGTACATTTTCGAGCACAGTGGCATAAGGCAATAAGTAGAAATTTTGGAATACAAATCCGATGTGCTCGTTTCTGATAACAGAGAGTTCATCGTCCGTAAGGTTCGAGACTTCCCTGTCAGCAAGCACATAACGGCCTGATGTAGGTATGTCGAGGCATCCGATGATGTTCATGAGCGTTGTTTTTCCTGAGCCGGATGTGCCCATTATGGCAACGAATTCGCCGCGCTCAATACGTAGGTTTATGCCGTTTAAGACCTCCACATTTTCTTCGCCTATGGTGTAAGTTTTTGTTATTTCCTCCATCAAACATAGCGGGGTATCGGAGTGATGGAGTGATGGAGTGATAGAGTGTTCAGAGTTTGCATAGTTTTTCATTTTTTGTTCTTTTTGTCCTCTTTTGCCGTAACCGGAAGGATTAGCTTTATTGCAAGCTCGTCTCCTTCATTGGCCCCTGATATTATCTCTGTCCTTTCCTCACCCCTGATGCCGATTTTTATCTCTACTTTTTGTACTTTATCCGGACCAATTACTTTGTAGGCAATCTGTTTGCCTTTTTCGAACTTAACGGCTGCATTCGGAACAGTAAGTATATTCTGCTTCTCGTCGAAGATTATCTTTACATGGGTAGTCATCTCGGGCTTTAGCAATGCAGCGTTTTCTTTGGCCACTTTTACGATTGAGAGATAATAAACAATATTGTCTTTGACAACCGGCTGTGGATATATCTTTTCTATCGCGCCGTAGAAAAGCTTGTTTGGAAATGTGTCGACATAATATTCTACCTTCTGTCCTAACTTTACTCTTCCTATATCCGTCTCATCCACATATATCCACATTTCGAGGAGGGTAGGGTCGAGTACAGTCACGAGATTAGCTACCTGAAGCCCGGCAACTATTGTCTCGCCTTCTTGCGCCGTAACATCCGAGACAACGCCGGCAATCGGCGCATAAATCCTTGTGTATGTAAGCTTTGTCTCCTGCTGCTGCAACTGTGCCTTAATGTCTTCTATCTTTGCCATGGATGCCTCAAACTGGCTTTTTGCCCTGTCTACAGCATCCTTTGTGGTGTATTCATGCTTAAGGAGTTCGACTTCTCTCTCATAGTTTATTTTTGCGTAATTGTAATTTGCCTGCGCCTCCTTTAAGGCAGCCCTTTGCTGTTCAATCGCGTGGCGTATCTCTCTGTCGTCTATAAGCGCTATTAGTTGCCCTTTCTTTACTCTGTCTCCGATTTTTACATTCATCCTGAATATTGTCCCTGTCGCCCTTGCGCCTATCTTGACCACAGCCCCTACCTGCGGCTTTATAATCCCTGTCTCGACAAGCACGCCCCTTATGCTGTCCCTTTCTACCTTTGCTGTTTCGATGACCTTTATCGAGGGCTTTGTGAAGAACTTTTTATAAACAAAAAAGCCGCTTATAAGAAGTATCGCAGTAATAATAACAATTAAAATTTTTTTCACTAATTCTTTTCTCCTATTCACTATTTCCTGTTGTTCTGCTGCTCTGTTGCTCTACTGCTCTGTATTGCCTCAAGCCTTTCTATGCCTGCGACCTTTTCGAGCAATGCCTTTGACAAGACCAGATTTAATTTTGAACTGATTAGCTGTTCCCTTGCATTTGACAGAAGGCTTTCTGCCTGCATAAGCGAGAGTATATCCGCCTTTCCTACCTTGTATTCGCCGAATGCCTGAGAATAATTATGCTCTGCCTGTTTCAACTGCTGGTGTGCAACCTTCAATTTACTGGAGGCTGTTATAAAGTCTTCGTATGTCTTATGCATATCGAGGAGTATTCGCCTTTTCAGGTCGTTTAACTTTTCGGTAGAAATGTTTTTTTCAAGCTCGGAGGACTGCTGTTTGAAAAACTTTCCGAGCTCAAAGATATTCCATGTTGCCGTAATGCCAGCGATCTTTTCTTCGGAGAAGCCTGTCCTCCCTCCGCCTGTTTTTGTGTAAGACGTGCTTAACGAAAGCTCAGGATAAAATGCGCTGTTGGCAAGAGACTTGCTGCTCTTTGATATTTCAATGGAATTTTCCGCCTGCTTAATCTCCGGCCGCTGGAACGCTATATCAGAAAGCTTTTTTCTGTCTGGAAGTCTTATATCTAAATCCAGACTGCCTGTAAGCTCATAATTGCTGTCGAGAGTTTTCCCTATGAGCGAATTGAGTTCTGACAATGCCTTTTTGAAATCTCCCTCTGCCTGTATCAGATTAAATCTTGCCTGTTCAAGCCTTACAGAAGCCTGAAGAACATCGGAGAGCTTTGCAACGCCGAATTTATATCTTCCCTCTGCTACCTCATAATCCTTTTGTGCATCCTGAAGCTGAATCTTTCTCTGCTGAAGCGTATCCCTCTGGGCAATGGCAGTATAAAAAGCAACCTTTATGTTGTATTCCAGTTCGATGAGGTTTTTTCTGACATCTTCATTGTCTATGTCGAGATTGAGTCTTGCGATGTCTCTGTTTGCCCTTCTTTTGCCGCCGTCAAACAATGTGTATGACAATGAAAGGTCATAAGCCCTTGTGTTGAACTCCTGACTCGATGTGTAAAATCTCTTCTGTGTTGTTGATGCATCGAGGCTTGGAAGATAGGGCGCCAGCGAGGCATTATAGAGGGCATCTGTGGACTTTACCTTTATTATTGACGCTTTATATGACGGAAGGTTCTCCTTTGCAAGCGATATGGCCTCATCGAGGGTTAAGGAATGGGATATGCTGTGAGCAAACACAGCCAGAAAGCTTAAAAGTATATAACTGTATCTAAAGGCCATCTTCATATCTGATTAAATTACCACAACAAGCTCGACAAGCTCAACAAACTCTTACCTAAATTGCGTGATTCCTGCACGTTAAACTTTAAAAATAGATGGCAGGCATGTCTGCTATCTATAACAAGTTAAAAATCGCTCAACATAGGTCTTAATACTTCTTCCACAATTTCCTTGATGGGTATCTTTGTCTTTTTTGAAATAGCCTTTAAATCTTCATACTCAGGAGAAATATTAACTATGGCGCCTTTTAGAGACGATACCTTTACTCTTACGTCGCCGTATTTTGTTTTTATCTTCTTTATCTCCCGGTCTAAAGTCTTGCGATATACATTATAAAATCTCATGCCGATTGTTGTGGTCTCTTTAAATAGCATATCTGACAGTTTTTCAACGTCATTCTCTCTTGAGATAATGGTCAGCTTTACAGCAGGTCTGCCTTTTTTCATGATAATGTTTTCCATGAAGACATCAAGCGCGCCTGCCTTGAACAGCCTTTCGAAAACATGCTCATAAATCTGAGGATTCATGTCATCTATATTGGTTTCGATGATTGTCACAAAATCTTCGTATTTACTTGAACCTGTCTCTTTGCCTATAAGTATTCTCAGGGTATTTGGAATAGTCTTAATATCTTTGTTTCCTGCCCCATATCCAATTTTTTCTATTCTTATTTCGGGCAAAGGAGAGGATTTTGATTTAAGTCCTGATATAATTGCCGCCCCTGTTGGAGTGGTAAGTTCAAATGGTATATCCGAAGAATAAACCGGATAGCCTCTCAAAAGCTCTGCGGTTGCGGGCGCTGGCACAGGAAGGATACCATGCTCTGTTTTTACACTGCCGCTTCCGAGATTGACAGACGAGGTGTATAATTTCTCTATTCCGAGAATATCAAGGCATATCAATGTCCCGAATATATCCACAAGGCAGTCGATACCTCCGAGTTCGTGGAGATGGATATTTTCAAATGGCTCTCCGTGAACTCTCGCCTCGGCCTCAAAGAGCTTTTTAAATATATGCAGACCTTTTTGTTTAATATCATCAGATAGCGTAGATGTTTTAATTATCTTCTCAATATCTTTCCATTTTTTAGCTGCTGACTGCTGACTGCTGACTGCTGACTTTTTTATTATCACATCTACTTTTGTGGCAGATATGCCGTTTCGTGAAACCTTTCTATATTTAAGACCGTAATTCTTTATTGGAAGCTTTTTAAGTTCATTTGCAATATCCGATAGATCTACCCCTGCATCAACGAGTGCGCCGAGGCACATATCCCCGCTTATCCCTGCAAAGCAATTAAAATAGGCTATTTTTTTATATTCCGGCATGAAGTATTTTACACTTTTAAAGACGGAAGTGGAAAGAGGCTTGGCTATTTTAAGCAGAAATTTGATAAACTTAATGGCTCATAGCTCTTAGCTCATGGTTCATAAGTATTTTGCTGTCAGCCATCAGCTATGAACTATCAGCCATCAGCTAATATGCCGGGATAGCACAGTGGTAGTGCAGCTGATTCGTAATTAGCAAAATTTAAAACCCCGCAACCCTGCAAATCCAGTATTTTCAAGCCTTCGCAAGGAATAAGATATGTCTAAAAATATGTTAGTATGTTGTTAGTAAGTCATAATTACATTACAATTTTATGACACCGACCTTGCTATATCCAATTCAAGAGACCAAGCCTATAAAAACCATCGAAAAAATCCATGTCAAAAAACAGTGTTGCATTTTTAACACCGTGTCATATTTTTCAACACTATAACTCATTGTTTTTTATAGACATTTCAACAGCGTGGTATTTTAAACACAGGTGTGTGTCAAAAATTATACATATTTTAGATAACCTATATATTACCACATCTTTTCATAAAAAATCAAGCATAGAAAAACATAGGTTTTTCAATGACTTACAAGAGCGATAAAAATATGCGTGGATATTGACAGATTGGCATGGGTTTTGCTAATATATTTATATCGCCTTTGGCGAGAATATCAAAATAAGTAGTAAAAGGGGGCAGAAAGAGAGAAAGGCGGAAAAAATAGAGTATGCCGCCCAGGCTGATTGAGAGCGATAGGGACGAGGGTGCTGGTGACACCCGCAGCGCTCCGTAAAGTCGGAGTTCACCACCCAAGGTTGTGACAGGGCACACAGTACTCATACAGACCCAAAAAAAAACTGTATGATAGCAGGCGCAAAAGGGCGAGGCGCCAGCGAAATAAGCCCAAATCAAAAAAGTTCAAATCAAAGGCACACAGGACATCCTGAGTGCACCTAAAAAGTCATAGCGCACACCGCGCGGAAAAATCAAAAACACGGAGAAGTAAAGTAGTGCAGTAGCCTTTCACCTTTCATGCCTCGAGAGAGGAAACATGAAAGCAACAGCAGCAGACACCAGGATCGATGACACTAGGATCGACGTAGACGATTTTTTCGTAAAAAACTACAACAGCCTTGCAAGATATTGCCATGCACATTGGAACGGGTCGGGTCAGGATGTATTGCACGGGGCGTGGGAAAAAGCACGTAAGAGGTATCAGGACATCAATTTCGACCTGTTCACTGACCTTGCGCTTGAGGCCTCAAGGGAAAAGGCATACTGGTATCCAGGCCGGGACGGGATGATGGTTATCGTCCCACGCACAGAGACCACGCGGAAACGGCTTGCAACACACTTCGCAGCAGGCGATGCAGCAGCGAAAGACTACAGCGTCACGGATGAGATGACAACGAGAGAGAGGAAAAAGTGGATAAAAAAAATAACAAGCCTCAAAACAACAGGTATGACAAACGCGGAAATAATTGCAGCGCTCCAAACCTCGGGACTGAGACGCAGAGCGCAGCTAAAGGCAGAGGCAGAAAAAGAAGAAAAAGAAAACCTGAACCTCTTTTCTGAAACTGAAAATGCATATATATCAGAGGAGGTGGAATAATGTCAGGTAACAACACATACGCAAGGGGCGGGAACACCGCCCCTCAGGCTATACAACAGCAGGCAGAGGACGCGCTAAAGAAAATAGAAAAAACACGGGCAGAAATGCAGACGCTCTTTCATGCATACTACTCTGGTATATTACATTTTCCTTTCCTGTTCGACCAGCTCATATATCGCAATACAATCAATATCCTTGACGGCCCGGGCAGCGCAGGCAAGTCCACGCTTGCCTTGCAGCTTGCACTTGCCACGATTTTCCAGCAGCCATTCTTGTTGCCTTGCTTTTCTCACAGAAGGGAAGAAATAGGGGTTGATATATCGAATGTGATATATGTGACCAATGAAAACGAGAACCCCAAGGAGATAATGGTTTCACGATTAGCAAGCATGGCGCAAGCAATGAATGTAGACTGGGAAGACATAAATAAACATTTCTCAATATTTTACACCGAAAATTGCCTGACGGAAAAGCTTTTTGGGACTATCACGCCTACTGCTGCATACACCACGCTGCAGAGGGCAATCCAAAAATACCAGCCGGACCTTGTAATTCTGGACAATCTATCAAACCTTGCCGGAATAGAGGAAAACTCAAACGCAGAGGTTAACACATTCTATTCCTATCTGCTGAAACTCAAGACAACGATACTGATACTGCACCACCACGCTAAAAGCGACATAACGAACGGCGCCGGGGAGACCACGCCACGCGGGGCAATCGCGATAAGGGAAAACGCACGCTGCAGGCTAGTATTGAAGAAAGACGTATTAGCAATAGAAAAAGCCAATTTTTCTCAATACGACCAGCACTATATACCACTTGCAAGGAGAGACGGCGCATTTTTTGCTGCAGTGCCGGAACCGCTTACATCGGATGATTTGAAAGAAATTGACATTTCAGACGAAACCAAAAATAACGGCAATGGCAATGGCAATGAAAAGAAAACCAGCAAGAAAAAAAGAAAGGAGGACTTATATGTCGGAGAATTTGAAGTGCTATAATGACGTAGAAATATACCGAAGATTTCTCAAATATCCTTTCGGGCTGCCAAAGAGAAAAGGCATATCTCATTATGTCAAGCACATACTGAACAACGGACGAATTGAGTATAAGGCACCTGATCCAATCGGAACAGAGGACACAGAAGTGCTATACACACTATTTACCTTAATCCAACAAGGCAAGACGATGATTACATTGTCCAACACCGAAAAAATACCGGTGACGTGCGTGGAAACCACCGTACAGGATATCGCTAAGGAACTCAACACTCACAATTACCAGCGCGTGCTGGATAGCCTCAGAAGACTGAAAGGACTGTCAATGCACTGCTACTATGGAAAGAAAAAAGAAGTCCACATCAATATCATATATCGCATTGAGTATTTCCGCGACACCGGCGGGATAAGAATACTGATAGCAGAGGAAATATACCGTGCCCTAATGAACAAGACGCTCACAATCTCATATGACACATATATTGACCTGTCACCCACGGCCAAAAATCTGTATACATATCTTACTACCAACTCAGGGGACACGTTCAAGGAAGATACTATGATTGAGAGGGCAGTAATACTTGCCTCAAGAAAATGCGATGCACAAGTGAAACTCCGTGAGGCAGTAGACGATCTGAAAAATAATGGCATAATACGGGATTATTCCAGACGGAAAAAAGATGGCACATGGTATATCACTATCGACAGGAAGAGGCAGGAGTAACCCTGTCTCTTTTCATCCGTGTTTTTCCCCCGTGGTCGTAAAATGCACCCGCCAAAATCCCCGCAAAGCATTGATATTTATTGTTTTTCTGTCATTCAGTCGATTACCCCCTACTTTCCCCCGTGGTCGTAAAAAACCTTCCCCCGTGGTCGTAAAATGCCCCTCAAAAAATCCCCGCAAAACCTTGCCAGTGCTTGATTTGCTGGAAATTGCCTTAACCCCCCCCATAGAAACTCTCTCCCATAGAGGGAGAGAGAGAGAAAGCGATTTTTTTCTGAAGAAAAATCGCTTTCTCTCTCGTAAGACATGCATGTGAAGGGCATCGAACCCTTCACATGCATTAATGACCGGAAAACATATGTATCGCAGAAAAACATATGCTCTCTAGAATACCTTTGTTTTCAACAATGAAGTGATTTTTTTTAAACAGATAAACGCTGTAAAAAAAAACAAAGGTTTGCCTAGTATTCCCGGAATATATACCTTTTTTTTTTAAAAAACAATCGCTTTCTAGTATACCTACCTCATAAAAAATATAAAAAGACTTCCCATTAAAGAAAGAACAGACAAAAGGCAAAGACAAAGGCAGGAAAACAGAAAAGCGTATGTATTACTTACATCCCCCTATCTTTCCTTTTTGGGCGCAGTTTTTTGGAAAGCTTAATGCATATATATAGTGAGATGACGTAAGAACATGCACAAAGGGAGATGGAGAATGCAGCGATATAAGAATGTTCAAATAAGCAAATAAAGGGGAAATATATGGTAAGCATTACGAATGTTAGCAGTGGGCAGGCGTCGACCTATTACCAGCGCGACAACTATTACACACGTGCCGATGGACAATGGCAGGGCGCGGGCGCCTCGGCATTAGGACTATCCGGGGCGATCCAAAAAGATGATTTTGAAAACCTCATACATGGCCGGGACCCGCAGGGTGACCGGCTTATAGCCGGCGGCGGCGAAAACCACGAACACCGCGCAGGCGTGGATCTCACTTTTAGCGCGCCGAAATCGGTATCGGTGCTGCATGAAGTTTCAGGAGACCAGCGGATACTGGACGCACACAACCGGGCGGTGGAGAGGACACTACAATACGTGGAAGAACATTATACTCAGGCACGGCAGACGCAGGACGGCGTAACTGAACGCGTCGATACCGGCAATATGGTCATCGCAAAATTTACCCACTATGTCAGCCGGGAGCTTGACATGCAGATACATACGCACGGTGTAGCAATGAACATGACACAGCGAGAGGACGGTCAATGGCGGGCATTATCGAACGAGGAATTATATAACAACAAAATGCACATCGGGCAGATATACAGGAACGAATTAGCGGTAGAACTGAAAGAAATTAACTACGCGATTAAGACCGACAGTAGAGGTTTTTTTGAAATCCAGGGCATAGACCAGAAAGTGCTTGACGAGTTTTCCAGACGCAGCGAACAGATACAGTCAGCAATGGAAGACCTCAAAAAACAGTATCCAGACGCCAGCGAAAGCAAGATCAAGGAAATGGCATGTCTCGACAGCCGCGTGGCCAAGAAAGATGTAAACATGGACGATGTAAGACAAACGTGGCAGGAAAGGCTTGAAAAACTTGGATATACCAAAGAACAGATACAGGCATCCGTCCAAAAGGCAGCGGAAGAAATGAGGGCAATTGAGAGGGGTCAAGGGCATGAGAACAACCCCGAAAAGACAGCAGGCGCAGGAGTTGCAGCGGCAGGCAGAATAATTACAGAACAGGAAAGCGTGTTTTCACGTAAAGACCTTCAGGATACTGCAATGAAGATGTCGATTGGTGATGCACGCATAGACGACATCGAAAGGGCGATAGAGAGGGCGGAGAGAAACGGAGACCTCATAAGATTGGATGAGGGCAAATATACCACGCATGAGATGATACGGATTGAGAATGACATCGTGGAGAAAGTAAGGGACGGACACGGCAAGGCAGAGGCACTGGACGCAGAGAAAGTGCAGGCAGGTATACAGGAATACGAGAAAGAAAAAGGCTTTTACTTATCCGAGAACCAGAAAAACGCAATATCTCATATCCTCACCAGCAAGGACAGCGTAATAGGCATACAGGGCGATGCAGGGACAGGAAAAACCACAGCATTGCAGGTAATGAGAGAGATAGCATCCAGGCATGGGTATGAAGTCAAGGGATATGCATACACAGGCAAGGCAGCGGAAGAGATAGAGAAAGCAAGCGGTATCCAGTCGCGGACATTACACTCATTCCTTGGAGAAAAAACAGAGGCAACAGCAGGAACAAAGGAGATATGGGTAGTGGACGAGGCCTCAATGATGGGCAGCAGGCAGATGCACGGCCTGCTGGAGCGGGCGGAGGCAGCAGGGGCAAAAGTGGCAATGGTGGGGGATACCAAGCAATTGCAATCCATCGAGGCCGGCCGGATGTTTCAGAAGCTCCAGGAGACCGGCGACATGAAGACAGTGAGAATGTCCGAAGTCCAGAGGCAAAAAACAGAAGATTATAGAGATATAGTAAAAGACATATCCGAAAAGCGATTTGAAAAAGCGATGGAAAAACTTGAAAACACAGGAAAGATACATGAGATAGCAGACAGGCAGCAGAGGATTGACGCCATCGTGAAAGACTACACGGACAGCAAGAAAGACACAATCATAGTCACAGCACTGAACAAGGACAGGAATGAGATTAACGACCGCATCCATTCTGAACTAATGAGACAGGGTAGGATAGGACAGCAGGAATATGAGTTTAACGTCAGAGAAAGCAAAAACTTGTCACCGATTGAAAAGCATTTTGGACAGAATTATGAGAAAGGCGACATAGTAATTGCGAACCATGCAGGCATCATGGGCAGGGCAGGAACAGAGGGAAAAGTAACCAGAGTAGACCATCAGAACCACAGAATTGAGGTTGAGACCAGAGGGAAAAATAGAGAGAGTGTCAAACATGAGATAGACCTGAAAGAACACGGACAGAACCTTGCAGTATACCGGGAAAAGCAGCAGTCATTTTCACAGGGAGAAAAGGTTGTCTTTCAGAAAAATGACCGCAGTCTTGGAGTGAAAAACGGGCAGACAGGAACGATTGAAAGTATAGATAAGGACGGTAGGGCAACCGTGAAAATGCACGATGGCCAGGAGAAGAAAATCAACCTTTCCACACAATACAATTACATCGACAGGGGCTATGCAGTTACATCATACAAGAGCCAGGGACAGACAGCAGACCGGGTGATTTTCCATTCAGTAGCTACCGAAAAATCAGAGGGCAGAGGGACGAATTATAACGAGGCTTATGTCGCCGCTACCCGAGGCAAGCACGACCTCAAAATTTACACGAACGACAAACAGAAATTCACCGAACAAATGAAAGTAGAACAGCAGAAAACCAGCACTTTGGATTATGAGAAAACAGCAGAATGGAGAAGTGAGAAAGCAGAAAAACAGACAGGCAGAAAAACAGAAAAACACGAAAGCGCGAGGTCAGAAAAACACGAAAGCAGAAAAGCAGAAAAGCGGGAATATGAAGACAGAAAAGCGCAAAAACAGCATGGCACAGGAGTGACAAAATTACCTGACAGGGCACCAGGGAAACAGAGCTGGTGGGATAGAGCGCTCCCCGGCGGAAAAATTGAAATATCTCCACTGGTCGGAACAATAAAAGAATCTCAAAAGGGTATTTCATTTTATACAACGCGGGAGGGTTTTTTTGGGGACAAAGTAAAAAAGGGAAAATACATATCAGGGGAAAAGAAAGGAACTCAATTTAGGAATGAATACCGTGTTGACCAGGGGCTTTTTGGGAAAAAGCTTAAAGGCACATACGTGGAAAAACGTAAGGACGGAACTATAGTGGTAAGCAAGTATGAATATCGCCAAAAAGACACTTTATCATCTGTGTTTTTCGGGCGCGGGAATATCAAGCCAAAAATGGAAATGACTAAGTCCGAAACATACATTATTAGACCGGATGAGGCGCGGAAGTGGGCAGGTAAGGATGTGCAGAAATTGGAAAAAACCCTGAAAGCGAAATACGCGGAAAAAATAATTAAGAAAGCCGAAAAAATGGGAAAAGGGCAATACAAGGAAAGCGCAAAAACGAAAGAGCCAACCACGCTGAAAAGCTCAGGAGTGAATGAGAAAGTTTACCGACACCACGAGACTGAAAACGTAAAATCCCGCGGAGCGGAAAGAGAGAAAACAGCAGGAAGTGAAAGCGCAAAATCACAAGCACAGGAAACCTCAAAATCGCAAGGGCAAAATCAAAACCAAGGTCGTGGCAGGTAGCGGTTATTTCCGTTTTATTTCCCTAAAGACCAATCGGAAGGAGAGGGTAGAATTATCGCTAATCACTCTAATACTACCCTCTCCTTTTTTTTATCGCACACTGTCAATTTACATCGACAGAGTGCTTTAAACGACAGGGTAGTTGTATTGAGAGGTAGGCTAAAATTGCCTTACCTCAGACACAAGACCAGTTTTCCCGCTTTAGTATCACACCCAACGCAACCTTCGTTTGCAAGGTGCGTTGGATGTGATTGTTTTCTAAGGTTTTAAAAGGCTACCTTTTACCTATCTTTTTAGCCTCAAATCAAGAATTATCAATCTTTTGAGAGGTTACCACTGTTTTTATCCTCAAAGGATACCAAAGATACCATAGTGAAAAATGAAAATGCATATATATAAGAGAGTTAGATTTTACACTTAAGGAGGTAAGGAAAATGGCAAGGCAGGTAAATCTGAAATTTAGGGAAAACGAATATGAGGAACTTGAGTTTATGGCGAGGTCGGCAGGGTTAAAAGTGCCTGCATACATCCGCCAAAAACTCAAAAGCGCACTCAAGGAAGAGGCCAGAGATGGTGCATTGGTAATCCGCATGATTGAGACAATGGAAAAACTCCAAAACCATCTTTACCTGACTGGTGGAAAGCAGGAAATGCAGGGTGACGGTGAGGTAAAAAAGCTTGCAATGTTTATGTCCAAAATGGCTAAAGAAATTTTTTCTCAGGTCATCATAGACAAAGACAAAAGAAAAGCTTTTTACGAAAAGTTTACGGCGGAAGAGTTGGAGCTATTTGAGAGAGGGGGTGACTAATGCGATATTTCAAGCTTTCAATAGTCATCGCTACCGCGGTTTTTCTTGCATGGCATACTCAGATTTTCATTGCAAGCATAGAGCCCAACCCGGTGTTTTCTTGGTTAGCCTCTATCCTCATAGAATGCATGATTATAGCTCTCGCTTTGCAGTTCCGGCAGAGGAAGACATCTCTCATTTTTCTCATACCGCTATATCTCATTTCCACGATTGCAGCCAGCGCAAGTTTCATTGTTCAAAATGAGGGCGAACTGGAGAAAATGCTTAGTCAAAAGCAGCAGATTGAACTACTTTCAGATGACCTGAAAGCCACTAAAGAGGCATATAGCCATGGCCAAAAATACGTGACCAGGACACTGGAAAGGGAGAGAAGACTCCGGGACGCGATGCTCCAAATTTCAGGGCAGGCGAGTGGCAGAATTGCGACAGGCAAGGCAGTAGTTTTTCTGATTTTAGTGGTGGTCATGCAGGCGGTTTCAGTGTATCTCGCATCGACTGTTACAGCGTCACACCGTAACAGTGTTACAGGGCGTAACAGTAACAGTGTAACAGCGTCACATAGCAGCGTAACAGGGGGAAAAGCAGAAGATGTTACAGCACATGATATACCTGTTACGACTACTCAAAAGGCAGAGGAAAACGCACAACGGACAGATACGAAAAATGACATACAGGCAAATATGAAACCACTTGAAATGCAGATAATTGGAATGCGAAATCAGGGATTGTCATATCGTCAGATTGCGAGAGAATTAGGCATTTCAACAATGACAATTTCAAGAGTTCTAAAAAGGCAAAAGTGAAAAAGCAAAATGCATATATATGTTGTGATTTTAAGATTAAAGGGGGTGATAACAATGAGCAAAGCAATAGCAGATGAAATCAGGGCAGAGGCAATAAAGCTGATTGAGTTTGAGTTTCAGAATAACTCGTCACACTTAAGAGAACGTGCTATTAAGTTATTCAAAATAGCATATCGGCTTGAACAGGCTTTAGCAAAGCCTAACATGAGCATGACCATTAAAACCGAACACAGCGCACTAAAGCAGGAGATAATCGAAATGCGAAATCAGGGTAAATCATACAGGCAAATATCGAGGAAATTAGGAGTGCCAACGTCAACGGTTTACAAAATTTTTAAGCGCTATGTATGCGAGAAAATTTAACATCACATCAGAAAGGAGATAAGAAAATGGCAGTCAAGGAAGTAACAATCAAGGTAATGGACGGACACTTACGGTGTCCAGCGTGTTCGGGTTTTCTCTACGACGCTATACACGCAGGGGATAGGAGATGGACATATCTGTATCGTGACAGCAAGCACTGCAGCAAGTGCGGGCGTGACTGGAAGATAACAAGACGGAACGGTAAGTGCACGATATACCAGTTTCCAATCCGAGAGGATGGGGTGGTAGCAAAGGGGGTGATAGTATGAAATGCGACACTTGCCATTTTGCAGTCGAAGGCGTAACGCCGGAACATGACAACTGCATGGATTGCATAAGACGGGCAGAGACGGTGCAGATGATCTTGATTTTTCTGGTCCCGTTATCTTTCATCGCAGGATATACATTCAAGACAATCGAGAAATTTATCGACTGAAAAATCAAAATGCATATATATGTATGAGAACATTTCACATCAGAAAAGGGGGTGATGAAAACATGGGAAGAAAGACGCCGGACCAGCTCCGGGCTGAGGCCCGGCGCCTGATGGAACTTGCGAGGCAGCTTGAGGACCAGCAGGCGGTAGGAATAGGCAGGGCGATCCTATCCAGAAAGGACGAACTTGAGAAAATGGACGCCGGGGAATTAAAAACTTTTTTGATTGAAATTTTGAGCAAATAAAAAAGGAGGTAAAATTAATGTCAGACTTAATCGCAAAACTCAAAGAAAAAGAACAGGAAAAGGGCAAAAAAAGCATATTCTGGAGACCTAATCCCGGGGACATTCTTGAAGGCAGGGTGCTAGCAATCGGTAGCACAATCACAAGTTTTGGCGATGGCGACTACGTGGAGCTGGAAACCACAGACGGACAGAAAATCACAATTTGGTTGAACTCAATTCTAAAAAAACTAGTGGAGCAGGAAGACGTATCCGAGGGCGACCGGGTGGCTATCAAGTTCGTGGGCGTGGTGACCAGCTCAAAAAACAAGAAACGGGCATACAAGGATTACGTCTTAGTCAAGGACACAGAGGCCACAGAGGACGCACCGGAGACTGAACCGGAGGCAGCTTAATTTTTACCAGTAGGTAAGTTAGTGCTAACTCACAAGCAAGTTAGCACTAACTACCATATCACAATCACATAGGAGGTTAACATGCAATATAAAGAGAATAGAGGGTATAAAGGTTTTGAGACGTGGTTTCACTCGATACAAATGGAAGCGAAGATGTATATATATACATTTCTTATCGTCTTGCTCTTACATCTTGCTATCCCGGTTCTTTACCTTTTCATTTTCAAATTTAACTTGGTGGAGATTTTGTTTTTTACGATTTCTAATTTTCGCTTTGACGTGCTGCCGCGCGTGTTTAAAGTCATGATTAAATACGCGTGGATTATTTTCGTTCTTGCTACTCCAATATGGCTGCTATACCCTGCCATGCTCCGCAAGTGGAAAAGCAAGTCAAGCGAGATGATGAAAGACCAGCACTTACGAGGCAGCAAGCTGGTATCCGAGGATGAACTCAAAAAGCTCATGAAAAACGAACAATCATCGTTGCAGCTTGGCAGAATACCATTACCCACGAGGGCGGAAACAAGGCATTTCCTCGTTACTGGGCGTCCGGGCACAGGAAAGACAACGCTCATGAATTCTGTTATTTCCAAGCTCCGGGATAGAGGTGAAAAGTGTCTGATATACGATTTCAAGGGCGATTATTTATCGCACTTTTATCGTGCTGAGACTGATTACATCTTCAATCCACTTGATACCCGCTCAATGCACTGGTGCTTGTTCGATGAGATACGGATGCACCCGGATATTGACAGCATTGCAACGTCCCTAATCCCGCCGGCGAACGACGACAAATTTTGGACAGATGCGGCGCGGGACGTATTTGCATCGATACTTCACTATTGCGTGAAAAGCGGAGAAACAACGAACGCGGACATATGGAAATACGCTAGCTATGCAGAGTCGCCTATGCTTGAACTCATGCAGAACGCAGTAGAACAAGGCATAGAAGAGGCAAAAAGAGCAACGGGATACTTGCAGGGATATGAGAAAGGCTCAAAAGTGGCATCTGATGTTCTCTCTACTATGAGGCAATATACCAATGCTTTTTTCTACACGAGGCATTTAGGAAATGATTTCTCAATCAAGCGGTGGTTAGAAGAAGATGGATCATCCTTTATTTTTCTCACAAATTACAGCAATCTACGGGACACGTTGAAACCGCTGCTATCCTTATTCCTTGATACTGCTTTGAAACATCTCTTATCATTGCCTGAAAACTTGAACCGGCGCAGGTTTGTGATTATCGATGAGTTTGCGTCACTTCAACGGTTAAGCTCACTAGTTCAGGCGCTTGAGCAGGCACGCAGTAAAGGCGGGTCAATATGGATAGCCACGCAGGACGTGGGGCAAATCCAGAAGATATACTCCCCGGAAACCACTAACACAATCGTGAACACGTCAAACACGCTGATATCCTTTGCACTGAACGATCCACTATCTTCTGATTTTCTCAGCAGGGCATTTGGTGAGCGTGAGATCCTCGAAACAGATGAGAGTATATCAATGGGTCCCGCAGACCAGCGCGACGGCCTGAACATCCAGCGGCGCAGGAAAACAGAAAAGCTGCTACTACCAAGCGAGTTTATCACCCTGCCCGATTTGAATTTTTACATCAAGATGCTTTCCTATCCCATTACACAAACCCGCGTGGACATAACCCGACTGGAAAAAAGGCAGGACAGCTTTGTGCTCAATCCGATTTTTCACCTAAAATCGGAAAACGAAAATGGATAATGCATATATATGTAGGAGGTGCAACATGAAAGAAATAATAATAATAAGGTTACTTAGCCTTGCACTTGCAGGTGCGGGGTTAGGATATGGGTTGAATGAGATTAACCAATTGCCACATAAGCAAGAAATTCCAGACTTCCAACAGGTAATTAAGCCTGTAGTATCTCAGATATCACAGGCAGTATCAGCAGCAGCAGCAGAGGAAAGGAAAACCCAATCAATACTGATAACTAAGTATAAGCCTGATGAATTTTATCAGGCACAAGCACGCGTTGATATATGTAGCTATTACATTGACATGTCCGACTGCCCAAAAGGAGGTGAAAACTAATGTCAGGATTGATGAAGATACTTGTCATTACCGCGCCGGTGCTTGCTTTGCTCTTATTTTATGTCATTACAAAGCAATCGCAAATGGACACTGAAATGAAAAAAGAGGACGCAAGGTTTGAACGCGAGTGGGCAGAGTTTAATAAGGACTTTTCAACGTCAGGCGACCGGCAGAAATATGAACAGCGGGCTCAGCAGGCGGAGCAGGAGTTCCAAGAGCTGAAGAAAAAGGAAAAGGAGAAAGAAGAAAAGACCGAGCGGATTGAAAAGGAACTCGAGAAGGCAATAGAAGAACACGGCAAGGACGCCGGGAAAAAGTGAAAAAGCAAAATGCATATATATATTGTAGTACGGGGCAAATAAAATAAGGGGGCGGAAGGCGTCCTTGACGCCGGCCCTCTACAAATGCCCAAGGGGTGAAAAATGAGACGCACAAAAGTAGTATCGCCTATCTTCATCAAGAAAGGCAAGGGAAATGACGGCAAGGTATTGGTCGTCATGTTGGTATTAATCTTAATGGTTGCACTGTTTAGTATGGCTGCAACCGCAAAGGCAGCGACAGAGGCGCCAGTGGAAGATATAGTAGAGAATAAGGCAACGTGCACAGTGACATATTTTACAGAAAAAGGTGGAAAATATATCACAAAAAAACATGCAGCGAATATCAACGAAATATTGACAGTACTACATCGCAACATTGCTGACGAGGTAACGACAAAGGACAGTAAGTGGGGAGAAATAGGGGTTGACTGCGACATCGACAGACCTGTCTATGATGAAATGGCAGGAAGAACGGTAAGGGGTTTTGCCTTTATTTTTTCTTTGAAGTAAAATTTAACGGGGCGGTTTCCGCCCCTTAATATCAGAAAGGAGAAAGGGCGACCATGAAAAGAGTAATTGCAAGTATTGTATCATTTTTGGTAGTGATAATTACTACTAATACAGAGGCAGGCTATTGGAGCATTCACTGCGAGAATGCCTCATGTGTAGCCTCTCAGGGTGCGCTGAAAGTATACTGGATGGCAGCAGGAATAAATAATATATATCAGGGCAAACTTACCGGTGTAGAGGGAATACCTATCTCAATCGAAGACTATCAGGCGGTAGAGAAAAAGATTGAATCCACTATTGAAAAGACCATAACACGCAAGAAAGGATCAGACACCAATGTTAAGGCTGATGCTCCAGAGGGCACGGGCGGACCATCGGCAGGCAGAACAGACAGCAAAGAAAACCTATTTTCCAAAAAGCGTTCAATGTCACAGAGTAAGACAATGGGTAAGAAAGTCAATGTGGATTACACACTTGCCTTTGTCGAGTGGCTGGGAGACACAAGATTTATTTTAGATAAAAGCATTAAGCGATATTGGGTAGCAGCAGAAATGGCTTTAAATGCGTATAAAAACGGAAACATAGAGGAATTAATAGAACAGTTTTTCATCGCAAGAAACGCTGAGGCAATAGAGGACGTGGCCGTGAACGCAAAGCTTACGGACGAAACTAAAGCATTGATAATGACTAAGTATATAGGGCTTACAAGATTTCCTTTAGCTCTACCAACAGTGAGATATGCACTCGCAAGCCAAGCGGTGTATAACATTAGTAATAATACGGAAGAGGCAGTGAAGGTATCCAATGAATATAAACAAGATATGGAGAATCTTTCGATGCTAATAAGACCAGGGCAGACAGCACTGAAATTGTATAAGTCCAACCCCGAGCTTGCTTTTCTTAAATGGTTAGCTGATAATCATCGTTTTGTGAAGAATATCAATGATATGCCTTTAGAGGACAAATATCTGGTGGCCATTAGTGTTTTTAGGGAAATCAAAGCTGACCTTTTGGATGACGCAGATAAAAGCTTTTTTAAAGAAGAAAGGCAGGAATTCGAGGCAGCAATCAAGGCAAAGGATAAAAGCGTTCAGATTGTAACAGTCAAGGGCAGTCCAATCCCTGTAATTCCTGTAATTTCAATTGTGGCAGTATCAGCAGTGATAATCGGAGCGATATATATTGGAACCCGGGCTAACCGGAAAAAGAAAAATAACACGCAGGAGGTAATCAATGAGGGTTAACAATATGTTAGTGTCGTGTGTGCTTTTTGTTTTTTTTGCGGCGGCGACTGCACACGCTATTGAGATTAGTGAAGACCTTAAAACAGCCCTGCTTAAAATGATAGAAAAAGCTACAAAAGTTGATGTGGTAATGGATAGAGAGGATATAAGAAAAGAAGTATTACATTCAGCGCTTATAACTGCATCTATGCGTGTATCTGCTGATAGGTTATTAGATGAATACAGAGATGGAAAATTAACATTTCTTGAAATTTTAATGACTCCTCCCTCAGGAGATGTTCAAATGCCCGTAGTTGAGAAAACTTTATGTTTTCTGTTTTTGAAAGACATAGCTCTACTACAGGGAGACAAAAATAAGGCTAAAAAATACGTAAACATGGCAGAAAAAAATGCACAGGACGGGATAAATTACTATTCTAAAATAGGGCAAAAAGGCAGTATTATAGCTATGTATAATCTGTATATGTATAACGAGATTTTAAAAGCATTTGCGCCTTCTTTTGCTGCTCCAATTGGACAGAAGGATATAGAAAATGCTAAACGAATTATATCGGAATCGGATTATTTACGAGAGCGGAGCCTTGCTTTAGAGAATGCGATAACACAGTGGAATAAAAACATTTCAAAAATTCCTAAAAAACCGTAATCAATCCACCTCTCAATCCCCACAGGACGGGCGCTTAAGCCTGTCCTTTTTTTTCTTATAGGCAAAGAGCAAATGCATATATATCACATGCGCACGCTTGTGATAATATTTTTCCTGCTGATACCTATGACAGCGGAATGCACAACAATCATAATCCCCGGCAGTAATACCGGCGCCGAACAAATGGCATCCTTGCAGGCGAATATCCCCGCAGCTATCGTCATATATCCTGTTACGATGATGCCGTTATCTGCCGCGGCAGAAAGCATAAAATCGCAATTAGACGCTCAAAAAATTGAAACCGTTGAAACCATAATCGGCTATTCATGGGGAGGGCTAATTGCTCGCGAATTATCCGGCCGATATCCTAAACTGCAAGTCAAGAAAATAATCCAGATAGGCACGCCGAACGGCGGATATAAGCACGCTCCGTCATTCATTTTTCGCACCTTGCAAACAAGCGCTGATATATACATAATCGCCGGAGCGTCCAGTTCAAGAAAATGGTATCTAACGGGGTTAAACGACGGCACGGTAGACCTCGACTCGGTCCTGTCTATACCATCGAAAGAACACGTTATTTTTAATCTCAATCACGCCGAACTGGTCCGCGATATTGCCGTCATTCAAAAAATTATTCAGTGGATGAAAAAATAAAACGCATGCTCGCACTTTCAGCACCCAAAAGTGCGAGCATGTAAGCACTTTTTGACCCCAAAAGTGCGAGCATTTTCAGTCCAGAAAAAAACGAAAAAGCAAAATGCATATATATGTATATCTTATTTCAAGGGGGTGTGTAAGTGATGAAAGAACTCAGGGAAAGTATCAAGGAAATGGCGCAGGCAGTGAGAGAGACAGCAATACTCATGTATTCTGTATCACCTAGGTTGGTAGTAATGATGGGCATGGGAACGTCCTATCTCGCAGGCGTGACATTGCCTGCGTGGACGGGACTGTTGGCAATAGGGATAGTGGCATATTCAATCTATAAATTTCAGAGAGCCATACACCGTAAGGCGATGGAAGAAGTAGAGAGTGAGGGCAAGGAATGAAAGCAATACCACTGTGCTTGATATCGCTATTTCTGTTCCTATCGTCTTGCTCTCCGCGCGTCAGCATAAACATTAGTCCTCCGCGACTAATTAATATAGCAAGCTGCGAGATGGTGGGCGCAAAAGAAGAATTAATCATAGCTATTCTGGGCGCAGCAAAGCGGAAAGCGGAAAAGGACGGATATACAATCCGCACTTTCCCGGCAGGGAAGAAGACAGGCTGGAGAGAAATCACAATAGTAAGTATGAACGACATAGTAGTGGACGCATATTGTGTTCCCACGCTATATGTATCACGAGGAGGTGAAAACTAATGAGTAAACTTTTAACACCAGCAGAAGTGGCGGAAATGCTTAGTATAGCTCCTATCACGCTATATCAAATGGTGCACTATGGCCGCATACCCGCGGTGAAAATATCTGCGAGATGTCTGAGGTTCCGGGCAGAAGACATCCAGAAGTGGATCGCCGAGAAGACGCACGGGGTTAATCCACGCCCAATGGCACGGGTAAAAGGTGGCAAGCGTGGCAGGCCACGTAAGAACACTGCAGAAAAGGCGAGGGTGGACGCAATCGTAGAACAGGCAAGGCAGGATCATCATGCATAGGTGCTCTATATTCTGCAAGGACGCCGCCTGTATCGCTGAGGTGCTGGAAGATAACCATGTCCAGTGCCTAACCGACATGGTAGTGAACCGCACACAGGCGATGTCAGGGGCGATCGAAATACTACTAAAGGAAAAGCAGGAATGCCTTGAACCTGATATTGTTGAACTCCTAAAGTCAATCAAGAACGACATACAGGAGTTAGGATCCTTCATAAGGAGACTAAATAATCATGACTGAATACAACTACCTTGATGGGAAGAAAACGGTCCTGACAGCGGATGGCAAGACGCCTCATATCCGCATTGTTCGAGGCCTTAACGAAGAAATAATAAATATTTTAGGCGCGGCAGGACGGCTTAAGGGCGAGGCACTGGAAGACTACCAAAAAAGAAAGGGGAAAAATAACAATGCAGGGAGAACTTGAACATATACCTGAGGAACTGGAGAGGCCTATCACAAAGTGGGAAAAGGCCATATGTCCTATATGCGGAAAGGAATACATACACAGCAGGTTTTACCATCCGAAAACTTGCCTATCCCTTAAGTGCATACTGAAAGAGAGAGGAGAAGAGAACGATGAAACCAATCAAAGCAATTAGGGGTAAGTGCATAGATTGTGCACACGATCTTAAGGGCGTGAGAGAGTGCAAAGAAGATAATTGTCCTTTGCACGAACTCCGTATGGGGAAAGGCGGGGGCACGCGTCTAAAAAAAATCAGGTTATACTGTTTATGGTGCACTAACAAGCAACCGGTAGAGGTAGCAGCATGTCCGTCTATAGAGTGTCCTCTATGGCATTACAGATCTGGTAAAAGACCTCATAAAACCGTTTCTATTGCTAAAAATCCCTCTATTACACACGGTTTAAAAGATGAACAGCTCAAACTAATACCAACATAGCCACCTGTAACCGTGACATGTTTTAACCGCAGTAATAAACAGTTTTTTTACAAAGAGAGGTAAAACTATGTATAATTTAGGTAGCTCTTTGACAACGGATTTGCAGGGCCCACGGGTTAATAAGGAGAAAACCTATGGGACTCTATAAGAGAAAAAACACATACTGGATGAGTTTTTCCTACAAGGGCAGGCAATACCAGCGCAGCACAGGCACAACGGATAAGGCAATTGCACAGCGCATACACGATGCCGTCCGTGGCAGGATAGCATTAGGGCAATGGATACCTGAAGAACAGGCTATTGAATATACCTTTGATGACCTTATGGAAAAATTCATGAAAGAACACGCGCCAAAGCGAGAACCCGCAACGCAGAGAATGTATGCCAATTCATTTAAAAATCTCAAGCAGTTTTTTCAGGGGATGCCTTTATCACGCATAACTCCAAAGGCCATTACTGAATACATGCACAAACGCCTTGACAGCGGTGTATCTATAGCTACAGCCAACAGGGACTTTGCTGCACTTTCTAAAGCCATGAACCTTGCATGGAAACGGTGGGAATGGTGCAAAGAAAACCCATGTATCAAAGTACAGAAAGAACCGGAAAACAACAAGGTTTTGAGGTGGCTATCTCAGGAAGAGGAAGACAGGCTCATGGCTGCTGCTAATGGATTGATTGACGGGCAGTTAACGGAGATATTAACCATCGCACTGTATACCGGGATGAGACAGGGAGAGATCCTTGATTTGAAATGGGAGAACATAGACCTCTTTAGAAAGACCATTCTAATACGGAAATCCAAGAACAAAGAACCACGAACCATTCCAATGAACCAGACAGTTAGCCGAATGCTGATATCCATGAGCAAGGTAATGAGTATGTCAGGATACGTGTTTACCACACAGGGCAGGAAGATGAAATTCAGAAACCTCATGAGGGCCTTTTATATCGCTCTGAAAAAGGCAAATATCGAGAAATTCCGTTTTCACGACCTCAGACATACCTTTGCGACCCGGCTTGTTCAGGCAGGCGTTGATTTGTATTCCGTAGCAAAACTTTTAGGCCATAAGGATATAAAAACCACACAGAGATATTCTCACCATTCAGTAGAGAGTGTCAGACAGTACGTTACAGTGCTGGATAATTTTTCAGAAAAAAATGACGCTGAAAAAGAACCCCAAAAACTTGATTTTTCTGCCAATTTTTGACCCTGTTTATGACAAATTTATGACACTGATATGTTATAATATACCTCACTCATTCCAAAAACCGTTACATATCAGTTACTTGCCGGGATAGCACAGTGGTAGTGCAGCTGATTCGTAATCAGCAGGTCGAGGGTTCGAATCCCTTTCCCGGCTTTATAGGAGTTGCGCTTATTGCTCCCGGCAGAAGACATGAAGATATTTATTTGAGAACTAAGCGATTAGACCGTCTTTAAAGTTTCCCGCTTAAAATCCCGATAACAAAATAGTCAATTTTATGACAGATAGGTTTAATTCAATGTCAATTTGCACGAAAATCAAAATCAATGTAAGAAAAATAAAATTATATTTCAATCGGTTATGTATCTTAAATGATGGCATGGTTATTGCTTATTTATACTGTTCTGCAAAAATAAAATAACAGCATATTAGGAGACAGGCATGTTTAATGACAAAGTAATACTAATTACTGGCGGCACAGGGTCATTTGGTAAAAAATTCACACATTATGCGCTGACAAACTATAAACCTAAGAAGATTATTATCTTCAGCAGGGATGAGTTTAAGCAGTTTGAGATGTCCCGCGTCTTTCCAGACACAAAATATCCTGTAAGATATTTCTTGGGAGATATAAGGGATAGGGAGCGGTTGTACAGGGCATTTGATGGTGTTGATTATGTAGTTCATGCAGCAGCGATTAAACAGGTTCCAGCGGCTGAATATAACCCTTTTGAAGCAGTAAAGACTAATATACTGGGCGCCCAGAATATTATTGAAGCAGCTATAGACATGAGCGTGAAAAAGGTTATTGCCTTATCCACAGACAAGGCTGTCAGCCCGATTAACCTCTACGGAGCTACAAAGCTTGCTATGGAGAAATTATTTGTAGCAGCCAATGCCTATGTAGGCACACGTGATACATCCTTCGCTGTTGTCAGATACGGCAATGTGATTGGCAGCAGGGGAAGCGTTATCCCACTGTTTAAAAACATGATAGAAAGCGGCAGAAAAAAACTGCCTGTTACAGACGAGAGGATGACGAGATTTTGGATAACACTTTTTCAGGGAGTGGAGCTTGTCTGCAAGGCAGTGAAAGACAGTATTGGCGGCGAGGTCTTTGTGCCAAAGATACCGAGCATGAAGATAACAGACCTTGTAAATGCAATGTGTTCTGAGTGTGAATATGAGGTTGTCGGCATCAGACCAGGTGAAAAATTACACGAGACATTAATTTCAGAAGACGAAGGCAGAAATACTATTGATATGGGCGATGTTTATATTATTTTGCCCCAGTTTGTTTTTAAAGAGATTGAGTTTGATAAATACTCTGCGCATACCAAAATGCCTGATGGATTTTCTTACCGCAGTGATAAAAACAATCAATGGCTGAATGCAGAAAGCATTTCATTTATGATTCAGGAGATTGAAGTTGACTGATTTCATTCCTTATGGAAGACATTTCATAGATGAGGATGATATAGCCGCCGTAGTCTCTGTCCTCAAATCAGACCATCTTACGCAAGGCCCGGCTGTTGATGCATTTGAATCAGGGCTTTCCAAATATGCGGGAGTGAAGTACGCGGTTGTCTTTTCCTCCGGCACGGCGGCTTTGCATGCCGCTTACTTTGCCGCCGGCATAAAGGCAGAAGACGAAATGATTACTTCTCCCATAACCTTTGCCGCTACAGCCAACGCAGGTCTTTATCTAGGGGCTAAACCGGTTTTTGTGGATGTGAAGAAGGATACCGGAAATATAGACTTTTCAAGCATCGAGGGAAAGATTAATGATAAAACAAAAGTGATAGTTCCTGTTCATTATGCAGGACATCCTGTTGATTTGGAGCAGATAGCCGGAATAGCACAAAAACGCGGCATTATTGTGATTGAGGACGCTTGCCATGCTTTAGGGGCAAAATACACGGATTTCAGTATAGGCGATTGTAAGTACTCCGATATGGTTGTCTTCAGCTTCCACCCGGTAAAGCATATTACTACAGGAGAGGGCGGCGCTGTTATGACTAACAACAGAGATTATTACGAAAAGCTTCTTATTTTCAGAACACACGGCATAACAAGAAAGGATTTTGTGAATGAACCTCACGGCGACTGGTACTACGAAATGAAGTTTTTGGGATACAACTACAGGATGACGGATATTCAAGCAGCGCTCGGCATGTCGCAGCTAAAAAAGCTTGATGGATTTATTTCAAGGAGAAGAGAGATAGCAGATATTTACAACAAAGCCTTTAAGGATAACCCTTACTTCGATATGCCGGTAGAAATGGATTATGCCTTTCATTCTTATCACCTTTATCCTATAAGACTTAAAGACGAATACAAGGAAAAAAAGAAAGAGATATTCATAAGATTGAAACAAAACGGTCTCGGGGTTCAGGTTCATTATATCCCTGTCTATTTGCAGCCTTATTATCAAAGATTAGGATTTAAAAGCGGATTGTGTCCTTATGCCGAAGACTTTTATCAGAGAGAGATCAGCATCCCTCTTTATCCTTCAATGAATGACGAAGATGTAGCGGCTGTAGTTGAGAGGATAAAAGAGGTTTTCAAAGGATTATGATAGAAAAACTTATAATAGGGACTGCTAATTTCGGATTAGAATACGGGATTGCAAATAAGAAGAAATTGAATAGCGAGGAGGTTTTTGAAATCCTCAGTCTTGCAAAAGAAATGGGCCTTTGGGGAATAGATACGGCAAGGGCATACGGTGATGCAGAGATGGTATTAGGGGAATTTTTCAAGAAACACGGCAAGGTTTTTAATGTTATAACCAAACTTCCTAAAAAAGACTATAAAACCACAAAGGATGTGGAAGACGAGGTTTTTGAGTCAATGAAAAATATGAATATTGAATATATTGACTTTATTCTTCTGCATTCCTATGAAACATACAAATTTTATGGAAAGCTCATAATACCTGTGCTTCAATCCCTTTGCAGTGATAAGAGTATAGGACGATATGGTGTTTCGGTCTATCATCCTGAAGAGGTTGAAGACATTACAGGAGCGGTTAAAGATAATTTGGCTATTGAATTTCCATTAAACCTATTTGACCAGAGATTTTTGGGCAGAGATATTATTCATAAGCTAAAGTCTGATGGAGGCTTCCTGTTTGCACGGTCTATATTTTTACAGGGTTTGTTTTTCCTTGACGAGAAAAGACTTAATGGCAATTTTGCAAAGGTTAAGGATAAAATCGGAAAGATTAGAGAGATATCAGAAAAATATAACATTAAACCCGAATGCATATCGTTTTTGTTTGCTGCTGAAAAGTCATGGATAGATGGAGTTGTTATAGGTATTGACACTAAAGAACAGCTTGTTGCCAATATGGAATGTTTTTCAGAGGGAAGCCTGAAAAAATATAAACTAATAGAACCTCTCCTTACAGATATGGCAGTTTATGATGAGGAAATTATTTTGCCGTATAGGTGGAAATCATGAAGATTGGTTTGGTCTTACAGGCAAGAAACAGCTCAACGAGATACCCGAAAAAGATGCTTCATGATTTTTTTGGCAAGCCTGCAATTGAATGGGTTATTGATAGATGCCAGAAGGCTAATACAGATTATAAAATCCTTGCCACATCAGTAGATAAAGATGATGATGTGCTCGCTGATATTGCTCAAAACAAGGGCTGGTATGTTGTAAGGGGAGGCGTTGAGGATGTTCTCGGTAGATTTGCAAAGGCTGTAGGGGACTTTGGATTAGATGTAGCTGCAAGGATAACAGGAGATTGCATATTAACTGATTACAGGCTTGTGGATTACGCCCTCACGAGATTCCATGAATTCAAGGCAGATTATCTTGTTCTTACAAATATAATTGATGGATTTGATGTAGAGGTCATAAGCGGCAATGCCATACTCGCGGCAGATAAGAGGGCAAAACTGCCGTCTGAGCGAGAGCATATAAATCCTTTTATAAGGAAATCAAAGCGATTTAGAGCAATTTATTCTCCTTATGGTAAGGAAAATTTATCTCATATCCATCTAAGCCTTGATTATAAGGAAGATGCAGAGGTTATCGCTGATATACTTAGACGACTTGGTAGTCAGGATTTCACTTACGAAGATGTGGCAGGGCTTTTAAAAACAGAGCCCCATGTTTTAGAAAAGACTAAGCATATCACCCCTAATGTTGGATATCAGAAATCATTGAATGATGATAGAGAGTTTATAAAGAGATTAAAAAGAAAGCCATTAAGGCTCAAGAAAAATACAGCACTTTTTGAAAAAGTGAAAAATCTCATCCCCAATTGTTCTCAGACATTCAGCAAGTCTTATCTCCAGTTCAGTGTGGGGGCTTCTCCGCTTTTTGTTAAGGAAGGGAAGAGATGTTATATAACAGATGTGGATAACAACAAGTTTATTGATTATACGATGGGGCTTGGCGCGTGTACTCTTGGTTATGCCTTTGAGCCGGTAATGAATGATATAAAAAAGCAGATGAAAAAAGGAAGCGTTTATACGCTCCCGCATCATCTTGAGTATGAGCTTGCAGAACTTTTAACGCAGATAATACCATGCACTGAGATGGTTAGGTTTGGCAAGAACGGCTCTGATGTGACATCTGCAGCAGTGAGATTAGCAAGGGCATATACCGGAAGGGATTATGTGGCGTGCTGCGGTTATCACGGCTGGCAGGAGTGGTATATAGCTACTACAACGAGAAACAAAGGGATTCCTGAAGATGTAAAAAAGCTGACACTGACATTCCAGTATAACAATTTAGAAAGTTTAGAAAAATTATTTGAACAATACAAAAATAAAATAGCCTGCGTGATTATGGAGCCGGTGAGTTTAGCGCCGCCAAAAGATGACTTTTTGCAGAAAGTGAAAGAGATAACCCATAAAAATGGGGCTTTGCTTATATTTGATGAGGTGGTTACGGGTTTCAGGTTTTCTATGGGAGGCGCACAGGAGTTTTTTGGAGTTATACCCGATATAGCGTGTTTTGGAAAGGCTATGGGAAACGGCATGCCCATATCAGCAATAGTCGGAAAGAAAGAAATAATGAAGCTTTTCGATGAAATCTTTTTTTCCTTCACCTTTGGAGGGGAAACTATTTCAATAGTTTCAGCAATTTCAACCATAAGGTATATGATGGAAAATAAGACAATAGAGTATATATGGGAACAAGGGGAAAAGTTTAAAGCCGGCATAGAGAGGCTCATAGAGGAGAAAGAACTCGGTGACATGCTTTCAATAGACGGCTACTCTGTTAGAACATTATTAAACTTCAAAGGAGAGGAAAGAGAAAGTCTTAAAATGAAGACCTTTTTTCAGCAAGAGTGTGTAAAGAGAGGCATATTATTTACAGCAGGACATAATATGTCCCTTCCTCACAGTGATGAAATTATTGAGAAAACATTATCTGTATATGATGGGGTAATGGATATATTAAAATACAGCATGGAATATGGGATGCTTGATGAGATGATAGAAGGGAGGCTTCTTGAGCCTGTATTTAGAAGGGTTTAGCCTTTAAGGAGGTTGTGCAATTGAATATAAAGCATGAAATAGAAGACGAACTGGAGCGGTGCACAAGGTGCACGCTTCCGATAACGTGGGAAACCCTTTATTTCGATAATGAAGGGGTCTGCAATATATGCAGGAACTGGGATGCAAAGCAGAAGGAAGTAAATTGGGAAGATAGAGAAAAACAGATTATCAAGATATTTGAGGAGAGAAAGAAGGAAAAGGCATCTTATGACTGTATAGTTCCTTTCAGCGGTGGGAAAGATTCCACATTCACCCTCTGGGCGATTGTCAAAAAATATGGACTCAAGCCTCTGGTTGTTTCTTTTGACCACGGTTTTTATAGACCTCGCACTATTGAGAATAGAACGAGAACATTCAGAAGGCTTGGCGTTGATGTTATAACCTTCACACCTAACTGGCAGACGGTAAAAAAATTAATGCTTGAGGCCCTTATCAGAAAGGGAGATTTTTGCTGGCACTGCCATGCCGGTATTTTTGCGTATCCAATGAACATAGCCGTTAAATTTGAAATTCCTCTTCTTATATGGGGCGAGGGCGGTGGTGAGTATGAGGGATATTTTAAATTTGCCGACCTTGAAGAAACAGACGAATGGAAATTCAACAGGAGGATAATTCTGGGCATGCGCGCGGAGGATATGGCCGGATTTACAGGCGTGGAACTTAGAGATTTGAAGCCGTATATGTATCCTCCTAAAGAAGAGTTGGAGCGTGTCGGAATAAAAAGCCTTCCACTCGGCAAATATATCCCATGGGATGTAAAAAAACAGGTTGAGATAATAAAAAAAGAACTCCAGTGGAAAGAGGACGAGATAGAGAGCGGATTCCCTGGACCGACATATGAGAAGATAGAATGCATGTTCACTGGGGTAAGGGATTACATAAAGTATCTCAAGAGAGGTTTCTCAAGGATAACGCATCTCACAACCCTTGATATTAAGCATGGAAGAATGAGCCGCGCCGAGGCTATGGAGCATATAAAGAGGCTTGAAAAGAGAAAACCCAGAAGCCTTGATGTATTTCTTGAATATCTCGGAATTAACGAAGAAGAGTTTAATAAGATTGTATTAAGGCATGTTATATATCCTGCGAAACCCCTTGATCCAAAAACACTGTCGGAGGGGTCAAAGCTGTGGGATCAGGATTTGTGGTTTCGGGACAAAGTAAATGAGGAGAAAAAATGAAGATAGGGATAGTGAATAACGGCCTCGGAAATGTAGGCTCTGTGCACAGCGCATTTGAATTTTATAAGTATGATGTTATTTTGGCAAACAATCCAAAAGACCTCGATGCATCGGATGTAATTGTGCTTGCAGGCGTGGGAAATTTCAAGACCGCGGCGGCAAAGTTAAGGCAACTTCAGTTCTGGAATAAGCTCGGCGAAGAGGTAATAGTCAAAAAGAAGCCGCTGCTCGGTATTTGTCTCGGTATGCAGTTATTTGCAGATGTCAGTTTTGAAGGCGGCGAAAACAAAGGATTGGGCTGGATAAAAGGCAGGGTGGTAAAGATAGAGGGAGATTTGGTAAAGGTTCCTCATATAGGCTGGGATGAGGTAAAGCCTATGGACGAAATCCTTTTTAAAGGGATGCGTTATAACTCCTTTTATTTTATGCATAGTTATCACTTTATACCGGAAGACAAGAGTGTGATAAAAGCCGTAACGCAATATGGAGACCTTGAAATTGTTTCTGCCGTAAGAAAAGACAATATAGTAGGCGTTCAGTTTCATCCTGAAAAGAGTCAGGGAGATGGTTTGAGACTGTTGAGAAACTTTCTGGAGATGTCTAAATGACATACAAAAGGATAATTCCTATTTTTTTGTTGAAAGGAAATCGACTTGTGAAAGGAACCCGATTCGGGGATTTTGTTGATGTCGGAGATCCGCTTTCACAGGCCATGATTTATGACGCGCAGGGCGCAGACGAGATAATCATTGTGGACATAGACGCGTCAGGGAATAAGCGGCTTATTAATACCGACATAATCAATGCCATGATACATAAATGCAGATTGCCCATCAGCGCTGGAGGCGGAATTAAAACAATAGAGGATGCAAGGAAATGCTTTGGAGCCGGGGCCGACAAGATAATCATTAATACCTCTGCTGCTTTAAACCCCTCTTTAATTAAACACTTAGCCGATGAATTCGGTTCCCAATCTGTGGTTGTATCTGTGGATGTGAAGAAAAGCAGGACAGGAAATTATGATGTTTACATTTATTCAGGCAGGCAGAAGGCGGCTTTAGATATCATGGAACACATCTCAAGGGTTATTGATTACGGGGCGGGAGAAGTAATCGTAACATCCATTGATAAAGAGGGGACGCTTACAGGCTTTGATTACGAGATATACAATAAGCTGAAAAATATTACAAAGGTTCCTTTGATAGCCTCCGGCGGAGCCGGAAAATATGACGACATGGTCAAGCTTTTCAAAGAAACAGACTGCGATGCCTGCGCTGTAGGAAAGATGTTGTTTCTGAGGGACTATGACATTGTAAAATTTAAATCATATCTTAAAGGAAGAAAAATTCCGGTAAGGGATGCATAGGAGCTTGCATATGAAGATTTCAGGAGAGAGGATTTATTTAAAGATGCTATCCATAGAAGATGTTGGAGAAAACTATGCTGCATGGCTGCATGATGAAGAGATTACCCAGTTTCTTGAAATTAGATGGAGGACATTCACGCTTGAAGAGATTAAAGATTATGTAAAAGCCATGAATGAAAGTCCAAATGACTTTTTATTCGGCATTTTCCTGATGGAAAATGCCGAACATATTGGAAATATAAAGGTTGGAGAAATAAATCAGATTCACAGATTTGGCGATGTTGGGTTGATTATAGGCAATAAAAATATGTGGGGCAAAGGCTATGGGACCGAGGCAATAAAATTAGCTACTCAGTATGCCTTTGAAGAACTCAACCTGAATCATTTAAAAGCAGGCCTATATGCTGACAATACAGGGTGCTACAAAGCCTTTCTTAAAGCTGATTATAGAGAAGTCGGCAGGTATAAGAAAAGCAGGTTTTATAAAGGGAGATTTGTTGATGAAATACTGTTGGAGAAGTGCAAGGGGTGAGGCTATTTTATGTTGCGACTTAAAATTGGTGCAATTGACACGCTGATTCTGTTCGGCGGCGGACAGTTGCTGGTTGACTTTGCAGAGGAATCTTTAAAAAGGGGAATAAAAACTTATGTTTTTGCAGTTACGAGACATCTTGAGGAAGTTATTGATATAAAAACAGGCTTAACTTTAGCAAAAGCGATGAGAAAACAAAAGATACCTTTTTATCAGGTGAAGGATATAAACAGGTCGTCTGAATTAAAAGCCATAATAGCTAAAAGCAAAAATGCAATGGGAATAGGTCTTGGTGAGGTATACACCTTTAGCAAAAAGACGATAATCTTGTTTGGAGGAAGGCTTTTTGATTTTATGGTTATTAGACTTCCACAATATAGGGGAGGGGCTCATTTCACATGGCAGATTTTAAGAAAAGACAGGATTGGCTGCTGGAATATACAGTTAATAAATGAAGAAATGGTACCAGGAGTCTATGACTCAGGAGAGATATTAAAGACAAGAGGATATGCAATCCCAGAGCAGGCGAGGATACCGCAGGATTATTTCAAGATAGCTCATGAAGAGGCATTGAAATTATTTATTGAGTTTTTGGATGAGGTGCGAAAAGGAAAGGAATTTAAATTTACCAAACTTCAGGAAAACCTCAGTTCATATTTCCCACGATTATATACATTGAAACATGGTTATATAAACTGGTCATGGGATACAGATGAAATAGAGACCTTTATCTGTGCCTTTGATGAACCATATCCAGGTGCATCTACATTTTTAAATGGCAGAAGATTTTTTTTGAAAGACTGCAATTCACAATATAGCGAAGGGAAATTTCATTCATTTATGGCTGGACTTATTTACAGAATTTACAACGGCTCTGTTTATATAGCAGCAAAAGGCGGCTCATTAATTGTTAAGCAAGTATTGGATGAAAAGGGCAATAACATTATTCGAGCTTTGAAGGTTGGTCAGCGTTTTTATACTCCGTTGAAATATCTTGAAGATGCAATGTTGTTTAATGCTGAATATGATACTGAAGGGTTGGTGAAAAGGAAGCGTTAATTAATGCACATGAAAGAGCTGCTCAAAAAGATATATCCTTTAAGATTGGCCCCAGTATCCGAAGATACCGATAAAGCAGTTGAAATACTCTGCAATGAATTGCCCTTTATAGTCCATGAATATAAATCAGGATTAGAACACAATGGCTGGACAGTCCCACAGAAATGGAAACCTGTCAAAGCCGAGATACGGAAAGATGGAAAACTGATATATGATGGAATGAAGCATCCCTTAGGAGTAGCTGCTTATAGCACTTTTTTTAAAGGAAAAGTATCTCTTGATGAACTTAGAAAACACCTTTTCTATCATCCGAATCTTCCAGATGCCCTTGTTTATCACTGCGACTATTTTTATAAGCAGTGGCTTAAAGATTGGGGATTGAGTGTACCCTATAATTTATATAAAAATTTAGAGGATGGAGACTATGAAATAGATATCCAAACAATCTTTGAAGATGGAACAATGAATGTGTTGGATTATTTATTAGAAGGTGAAATAGAAGACACAATAATACTCAATGCCCATAACTGCCATGCTGCACAGGCAAATGATGATATATCAGGTGTTGTAGTCGCTATAGAGGTTATTAAGAGATTACAAAAAAGAGCAACGAGAAAATATAGCTATCGTGTGATTATTGCGCCTGAACATCTTGGAACTGTTTTCTATTTAGCTCATATCCCAGAGAATGTGGCAAAGACCTTTAAGTATGCCATATTTCTTGAAATGCTTGGTAACAAAAACAGGTTTGCATTGCAAGAGTCATTTACTGGAGAGAGCTTGATAGATAAGGCTGCACATCATTATCTCAGACACAATTTCCCTGATTATTATTCAGATAAATTCAGAAAGATAGTCGGCAATGATGAAACCGTATGGGAAGCGCCGGGATATGAGATTCCATGCATCTCTCTTTCGCGCTGGCCTTATCCCGAATATCATTCAAATCTCGACAGCGAAGACATAATTCATGAAGAAAAGCTAAAAGAGGCTGTAGAGACAGTCTGGGGAATAATTGACATGCTCGAAACGAACACAGCAATGAAAAGACATTTTAATGGCCTTGTTGCATTGAGCAATCCAAAATACGACCTGTATATATCCACTTTTGATCCGAGCATAAGGAGTTCAGTCTCTGAGGAGCAAAAAAAATGGAATTATTTGATGAACTGTCTGGTCAGATATTTTGATGAAAAGACTACCGTTTTTGATGTAGCGATAAAACATGATATTGAGTATTCAAGGCTTTATCAATATTTATTGAAATACAGGGATAAGGGGCTGATTTCTTTTGTCTAAGAACGAATCAAAGGTCGTTATCTTAACAGAAGGCAGTACAGGAATAGGATTCGGGCATATAACAAGATGCGCCTCATTGTATCAGGCTTTTGAGGAGAAAGGCATTGAACCGCATTTTATAATAAATGGAGATGAAACGGTTAATGATTTGCTGAAAAATAGAGAATATTCTGTTTTCAACTGGCTGAACGAAAGGGAAAGATTGTTTGGTTTTATAAAAGACGCTGATGCAGTGATTATTGATTCATATCTGGCGGATTATGATTTGTATCAAAAAGTATTTAGAGTCATAAAACTACCCGTCTTAATTGAGGACAATAGAAGAATTGATTATCCAAAAGGCATCGTAGTAAATGGCGCTATAAATGCAGATGAATTGAGTTATCCTGAGAAAGACGCCGTGATTTATCTGCTTGGCAGTAAGTATGTACCTCTTAGGAAAGAGTTCTGGGATGTTCCGGAAAAAGAAATAAAAGAAAACATGGAAAGCATAATGATAACTTTTGGCGGCGCTGATATGCAAAATATGACGCCGGCGGTTCTAAGGCTTTTAGTTGACAAATATCCGGCATTGCTTAAAAAAGCTATAATAGGAAAAGGATTCAAGGACGTGAGGGAAATAGAGAGGTTAAAGGACAATAAAACAGAATTGATATATTATCCCGATGCTGAAAGAATGAAAGAAGCGATGCTCGAATCGGATATTGCAATATCAGCAGGAGGGCAGACATTATACGAACTTGCAAGAGTTGGTGTTCCCACGATAGCCATGGCAGTCGCTGATAATCAGTTTGTTAATGTAAAGGGATGGCAGAAGGCTGGATTTATCGAATATGCTGGGTGGTGGGAGGATGAAGGGATTTTTGAGAATATCGTAAAGAGCATGGCAGCATTGCAGAATAAAGATTTAAGGAAAAGGATGTCAGAGGTTGGAAGGTCATTGATTGATGGACAGGGCGCACGGAGAGTTATACAGGAGATATCGAACTGGCATGGTGAATCTAAGAAGTAATTTTGAATTAGAGGGCGTTCCCCTTGTGAATTTTATAAATCTCAATGATGAAGAAAAAGAGATGTTAAGAAACTGGCGGAATCATGATGATATAAGAAAATTGATGTATTCAAATCATATTATTTCTCCTGAAGAACATAAAATATTTATAGATGGATTAAATGGGGATAATAAAAACTTTTATTGGCTTGTGAAAGGGAATAACGGAGAATATGTTGGAGTTATTTCCTTGAACAGAGTAGATTTTAATAATAAAAACTCTTATATCGGAATATACGCGAATCCTGATTGTAACTTGCCCGGCGTTGGACAGATACTGATGGACTGCTTAAAAAAAATTGCTTTTGAAATAGCCGGCCTTCATACACTTAAATTAGAAGTGATGGAGACAAACGAAAAAGCAATGAACTTTTACACAAAATCAGGATTTGCTGAGGAGGGGAAATTGAAGGAGTTTGTTTTTAAAGACGGCAAATGGCAGGATGTGATAATAATGGGGACTGTAAACAAACAAGAGGAATAGGGGCATGAAGTTCGAAATAAGAAATAGGTCTGTCGGAGACAATCATCCAGTTTTTATAATCGCTGAGCTTTCAGCAAATCACCAGCAGAAGTTTGATTTAGCAGTAGAGACAATAAAAGCCATAAAGGAATCCGGCGCGAATGCCGTTAAACTTCAGACCTATACTCCTGATACCATGACAATAGACTGTGATAACGAATATTTTCAGATAAAGCAAGGAACAATATGGGATGGGAAAACACTTTATCAGTTATATAAGGAGGCATATACTCCATGGGAATGGCAGCCGAAACTGAAAGAAATAGCTGAAGATTTAGGACTTATATGCTTTTCCTCTCCGTTTGATAAAACCGCTGTGGATTTCTTAGAAGAAATGAAAGTTCCGGCGTATAAGATCGCATCGTTCGAGATAACCGACACACCGCTGATAGAATACATTGCCTCAAAGGGAAAGCCTGTAATTATATCAACAGGAATAGCAACACTTTCTGATATAAAGGAAGCTGTTGATGCATGCAAAAGAATGGGGAATGAACAGATAGCCCTTTTAAAGTGCACATCGGCATATCCAGCACCTCTTGAAGAAGTTAATTTAAGGACAATTCCAGATATGACAGAAACCTTTAAAACTATTGTGGGATTATCAGACCATACTTTAGGGATTTCAGCGCCCATTGCAGCGGTTGCGCTTGGAGCAAAGATTATAGAGAAACATTGCATATTGGACAGAAAACTGGGGGGGCCTGACTCTGTCTTTTCCCTTGAACCGGAAGAGTTTAAAGCAATGGTAAAAGCAGTAAGAGAAGTGGAAAAGGCACTTGGAGTTATAAGCTATGAACTGACAGAGAAAGTAAAAAAGAGCAGAGAATTTGCCCGCTCTTTGTTTGTGGTTAAAGATATTAAAGCAGGTGAGGTTTTTACAGAAGAAAATATAAGGTCTATAAGACCCGGATTCGGGCTGCATCCAAGATATCTAAAAGACATAATCGGCAAAAAGGCAAAGCAGGACATACAAAAAGGAACGGCTTTAAGTTGGGATTGCTCGGAATTTAGGTTCAGAGGATGTTGAGGTATTAGGAAATGGCGGAATTAACTACTGACGGCAAAAAACAGGATTTGAAAGTATTTTTTGATGAAATTGAGAAGTCCATTCGTAGTATTGATAATCAGTATGACTTCTTAAAACAGATTGAGCATATTGTTGCTAAAATGGATGAAATCTCTGAGCCTAATGAAAATCCTTTTTTTAACGAAGCATTTTTGAATCTATTACGGGATAAGATTTTTCTGTTTTTTATAAGCAGGCAGGCATTTGATATAACTTGTTTTAAATTATATCCATTATTTGACCCTTCAAATTTGAAATTATCTGCACATCAAGATATGAGCATACTTAAGAATACCCTATTGTTAAGGTATGAAAAACTTGACAATCTTAATAAACAAATAGCGCTGTTAATAATTTTGCTTATAGACATTCTAAATCAATATAGAGGCGAAGGTATCAGTGATTTTATTGCCCGTTATACAGATATAGACATGACTACAAAGGAATTTGGCGATGTGTTAGATATTTTAGACATTACACCAGATGAAATTGTGGATATTTATATCAAATCTGGAACCCTTGCGCCAAATATCTTTATGAGTAAAGATATTGTGACCCGGAAAAAAAAATTATTGTTTCTACTTCATATATGGGAGATATTTAAGTCCCCTATTTGTTATAACAAACTTTACGAACCATTGAAGGCACTTTTTTACGAAGCCATAAGGTCAAGAAATACAGAGCTTATTTTATATATAGGCTTTTTCATTTGCTTTTATTACGAAAATCTCCATGACAACTTTACAGCATGGAAGATGCTTGATAAGGAAATAAAGAAGCCAATGAGTGATTTTTTTGTTCAGTATTGCAGGGATAATCATATAAAGCAATGCGATAGAACTCCGGAAAAAGGCAAAAAGATAAAGGTAGGCTATGCTGACAGGCGATTGCTTCTATCCTCTCCTATGTGTGTTTTATTGTCCTTAGTGCAAGGTCATTTTATCAATAAAAATCCTGATATGGAATTTTATGTTTATGGCTATGATTATAAAGAGCAAATTGGTGATTCCATAGAAATCATAAATTACATAAAATCTATGGGGTTTGAATGCATCAGTGCAGGGGAGTTGGGTAACTTTGATGATTTTTATTATTCACACTTTGAGAAGGCAATGGCATTAAGGAGAAGGATAATAGAGGATGGAATAGATATACTTATCACCACAGGAACGTCGATTGACAATTTCCTTGTCTCCTCAAGGGTTGCGCCAATTCAGATATACTGGTCGCATATAAACCCGTATTGGAGCGTTAACAATCTTGATTACAGGATAATTCATGCAAGCGTGGATTCAGTGATAAAAGGCTTTTATCATGATGTTGAATATTTCAGATTTCCTGCCCCTATGGCAAAGGAATTTTTAAATCCACCTGTTTCAGATCAAGCGATTGAACATGTTAGAAAAAAATTTCCCGAAGGCAAGACTATTCTTGGATTTATAGGAAGACTTGTCAAGGCATACAGCAGCGATTACCTATTTGCAGTGTCCGAGATTTTGAGAAGGAATCCAGATACTATTTTTTTATTTTGTGGTAGTGGAGAACAAGAACCAATCAGAAAATATTTTGAAAAAGTGGGTTGTATTGATAGGGTTTATTTTGAAGGGCATGTCTCTCCCCATGTATATGGACATATAATTGATATAGCCATTAATTCATTCCCCACTTCTATGGGCAATGCAGCCAATGAGTTTTTGGCAAAGGGCAAGCCTGTGGTTTCTATGATAAGCCCTTTTAGTGGAACCGAAGAAATAAGGGATTTTATATTAAAAGCTAAAAAGGATAAGATTGGCGGAGAGATATGGGCTGATTCTACGGAGGAATATATCAGGATAGCAGGTGATTTTATAAAGGATAAAGATTACAGGGACAAGGTTGGCAAAAAGGAACAGGAAATCATAAGACGGATATATGATTGCCAGAAATCAGCAAGCCAGCTTGAGACATTATTTATATCTTTAGCCGAGAGAAAATCATAATGGGATACACCAAATTAAGTCTAATTTTTATAAGGGAGCTGATACGAAAAGGCATTTTCAAGAATATCAAGTCAGTGATAGAACTCGGATCGTTAGATATTCAGGCAGATTATAATGAGGTTGTGAACTTTTTTGATTCATTAAATTTCAGGTATGAAAAAGAGAGATTGCAGGAAAGGATGAGAAGTGACAGGATTCCTGCAAAAATATTGTATGTGGGAATAGGAATTAAACAATATAAATGTGTAGATACAGACGGATTTCATGGTTGTTATCAATTCGATCTGAATGAAGATGTAGGTAGGGTATATGGATATGATGAAAAGTTTGACTTGGTAACAAATCTTGGAACAGGTGAACATATTTTTAATCAATATGCTTTTTTCAAAAATATACACGATCTATGCAAAGTTAATGGGTTTATGCTTCATGGATTGCCTATGCAGGGATTTATTAACCATGGATTTTACAACTACAACCCGCGCCTTTTTTATTCATTGGCAAAATCAAATGGCTACATTTTAGAGGGTATATGGATTGCTGATAACGTGAAGAATACTATTGTCGAGTATGCAGACAGGGATGCAGATAAAGTTTTAAAAGAATCTTATGTAAACTCGTCAGAGGGCATCGTAATACTTATATTACTTAAAAAAACAGAAGGCAATGAATTCAGTCTTCCATTTCAAGGTTCGTATTTAGAGTTAATACAAAATGATCATATAAAAGAAAAATATTTGAGTAAAAATATTCCTGCTGTTTTTAGGAGTTTTGTATCCAACCGTAATATAAAAGGAGTTGCCATATTTGGCACTGAAAAAGCAGGGACATTAGCTCACGAATTTTGTAAATATGCAGATATAAAAGTTATTTGTTTTATTGATGATTTTAAAAAAGGAGTATTTAATGATATTCCAATTGTAGATTGGGAAACCTTTGTAGGTAAATATCAAAAAGAGGTTGATTTTATAATTAAAGGGCCATATCAGCATGGTTCTTTGGAAGACAGGCATGCATTATGTGTTGAGGTTAAAGAACTAAAGGATTGTTATTTCTGAAGAGGGTAAATTGATAGAATGAAAAAATCGGTCTTGTTTGTAATTGACATCCTGAAATACGGAGGCGCTCAGAGGGTTTTGTTGAATCATGCAAAATTCCTGAAAAGGCAGGGCTTTAAGGTATCTGTCTTTTCTATAAAAGACGATATGGGATTCAATATTCCTGAAGGCATTAATGTGTATAAGGCTTTAAGCAGAGACCAGAAGATAACCGAAAATATATTTTATGTTTTGGAAAAATTGAATGGAGTGGTTAAGAGGCATGATTTAATAATCGGCTTCATGGATTTTATAACAAACTATATCACTGTTCTGTCATCAAAGATTAATAAAAAGCCTGTATTTATTTCTGTACGCAATACCCTGAGCGAGGAGATAAGGAAGTTCGATTATAAGCGCATAAATCATGATTTAACGACTCTTACATACAACATGGCTGATAAGGTAATATGCCCTGCCAGACATGTTCAGAACGATGTTGTTTCAAATTTCAATATACCCAGAAGAAAAACAAAGGTTTTGTATAATCCTGTCGATATAAAACTAATAAGCGCATTAAAGAGACAAAAGACTGAGCCTGAGCATGGAGAGGCTTTTACTGGAAAGACTATTTTAAGCATGGGACGACTCGAAAGGCAAAAAAACTTTAAAAACCTTATTTATGCCTTTAGAAACTTGCGTAAACATTATAAGGAAGATGTAAAACTCGTTATCATAGGCGAAGGGAGCTTGAGGGAGGAGTTAGAAAATGTTGTTGAGAGGACAGGGTTAAGAAAGAAAGTGTTTCTAATAGGAAAACAGCACAATATATACAAATTTCTGTATCACTCTGACCTGTTTATTCTCCCATCCATTTATGAAGGTATGCCCAATGTTGTTTTAGAGGCTATGGCAGTCGGAGTGCCGGTTGTTGCTTCAAGCCTGCCTCCGTTAAGGGAGGTGATCTCTGACGGCAAAAACGGCTTACTATTTGAGACAAACAATATAAAAGATATGAGCAAAAAGATATTGTCTCTGCTGACCGATACTAAAAAAGCAGAGAAGATTAAAGGAAGGGCTTTTAAGGATATAGAGAGCTATGATATTGATAGGATTGGCTTGCAGTTAATGGATATTTTAGGTCTTAGAGGATGAGTATGGACAGAGTTGGAAATATTTTGGGGATATAAGATATAAATGGATAATTTAAAAGAAAAATTGGCCAAATCAGGATGGGTTCTTACCAATGAAAATTTTAAGCCTCCATTTGATTTTAAGGAGGAATTGCGATATAACCTTATAGGTTACTCAGTAAGTATTTTAGCTATTATTCCTTTATTGGTAGTTTTAGTATTTCTGTACTTTTATCTTAGGTTTAAAGGAAAGAACAAAAGACCCAGCATGTTGTTTGGAACGCATGCGGTAATTACCTTTAAACTGCTTAAGAAAGTATTGGAAGAAGAACATGACTGCACTATTTTTGCCTTCAAAGATGATTTTCACAAAGTGGAAAATATCGATGTTATAACTGCCGAAGATATTATGCCGAAATGGATTGCCAAAAAGTACCCGTATCTTCTGGGCAGGTACTTGGCTTTTGTCTGGGCGCTTAAAAACTATGACATTTTTCACCTTTATTTTGACGGCGGTTTTTTGGACAGAACCATATGGTGGAGATTAGAGCCGATTATTTATCAACTCTTTGGGAAAAAAGTCATTTTATATCCGTATGGAGCTGATGTTCTGGATATTTTAAGGCATAACAACTATATATACAAATTTGGAATGATGACTTTTAGTTCGAAATACTTCAATCTGGATTTCAAGAGAATCCGAAGAAATTACTGGTGGAGCAAATATGTTAATTTTGTTGTTGGTGGAGGAGACTCTGTTTATTATATGCCGAGGGTTGATGTATGGTCATATAATATAGGTTTTGTGAAGAATAAGTTGATAGATTATTATTTCCCAGAAATCACAGATGGAATAAACATAATTCATTATGCAAATCATGATGTAAGGAAAGGCAGCGCTGTAATTAAAAAAGAAGTAGAAAGATTGATAGCCGGGGGATATAAAATTAATTATATGTTTATGCATCAAAGACCATACGGTGAAGTAATCGAACTGCTTAAACGCTCTCATATATTCATAGAAAATATAACACAGGGGTTCATCGGACCGGCAGCAGTAACAGAAGCTGCAATGAATGGGAAGATCTGTCTTGTTTACTCTAAAGACGGAATGGAGCGTTTATATAAATTCATATGTCCTGATTATTATAAAGATTTCTTTGATAATTCTCCTTTGATAAATGTTGATCAAAATAGTTTGTACGATAAATTAAAAAATCTGTTGGACAAAGATGAGGCGGAGTTGAAAACTTTAAGTCATGAAACACGGGATTTCGCCGAAAAAGTTATTAGAGCTAATGAGGAAGCTTATAAGTTATGTATAAGCAGTATTGTCAATAATGGAGGTTAATATGGAGTTGCCGGATCTTGATGGCATAAAAAGCACATTGCAGTATTTTGTCTTTCCCAAGCTTTTAGTTGCAGAAACAACTACTAAATGCAATTTGCGGTGTATTATGTGCCCAAGAAAATCTCTGACAAGAAAATTGGGAGATATGAAATTTGAGACATGGAAAAAAATTATTGATGAAGTTGCAGAGATTGATCCGAAGGTTGAAATCTGGCCTGCAATTATGGGAGAGCCTCTTTTATTGGGTGAAAAACTCATAAAATTTATTTCCTATGCCAAGAAAAAAGGCATTGAAAGAATCATTCTTAACACTAATGCCAATTTCATGAATGAAGAAATCGGAGTTAAGCTTGTTGAGAGTGGAGTTGATCAAATTATTTTTGGAATAGATGCAAATAGCACCGATGTTTATAATAAAATCTGCATCGGTGGGGATCTCAAACAAGTTAAAGTAAATATATCATATCTTTCAGATTATCTGTATAAGCATAATCTTAAAAAACCACTTCTAATCGCACAGTTTATAGAAATGGATGAAAACACTCATGAGAGAGAGCTATTTAAAAAAGAATGGCTGGGGAAAGGGGTTGCAGTTAAATTGCGAAGAAAGCTTGGTTGGGGGTGGGGCGTAAAAGCGGATAATTTAAAATTTGAGGTAAAAAAAGAATTCCATGCCCATGGATTATGAGGACAATGAGTATTCACTGGAATGGGAGAATTACTCAATGTGATGCTGATTTTGACGGACAGTTCTATGCTGGAGATATAAAGTCAAATGCCTTAAAAGAAGTATGGGATGGAGAGTTGAAGAAAAGAAGGAATTTGCACTGGAAAGAGACATGGCCTAATTTGCCATGCAGCAAATGCAATGACTGGAAGGCAGGTTTTTCAGAATTCTACTTGCCTGAAGAACCAGAACAAATATTGTACAAACCTGAATTGGATAAAAAATTATTTAGCGAGCAAGAGGGGTATAATCAAAAAGTGTGTAAAAACATAGGCGGTGTATCCTATAATTAATGACCAATTAATTAAAGAAAGGAGGACACACCACCTATGGGGAATAGTAGCATTGAGACAGGCAAGCAGTCAAGGGTAACCTATGAT
>CAMTVO010000035.1:0-15760 GCA_947085205.1 uncultured Nitrospiraceae bacterium
GAATTGCAGAAACATGTAGGGCATACCTGTGTGCAGTTGCCGCATGCAAGGCACCTGCCGGCAACATCTGTCCATCGCGGATGTTCGAGATTTCTGTAAATGAGCCATGGCAGTTCGCTGACCTTGACGGATTTCTTTATCATCTTCTTGCAATCCTCGATTTTCGAAACTTTTTCACTCAAGTCTTTATCAGTAACTTCATTTAGCGGCAGACCATTGAGTATTTCTCTGCCTCTAACTGTCCCGATTTCCAGAAGGAATGAATCATCCAGTTCGGTAATGACTATATCGGAATCGGTTTTTATCTCAGGCCCAGTGCCCATGGAACTGCAGAAACAATTATCATTGGGATATAAGCAATTAACGCCTATTACTAAACAGTTTCTTCTTAATGAATCGTAACCCGAATCCCTCACAGGTCCTTCCAAAAATACTTTGTCAAGGAGCCTTAATGCAGATATGTCGCATGCCCTCATTCCGATAAATGCCATTGGCTTTTCTTCTTTGTGCGAAAGAGTTACCGATACCCCCTTTTTTGATTTTTCAAATGTGAAGTTCTCTCTTAACGGAGGACTCAGAAAACGTTTAAAGGAATCAGGACCCACGGAGAATGAAAATGTGTTGAGGTCTCTGTCGCTGCTCAGCCTGTATGTACCACTTCCTTGCTGTTCTTTATTGCCGGCAGGAACATCCTGAAAGTCTATTTCTGCAAGGACTATGACATTATTTTCAACCTTAGGGCCGATGATTATTTGGGATTTCTTTAGACTTTCAAAGACAAGTTTTAGGTGGTTTTTTTTTGTCTTAGCCCTTGTCATTTCTATGTCCCCCAAATTGACAAAGCATTATTATTAAGTTTACACTAAAAAGATTAAAAATCAAGCACTAATTTGCAGAGGAGGAAAACATTGTTAAAGTCACTGGAAGATATAGCGGCTACAAAAAAGCGGCTTAAAATAGAGGTTCCTGCAGAAGCCATAGAGGCCGAGATAAAAAGGGGCCTCAGCGAAGCGCAGAAAAGGGCAAGAATACCCGGCTTCAGGCCCGGCAAGGCCCCTATACATATAATAGAGAGGAAATTCGGCAAAGAAATAGAGGCAGATGTATTGGAGAAGATAATACCTGATTTTTATATCAAGGCAGTAAAGGAGGCAAATATAACTCCTATTTCGAGGCCTGTTGTGGAGGGGGCTTTTGATTTTAAAAGGAATGAGCCTCTTTCAATGACTGTATCTGTGGAAGTCAGGCCTAAAGTGGAGAACCTCAAGTATGAGGACATGACCGTTAAGGAAGTTCCGGTTGAAGTAAAGGACGAGGAAGTGGATACTGTCTTAAACAGACTTGCAGAAGAGAAGGCGACATACGAGTCGTCTGATGAGGCTGTAAATTCAGGAGACCTCGTAACCATTGACTATACTGTGAAGGATGCCGATAAAGATGATAATACGGCCGCAAATGATGTTGTCCTGAAGGTCGGAAGCGGCCCGTATCCTCAGGAATTCTTTGCAGGACTTATCGGCAAGAAAAAAGGCGATGAATTTAGTATTGAGGCGAGCTTCCCTGAAGATTCCCAGACGCAGTTTGCAGGGAAAAGACCTACTTTTGAGGTAAAGATTAAAGAAATAAAGAGGCGCAATCTCCCTGCCATCGATGATGAGTTTGCAAAGGATTTGGGTTTTGAAAATCTCGAATCATTGAAGTCTAAGGTAAAGGAGAATATGTTTGCATCCAAAAGCAGGGAGGCTGACAGGGCAAAACAGAGGGAGATACTCGATAAGCTTATCGAATCCCACGATTTCGAGGCGCCGGAAAGCCTTCTCAATGCACACATTGAAGGCTTTATAAGCGAGATAAGAGCATCCGGCGACCAGAGGACAGATGAGGAAATAAAAGGCGAATTAAAGCCGCATGCAGAAAAAAGCGTAAAGGCATCTATTCTGCTTGAGATCATAGGCGAGAAAGAAGGCATCACTATTTCTGACGAGGATGTGAAGGAAGAGATACTTAATATTGCACAGAAGTATTACATCTCGCCGGAGAATGTAATTAAGTATTATACGTCGAGGGACGGCTCTATCGAGGGACTTAAGCAGTCTGTTTTTGAGAAGAAGGCACTAAACTTTCTTTTAAATAAAGCGAAAATAGAAAAAGGAGAATAGTTTTATGAGCATAGTTCCTATTGTTATAGAGCAGACAGGCAGGACAGAGAGGGTTTATGATATATATTCGAGGCTTCTCAAAGACAGGATAATCTTTATCGGAACCCCCATAGACGACAATGTAGCGAATGTGGTCATCGCACAGCTTCTATTTCTGCAGACCGAAGACTCTGACAAAGACATCCATATTTATATCAATTCTCCTGGAGGTGTTGTCTCGGCAGGCCTTGCAATATACGACACCATGCAGTATGTAAAGCCCGACATTGCGACATATTGCATAGGCCAGGCTGCGAGTATGGGCGCTCTTCTTTTAACGGCAGGGACAAAGGGCAAGAGGCTTGCGCTTCCGCATTCGCGTGTAATGATACACCAGCCGATAGGCGGTTTTTACGGCCAGGCGACTGATGTCGAGATTCATGCCAGAGAGATATTAAAGACGAAGGAGACATTGAACGGAATTTTAGCAAGGCACACAGGACAGCCGCTGGAGAAGGTTCAGACAGACACAGAAAGGGACTTCTTCATGTCCGGCGGGGATGCAAAGGACTACGGCATAGTGGACGATGTAATAGCCACGATAAAAGAGACGAAAAAGAAGAGTTAGAGAGTTAAGGAGTGAGGAGTTCAATGTTGGAGGTTTTTGATGGCAAAGAAGACAAATGAAGGCACGCTCAGATGCTCTTTCTGCGGAAAGGGACAGGATGAGGTCAAAAAGCTGATTGCAGGCCCGATGGTTTATATATGCGATGAATGCGTCGGTCTCTGCAATGAGATAATAGAGGAAGAATTCCATTCAACCGACAGGAAATCATCAAAGAAGCTTCCTACGCCTGTTGAGATACATAAGTTCCTTGAGGATTATGTGATAGGACAGGAAAGGGCAATGAAGATTCTCTCGGTGGCTGTTCATAATCATTATAAAAGGATATTCAGCGGCTCTAAGACAGATGTAGAACTCCAGAAGAGCAATATATTGCTCGTAGGCCCGACAGGGACAGGGAAGACTCTTTTAGCACAGACACTTGCGAGATTTCTCGATGTGCCTTTTACAATAGCGGACGCCACTACGCTCACAGAGGCAGGTTATGTGGGCGAAGACGTGGAGAATGTCCTGTTAAAGCTCCTTCAGGCAGCTGATTACGATGTCGAAAAGGCGCAGATGGGAATAATATATATCGATGAAATCGATAAGATAAGCAGAAAGGCTGACAGCCCCTCAATAACAAGGGATGTTTCCGGAGAGGGTGTACAGCAGGCACTTTTGAAGATAATAGAAGGGACGATTGCAAATATCCCACCGCAGGGCGGCAGAAAACATCCCCAGCAGGAATACATACAGCTCAATACAAACAACATCCTCTTTATATGCGGCGGCGCTTTTGTCGGACTTGACAAGATAATCGAGCAGAGGATAGGCAAAAAGAGCATAGGCTTCGGTGCGGAATTTTTGAGCAGCAAGGAAAAGAAGATAAGCAATGTGCTGGGCCTCGTGGAGACAGGTGATTTGATGAAATACGGCCTTATCCCGGAATTTATCGGCAGGCTTCCTGTTGTGGCAACGCTTGATGAGCTTGATGAGGCTGCATTGATAAAGATATTGACAGAACCTAAGAATGCCCTGACAAAGCAGTATCAGAAATTGCTTTCACTGGACAATGTCAAGCTGAAATTTACAGACAGCGCATTAACTGCTATAGCTAAAAAGGCGATAAAAAGGAAGGCAGGCGCAAGAGGGCTGAGGGCTATACTTGAAGATGTGATGCTCGACGTCATGTACGAGATACCATCCAGAGGCGGGGTATCTGAATGCATAGTCAATGAAGATGCCATTACAAAGAAAGAGAAGCCGATAATAGTTTACGAAAAGCAGGCAGAATCAGCGTAATCCTGAACTCTTAACTCTGAACTCTTTTCTTATAGACCCTGCCGTGTTTAAACCTTACTTCTTTAATGTTATAGACATGAAGTTTTTTAATTATATCCTGCTTGAAGAACTTCAACTGCCCGAGCCATGCAGGTGAATCAACATTTATGGTTAATTCTCCATTTTTTATGTCCACAGGATAGATATGGAGGGAAAGGGGTTCGTTAAAGAGGTTGTGCCACTCCTCTTGCATTGAGCTTAACCTGATTTTGTCCTCAATGCCGAGGTCTTTGAAGATAGAAGATAGGAGTGAGCCGACTGATTTCATAAAAGTTTAAGAGTTAAGAGTTGAAGTAAATAAAAAAATAATTGTATTGACTCCACAACTCAACACTCCGTAACTCCACAACCTTATAACTCTATGCTGCCTTTACCACTTTCTTAGAGCGGATGCATCTCGTGCAGACGTATGCCTTCTTTGTTCCGCCCCCTGTTACGATTCTGATTCTCTGTATGTTGGGCATTAAGACGCGTTTTGTTTTGTTATTTGCGTGGCTTACATTATTGCCAACTGTCTTTTTCTTTCCGCAAACAGAACAGCTTGCCATAAGACCTTCCTCCTTGTGATAACCCCCTAATTCCTCAGGGGTAATTTTTTCTTAAATTGCATAAAAAAAGTCTTTTATGATAACATTTTAAGAATAATGTTACAAGTGGTTACTTTTATCGGAGGTTAAACAATAGATGTCTGACAAGGAAATAAAAAGCGCAGAGCTTGCTAAGGAATTAGGAGTAAAGGCTACAGATGTTGTAAAGGAACTCGGAAAGCTGAGGGACGCCGAGTATAAAAAAGGCACAACAAACGTTAAGCTCAGCGCTGGGGAAGCTGAGAAGATACGCGAGAGATTCAAGCCTGCAAAGGTTTCGAAGCCGAAAGAGAAGCCCTTGCCGGTTAAAGAGGCAAAGGCAGCGGGGAAAGTCGAAAAACCTGCAAAAGTCGAAAAAGCTGAGCAGATTGCAAAAGTAGAGAAGTTAGAGAAAATAGAGAGAATCGAAAAGGTCGAAAAGGCCGGGAAGATAGAGAAAAGACCGGAGCATGCGGCTCCTGCTGTAAAGAAAGAAGCTGAAAGGGAAGCTGAAAAAAAAGAACCGGAAATAAGCATGCCTGAAGAGACAGCGGAGGCAGTCGCACAGCTTATCGCTGTTCCTGAAGAGGAAGAAGAGATAAAGATACCGGACAGGTTCAAAAAGGAAGTAGAGGTTGAGAAGGTAGAGAAGTTTAAGGCAAAGCCAGGAATGCAGAAGGCATTTCAGGCAATCAGAAAGATAGAGCCTAAGAAGTGGGCGGAACAAAAAACGTTCAAGAAATCAAAAGACAGATTCAAAAAGGCCGAGCCCGCAGCTCCTCCTCAGATAACGGCGCCGAGAAAGAAATCCATAAAACTCGAAGAGGGAACAACAGTAAAGGAATTTGCGGAATTAATCGGACATAAAATTCCGGATGTTATCAAGAAATTCATGGAAATGGGATATATGTCTACCGTGAATCAGCCTGTGGATATGGATGCTGCAATGCTTGTGGCAGAGAGCTTTGGCGTAAAAGTAGAGGCAGTAACCGCAGAGCGGATAGATGTTATAGAGGAGATGGTAGAAGACGCTGCCAGCCTCGTTCCGAGGCCTCCTGTCGTGACTATCATGGGGCATGTCGACCACGGAAAGACCTCGCTGCTTGACGCGATAAGGGAGACAAAGGTAACAGAGACAGAGGCAGGCGGAATTACGCAGCATATCGGCGCATATAATGTCTCGCTTCAAGGCAAAAATATAACATTCCTTGATACCCCAGGGCACGAGGCATTTACAGCGCTTAGAGCGAGGGGCGCAAAGGTTACGGACATTGTTGTTCTTGTCGTCGCTGCGGATGATGGAGTCATGCCGCAGACCGTCGAGGCGATAGACCATTCAAAGGCGGCAAATGTGCCTATTGTCGTTGCTATCAACAAGATAGACAAGCCGGAAGCAAATCCGTCGAGGGTCAAGAATGAGCTTGCAGAACGCGGAGTCGTATCAGAGGAGTGGGGCGGCCAGAATATCTTTGTTGAGGTTTCTGCAAAAAAGAGAATAGGCATAGAGCGCCTGCTTGAGATGATACTTCTTCAGGCAGAGATGATGGAGTTAAAAGCAAATCCAAACAGGTCTGCAAAGGGAACAATTATCGAGGCAAAACTCGACAGAGGAAGAGGGCCTGTGGCTACAGTGCTTATCCAAACAGGCACGCTGCGTGGTGGAGATGCCTTTGTTGCCGGCTCCGCATCGGGTAAGGTAAGGGCATTAATAGACGATACAGGGAAAAAGATAAACGAGGCAGGGCCGTCAATACCTGTTGAGATTATCGGCTTCTCGGAAGTTCCGACTTCAGGAGATGTTTTCACTTGCGTAGAGGACGAAAAGAAAGCAAGGCAGATAGCGCTCGCAAGGCTCCAAAAACAGAGGCTTGCAGAGGTCGTAAGCCACAAAAAGCTTACCCTCGATGAGTTGTATTCAAAGATAAAGGAAGGGCAGATTAAGGAACTTGGTATTGTTATAAAAGGCGATGTACAGGGCTCTGTAGAAGCCATCAAGAGCGCGTTTGAAGGCATTACACATCCTGAGGTAAAGGTGAGGGTTATCCATGCCGCCGTAGGTGGAATAAACGAATCTGATGTAATGCTTGCTGCGGCATCCAACGCAATCATAATCGGGTTTAATGTAAGGCCTGAACTCAAGGCATCGCATCTTGCAGAAAAGGAAGGCGTAGACATAAGGCTGTATAATATAATTTATGAAGCTATTGAGGATGTTAAGAAGGCGCTTGAAGGACTTCTGGAGCCTACGCTTAAAGAAAAGGTCTTGGGAAGGGCGGAGGTAAGGCAAACATTCCAAGTGTCAAGGCTCGGCACTATTGCAGGTTGTTATGTGATAGACGGCATGATAAGCCGTGCGAGCGACGGCATAAGGGTTATAAGAGACAACATAGTAGTCTATGAGGGAAAGCTTGCGTCATTAAAGAGGTTTAGAGAAGATATCAGGGATGTTCAGACGGGTTACGAATGCGGTATCACGATAGAGAACTTCAACGACCTCAAGATCGGAGATATTTTAGAAAACTACATTATAGAGAAGATAGCAGCGAAACTGTAAAAGAGTTTAGGAGTTAGGGAGTGTATTCCTAAACTCTTAACTCCGCAACTCTTTAACTCTTTAACATGCATCCATACAAAAGATCACAGAGACTAAGCATCCTCCTCAGGGAAGAGATTGCCGATATAATCATGCGAAAGATTAAAGATCCACGCATCGGATTTGTTACCGTTACCGACGTGGAGCTTTCCGAAGACCTGAAGATTGCGCATGTGTTCGTAAGCGTGATGAATGAGGAAGAAAAAGAGATTACCCTTGAAATACTGAATTCGGCAAAAGGGCTTATACGCAGCGAGGTGTCAAAGAGGGTAAGGACAAAATTCATTCCTACCATTGATTTCAGAATCGACAAGTCCATAGATCACGGCGATAGGATAGACAGGTTGCTGAGGGAGATAAAAGAGAAAAAGTGATATGCTGCCACCAAAAGAATTACTTGACTTCCTGAGGAATGAAGATGGGTTTATTATCGCCACCCATATGAATCCCGACGGGGACGGCTTGGGGTCGGCAATCGCACTGTCATTGGCGTTTCAGAAACTCGGTAAAAATACAGTCCTTCTCTGCAAAGACGAAGTTCCCCAACAGTATAAATTTCTTCCCGGACAAGAAAAGTTTATCACTTTTGGAAGCTTTCAGCCGTCAGCCATCAGTCTTCAGCCTTATAATTTAATTCTCATAGACTGTAATGACATCGACAGAGTCGTTACTGATAAATCCCAAGTCTCGCATCTGAAATTCGATAAATCAGTCGTCATAGACCATCATGAATCCGAAAGGCCTTTCGGCGATATAAGATGGGTTATGCCCGATGCAGCAGCCACAGGGATTATGATTTTCCATCTTATAGGAGGGTTGGGAGCAGCAATTGACCGCGATATGGCGGTGAATCTATATGCGGCAGTAGCAGTTGACACAGGCAATTTCCGCTACGAAAATACCTCACCGGAAGTTATGCATATTGCGGCAGACTTAATTGAAGCAGGGGCAATGCCGCATGTTATTTACAGGGAGCTTTTCGAGTCTTGGGCTGAAGGCCGTTTCGACCTCTTTATTAAGGTTCTTAATACATTGCAGATGGAAGACCGCGTTGCGGTTCTGAGAGTTACCAGAAATATGCTTGAGGAGACATCCACGGCTGCCGACGATACAGAACATTTTGTCAATTTTCCGAGGATTATGAAGGATGTGAAGGTGTCTGTTCTTTTTAGGGAGATTGACGACAGTTATTATAAAATCAGTCTGAGGTCAAAGGACGATATAAATGTCGCCAAGGTTGCAGAGGCATTCGGAGGCGGCGGTCATAAAAACGCTGCAGGCTGCAGGATAAAGGCCGATTTTGAGACAGCGAAATTACAGTTATTGAGTTTATTGCGTTCATTGAGTTTGTAGGGTTTAATAAACTTTTAGCAGTTTTTCATATAGTTCTTCAGGTGTGATGATTCCTCCGCCCGGCCTTCCGTAAAAGAGAACCTCCGACTTTCCATTGACTGCAAGCCTTACATCCTCCACCATCTGACCTGCATTCAATTCCACTGTAATAAAGCTTCTGTTTGCGCCGGCTAATTCGCTTATCTGTTTTTCGGGGAAGGGGAAGAGAGTTACGGGTCTGAAAAGTCCGATTTTGTGCCCCTCGCTTCTCAGCCTTCTCACAGCAGCCATTGCAATTCTGGCTGCGATTCCAAAGGCAACGACGATTAATTCTGCATCATCTGTATTGTATGTCTGAAATCTCACCTCATTTTCTTTCATCTTCCGGTATTTAGCCTGAAGCATATAATTTCTCTGTTCAAGCTCTCCATCTCCCATGAAGAGGGATTTTACTACATTGGGCCTTCTGTTCTCGCAGCCTGAAAGCGCCCAAGTTTTTTCTGGAAGCTCAGGCTTTACATAAGGCATCGGAACAAAAGGCTCCATCATCTGTCCGAGTATCCCGTCGCCGAGTATCATAACCGGATTTCTGTATTCGTCAGCCTTGTCAAAGGCGAGCATTGTCAAATCCCATAATTCCTGAAGATTGTAAGGCGCATAAACCAACAGCCTGTAGTCGCCGTGACCTCCGCCCTTGACTGCCTGAAAATAGTCAGCCTGGCTTGCCGAGATGTTTCCGAGACCAGGCCCTCCCCTCTGCATGTTCACGATAACTGCAGGAAGCTCTGCTCCCGCAAGGAATGAAATGCCCTCCTGTTTGAGGCTTATACCCGGACTGCTCGATGACGTCATTGCCCTTGCAGCGCAGGCTGCTGCACCATATACCATGTTTATTGCAGACAGTTCACTCTCTGCCTGAATAAATGTTCCGCCGACCTCAGGCATGCGTCGCGACATGTATTCAGGAATTTCATTCTGGGGTGTTATAGGATAGCCTGCGTAGAATCTGCATTCAGCCTGTATTGCAGCCTCTGCAACGGCATCATTGCCTTTCATCAGGATTTTTTTCATGGGTCGATTATAACAAGGCTATGTTAAAATAATCCATGTCCAGTATACATGTCCTGCCGTTGAATCTGCGCAACAAGATTGCTGCCGGAGAGGTGGTTGAAAGGCCTGCATCCGTTGTGAAAGAGCTAATGGAAAACTCCATAGATGCCGGAGCTTCAAGGATTGAGATAGACATTGCAAGGGCAGGAAAAAGGCTTATTAAGGTCTCTGATAACGGTATCGGAATGGACAGGGAAGATGCGCTTCTTGCCTTTGAAAGATATGCAACGAGTAAGATAAAAGATGAAAACGACCTCTTTCGTATCAGGACAATGGGGTTTCGCGGAGAGGCGCTCTCATCAATCGCATCTGTCTCAAAGGTTAGATTAATTACCGCTGCATCAACTCCAGCCTCCGAACTCCTGACTCCTGACTCATCAGCAGGCACATGCATCGAGATTGTCGGCAGTGAGACAAAGGATGTTAAGGACTGCGCGGCATTAGGCACGACCATCGAGATAAAAGACCTGTTTTTCAATACGCCCGCGAGGCGCAAGTTTCTTAAATCGGACAGCACAGAAAATTACCACATCATCGATACCGTAACGAGAGAGGCGCTCTCGCATTATCGTATAGGATTTGTACTCAGGATGGATGGGGATGATGTTTTGAACTTGCCTGCTGCATTGTTCATAAGGGAAAGGCTTGCGCAGGTGTTCGGCGCGGACTTCATTGACGGGCTTCTTGAAATCGAAACTCAAACCAGCGACATCGGCATTAGGGCTTTTCTGGGCAAGGCTGCAAATGTAAGAAATAACAAAAACAATCAATTTCTTTTTATCAACAACAGGCCTGTTAGTGACAGATCTGTGACATATGCCGTTTATAAAGCTTACGAGGGCATGATACCTAAGGATAAGCACCCTATATTCTTTCTTTTCATGGATATAAATCCTGGAATAGTGGACTTCAATGTCCACCCGACAAAGAGAGAAGTGAGGTTTGCAGACAAAAGTACTATATTTAACGCGGTATATAGGGCAGCGAGCGGAGCATTGAAAAATGGAGCAATTGAGGCACGAAAAGATGGAGTATCTTCACATTCCTCTATGGTTTCTGAATCATTTTCCTTTTATGACATCATCTCGCACATGGAGAGCATTCCGTTTATTTACCTCGGCGATACCTTTGTTGCAATACCCGAGAAAAACGGCCTTACCATTGTCGATTATCATGCCGCTCATGAAAGAATTAATTACGAAAGACTTCTGAAAGGGTCATCCTTCGACAAGCTCAGGACGGGGGTTAATGGTCAAGGGTCATCTTACAGACTCCTTTTCCCGCAGCAGGTGAAATTGCAGAGCAGCGAATACAGGGTGATACTTGAAAATAATGATGTTCTGAATGGTCTTGGTCTCGAAGTCGAAGATTTCGGACACAACACTATAATAGTTCGCAGTCTTCCTGAATTTTTGAGGGATGCGGATTTGAATGCATTGATGAGCGATATGGCAGCAGCATTAATAAATCCCGCAAAACTCGAAAATGAAGATTTAGAGCCTATGGATTCTGTAAAAAAGATGCTTGCTGCAAAGATGGCATGCCATTCGTCCATAAGAGGGAAAGAGGTTCCTGATGGTATGAAGATTGCTCAGTTGCTTAAAGACCTTGATAATATGGAGAATCCGAATGCCTGTCCTCACGGAAGGCCGACGAAGATTTTTATATCAACGGATGAATTGAGGAAGATGTTTAAGAAGTAACCCTTTTTATATCAGCCCCGACATGCCTGAGTTTTTCGTCCATTTTTTCGTAGCCCCTGTCGAGGTGGTAAATCCTGTGGATTGTCGTCTCGCCTTCGGCGCATAATGCAGCGACTACGAGCGATGCAGATGCCCGCAGGTCTGTGGCCATTACAGGAGCGCCTTTTAACCTCTCCACGCCTTTCACAGTGGCAGTACCGCCTTCTATGCTTATGTCAGCGCCCATTCTCTTCAGTTCCGCTACATGCATAAACCTGTTTTCGAATACCGTCTCTTTGATAACACTGGCGCCCTTTGCTATTGCCATCATTGCCATGAACTGAGCCTGCATGTCTGTCGGGAATCCAGGATAAGGTATTGTCTTTGCATCCTTTGCAGACAGTCTTTCAGTACCTATAACCCTAAGCCCTTTTTTTGTCTGTTTGAATACAACTCCAGTGTCTTTAAGTTTCATTATCACTGCATCGAGATGTTCCGGCTTGCAGTTTTTGAGGATTAGGTCTCCTCCCGTAATCCCTGCTATGGCCATGAATGTTCCTGTCTCTATCCTGTCAGGAATTATTTCGTAGTTGCCTGCCGGCTTCAACTCATCCACGCCCTCTATTTCGATTACGCTGTTCCCTGCGCCATGTATCTTCGCGCCCATTGCGATTAGGCAGTTTGCAAGGTCGACTACTTCAGGTTCTCTTGCTGCGTTTTCTAAAACGGTTGTTCCTTTTGCCAGCGCTGCAGCCATCATGAGGTTTTCTGTGCCTGTCACGGTAATTGTATCGAAATAGATGGAAGCGCCCTTTAAGCGGTTTGCCTTTGCGATGACATAGCCTGATTGAAGCTGTATCTTTGCGCCCATCTTCTCAAGTCCCATGAGATGGAGGTTTATCGGCCTTGCGCCTATGGCGCATCCTCCGGGCAGAGAGACCCTTGCCCTGCCGAATCTTGCCACGAGAGGGCAGAGCACGAGTACAGAGGCGCGCATGGTCTTTACCAATTCGTATGGGGCTTCAAAGCTGCCGATGGCAGAGGTGTTTATCGTCACAGAGCCGTCTTTATAGCTGAATCCCGCCCCCATATTGGACAAGAGCTTTCCCATAGTCTTTACATCCATCAAATTTGGAATTCGGGACATTGTATTTTCCCCTGGAGCCAGGATAGACGCAGTCATTATGGGCAGCGCAGCATTCTTTGCGCCGCTTATCTTTACTTCGCCTTTAAGGGATATGCCCCCTTTGATTAGCAATTTTTCCATAACGGTATCTTAACATATCCTTAAAGAGTTATAATTAAACATGGTTACAATCAATAAGTTAATAGAGAAGATCCTCTTTTATAACCCAAAGGCTGATGTGGAGTTGATAAAAAAGGCATACATCTTTTCGAGAGAGGCGCACTGCGCCCAAAAAAGAAGTGAAGGCACACCTTATATATACCATCCTCTGGCAGTGGCCAATATTCTTGCAGACATGAAGCTCGATACCGCTACTATTGCCGCCGGACTTCTTCATGACACTGTGGAGGACACAGGCACATCAACGGATGATATAAAGGATATGTTCGGCAGTGAAATCTCATTTCTTGTGGATGCATTGACAAAACTGAGCAGGGTCGAATTCAAGACAAAGGAAGAGGCGCAGGCAGAGAACTTCAGAAAGATGCTCCTTGCAATGTCAAAGGACGTGAGGGTTATTCTCATTAAATTTGCAGACAGGCTTCATAACATGAAGACCATCAGGCATTTGCCTGAAGAAAAGCGGAGGAGAATTGCTGCAGAGACTCTCGATATTTATGCGCCGCTTGCTAACAGGCTCGGAATCGGATGGCTGAGGACAGAGTTTGAGGACCTGAGTTTCAAAGCGCTTATGCCTGAGCTTTTCCGCGAGCTTCAGAAAAAGGTCGCTAAGCGGAAAGAGGATCAAAAACGATACATTGATGAGGTGACGAATATTATTTCTGAAAAACTTTCAATCACTGGAATCCCCGCAAAGGTGAAAGGCAGAGTAAAGCACCTTTACGGAATCTATCAGAAGACGGTCAAGCAGAAGATACCTTTTGAGCAGGTTCATGATGTGATAGGACTGAGGATAATGACCGATACCGTCAGCCGCTGTTACGACATACTCGGCATAATACATTCGTTATGGCCTCTGGTTCCCGGAAGGTTCAAGGACTTTATAAGCCTTCCAAAATCCAATATGTATCAATCCCTCCATACCACCGTAATCGGACCCGGAGGGGACAGGGTTGAGTTCCAGATAAGGACAGAGGGCATGAATGAGATTGCCGAAGAAGGCATTGCAGCGCACTGGAGATATAAGGAGAGGGACAGCATCGATAAAAAGAATTCCAGACATGTAGCATGGCTAAGGGAACTTGTTAAGGAAATCTCGGATGCAAAAGAATTCCTCGAGGCAGTAAAAGGAGAGGTGATTCCCGATACTGTATATGTCTTTACTCCTAACGGGGATATAAAAGAGCTTCCTGTAGGCTCCACGCCTATTGACTTTGCGTACAGCATACATACTCAGGTGGGGCATAAATGTGTCGGGGCAAAAGCCAACGGAAGGATAGTTCCTCTGAGGTATAAATTAAACAGCGGAGATGCCATCGAGATTATAACATCTCCTCATCACTGGCCGAGCAAGGACTGGCTTAAGTTCGTTGTTACCCAGAGGGCAAAGAGCAGAATAAAGCAATGGATAAAGGCAGAGGAGAGGAAGCAGAGCATAGAGCTCGGAGCAAAGCTTATAGAGGAAGAGCTTAAAAGACACAGCCTCGCGCTTTCAATCCTGAAATCGGAAAAAATGGATGATGTGTTGAAATATTTCAGCCATCAATCCCTTGAAGACCTGTATGTCTCAATAGGGTACGGGAAAATATCGGCGCATCAGGCGGTTAACAGGCTCGCGCCTGAAAAGACAGAAAAGGCCGAAGATGCCAGTCTTCCCAAGCTCGTAAAAACCCCTTCGGATAAAAAGAGCGTTATCACAATAAAAGGCATAGACAATGTGCTTTACCATGTAGCGAAATGCTGTTTCCCGGTTCCCGGCGACATGATTGTCGGATTTATCACAAAGGGAAAGGGCGTTACAATCCACAGGAGGGAATGCGGCAATCTCGAAAGGCTCGCTGTTGATAATGAAAGACTGATAGATGTAGAGTGGAGCCGCGACAATGATATTACATCTCCGGCACGATTACACATCGAAAGCATGGATAAGCCCGGAATGCTTGCCAATCTCAGCGCTCTAATCTCGTCTGCAGAAGTAAATATAAGCTCGATAAAAGCCAATTCGACCCATGACAAAAGGGCTTTATTCGAACTTACCCTGGAAATTAAGAACAGAAGCCAGCTTACCCATCTTGTGAATAAGATATCGCAGGTGGATGGAATTCTGAATGTCAAGCGATAAAAAATTACTCACGCCTTAAATTTCTCTTGACAAATGCTGTTTTTCTTGGTAAGGTTTATACCAAATCGTTGATATTCAACAATTCCACAAAAGAAAGGGGGGAAGTAAAAAGATGACAAAGGCAGAACTTATTGATAAGATCGCATCCAACGCTGGTCTTACAAAGACCGATGCAGGCAAAGCGCTTGACGCAGCTCTCGATTCAGTCAAGGCAGCTCTTAAAAAAGGGCAGAAGGTAACGTTGGTCGGCTTTGGTACATATTCAGTATCAAAGAGAAAGGCAAGAAAGGGCCGCAATCCGAGGACTGGCGCAGAGATCAAGATTCCTGCAAGAAAGGTTCCGAAGTTCACAGCAGGCAAGACATTGAAAGATGCAGTAAAATAAGATGGTTGTTTTTATCCATAAAGGGCGGCTGAGTCAGCCGCCCTTTATTTTTGTCCAATACCTCTTTATGCTCATATCTTGACCCTTTTAAGCATGGCCGAGTTGGTAACAACAGACAACGAGCTCAATGCCATTGCAGCCGCTGCGATTATGGGATTTAGAAGTCCGAAGGCCGCAATCGGGATGCCCACAGTATTGTAGATAAATGCCCAGAAGAGATTCTGTTTTATCTTCCGCATTGTTGCCCTGCTGAGCTTTATGCCCTTGATTACGTCTCTCAGGTCGTCCCTTACCAGTATGATGCCGCCTGTCTCTTTTGCTACATCAGAGCCGCTGCCTATTGCTATACCGATATCTGCCTGGGCAAGTGCAGGTGAGTCATTGATACCGTCTCCCACCATTGCCACAACTTTTCCTTCAGCCTGAAGTTCTTTAATGACTTTAGACTTTTCACCGGGCAGGACATTTGCAACAATTCTTTCAATTCCCACTTTAGCGCCAATAGCCCTCGCGGTTTTTTCATTGTCTCCTGTCAGCATTACAACCTGAATACCTTCAGCTTTAAGTCTCCTCACTAC
>CAMTVO010000036.1:0-6719 GCA_947085205.1 uncultured Nitrospiraceae bacterium
CACAACAGACGGCGTTATCGCAGGAGTCGGCTTTGTGCTGGTTTTTGTGCCAGTGATATTCGCGATGATGTTTTTCATCACATTTCTTGAGGGTAGCGGCTACATGGCACGCGCTGCATTTGTAATGGACAGGGCAATGCACACAATCGGCCTTCACGGCAAATCGTTCATACCGATGCTTCTGGGTTTCGGCTGCAATGTGCCTGCAATCTATGCGACAAGGACTCTTGAAAACCCTAAAGACAAGGCATTAACAGCACTGCTGATACCCCTCATGTCCTGCGGCGCAAGACTTCCGGTATATGTGCTTTTTACAGGCATCTTCTTTGCGGCAAGCGCTGGAACTGTTCTATGGTCATTGTATGTAATGGGGATAGCCCTTGCTGTTTTAATGGGAATGATTTTTAAAAGAACGCTTTTTAGAGGCGAAGCCCCCATGTTCATCATGGAGCTGCCGCCTTACAGAATGCCGTCCTTTAGAAGCCTTATGATCCATACATGGGAAAAGGGAAAGCATTTTCTGATAAAGGCAGGGACTTATATACTCGCCGTATCAATACTTGTGTGGTTTTTGCTCAATCTGCCGTGGGGTGTTGAGAGCAAAAAAGATTCATATCTCGGCAGGGCAGGACAGATAATCGCGCCAGCCCTTAAACCCCTTGGATTTGGCAACTGGGAAGCTGCATCTGCATTGATAACAGGAATAATTGCAAAAGAGATTGTGGTCGGAACAATGGGAGAGATTTATGTAACAAAGGAGGAGTCAGGAGCCAGTAGTCAGGAGTCAGAAGAAAAGACACCAACATTTACAGAGGATATGAAAGGAATCGCTATATCCTTCGCAAGTGCAACGAAAGATGCCGCTGTCAATGTCTTTTCAACTTTTGGCATAGCAAGCATCACGGCAGAGGAAGACGAGGGACAGCCCGGACTAAAGTCAGTAGTCCAGGGAGCATTTACACCTTTAAGCGCCTATGCTTTCATGGTCTTTGTTCTTTTATATATGCCGTGCGTTGTGGTTGCCATAGCGATGAGGCAGGAGTTCGGCACATGGAAGTGGTTCGGCATAGCCTTTGCGTATCAGATGATTCTGGCTTGGGTTGTGGTATTTGTGATTTATCAGGGTGGAAGATTGTTGGGATTAGGGTAAAAAAGTGTCAGTGGTTAGTGTCTGTGTCTGTAACCTGACACTGCCACTGAAAACTGACACTGATTAAGGGAGGTTAATATGGGATTTACGGATATAGTGTGGATGACATTCATTATAAGCGGAGCGCTCTATCTCTTATACCGTTCCATATGGAAGAAAAAGGGTCATTGTCCTGGCTGCGATTCAGAAACATGCACAAAAAAAAGTGAGTATATGATAAAATGAGCTATGAAAATCCCTCGTGTAATGTCCACACAGCATCCAGACAATGTTCTTCTGCCCTTCTTTGCAGAGAGTCAGGATATGTCAGGGGATGATGAAATTCAGGAGGCATATTATGCCTTTTCTCACCTTGGCTGCGACGAGCAGATGTGGGACTGCGAGGGTAAAGAGGTGGATGACTTTGTAGTAAGAAAGCTACTCACAAAATACGAACATTTCTTTAAGCAATCAAAATTAGGAGAGGATGTTTTCCTTACGGTCAGGGTTCCTAATCCTGATGTGGAAAAGCAGGAGGCTAAGGTTCTCGTGGAGACCCTCGAAAGCATCCCTCGCTCATGTGATGCTGCAAGGCTTTTTTATGGAAAAGAGATTCCTCCCATCTTTGAGGTCATTCTTCCCATGACCATGTCATTCCAAAGCCTGAACAGGGTATATCACTATTACAAGGACTTTGTTGTCGGCAAACAGAATCAGCCCTTTTATCCCGGCGATATAACCATTTCCGAATGGATAGGCGAATGCAAGCCTGAAACTATTAATGTTATTCCCCTTTTTGAAGATAAAGAGCATATGCTTGAGGCGCACAGCATCATGAGAGAATACTTAAAAGACAAAGACATCAGGCACCAGAGGGTATTTATTGCCAGGTCAGACCCGGCTATGAATTACGGGATGGTGAGCGCCGTACTCTGCAATAAGATTGCCCTTCAGCGATTGAGAAGATTCTCCGAAGAGACAGGGGTTAAAATATATCCCATTCTGGGCGCCGGCTCTGCCCCCTTCAGAGGACATCTTTCTCCTGACACAGTTGATATGGTATTGGAGGAATATCCCGATGTGCAGACATTTACCATACAATCGGCATTTAAATATGACAATCCTGTTCCATCTGTGATTTCTGCAATCAACAAACTGGAATCGTCTCAGATGATGAGAGGCTATGATGTGGATGAAGGCAAGTGCTTGGAGATTATAGATAAGGTGTCGTCAGAATACAGGAGGCTTATAGAGCATCTTGCTCCGATAATAAATCACCTTGCCGGTTTTGTCCCAAGAAGAAGGATGCGAAAACTCCATGTAGGACTCTTTGGATACTCAAGGAGCGTGGGAAAAGTGACGCTTCCAAGAGTTATCAGTTTTTGTGCCGCATGCTATTCCATAGGACTCCCCCCTGAAATACTGGGCTTAAATGTGCTAACACCAGAAGATATTGCCTGTATGAAAGACATGCATGTGAACTTTATGTTCGATATGAGGACTGCCATGTCATATTTCAATGAAGATGTCCTCGGCATACTGCCTGACGAAGTAAAATCGTCTCTTAAACTGGACTGGGGTGATTATAAGATTAACCCTGAGCATAAGGCAATCACATCAAGGATTATAAAGGCTGTCAAAGACAAAGACAGCGCCAACTTGCAAGGCATGCTTGTGGAAGCAGCCCACATAAGGAAGTTCCTCGGATAGCACGACACTACCACCCCAAAAAGACAGGTAAAGGTAAAGGTAAAGATGAAAAAATTTTCCAACATGCATGTTTCTTTGAGTTTTTTCTTTACCTTTACCTCTACCTTTACCTTTACCTGTCTTTGGGGACCCTTGGATTTGTCTCTTGCCTTATAATCTGCTAAACTTATAAGATATGCATTCCTCTGACGAACTAATCAACGGACTAATTAATGAATTGGCAGACCTTTGCGGGATTGTCCCTGAATACTGGGATATATTCGGCAATAAACATACTGTTCCCATCGAAACCCAAAAGGCAGTCCTCAGGACAATGAAGCTGAATCTCGATTCCGAGGAGAATATCCGAAAAGAGATAGTAGATCTCAAGACTCGCCCGTGGAACGGATTTATCGAACCGGTAAAGGTTGTATCCGCAAATAATCAACCGCTGACGATTCCTATTTATATCCCAATCGAAGAAGGCAAGGAAAGTGAGTTGTCGATTTCATGGTCATTCGAGAATGAAAGCGGACAAAGAGACGAATTCATCCTCGAAGGAAATTCCATAACGGTTTCGGATCAGCGCCGGATAAACGGCAGGAGATACATCAAAACAGACTTGAAAGATAAAGGAGATAGGAACATCGGCTACTATACGGTGTCGTCATTATGCAAGACTCCGGAGACCGAGATATCCGGAAAGTCGAGAGTCATCATAACGCCAGATACATGTCGGCTGCCTGCTGAATTAGAGCATGGAAAGACATGGGGGCTTTCGGTAAACCTTTATTCCATACGTTCATTCTCAAACTGGGGCTCAGGAGATTTCGGCGACCTTAAAAAACTGGTCGAATGGATTTCTGACTTAAAAGGCGGTTTTGTCGGAATAAATCCCCTGCATGCAATACCTAACAGAAAACCTTTCGGTATAAGCCCATACTCTCCTGTCAGCAGGCTCTATAAAAACTTCATCTACCTTGACATAGAAAATATTCCTGAAGTCAAAGAACTTATGGCTCATGAGAAAGGAATACAAGATAGCTTAAACGAATTAAGAAAAGAAGATTTGATAGATTATGAAAAAGTCGCTTCATTAAAAGAAATGCTTCTAAGGCACTCCTTTGAGGTCTTTTACGAAAAACTAATGCTATGCAATGTCATTCCTGCGGAAGCAGGAATCCATGCACCGTCCCTGCAAAAGCAGGGAACTATACAAGAGGAACTGGATTCCTGCCTGCGCGGGAATGACAGGATAGAGGAGTTCAGACGATACATAACGGAAGAAGGTGAAAATCTCGAATACTTTTCAACATACATGGCGCTCTATAGAGAGTTTGGAGAGGGTTGGCATGAGTGGCCTGAGGAATACCGTAATCCATCGTCGAATGCGATTAAGGAATTCAGGAAGGCTAACGAAAAGGAGATGCTCTTTTATTCCTATATTCAATGGCTGATAGACAAACAACTCGAGGATATTTCATTGCAGGCCGAAAGACTCGGCATGTCTATCGGGATTTATCACGACCTTGCAATCGGCTCCATCGGCGGCGGAAGCGATGCGTGGAACTTCCAGAATATTATTGCAGATGAAATAGATCTCGGCGCACCTCCTGATGACTTTAACCCAACAGGGCAGAACTGGGGATTCCCGCCGCTTGTTCCGGAAAGGCTTAAAGAATCAGGATATGAATTTTTCATCCAGACAATAAGGAAAAATATGCAACATTTCGGCGCACTGAGGATAGACCATGCCCTCGGAATGTTCAGGCAGTTCTGGATACCAAAGGGGATGCCTGCCTCTCAGGGAGCGTATATAAAATTCCCTTCCGAAGACCTTCTCAGAATTATTGCACTGGAAAGTGTCAGAAACAAGACAATGGTAATTGCAGAAGACCTCGGAACTATAGGTGAGAATGTACGCGAAACCCTCTCCAGATTCAGCATGCTTTCTTACAGGCTCCTGTATTTTGAAAGGAACTATCCTGACCCATCCTTCACTCCTCCTGAAAGATATCCTGAAATGGCATTGTGTGCAGTCACAACTCACGATCTTCCCACAATTTATGGCTGGTGGTTCGGGCGGGACATCGAAATAAAAAAGCGATTAAATATGTATCCTGATGAAAATGCATGGCAACAGCATATAAATGATAGAGAAAAGGACAAAAAACTTCTTCTCGAAGCCCTGAAGGCACAAGGCATCTTGAGTCCAAACTCTGAACTCCAAACTCCAAACTTGGTCACTCCCGATCTATGTCTTGCCATATACGAATATCTTGCCCGCACTCCCTGTAAACTCATAGCTGTAAGTCTTGACGATGCCATCGGCACACTTGACCAGCAGAATATGCCAGGGATAACGGACTCTTATCCGAGTTGGATGCAAAAGACATCCATGACACTTGAACAAATGATTTCGGACAAATGGTTTTCAGACCTTGCAGAGATGTTCAAGAGAAACAGTTACAGCCGATAAGTTCTCTGTAATATAAATTTAACATTCCCTTAATACTGATTTAACCATTCTTTTTGTATAGTATTAAAGCATGAGTTCGGCAAAATTCAAATCGCAGGCCTGTAGATTCAATCCAGCAACAAAAGGAGGAGGTGATATAACAGAGTCAGTAAAGGAGTCCTGTGGTCTCAAGGTAGTTTTGATATCAAATAAAAAGAGTATTTAAAAAGGAGGATTGAAGATGTTTAAAAAGATTGTTTTGGGCTTAATTGCCCTCATGGTTATGGCAGCGGCATTCACAATGCCGGCAATGGCTGCTAAAAAGCTAATAAAGATAGACGGCTCAAGCACGGTTTATCCGATAATAGAGGCGGTGGCGGAAGAGTTTCAAAAGGCAAAAAAGGGTGCGGTTAAGGTTACGGTCGGCATTTCGGGCACAGGAGGAGGATTCAAGAAATTCTGCAGGGGTGAAACAGACATGGCCAATGCATCAAGGCCAATACTCAAAAAAGAGATGGATGTATGCAAGGGAAACGGTATTGAGTTCATAGAGCTTCCTATTGCCTATGACGGCCTTGCAGTAATGGTGAATCCGAAAAACACATGGGTAAAGTCAATGACTGTTGCAGAACTGAAAACCATATGGGAGCCTGCTGCCGGGGGCAAGATCACAAAATGGAATCATGTGAAAGCCGAATGGCCTGACGCCCCTTTAAAACTTTACGGAGCAGGCGTGGATTCAGGCACATTTGACTATTTCACAGAGGCCATTGTCGGCAAGGCAAAGTCCTCAAGGGGCGATTTTACAGCCAGCGAAGACGACAATGTGCTTGTTCAGGGAATATCCGGAGATAAAAATGCCCTTGGATTTTTCGGTCTTGCATACTATGAGGAGAACAAGGCTAAATTAAAACTTGTTTCCATAGTAAATCCCAAAACAGGCAAAGAGGTGTTTCCAACAGAGCAGACCATTATGGACGGCACATACCAGCCCCTTTCGAGGCCGTTGTTTGTCTATGTAAGCAAAAAGGCGGCAGAAAAGCCGGAGGTCAAAGAGTTTGTGGAATACTATCTTAAGAATGCTGCAAAACTGGTAAAGGAGGCGAAATATATCCCGCTTCCTGCAAAGGCATATAAACTGACAGAGGAAAGATTTGCAAAGAAAAAGACAGGAACTATATTTGAAGGACATGCAGAGGTCGGAGTGAAGATAGAAGACCTGCTTAAGAGAGAAGAAAAGGGTTTTTAACAGAATTGTAATATTCCTGTAACATTAATGTAACAAAAAAACTGGATAATATTGAGGCTCTTGCAAAAGTCGTCATTCCCGTGCAAACGGGAATCCAGACTTGTCCCCGCAAAAGCGGGGAACTATACAAAGGAATTAGGTTCCCGTTTTCACGGGAAACCCTGGATTCCCACTTTCGTGGGAATGACAAACTC